>NZ_JABBWU010000010.1:0-294232 GCF_012999525.1 Microbispora sp. H10836
CGGCCACCGCCAGGCTGTAACCAAAGGCCTGAACCTTCAACTCCGTCCCGTCGGCCGCATCAGCCGGGATCGCCGACGTCACCTCAACCCTGGCACTCCACCCCGGCTCCAAAACCTTGACCGTGTTACGGAACCCATCCTTGATCGGCGCGCAGATCCCCCGGAAGGTCTCACACGTGCTCACACCCGCGGCCTGCGGCACGAGCACATCCAGCCGCACATCGGTGGCCGGGTCGTCACCCTTGTTCGTCACCGTCGCCGTCCAGGTCACCTTCGACCCCGGCCCCGGCTCGGACGCCGACACCTCGGCCGTGACCTGAAGATCCGCCTGTGCCTTGGTCGGGCTCAACAGGAACGAACGGGCCGACTCGGTGAAACCGTCGGAGTCCGCCGCCCGGTCACGCACGAAACCCTGCATCAGGATCTGACCCGAGGAGTTCAGGTCCCTCAAGGTGTGCAGAGCCATACAGGGCTCGGTCGTCTTGGATCTGTCGGCGGGGCACATCGGCCGGGGCAGCAGCTCCGGCAGCTCGTGGACCGCGCCGTCCAGCCACAGCGCCGGCACACCGGCGCCCGCTCCGGCGAAACCGGCCACCAGACCACTGTCGTTGATCGCGGCGGCCGTGCCGGCGCCGAGATCCGTAGGCCTGCCGTTCTGCCAGGTGTAGGCGTGGCGTTCCTCGCCCATGCAGTTCCACTCACCGGCGATCACGCCGGGGTTGTTCACAGCGAACGCGATGCCGCCGCCCGGGCCGTCACACGCGGGAACCTCCAGCTTGGTGGTCACGCCGTCCTGGTAGTACGCGGGGCGCCACTCGATCGGAACACCGAACACGTTGCGCTGGGACACGTAACCACCGGCCACGGTGCCCTGGTTATTGATCCGGTTGGCCATGCCGCCCACATGGGCGGTGCCCCACTCTGGCGCGTCCGGCAACCGTACCGGCGTTCCCCCCTCCCACATCATGTAGGAGTCGCCGATCCAGCCGAACACCTGACCGCTGTCGTTCAGGTCGTTGGCATAGCTGTTCGTGTTCGCCGGCTGGCCCGTCGGGTGCAGATCCTTCACCGACCCGTCACGGCCGTAGACCACGGCATGCGATTCGTTTCGGTCCTCAACTGTGGCGGTGGCCGAGCCGGACACGTCACCGTCCTCGTTGATGCCCGTCGCTTCCGCGGCGCACGCGCCGGTGCACGGAGGCCCGCCCAGGTCGGTGATCTCCCCCGCCTGCCAGCGCACCGCGTGGTTCTTGCCGTCCTTCATCGTTGTGGCGGCGACCTGACCGCGGTCGTTCAGCGCGACCGCCGTGGTCGTAGAGGCGCCGTTGCCACCGGGCAGCCCACCGATCTCGGTCACCGTGTAGGTGCCGAACCGGGCCACGACCGTGTGGGGGCCATCCATGATCAACATGAGCTTCCCGGCAGGCCGGTCCTCGCCATCGACGGTCCACCCGGTCGGAATGCGACCGGCCTCAGGGGTCGCGGTCAGCGTCACCTTGGTCCCGGCCCGGTAGGTGTCCTGCGCCGGCGACGCCGACGCCGAACCCCCCGGCTGCGCCGAGAGCGTCAGCTCGAACTCCCGCGTATCGGGCTTCTTGATCTGGATCACCGTGTGGGTGTCGCGCAGCCCCTTGGCGGTCTCGGCCTGCACGAGCACGCTGTAGACCCCATCGGCCAGCGGCTCCGACGTGGCGCCGTACACACCATCCCCGGCGCCGCCGTCCTGCAACGTCAGCTCGACGGAGGTGGTGTCCTCGGCGGTCAGGACGGCCTTCACCGGAACTCCGGTGACCGGCTGCCCATCGTCGGTGACCTTGGCTGTCACCGTAACCCGGCCATCATCGGCCGCCTTGGCCGTGGCCGCCGCCTTCACCGGGCTACCGGCCACCCAGGCCAGCACATCGGCCGTAACCGCTTCAGCCGCCGTATTGGTGATCTCCAGCTTCCACGCCCCGGCTTGCGGCTTGGCCACGCTCAGCCCCTGGATCGGCTGCTCGGCTGCCTCACTGCCCGCGGCATAGGACGCGGCCGGCTTCCCCGACGGGTCGCGCAGCAGCATCCCCACCGTCTCCGGCAGCACCGCGGTGACGCCGAAGGCCGTTCCCTGCGGCACGTCCAGCGGCACGCTCACCGTCTTACCCGGCTCCACCGCCGTCGACGGCATGGCGAACGACGAGGGCGACTCGCTCGCGGCGCCGCCGTCCGCCGCGGCCTTCACGCCAGCGTGTGCCTGGACCTGCGGTGCCAGCTCTCCACCCTGAGGTGCGAGCTCAACAGAACCAGAGGTGCCGGCGAGCGACTTCGCGAGCCGCTCCTTGACATAGCCCTCGAAATCCTTCACCGAGGTGGTCATCCGCACATGACTGCTCTCGGTGGTCTTGATGTCGGTGTAGTCGAAGCTCGCACTCGACACCGGAACGATCGAGTCACCGTCTTCCTTGGTGGGCTTCGCCGGGTCTCCACCGAACCAGTCGCAGACCACGCCCCGCTTCACACCCACGAGGGCGGAGGGCAGCACACCACGGAGACGATGGACGTCCTTGTTGAAGATCTCCGTCATATGGGTCGTGGTCAGCTCCAACGTGGCCGGCCAGTGCATCTTGGGCCGCAGTCTCGCGGCCACATCCGCGCAGGGGCTTCCCAGGTTCGGGGTGCCCATCTGCAGCATCCGGTTCACCACCGGCCTGTCGTCCCACACGCCCGGCATATAGTCCTGGATGTACTTCCGCGTGATCACCCCGCCCATCGAGTGGGCAAGGACGTCGACATGCCACGCGCCCGTTTTCGCCCGCACGCCTTCGATGTACGTTTCCAACTGCTCGGCGTTCTGCTGCATGGTGTAGGTGCGCTCGGTCGGATGGGCCGGATCACCGGTGTTGAGCGTTCCGGGGACCTGCCCGTCACCGACCGCGTATCCCTTGAGCAGCGGGTGCGCATCGGACAGAAGGGTCTGGTAACTACCCCATGCCTTTTGCGCACTGCTTCTGTAGCCGTGCACCAGGATAAAGGGCTTCGGCCGGACGGTGAGCGCCTCGGTGCGATGCTCTCGTTCGACCGCACCGGCGAGCAGCTTCGCGGTCACGGAGCGGCCGGAATGTGCTTGGCCTCCATGCCAGGCGAAACTCGCGGTGTTCCAATCCACCGGGATCGTACGTGTTTCATGTGGCGCGAGAGTTACATCGATCTCGGGGACACCGGATTTGAGCAAGCTCTTGCCGGACACGTTCTCAAGCAGTTGAAGGTTTGTGGCCGCGGGGTAATCGCTGTCGTTTCTGACCACGACGTTGACGCGAACCGTGTTGCCGTCGATCGCCCAGTTGAACGGGAGGTCGACCCAGTCCTTGGAGGGGTAGACCCGCGTCTGGAAGACGATCGACTCGATGGTGGGAAACGCCTGGCCCAGGTCGAGCAGGAAGGGGCGGTACTCCCCTCCCACCTGCCCGATACCCGTGACCTGGTTGAGGTCGTTGATGCCCGTGGCCTGTCTCAGCGTCAGGGTCGTCCCCGGCGGCACCAGGCTGTTCAGGTCGATCGTGGTGTTTCCCACGTACAGGGCGGCCCGCTGATAACCGAGCCCGGAGCTGGACCCGTACAGCTCACCCACGGCGACACCGGCATTGTTGATGGCGAGCGCCTTGCCACCGTTAGCGGTCGTCTTCTCGTGGGCAACACCGTTCTTGTCCCAGATGATGGGCACATAGCCACCGGCCGAATTCTTCCCGTAGCCGGCGACCTCCCCCTTGTTGTTGATGTCGTGTGCCGCGGTGGCCTCGCCCCACGGCAGACTGTCCCGGCTCACGTCGAGGGGCTCGCCGGGCTTCGTACGGAAGGCTCGCAACTTCAGGTTGAACGGGTCGGGGTCCATGTCCGCGACACCGACCACCGAACCCGAGTCGTTCAGCGACGAGATCTCCATATGCTGCAGGTCGAACGCGCGGAGTCTCAGCACGGACCCGTCGGGGTCTCGTACCCAGCCCCCGTTGTCGGACCCGGCGACCTGCCCCTTGTTGTTGATGGCTATCGCATTGCGCGGCGAGAAGAAGGTCACGGTTCCGTCTTTGAACAGGAAGGACCCGCCGTGGTCCACCTGGCCGACGACTGTGCCGTCGTCGTTAACCTCCGAGGCGAAGCTGGATGCGCCCTCGATGCCGAGACTGGAATGGATATCCGTGGTTTGGGGGGAACCGTCCTTAACCGACAGCAGAACTGCTCTGGGTCCGCTGGCGACCGTTTTCTGCGTGGCGATTTGGCCCTTGTTGTTGACGCGTCCGACGTAGGTCCCCTCCGAGACTCCGCCGGAGCCGAAATCGATGAGCTTGACGTCGCCCGAGGCCGCCACGCTCGCACCCCCGGATGCTGCCGAGGCGGACGCGGCCAGCGCGGGTAAGGGCATGGCCAAAGAGGCCATGGTGGCGGCTAAGCCGACCACCCCGGCGGTCAGAGTGGTCGCGATCCGCCGAGCGAACGCGCGACAGGTTGACGGGTTCAAATGCGTTTCTCCTCGGCTACGAACGCGCCTTCCGGCGCGACAGTGAATCTCCGTGCAGGATTTGGTGTGCCGGAGCAACCGGTCCGCTCCCGCGGTTCGCCGGCCATAAAGGCGAGATAAGAGTTGGTACGGATCCTTACCGAGCTCCCCTGTAAATCGCATGAGCCGGCTTGCAGGACGCTGGCGGCCGGACACTTGCGAGGTGATCGCACCGCCGCGACAAGGCGACCCGACGCGCCCTCAGGCGCCAGGACCGGAACGACCGATGGCACCGTGACAGGCCAGGCCGCCGCCACTGTCCCGGTTACTGGAGGCCGATCTGTCAGGCGCCGGAGAAGTGGCGCCATCTTGTCCCTGATCGCCTGAGTCCGCAGTCACCCCTCAAACAAGGGCGAAATGTCCCATGCACATGGGACGCCACATAACGGACAATCCCCCCGTACGTAGGCGTCTGGGTATTGGTTGGCGAGTCGGCCGCGGAAGCCACTTCCGCGAGTCCGGCTGCCGGGTCGGCGTGGTGTCTGTGGTCCGGTGCGTCCGGATCGGCCGCCTGCGCACCGCCGCCAGAAGGAGGTAGGAGATGGAGTTCCGTGTTCTCGGCCCGCTGGAGGTCTACGACGACGACGGGGCGCGCGTCGACCTGGGCGGGCAGCGTCAGCGGGCCGTGCTGGCCCGGCTTCTGATCGCGCAAGGTGCGGTGGTTTCCAGCGGAACGGTGATCGATGCCGTGTGGGAAACGCCACCGGCGAGTGCTCTGGCGACGGTGCAGTCGTACATCTCGCATCTGCGCAGGGCCATCGAGCCGGATCGTCCGGCGCGTGGTGAGCCGCGGGTACTGTTGGGGCGGCCCCCGGGATATCTGCTGAGGGCGGAGAACGTGGATGCGGTGCGATTCGCGGACTTGGTGAATCGTGCGGAGCTCCTGTCGCCGCGGGAGGCGCTGGCGTCGGCGGAGGAGGCGCTGGGGTTGTGGCGAGGCTCGCCGTACGGGGAGTTCTCCGATAAGCCGTGGGCGTTGGCCGAGGCCGGCCGATTACGGGAGTTGCGGCTGGTGTCGATAGAGCTGCGCGCGCAGGCGTTGCTCGATCTGGGCCGGCCCCAGGCGGCGATAGCGGATCTGGAGGCCGAGACGGCGGCCAACCCGTTGCGGGAGCGGTTGTGGTGCCTGCTCGCGCTCGCGCTGTACCGCACCGGTCGCCAGGCCGACGCCCTGCGCATCCTGCGACGGGTCAGAGAACTCCTGGCCGACCAGCTCGGACTCGACCCCGGACCCGAGCTGAGGGACCTGGAGGACGGCATCCTGCGTCAGACCGAGTCGCTGGGTCCGGTCACCTCGACCACGGTGCTCACAACGTCACAGGCCCCCTTCCAGCCGAGGACGGTGCGGGGGCGGGAGAAGCCGCTGGCCGAGCTCCTGTCGCTGGCGAATTCGGCGACGCGACGGCGGGTGGCGGTCGCGGCGGTGAGCGGCGAGCCAGGCATCGGCAAGACCAGCCTCCTGGAGTCCTTCGCCGCCTGCTGCGCCGACGCGGGGTATCTGGTGCTGTGGGGGCGGTGTCACGACACACAGGGCACGCCGGCGTTGTGGCCCTGGCTGCAGGTGCTGGGAGCGTTGCAGGAGCGCTGCCCCCCGCCGGACCGGACGGCACTGGCCGGCCTGCTGGACGATGGCATACCCACCGGGTCGACCGGCACGGCGTTGCTGCGGCGCAACCAGGCGATCGCGCAGTGGCTGGTGACCGCTGCGCGAGCCCAGCCCCTGGTCATCCTGCTCGACGACGCGCAGTGGGCCGACCCGGCGTCGCTGGAGTTGCTGCGGGATGTCGCGGTGCTGATCGGCGGGACGGCGGACGGGGCGCCGTTGTCGCTGGTGACGGCCTTCCGCGACACGATGCCACCGCAGCCGCCAACGGGTGTCGCGGGTGGCCTGTCGGTGGACGAGTTGCTGGTTCGCCTGGCCGGCTACGACCTGGTACGAATCCGTCTGGGCGGGCTGGGTTTCGAGGCGGTGCGGGAGATCGCCGAAGAGATGGGCGTTCAGGTGAACGATCAGATCGTCGCCCGCCTGACCAATCGCACCGGGGGCAACCCGTTCTTCGTCCGCGAAAGCATCCGGCTGGTGGTCGAAGGCCAGTCCTTGGACACGGTTCCGGACGCGGTGGCCGGGCTGGTCCGCCAGCGCCTGGCCGGTCGCGACCCGCGGCTGGCGCAGGTCCTTAGCGTCGCCGCCGTGATCGGCAGGGATTTCGATCCCGCCGTGGTGGCCGAGGTCGCCTCGAGCCGGTCGATCGACGGCGACGTGTACGACCTGCTGGACCAGGCGGCCCAGATCGGAATGCTGGTCTGTCACAACACGCAGATGGCCTTCGCGCACGACCTGGTCCGGGAGACGCTCGTCGGCGACCTGCCCCCGCTGAGTAGGGCCAGAATTCACCGCGATGTCATGGCCGCTCTGTCCGCGCGCCCCGGCACCGATGTGGCGATGATCGCCCATCACGCCGTCGAAGCGGGTCCGGCCGCCTATGGCGAGGCGGTGCGCTGGGCCTGCGCGGCGGCCGAGCAGGCCGGTCTGCGTCTGGCCTACGAGGAGGCGGCGACCTGGTGGGACCGTGCCATCAAGGCCCACGACGCTTCCGCCGGCGACCCGGAGACCCACGTGGAGCTGCTGCTGCACCGCGTCCGGGCCCTGATCGAGACGGGAGACCAGCTCGGGGCCCGGCAGGCGCGAGCGGAGGCGATCCGCGCCGCCGACCGCGTTCCGTCCCGCCCGGAGCTGGCGGCGAGGGCGCTGACGGCACTGGACGCTCCGTCTCTGTGGTCGCTGCTCGACCCGTACGAGGCGATCGAGCTGCGGCTGGTGCACCGGTTGGAGTCGGCCCTGGACCGCCTGGAGGAGGAGGACACTCCCGAGCGAGCCCGGTTGCTGGGCAGTCTGGCTCAGGAGCTGTACGACGGGAGCGCCGACCCTCGCTGTGATTTGCTGTCCGCGCAGGCGGTGGAGATGGCCCGGCGCCTGGGCGATCCGCACCTGCTGATGCGCATGCTCAACGCCCGGCACCTGGCGCTGCCCCAGCCACTGCGCATCACCGAGCTGATGCGGATCGCCGACGAGATGTGCGCGTTGGCGGTGCGCGAGCAGGCTCCGAGGTTCGAGCTGCTGGCCCAGATGCTGCACACCCACAACCGGCTGGAGATGTTCGACGTGGCCGGGGCCGACCGGGCCGCCGCCCGGTGTGAGGCACTGCTGGAGCGGCTCCCGCTGGCCTGGCCTCGCTTCCAGCACACCTTCTGGCGGTCCAACCGCCTCGCCCTGGACGGCCGCTTCGACGAGGCCGAGAGACTTCGCACGGAGGCCGAGCATCAAGCCGAGCAGCTGGAGGTGTATCACGTGCGGGCGCTGGTGACCATGGGCCGCCTCGCGATGCGCTACCAACAGGGAGCCATGGCGAACGCCGGTCCGCTCGTGGACGCCATCTCCGGCATTCATCCCACCCTCGACCACGACGCCCGCGTTCTGCACCTGTGCTCCCAGGGCCACGGCGAGGAGGCCCGCGACCTCGTGCGTGCCGGCTGGCCGACGCCTCCCCGCGACTGGTCATGGCTGTCGGCGGCGTGTCTGCAGGCAGCCGCGAGAGCGGCCGTCGGAGACGAGGACGACTGCCGGGCCGGCTACGCCGAGTTGCTTCCGTACCGTCGGCGGATCTCAGGGATATCCGCCGTGATGTGCATGGGCCCGGTCGACTGGTACCTGGCCCTGCTCGCGTCCACCTTCGGGGAGTACGGCACCGCTGTGAGGCACCTCGCCGTCGTGGCACGGCTGGCGGACCGCAACGGGCTGACCTGGTGGCGCGATCGCGCCAGGGCCTCGGCTGGAGCGGTGGAAGCACTGCCAGGGCGTACGCCGTTCACGGAATCGGTCCCGCGCCGGTAGCCGCCCTGGCCGGGCGGATCCCGCACGCCGGACGCCTCACTCGCCGTCATGCGGGACATGAGCGGCTGAAGGACGGATGGGGATCGGTGTCCTCGTGAGGCCGGCCGTCTGGTGCTGGTAGCGGACCAGTTCGGCGTAGAGGCCGCCGAGGGCCATGAGCTGGTGGTGGCCGGCCTCGGTCACCCGGCCCTGGTGGAGTACGACGATGAGGTCGGCGTCCTGGATGGTCGACAGCCGGTGGGCGATGATGATCTGTGTCTGGCCGAGCCGCTGGAGGTTGCGGCGAATGCGTTCTTCTGTGGCCGCGTCCAGGCTGGCGGTGGGCTCGTCGAGCAGCAGGATCCGGGGGCGGCGGGCGAGGGCGAGTCGCTGTCGCTGCCCGCCGGACAGGCGCCCGCCGCCCTCCCCGATGTCGGTGTCGTAGCCCTGGGGAAGCCGCATGATCTCGTCGTGGATCTCGGCAGGTGGGCGGCGTGCTCGACCGCCTGTCTGCTGACCGGGGAAAAGCCGGCGATGTTGGCCGAGATCGTGCCGGCGTACAGGTGCGGCTGCTGGGTGACGCGCCCACCTGCCCCCGCAGCCATCGCAAATCGAGATCCTCCAGCGGGATCCCGTCGAAGCGGACCTGCCCGGCGGACGGCTCCACCAGCCCGACCAGCACCCGGCCGAGGGTGGTCTTGCCGGACCCGGACGCGCCGACGATCGCGACCCGGAAGCCGGGTGGGACGTGCAGGGAGACATCGCGCAGCACCGGGGTGCGGGCGTCGTAGCCGGTGCTGAGGCCGGTAGCGGTGATGCCGCCGCCCAGCCCGCCCTCCAGCCGGATCCCGCCGTCGCGTTCCGGTTCCGTGCCCATCAGGTCGGCGATCCGGCCGATGTGCGCGGCGGCGAGCTGGAGCTGGTACACGATGCCGAGCAGCGAGGTGAGAGGGGTGGTCGCCGCGACCGCGAGGGACACCAGGGCGAGCTGGTCGCCCAGTGTCTGACCACTGGTGGTGGCGGCGGCGAAAACGGCGACGAGCAGGCCCAGATGCAGGGCCGTCTGCAGGGCGCTGCCGACCGCCTGCACCGCCGCCACGTGTCGGTCGCGGGCCGCGCCGGTGGTGAGTTCCTCGTCGTGGAGGGTGCGCCAGCGCTCGACGGCGGCCGCCTCACCGGCGGAGGCTTTGATCGCCTCGATGCCGACGAGGTTGTCGACCAGGGCCGACTGGGTGGTGGCGTTGGTGTGCAGCGCGGCGAAGGCCAGGTGCATCCCCCGGCGGGCCGTGGCGAGCACGACGACGGCCTGGGCGGCGGCCGCCGTGAGCGTCAACAACGCCAGCCCGGGCGAGGCCACGACCAGCAGGGTCAGGTACGACACCACGGTGAACAGGTCGAACAGGAAGGTCAGCGACTGTTCGGTGAGCAGATCGCGCAGCATCGCCACCCCGCTGAGCCTGCTCAGCAGGTCGCCGCTGGAACGGCGCTGGAAGAAGCGGTAGGGCAGGGCAAGGGTGTGACCGACGAGCGTGCGCATCACCTCGGCGGCGACCGAGGTCTGCAGCTTGATCAGCACCCGTGCGCGCACCCACGACAACAGCGCGTGCAGCGCGACGACGCACAGGGCGCCGACCGCGAGCGTCGTCACGTCCGTTTTCACCGGCCGGTCCACCACGAGCTTGGTGAACAGCGGCACGGCCAGGCCGAGGAGTTGCGCTCCGAGCGAGGCCAGCACCACGGCCAGGACCAGCCTCCGGTTGGCCAGCGCGGGCGCCACCAGCGGGCGCAGCACCCGCCACGGACGTGACGCCACGGCGGGAGCGAGCCCGGCGGGGGCGTCGGCGAGCAGCACGGTGCCGCAGTAGCCGGCCCGGAACTGCCGCCGCGACAGCCGGCGCCGCCCCCGCGCCGGGTCGAGAACGGTGATGCCTCGCGGGGTGACCCGCTCGACCACGACGAAGTGGTTGTTCTCCCACAGAGCGATGAACGGCGTGGGCAACCTGGCCAGCGTGTCCATGGGGGCGCGGCAGGCGCGCAGCCGTAGCCCGAAGCGGGCGCCGGCCTGGATCATCTCGTGCAGGCTCACCCCGTCGACACCCTCGGCGAGATGCTCACGTACCTCCGCCAGGGTGGTGCGGCGCCCCAGCCCGCCGAGCACCATCGCCAGGCAGGCGGCGCCGCAGTCGCTGCGGGCCAGTTGCATCCGCAGCGGCACGCGCCGTCTCACAGCCAGAACCACCTGATCTCGGACGTGCGCCGCCGCTTCGGCGACCGGACCGCCGGGCTCGGCCGCGCCCGGTCCGCCGGTCACCGTCCGGACCCGGTCGCGCTCACGGCACCGGGTCGCCGCAACGGTCAGGCCATCAGCAATCGCCGGCCTGGCTGGCGGTGCAGACGTAGCCCGAACCGGGCTTCATCTCCGCCCCGACACCCGCGACGATCTCCAGCTCCTCACCGGCGAGCTCGGAGACGCCTGCGGGCAGGTCCTCGATCTTGAGAATGTCACGCATGGCATATCCCCCATCTGGGTACACAGGACTGCGCTCTGCGGCCAGTGGCGAGGATGGCAGGCACGCCTTGAATTCCTCTTCACCCCGGTTGCGAACATGTAGCCCGCTGGAGGTGACCCGACGGGGTCACGCCTAAGTCAGATGTCGAGGTGATGGTCGCTGAGGAGGATGCCGTCCTCGTCGCTGTAGAGCCACTCCCCCGGAGTGAAGGTCACATCCCCGAAGGTCACCGGGACGTCGACCTCTCCGAGGCCGGTCTTGGCGCTCTTGCGGGGGTTGGAACCGAGCGCCTTGACGCCGAGGTCGAGCCGGGCCAGGGCGGCCGTGTCCCGCACGGCGCCGTTGATCACTACGCCGGCCCAGCCGTTCTTCACGGCCGCGGCCGCGATCATGTCGCCGAGCAGCGCGGTGCGCAGCGACCCGCCGCCGTCGACCACCAGGACGCGTCCCCCGCCGGGCGTCGCGAGCGTCTGCTTGACGAGCGCGTTGTCCTCCAGGCATCGGACCGTCGAAATCTGTCCGGAGAACCGCGCACGGGCGCCGTACGAGCGGAACTGCGTGACGCAACTGCGCAGCGCGTCGCCGTGGGCGTCGTAGAGGTCAGCGGTCGCGAAGCTCATGCCCGAATTGTGCCAGGGCCGCCCGGCGTGGCCCGCGCCCCGCCCGGAGCCGTCCCCTCAGGGGAGCGTACGGCTCTCGCCGACGGCGAGGTCCCACAGGTCGGCGGGGTCCATGCCGCGTGACTCCCACACGGCGCGGGCCTCGCGTACGGGCTCCAGCAGCGGCTCGCCCGACAGCACGAAAGTGCCCCAGTGCATGGTGGCCATCCGCCGCGCACCCACGTCGAGGCACCCCTGCACGGCCTGGGCGGGATCGACGTGCGAGACCTTCATGAACCAGCGCGGCTCGTAGGCCCCGACCGGCATGAGGGCGAGGTCGATGCCCGGGTAACGCTCGCCGATCTGGGCGAACCGCTCCCCGTAGGCCGTGTCGCCGGCGAAGTAGACCCGATGGTCGCGGGAGGTGAGCACCCATCCGCCCCACAGGGTGCGGCAGGTGTCCCACAGCGTACGGCGGCTCCAGTGGTGGGCCGGGACGAAGTCGAACGTCACGTCGCCGAGACGGGCCGACTCCCACCAGTCCAGTTCGGTCACGTCACGGAAGCCGCGCCGCCGGAACCACCCCGCGAGCCTGGCCGGCACGAAGACCGCCGTGTCCCTCGGCAGGCGGCGGATCGTCGGCGCGTCCAGGTGGTCGTAGTGGTTGTGGCTGATCACGATCGCGTCGACCTTGGGCAGGTCGGACCAGGCGACGCCGGGAGGGGTCAGCCGCTGGCGCACGCCGGGGATCTTGCGGGACCACACCGGGTCGGTCAGCACGGTCAGCCCGCCGATCTGGAGGACGAACGTCGCGTGGCCGACCCAGGTCACCACGGTCTCGGTCGCGGCGGCGCGGGGCAGGCCGACGCGGTGGACGGGAATCTGGTCGCTGTCGCCGATGTCGGGCCGCAGTTGCCCATGCCACATGACGCTCGTGACCTCGCGGAAGTCCGGGAGAGGTGCGGTCAGCCTGTCGGCGAAGCTGGACGGCCACCGGCGGGGTCCCGTCGGCGCGGTCGGCTTCGGCGGCGCTACCGGAACGGAGGGAACGGGAGAAACGGGAGAAACCGTTGAAACAGGGACCTCAGGGCTTTCCGGTTGGATCGTTTGCGACATGGGGGACTCCCTTCCGCTCTCCATGATCCCCACAGGACCGGAAATATTCCTCCTACGACCGGCCGATTCCGCTCACGTCGCCTCCGCCCTCAGAGGGAACGCGATCTCCTCCACCGTGGATGAACCCGGGGATAACCGCCGTCGTCGAGACCGGCCATCCGCTCGAAGAGGTTCCACGAGGCCGGGTGGCCGCAGACGGCGTACGAGACGGCCGAGGCGAGCACGTACAGCGCGAGCATGGGCAGGCCGACGCAGAACGCGTACTGGGTGGCGTGCCGGGACTCGTGGTCGAGCAGGCAGCCGGTGAGGTAGCCCTCCCCGTGCTTGGTGAGGACCACGTTGCCCACGGTGAACGCCCCCGCGACGGGAAAGGGGATGCGGTAGCCGTGGGCGTAGACGAGGCCGCGCTCCCCTCTGCGGGTGCGGGCTCCGCCGATCCGCGCGATCAGTAGCCCGAGGGGCGTGGAGAGGTTGACGTAGTTGATGACCTGCCGGACCCGGTGCGACCGCCGCATGCCCCCAGCATCGGCGACCAGTCCCACCTGAACAAGCTCACGCGCGGCCGTACGACTTCAGCAGCCACGAACCGGTGGAGCGGGTGACGACCACGGCCGCCGCGACCGCGACGGCGCCGCCGTACAAGTACCAGTAGCCGGCCGAGTTGCCCGCGACGGCGAGGTCGCCGGCCCGCTGCGGTGTGGCCAGCAGGAACGACACGAGGAGCCAGCCGACGGCGGGGACGAGCGCGGCCAGCTTGCCGCCCATCAGCCTGCCCATGGCGTACGGCACGGCGAACAGCACCGCCAGCCAGGCGATCGCGGCGACCGGCATCTGCCCGACGTACCACGCGTGCTGGAAGCCGCCGACGACGCCGAGCACCACGCCCAGCAGGAAGAGCACACCGTACGCCGCGCCGGTCACGACCCCGGCCAGCAGGCCGGGGGCGTCCTCGGTGGGTTCGACGCCGATCTGCGCCTCCTGGGTCATAGCGCCCAACTTAGCCGATGCCGGCGAACAGGTCGGTCTCACGGTTGTACGGCTCGCCCAGGCCGCCGACCTCGGGCGGAGCGCCGATGCCGGGCCGGCCGGGAACCCCCGCGCGCAGGATGAAGTGCTCGATCCCGAGGGCCTGCTGGCCGACGTTGTTGGACAGCGCGAACCACGGCGCGTCCACGGCGATCTGCGTCGCGTGCGCCCGCATCGCGTCGAGCTTGGCCTCCACGTACGGCCGGGCGTCGATCTCCGTCGTGACGTCCTTGTCCGCGCATCCCGGCATGTCGTCGGCGGACTCCGGCACCCAGAAGTCGACGTCGGCCTCGCGCATGGTCTCCATGGTCCGCAGCAGCACCGACTTCGGCATGGCGGTGAGGTAGAACTTGGCGATCCGCCACGGCTCCCCGCCGGGGAACTCGGGGTCCGCGGCCAGCTCGAAGGCCCGCCAGGCGACGCGGTGCGCCTGGATGTGGTCGGGATGGCCGTAGAAGCCGTTCTCGTCGTACGTCACGAGAACCTGGGGCCTGACCTCGCGGATCGCCGTGACCAGCTCGCCCGCGGCCTCGTCGAGGTCCGCCTGCCAGAAACAGCCGGGACGGTCGTTGGTCGCCGCGCCCATCATCCCCGAGTCGCGCCAGCGGCCGGCCCCGCCCAGGAACCGGTGATCGGTGACGCCGAGCGCCTTGCACGCGGAGGCCAGCTCGCCGATGCGGTACTGACCGAGGGTGTCGTCCCTGTCGGCCGTGTGGTGGGCGAGCTCCGCGGGGATGACCTCGCCCTCCTCCCCCAGGGTGCAGGTCACGAGCGTCACGTGCGCGCCCTCGGCGGCGTACTTGGCCATGGTCGCCCCGGTGCCGATCGTCTCGTCGTCGGGGTGGGCGTGCACGAGCAGCAAGCGACGGTCAGTCATGCCTCCGAGGGTAGTGCCCTTGTGCTGGCAGTATGAGGAGCTATGACGGAGAGCTTCCCACGGTTGCATGCCAGGACCCGGCGCTTCACCCTCGGGGTGCCGCGCAACTTCACGATCTCCCCTGACGGCGGTCGGGTGACCTTCCTCAGGACGAGATCGGGCACCGATCCGGTCACCTGCCTGTGGGAGCTGGACGTCGCGTCCGGAGCCGAGCGGCTCGTCGTCGACCCCCTCGCCCTGGGCGCCGCCGACGAGGACCTGCCGCCGGAGGAGCGCGCCCGCCGCGAGCGGTCGAGGGAGTCGGCGGGCGGCGTGGTGGCGTACGCCACGGACCGGGAGGTCCGGCAGGCCGTCTTCGCGCTGTCGGGCGACCTCTACCTGACCGACCTCGCCTCCGGCGAGTCGCGGCGGCTCCCGGCGGCCGGACCGGTCATCGACCCCCGGCTCGACCCCACCGGCACCCGGGTCGCGTATGTCACGGGCGGGGCGCTGCACGTGCTGGAGCTCGCCACCGGAGCGGACACCGGAGCGGACACCGCACTCGCCGAGCCGGAAGGCGACCAGGTCACCTACGGCCTCGCGGAGTTCATCGCGGCCGAGGAGATGGAGCGGATGCGCGGCTACTGGTGGTCGCCGTCCGGAGACCGGCTGCTGGTGTCCCGCGTGGACGAGTCGCCGGTGGCCCTGTGGCACATCGCCGACCCGGCCAACCCCGGCCGCCGGCCCGTCTCCCAGCGCTATCCCGCCGCCGGCACGGCCAACGCCGAGGTCACACTGCACGTCATCGGCCTGGACGGCGCGCGTACGGCGGTGCCGTTCGAGCAGGAGTACCTGGTGACGGCGGCCTGGGACGCCCACGGTCTCGCGATCGTGACGCTCTCGCGCGACCAGCGGACCATGCGCCTGCTGTCCGTCGACCCCGGCACGGGCGAGACGACGCTCCTGCGCGAGGACACCGACCCCGCCTGGGTGGACATCGTCACCGGTGTCCCGGCCCGCCTGTCGGACGGCACCCTGGTCTGGGTCGCCGACGCCGACGGCGGTCACCGCCTCGTGGTCGGCGACGAGCCGGTCACCCCGCCGTCGCTGCAGGTCCGGGCGGTGCTCGACGTCGACGGCGACACCGTGCTCTTCTCCGCGAGCGGCGAGCCCACCGAGGTCCACGTGTGGACGTACTCGGCGGGCACCGGCACGAAGGGCACCATCAGCCCGGTGACCACCGAGCCGGGCGTCCACTCCGGCCGCCGCGCGGGCGGCGTGACGCTCGTGGCCCGGCAGAGCCTCGACACCGAGGGCACAACCGTGACCATCGGGTCGGTCTCCATCAAGTCCCTCGCCGAGCGGCCCGGCCTGGAGCCGCGCGTGTCGCTCGTCCGCTCGGGTTCGCGCGAGCTGTCCACGGCGGTCCTGCTGCCCTCGTGGCACGTGCCCGGCTCGGGCCCGCTGCCCGTCCTGATGGACCCGTACGGCGGGCCGCGCGCCCAGCGGGTGCTGTCGGCCCGGCGGATGTTCCTGGAGTCCCAGTGGTGGGCCGAGCAGGGCTTCGCGGTCGTGGTGGCCGACGGACGCGGCACCCCGGGGCGCGGCCCGGCCTTCGAGCGCGAGATGCTGCACGACTTCACGATCGCGCTGCAGGACCAGGTGGACGCCCTCCAGGGCGTGGCGGCCCTGCACCCCGGTGACCTCGACCTGTCGCGGGTGGCGATCCGGGGCTGGTCGTTCGGCGGTTATCTCGCCGCGCTCGCGGTGCTGCGCCGCCCGGACGTGTTCCACGCCGCCGTCGCGGGCGCGCCGGTCACCGACTGGCGGCTGTACGACACCTGCTACACCGAGCGCTACCTCGGCCACCCGGACGAGGGGCACTACGAGAGGTCGTCCCTCCTCGGCGATGCCGAAAAGGATGCCGAGAAGCTGGAGCGCCCGCTGCTGCTGATCCACGGTCTGGCGGACGACAACGTGGTCGCCGCGCACACGCTGCGGCTGTCGTCGGCCCTGCTCGCGGCCGGCCGCCCGCACACCGTGCTTCCCCTGTCGGGCGTCACCCACATGACGCCGCAGGAGGTCGTCGCCGAGAACCTGCTGCTCCTGCAGCTCGACTTCCTCAAGAAGTCGCTCAACGTGAGCTGAACGTGAGCCGAGTCAGCGGGCGGTGCCGTGCCAGCTGTCCCACAGCGCGGCATAGGCGCCGCCCGCCGCCACCAGCTCGTCGTGCGAGCCCAGCTCGCTGATCCGGCCGTCCTCCACCACGGCCACCCGGTCGGCGTCGTGCGCCGTGTACAGCCGGTGCGCGATGGCGATCACCGTACGGCCCTCCAGCACGGCCGCGAGCGACCGCTCCAGGTCGCGGGCGGCCCGTGGGTCGATCAGCGAGGTGGCCTCGTCCAGCACGAGCGTGTGCGGGTCGGCCAGCACCAGCCGGGCGAGCGCGAGCTGCTGCGCCTGGGCCGGGGAGATCGCCGTACCGCCGGAGCCGACGACGGTGTCCAGCGCGCCGTCGAGGGCGGCCACCCAGTCCCAGGCGTCCACGGCCTCCAGCGACCGGCGCACCTCCGCGTCGGGGGCGTCCGGCAGCGCGATGAGGAGGTTGTCGCGCAGCGTGCCCCGGAAGACGTGGTGCTCCTGGGTGACCAGGGCGACGTGCCCGCGCAGCTCGTCGAGCGGCAGCTCGACGATCGGCACCCCGCCGACCGTGACCGACCCGCTCCCCGGCGCGTGCACCCCGGCGATGAGGCGGCCCAGCGTCGACTTGCCCGCCCCTGACGGCCCGACCATGGCCAGCCGTTCTCCCTGGCGTACGTCGAGGTCGATGCCGTGCAGCACGTCGTGGCCCGCGCGGTAGGCGTACCGCACGCCGCTGACCTTCAGCTCCTCCCCCACCGGCCGGGCGTCGCCCGCGCTGCGGTCGTCGGGCACGTTGGCCACGCCCAGCAGGCGGGCCATCGAGGCCCCGCCGACCTGGAGCTCGTCCACCCACGACAGCAGCCGGTCGAGCGGGTCGATGAGCTGCTGGACGTAGAGCGTGGCCGTCGTCACCTGGGCCACCGTCACCCAGCCCTCGATGGAGAACAGCCCGCCGAGGAACAGGGTCGCCACGACCGGGATCACGTAGCCGAACTCGACCGCCGGGAACCACACCATGCGCAGGCCCAGGGTGTACCGCTCGGCCGCGAACGACCGGGCGATGTCCCGGTCCGTACGGGCCCGGCGGCGGCCTTCCAGCCCCAGCGCCTCGATGGTGCGCGCGCCCTCGACGGTCTCCGCCAGTCCTTCGGTCATGTCGGCGTACGCCGCGTTCTCCCGCAGGTAGCCGTCCCTGGCCCGGTTGAGGTACCAGCGGGTGGCGCCCCACAGCAGCGGCACGGCGACGAGCGACGGCACCGCCATGACCGGGCCGACGAGGATCACGGCGCCCACGACGAAGGCGCCGGTCACGACCGCGATCAACGTCTCCGGCACGGCGTGGCGCACGCTGCGGGACAACGCGTCCACATCCCTGGAGGTGCGGGTGAGGAGGTCGCCGGAACCGGCCCGCTCGACCGTCGAGAGCGGCAGCGCGAGCACCCGGTCGACGAACTCCTCGCGCAGTTCGGCCAGCACCTTCTCGCCCAGCCGTGACGACGCGTACACCGCGAACCTGACCAGCACCCCCTGCGCGACCACGAAGCCGGCGATGGCCAGGGCGACGGCGTCCACGCGCAGGTCGGCCCGGCCCTCGGCCAGGCCCTGCACCAGCTCGCCGAGCATGCGGGGCGCGAACAGACCGGCGACCGCCGCGAGGGCGTGCAGGGCCAGAGCCAGGGCGAGCTCGCGCGGATACTTCAGCGTCAGCCGCCGCGCGTAGGCGCGCACCTGCGCCCGGTCGGCGACCGGCAGGATCTCGCGGGCCATGCTCAGTCCTCCCCTCGTGTCACGGTCGAGCGATAACCGGGCTCCGCGTCCAGCAGCGCCCGGTGGGTGCCTTCGGCCCGCACCACGCCGCCCTCGACGTACAGCACGTGGTCGGCCCGGTCGAGCACGAGCGGGCTGGTCGTGCAGACCAGGGTCGCGCGGCCCGCCCGCGCCTTGCCCAGCCGTTCGGCGACGCGCGCCTCCGTGTGCGCGTCCACGGCGCTGGTGGGCTCGACCAGGATGAGGATCTCCGGGTCGGCGAGCAGTGCCCGGGCCAGCCGCAGCCGTTGCTGCTGGCCACCGGAGAACTCGCGGCCCGACTCGGCCACGTACGCGTCCAGGCCCTCGGGCAGCGCCGTCACGATGTCCTCGGCGCAGGCGGCGTACAACGCCTGGCGGACCTCCTCGTCGCCGGCCGTGCCCCGCACGTCCAGCTCGTCGCGCAGCCGTCCGCTGAACAGCCGCGCGCCGTTGTCGGCCACCAGGATGTGCCGCCTGACCTCGGCGAGCGGCAGCTCCGCGAGCGGCCCGCCGCCGAGCGCGACGTCGCCGGGGGCGAACCCGCCGAGCCGGTCGGCGATGGCGATGGCGTCCTCCGGCGCGGCCGCCGCGAGCGCGGTGAGCCGGCCGGGCCGGACCTCGGCGCCCGACCCGCCGTCGCGGAGCGTGCCCTCACCCGTGAAGAAGCGGCCGTCGCCGCCCGCGATCTCGGGCTCCAGGGACAGGATCCGGCAGACGCGGCGCGCCGCCACGTGCCCCTTGGTGAGCTTGTCGGCGGCCTCGGTCAGCGTACGCAGGGGCGCGATCAGGAAGACCGCGTAGCCGTAGAACGCGACGAGCTGACCGGGGGTGATGCGGCCCTCCAGTGCGAAGTGCGCGCCGAGCCAGGTCACGCACGCGATCAGCACGCCGGGCAGCAGGATCTGGGCGCCCTCCAGAAGGGACTCCACCGAGGCCACCCGCACGCCCTCCCGCCGTACGAGCTGCGACTCCTCGCGGTAGCGGGCGGCGAAGACCTGCTCGCCGCCGACGCCCCGCAGCACCCGCAGGCCGGCCACGATGTCGGCCGCCCGGGTGGCCAGGTCGCCCTGCAGGTCGCGTTGCGCGTGCTGGCGCCGGTGCAGCGGCTTGAGCAGGGGCCCCACCGCGGCCGCCATCAGCGGCACGCCGACCAGCACGACAAGACCGAGCGGAACCGAGGTGGTGATGAGGATCACGGTCACCGCGACGACCGCGACGACCGCGCCGGCGCCCCGCAGGAGGATGTCCATCGCGTTGCCGATGTGCGCGATGTCCGAGTTGCCCACGCTGACGACCTCACCCGTCGACAGCCGCTTCGGCAGGGTCGCCCCGAGCCTGGCCGCCTGCCGTACGGTGACCTGCACCGTGCGATAGGCCGCCGACAGCCAGGTGAAGACGGCGAAACGGTGCCGCAGGACGCCGGAGACCGCCTGGACCACGCCGAGGCCGAGCACCACCGCCGACCACTTCACCAGCGTGCCCGCGTCCCGCTGGGCCATCGCGTCGATCGCCTTGCCCAGGGCCGCGGGCACGAGCGCCTGTCCCAGCCACCACAGCACCGCTAGGCCGACTCCGGCCAGCAGCGGAGCGGCCTGGGCGCGCGCCACCCACCACAGGTAGCGGAGCGGCCCGCGGGCGTCGGGAGTGCCGGGATCGGCCACAGGAAGAGAGCGCATGGTCGTTCCAGGCTCGCAAACACGCAGGTCGACGGGCAAATCGTTTTCCTCCGTCAACCAAGGTTGACACGCAGCCATCTGTCAACCTATGTTGACGGCATGAGCGATACGGCACAGCTGGCGAGCGACGCCGGCAGCCGCGATCCGGCCGTCGGTCTGCGGGCCGTACGGGCCCTGCGGCTCCTGGTGGAACGGCTCGAAGCGCTGCAGGTGGAGAACGCCCGCACCGCGGGGTGGTCATGGCAGGACATCGCGCTCCTGCTCGGGGTGTCCCGGCAGGCGGTGCACAAGAAGTACGCGAGCGGCCGAGGACTGCTGAGACGGGAGAAGTAGATGTTCGAACGGTTCACCGACGACGCCCGGCAGGTCGTCAAGCACGCGGTGGAGCAGGCGCGCGAGCTCCGGCACAGGCAGGCGGGCACCGAGCACGTCCTGCTCGGTCTGCTGACCCCGCAGACGTCGTCCGCGCGCCTCCTCGCGGCCCACGGGATCGACCACGCGCGGGTGCGCGCCGAGATCGTCCGCAGACACGGCGACCTGACCGGCGGGGACATCGACGCCGAGGCCCTGGAGGCGATCGGCATCGACCTGTCGGCCGTGCGGGAGAAGGTCGAGGGCGTCTTCGGGCCCGGAGCCCTGGACCGCGCCCCGCAGCGCGACCGCCGAGGGGTCCTCGTCAGCGGCCGGCGCGTTCCGTTCGGGCCCCGGGCCAGGAAGGTGCTCGAACTCTCGCTACGCGAGGCTCTCGCGATGAAGAGCCGGAGCATCCGGGACGGGCACATCCTCCTCGGCGTCATCCGGGAGGGCGAGGGCATGGGCGCCCGCATCCTGGCCGACGCCGGAGTCGACCTGCCCGCGCTCCGGGTGGAGGTCATGAGCAGCCTCTGACGGGCCGGCGTCAGTCGTCCAGCGCCGCCAGGGCGTCCGCGGGGGTCTCGTAGATGGGGAACGCCGCGTGCAGCCCGGTCACCGTGAGGATCCTGCGGAAGACGCCCCGGACGCCGGCGAGCTTCATGAACCCGCCCGCCTCGACCGCGCGATCGTGCGCCTCCAGCAGCAGCCGCAGGCCCATGGAGTCGCAGAAGGTCAGCTCGGAGGCGTCCACGACCAGCCGGGTGTTGCCCTCGTCCGACAACTTGCCGAACACGGTGCGCAGCCGCTCGCCGGAGATCACGTCCAGTTCGCCGGTCAGAGTGACGAGAGCGTGCGTCGCCTCATGGCTCACCGTGACGCCAAGTCTCGTCGTCATTCCCTGTCCTCGGTCCGAAGATCTTCACCCGGAAGATCTACAGAGAAGTTACACCTCTAATTACCCCGGCAGGCAGGGGGAGGCAAGGCAATCGGGCTTCACCTTCGTGGAGGACAGATGGTGCGGTCCGGCCCGGCTCAGCGGTCACCGGCGGTTTCGTACAGTCCGCCCGAGCCGGCGCCCGAGTCGCCGTCCGTTCGAGGGCGGCGCGGACCGGCGTCCGCGGCCTGGCTGAGCGCCTCCGCGACCGTCTCATGCTGCTCGAACACGTTGCGCAGCCCGGTGATCGTCAGCACCCGGCGCAGCACGCCCTGCACACCGGTCAGGATCAACCGGACGTTCATGGCCTGACCGCGCTGCAACGCAGAGATCAGCTCGCTCAGCCCACGCGAGTCGCAGAACATGATCTCGGCGACGTCGATCACGAGGACGGACGTCTCGGGCGACTCCCAGACCCGGTGCAACTCGTCGTGGAGCAGGTGGACGGTGCCGGCGTCGAGGTCCCCTTCCACACGCACGACGACGGCCGCGCCGTGGACCGCGGACGCGACCTTCAAAGTGGAACGTGGACCGGACACGGACATGCTCACTCCCTCGCCTGCGGGATCACGGCAGGCGTGTTACGCCAACACAAAGGACACGTTACCCGGGAGGAGGGGGGATTAGTCGCAGTGAAGGCGTGAGCCGTGCGGCTCACGCCTTCTCCGGATGTGGTCGCGCTACTTGGAGGCGGCCTTGATGTAGTCGGCGTTCATCTGGGCGATGGTGTCGAACGGGATGCCCTTGGGGCACACCGCGGTGCACTCACCGGTGTTGGTGCAGCCGCCGAAGCCCTCGGCGTCCATCTGCTCGACCATCGCCCGGGCGCGGGACTCGCGCTCCGGCTGGCCCTGCGGCAGCAGGCCCAGGTGGGTGATCTTCGCCGCGGTGAACAGCGAGGCCGAGCCGTTGGGGCAGGCCGCCACGCACGCGCCGCAGCCGATGCAGGTCGCGGCGTCGAAGGCGGCGTCGGCGTCGGCCTTCGGCACCGGGACGGAGTGCGCTTCGGGGGCGGACCCGGCGGGGACGGAGATGAAGCCGCCCGCCTGGATGATCCGGTCGAACGCCGACCTGTTCACCACGAGGTCCTTGATCACCGGGAACGCCGCGGACCGCCACGGCTCGATGGTGACGACGTCGCCGTCCTTGAAGTGCCGCATGTGCAGCTGGCAGGTCGTGGTGAGCTTCTGCTCGCCGTGCGCGACGCCGTTGATGACCATGCCGCACATGCCGCAGATGCCCTCACGGCAGTCGTGGTCGAAGGCGACCGGGTCGTCGCCCTCCAGGATCAGCCGCTCGTTCAGCACGTCGAGCATTTCCAGGAACGACATGTCCGGCGAGACGTCTTCGACCCGGTAGGTCACCATCCGTCCCTTGTCCGACGAGCCGTTCTGCCGCCAGATCTTGAGGGTCAGGTTCACTTGTAGCTCCGCTGGGTCATCTTGACGTACTCGTAGTCGAGCTCTTCCCTGTGCAGGACCGGGCCGTCCGGGGTCCACTCCCACGCGGCGACGTAGGCGAAGTTCTCGTCGTCGCGCAGCGCCTCGCCGTCCGCGTCCTGCGACTCGGCCCTGAAGTGACCGCCGCACGACTCCGTACGGTGCAGCGCGTCGATGCACATCAGCTCGGCGAGCTCGAAGAAGTCGGCCACCCGGCCGGCGCGTTCGAGCGCCTGGTTGAGTCCCTCGGCGTCGCCCGGCACCTTGACGTTGTTCCAGAACTCCTCGCGCAGCTCGGGGATGCGCTCCAGCGCCTTGCGCAGCGACTCCTCGGTGCGCTCCATGCCGCAGTAGTCCCACATGATCCGGCCGAGCTCACGGTGGTAGGAGTCGGCGGTGCGGTCGCCGTTCACGGACAGGAGCTTGTCGATCTTGTCCTGGACCGCCTTCCTGGCCTCCGCGACGTCGCCCTCCTCGACCGGGCCGAACGAGCCGGCTCCGGCGAGGTAGTCCCCGATCGTCGTCGGCAGCACGAAGTAGCCGTCCGCCAGGCCCTGCATGAGCGCCGAGGCGCCCAGTCGGTTGGCGCCGTGGTCGGAGAAGTTGGCCTCACCGACGACGAACAGCCCGGGGATCGTCGACTGCAGGTCGTAGTCCACCCACAGTCCGCCCATCGTGTAGTGGACGGCCGGGTAGATGCGCATCGGCACCTCGTACGGGTTCTCGCCGGTGATGCGCTCGTACATCTCGAAGAGGTTGCCGTACTTCTTCTCGACCGCGTCGCGGCCCATCCGGGAGATGGCGTCGGCGAAGTCGAGGTAGACGCCGAGGCCGCCGGGACCGACGCCGCGGCCCTCGTCGCAGACGTTCTTGGCGGCGCGGCTGGCGATGTCACGCGGGACGAGGTTGCCGAACGCCGGGTAGATGCGCTCCAGGTAGTAGTCGCGCTCGTCCTCGGGAATGGCGCCGGGGGCCCGGTTGTCGCCCTTGCGCTTCGGCACCCACACGCGGCCGTCGTTGCGCAGCGACTCCGACATCAGCGTCAGCTTCGACTGGTGGTCGCCGCTCTGCGGGATGCAGGTCGGGTGGATCTGCGTGTAGCAGGGGTTGCCGAAGTAGGCGCCCTTCTTGTGCGCCCGCCAGATGGCCGTGGTGTTGCAGCCCTTGGCGTTCGTCGACAGGAAGAACACGTTGCCGTAGCCGCCGCTGGCGAGCACGACGGCGTCGGCGAGGTGGGTCTCGATCTCCCCGGTGACCATGTCGCGGACCACGATGCCCCGGGCCCGGCCGCCGCTGACGATGAGTTCGAGCATCTCGTGGCGGGTGTGGACCTCCACGTTCCCCGCCGCGACCTGCCGCTCCAGGGCCTGGTACGCGCCCAGCAGGAGCTGCTGGCCCGTCTGGCCGCGGGCGTAGAAGGTCCGCGACACCTGGGTGCCGCCGAAGGAGCGGGTGTCGAGCAGGCCGCCGTACTCGCGGGCGAACGGCACGCCCTGCGCCACCGCCTGGTCGATGATGTTCACGCTGACCTGGGCGAGGCGGTATACGTTCGACTCGCGGGCGCGGTAGTCGCCGCCCTTCACGGTGTCGTAGAACAGCCGGTAGATGCTGTCGCCGTCACCGCGGTAGTTCTTGGCCGCGTTGATGCCGCCCTGCGCGGCGATCGAGTGGGCCCGGCGGGGCGAGTCCTGGTAGCAGAACGACTTGACCTTGTAGCCCAGCTCGCCGAGCGTGGCCGCGGCGGAGCCGCCGGCCAGGCCGGTGCCGACGACGATGACGGTCAGCTTGCGCTTGTTGACCGGGTTGACCAGCTTGGCCTGGAAACGACGCGTGTCCCAGCGGTCCTCGATGGGACCCTCCGGCGCCTTGGTGTCCCGGATGGGCTCGCCCACCCGGTACATCCCGGGAAGGCTCACGCGCTCCTCCTGCTGCTGCTGGGCGCGGCGGCGGAACTTCACTTGACCACTCCGATCATGATGCAGATGGGCGCGGCGACGAATCCGAGCACCAGCACCGCGGAGACCGCGGCGGCGCCCGTCTGCAGCGCGCCGCGAGAGCGGGGACGGCGGGTCAGGCCGAGCGACTGGAACGCGCTCCACAGGCCGTGGCGCAGGTGGAGGCCGATCATCGCCATGGCGACCAGGTAGAACACCGTCACCCACCAGCGCTCGGGCTGGAAGCCGGCGATCATCCGGTCGAACGGCGTGGCGTCGCCGCCCTTGGGGTTGACCGTGCCGAAGGTCATGTCGAGCAGGTGCCAGATCACGAACAGCAGGATGATCACGCCGCCGTACCGCATGGTGTGGGTGGCGTACCCCTTGGCCTGCGACTTCCGCTTGGCCGCGTACTTCACGGGCCGCGCCTTGGCCGCCCGGCGGGCGAGCGACACGGCCGCCCACATGTGCAGCACGACGCAGAGCGCGAGCACGATCTCGGTGATCGTCAAAATCGTCCGGTTCGGCAACG
Organism: Microbispora sp. H10836; assembly: GCF_012999525.1. Taxonomy (NCBI): domain Bacteria; kingdom Bacillati; phylum Actinomycetota; class Actinomycetes; order Streptosporangiales; family Streptosporangiaceae; genus Microbispora; species Microbispora sp. H10836. Next base: position 25,306 of record NZ_JABBWU010000010.1, read on the forward strand.
CGGGCGAGCCCACGGTCCGCAACCATTCGGCATAGTGGTTGAAGGAGTCGGCGCCCAGGAAAATCTTGAGATTGCCCAGCATGTGGGTGATCAGGAAGAGCACGAGAACGGCGCCGGTGACGGCCATGACGGCCTTCCTGCCGGCCGAAGTGCCGAGCAGGCCGCGACGGGCAGGCGTACGCGGCGCGGCCCCGGCGGGCTTGCGAGGTGCCTCGTGCGCGGGAACCGGCGCGGTCGCCGAACCCCTGTCCACAGAAGCAGGGTCCACGGAGTGGTCAACAGTGGCAGTCACGTGGATAAACGCTAGGTTCGCGCTTTTCAGGCGTCCAAGTCATGCCAGGTCTGGTCTCGATAGCCGCTGGCTATGCGCTCTGTCCCCTCCGGTTTCCAAGAGTCGAAAGTCACAAGGTGTGCGACGAAATTCACACCTGTCCCCCGTGCGGGACCCGCATCGAGCCGGTTCCGGCGATAGCCCTAGGCTATTGAGTCGTGCAGCTCCAGCAACTGGCCTACTTCATGGCCGTGGCCGAGACGCGGCACTTCACCCAGGCCGCTGAGCGGATGCGGGTCGCGCAGCCGTCGCTGAGCAAGCAGATCAAGAGCCTGGAGACCGAGCTGGGAGCGCCCCTGTTCAGCCGGGCGCGGGGCAACGTCACGCTCACCCCCGCGGGTGAGGCGCTGCTCCCGCTCGCCCGTCGCATGCTCGCCGACGCCGAGACCGCCCGGCGCGAGGTCGCCGAACTGGCGGGGCTACGGCGGGGGCGGGTGCGCCTCGGCGCGACCCCGTCGCTGTGCGCCGGGCTGCTGGCCGACGCGCTGGCCCGCTTCCACCACGACTACCCGGGGGTGGAGCTGCAGGTGGAGGAGGGCGGATCCCGCGACCTCGTCCGCGATCTCGCCCGGGGCCAGCTCGACCTGGCGCTGATCATCCTCCCGCTGCTGAGCAGCGACCCGTCCCTGGTGACCCAGGAGATCCTGAGCGAGAACCTCGTCGTGGCCTCCATGTCGGCCCGGGGGCGCAGGTCGTACATGCGGATCGAGGACCTGCGCGGACGGCCCATGGTCATGTTCCGCCGGGGCTACGACGTGCGGGAGGCGACGCTGGCGGCCTGCCGGCAGGCGGGCTTCGAGCCGCGCTTCGCGGTGGAGGGCGGGGAGATGGACGCGGTGCTCCGGTTCGTCGAGGCGGGGCTGGGAATCGCGGTCGTGCCCTCGATGGTGCTGGAGAACCGGCCGAGGCTGACGGGCACGCCGCTGCTGCCCGGGCTGCGCCGTACGGTCGCCCTCGCCCACCGCAAGGACGTCGAGCCGACCCGGGCGGCGCAGGCCTTCCGCGGGACGCTGCTGTCGTTCCTCCGCGAGGCGGCACGTGACGGCACGCTTCCCCAGGGAATAGAGGCGCTCGTTGATGTGTGACCCCTACCGCCCGACCCCCAGACGATAGGTTTGTGCCCACGATGATGCCGACGGCTGACGAGAGGCGTTCGTGACCCCCGTCTCACCTGATCTGCCCGATCCGCTCACCCTCCTGCTGATCGAGGACGACGCCGGCGACGCGTTTCTCGTCGAGGAGTTGCTGGCGGGCGCCGAGAGGCCGCCGAAGATCACCTGGGCGCGGACGCTCGCCGAGGGACGGGCGCGGCTCACGGACGACGTGCAGTGCGTGCTCGTCGACCTCTCTCTTCCCGACGCCTCGGGGCTGGAGGCGCTCCAGCAGATCCTCGCCATGGCCACGGACACGGCGGTGCTCGTCCTCACCGGGCTCGGGGACGCGCACGTCGGCATCGAGGCGGTCGCCGCCGGGGCGCAGGACTTCCTGGTCAAGCAGGACGTCGACGCCCGGCTGCTGATCCGCGCCATCCGATACGCCATCGAGCGCAAGCGCGCCGACCTCGCCATGCGCGAGCTCCTGCAGGAGCGCATCGTCAGCAAGGAGAACTCCCGGCTCGAACGCGGCCTGCTGCCCGTCCCCCTGCTCGACCCCATGCTCCTGCACCACCAGGCCCGCTACCTTCCCGGACGTACGGGCGGGCTGCTCGCGGGCGACTTCTGGGACACCGTGCAGACGCCCGACGGGGCGGTCCACGTGCTGATCGGCGACGTGTGCGGGCACGGGCCCGACGAGGCCGCGCTCGGCACGGCGCTGCGCATCGCCTGGCGCACGCTGGTGCTGGCCGGGCAGACCGGCAACGACGTGCTGCGCACGATGGACACGCTGCTGCGGCACGAGCGCAAGTCGCCGGAGATCTTCACGACGTTGTGCACCGCGGCCATCTCCCCCGACCTCACCAGCGCCCGCCTGCACGTGATCGGCCACCCGCCGCCGCTGCTCCTGCGCGACGGCCGGCTCGGCGTGGTCACCGAGACGCCGTCGGGCCCGCCGCTGGGCATCTTCCCGGACATCGAGTGGTCGCCCATCGACGTCACACTGGGCGACAGGTGGTCGCTGCTGCTCTACACCGACGGCCTGATCGAGGCCACGGTCGGCGAGAACCGCGACCTGCTCGGCACCGAGGGGCTCGCGAACCTGATCCGCGCCCAGGAGGGCATCGACCTCGACCGCATCATCGCCAGCCTCGACGGCGCGATGCACGACGACGTCGCCGCCGTGCTCGTGGCCCGCGGCCACCCCGAGCAGCGGGTCCGGGAGGCCGGAGCATGACCGCGCCCGACGTCACGACCCCGCCCCCGCTGCCCCCGCTCGCCCCGTCCGGGCGGGGCGCCCGTCTGCCGGTCGGCCGATGGTTCCTGCTCGCCGGTGCGGGCGTCCTGGTCATCTTCGTGATCGCGCTCAGCGCGATCCTGCTCGCGCTCTCCACGACGTACGAGGCCCGGCGGACCCTCGTCGACGCGGTCGATCCCGCCGCCCTGCAGACGCTGCGGGTCGCTCGTGCGGTGCAGACCCAGGAGGGCGCGATCCGCGGCTACGGGCTGACCGGCGAGCAGCAGTACCTCGACAGCTATCGCCAGGGCGTCGCGGAGGAGGAGTCGGCCAAGGACGCCATCGCCAAGCTCGTCCCCGAGCTGCCCCAGGGATACGGCGTGCGCCACCAGATCCGCGAGCTCACCGACGCCACGGGCGCGTGGCGGCGCGACTACGCCGAGCCCGTGGTCGAGCGGACGCTCAAGAGCGGCCCGGGCCCGCTCACCGACCTGGCCAGGCACAACCTGCAGCGCTTCTCGGCGGTCAGGGCCGCCCTCGACGAGCAGCAGGCCCTGCTGGGACGGCTGCACGACGTCGCCAGGGACCGGCTCTACTCCGGTTGGAACACCATCTACTGGGCGGTCGCGGCGCTGGCCGGCGCGATGGTACTGGCGATCGTGTTCTGTGCGATGATCGTGCGCCGCGCCGTCGCCGGCCCGATCGCGCGGCTCACCCGGCAGGTCCGGGCGGTCGCGGCGGGCGACTTCGACCACGAGCTCGGGGTCGAGCGGCCGGCCGAGCTGTGGGAGCTGTCCGGCCACATCGACGGGATGCGCCGCCGCATCATGACCGAGTGGCAGTCGTCCGTCGAGGCCCGCCAGCAGCTCGCCGAGCAGGCCGAGGAGCTCAAGCGCTCCAACCGGGAGCTGGAGCAGTTCGCCTACGTGGCCAGCCACGACCTGCAGGAGCCGCTGCGCAAGGTGGCGAGCTTCACCCAGATGCTGGAGCAGCGCTACGCCGACCGCCTCGACGACCGCGCGCGGCAGTACATCGGCTTCGCGGTCGACGGCGCCCGCCGCATGCAGCTGCTCATCAACGACCTGCTCGACTTCTCCCGGGTGGGCCGGGTCGGCGGCGAACGGGAGGAGATGGACACGGGCGACGCGCTGGCCGCCGCCCTGCGCAACCTCGACTCCCGGCTGTCGGAGACCGGCGCCACGGTCACGAACGACGACCTGCCCAAGATCCTCGGCAACCGCACGCTGCTGACCCAGCTCTTCCAGAACCTGGTCAGCAACGCGCTCAAGTTCCGTTCCGAGGAGCCTCCCCGCGTCCACGTCGGCGTACGGCGGGACGGCGACATGTGGGAGTTCAGCTGCGCGGACAACGGCATCGGCGTCGAGCCGAAGTACGCCGACCGGATCTTCCTGATCTTCCAGCGCCTGCACCCGAGGGACGTCTATCCGGGGACGGGCATCGGACTGGCCCTGTGCCGCAAAATCGTCGAATATCATGGCGGCCGGATCTGGCTCGACACGAACGAGAGCGCCGGAGCCACGTTCCGCTGGACGCTGCCGGCCCTGGGAGATCCCGATGACTGAACTCCGCCCGATCGAGGTCCTCCTGGTCGAGGACGACCCGGGCGACGTCCTGCTCTGCCAGGAGGCGTTCTCCTACAACAAGGTCGGCAACAACCTCCACGTGGTCAACGACGGCGAGCAGGCGCTGGCCTTCCTGCGCGGCGAGGGGCCGTACGCCTCGGCGCCCCGGCCCGACCTGGTGCTGCTCGACCTGAACCTGCCCCGCGTGAACGGCTTCGAGGTGCTGGAGGAGGTCAAGAAAGACCCCTCCCTGCGGAGCATCCCCGTTGTGATCCTCACCACTTCGGAGGCCGAGCAGGATATTCTGCATGGATATAACCTGCACGCCAACGCGTACATCACCAAACCCGTGGATTTCGACCAGTTCACGCGGGTAGTACGGCAGGTCGACGAATTCTTCGTGACCGTGGTCAAGCTGCCGGGGAAGTGACCGAGATCACATGCGGGAGGAGTGACCCTCCTCACAGTTCGTGATGTGCTCGTCGTAATGTGTGCCCCACCAATAACGCGCACGGCCTGAGCAGTACGGCGCGGTCGCTCCGGCGTGCGCGGAGTCAGTGAGGGTGGAAGGTCTCCGATGACCCAGACAACGGCCGAGAGCGCGGCAAGGAAACAGCGCGCGCAGATCAGGGTGCGCACTCTTCGCACCGACCGATGGTGGCTGGCCCCGGCGCTCACGTTCGCCGGGCTCCTGTTGTTCTTGATTTACGGTGTGTGGGCGACCTTTGACGGGAGCTACTTCACCGACCCGTACATTGCGCCCTTCTCGTCGCCGTGTCTGGCGACGTCGTGTCCCGAAGGGGCCCGGTTGTTCGGGTTCGCCCCCTTCGGCGACTGGTATGCGCTGCCGCCCGGGATACTGATCCTCGGACTGCCCGGTGGGTTCCGGCTCACCTGCTACTACTACCGCAAGGCCTACTACCGGTCGTTCTGGCTGTCGCCGCCGGCGTGCGCCGTGGCCGAGCCGCACGGGAAGTACACCGGCGAGACGCGTCTGCCGCTGATCCTGCAGAACATCCACCGCTACTTCTTCTACTTCGCCATCGTCATCGGCCTGATCCTGACGTACGACGCGGTGCTCGCGCTGGTGCACAGGCCCGCCGGGCTGGGCAGCTGGATTCTGCTCGTGAACGCGGCGCTGATCCTCGGCTACACGTTCGGCTGCCACTCGTGCCGTCACATCACCGCCGGGCGCCTGAATCACTTCTCCAAGCACCCGCTGCGCTACAAGGCGTGGACCCTGGTCTCGAAGCTCAACGCCAGGCACCAGCAGTTCGCCTGGGCCTCGTTGTTCTCCGTCATGATCGCCGACCTGTACGTGCGGCTCGTCGCCAAGGGCGTCATCAACTTCCCGTTCGCATAAGGATTTCACGTGGAGCGTCACGAATACGACGTCGTCGTCATCGGAGCCGGTGGAGCGGGACTCCGCGCGGCGATCGAGGCGCGGCAGCAGGGCAAGCGGACGGCCATCGTCTGCAAGTCGCTGTTCGGCAAGGCCCACACGGTCATGGCCGAAGGCGGCGCCGCCGCCGCGATGGGCAACGTCAACAGCAGCGACAACTGGATGGTGCACTTCCGCGACACCATGCGCGGAGGCAAGTTCCTCAACAACTGGCGCATGGCGGAGCTGCACGCCAAGGAGGCCCCGGACCGCGTCTGGGAGCTGGAGGCCTGGGGCGCGCTGTTCGACCGCACCAAGGACGGCAAGATCAGCCAGCGCAACTTCGGCGGCCACGAGTACCCTCGCCTCGCCCACGTCGGCGACCGTACCGGCCTGGAGCTGATCCGCACCCTCCAGCAGCGGGTCGTCGCCCTCCAGCAGGAGGACGAGAAGCTGCACGGCGACCCCGAGGCGTACATCAAGGTCTTCGCCGAGTGCACGATCACCCGCCTGATGAAGGACGGGGACGCGATTTCCGGGGCCTTCGGCTACTGGCGCGAGACGGGCGACTTCATCGTCTTCGACGCCCCCGCCGTGGTGCTGGCCACCGGCGGCATCGGCAAGTCGTACGTCGTCACGTCGAACTCCTGGGAGTACACCGGTGACGGTCACGCGCTGGCCCTGCTCGCCGGCGCGAAGCTCATCAACATGGAGTTCATCCAGTTCCACCCGACGGGCATGGTCTGGCCCCCGTCGGTGCGCGGCATCCTGGTGACGGAGTCGGTGCGCGGCGACGGCGGCGTCCTGCGCAACTCCGAGGGCCGCCGCTTCATGTTCGACTACGTCCCGGACGTGTTCAAGGACAAGTACGCCACGACCGAGGAGGAGGCGGACCGCTGGTACGACGACCAGGCCAACAACCGGCGTCCGCCGGAGCTGCTGCCCCGTGACGAGGTGGCCAGGGCGATCAACGCCGAGGTGAAGGCCGGGCGCGGGTCACCGCAGGGCGGCGTGTTCCTCGACGTGTCCACCCGGCTCCCGGCGGCCGAGATCACCAGGCGGCTGCCGTCGATGCACCACCAGTTCAAGGAGCTGGCGGACGTCGACATCACCAAGGAGCCCATGCAGGTCGGCCCGACCTGCCACTACGTCATGGGCGGCGTCGAGGTGGACGCCGACACCGGCGCGGCGTCGGTCCCCGGGCTGTTCGCGGCCGGCGAGGTCTCCGGCGGCATGCACGGCTCGAACCGCCTCGGCGGCAACTCGCTGTCGGACCTGCTGGTGTTCGGCCGCCGGGCCGGCGCGGGAGCCGCCGCGTACGTGGACGGGCTGGCCAGGCGGCCGGCGGTGACCGGCCTCGACGAGGTCAGGGCCGAGGCGCTGGCCCCGCTGGAGCGCAGCGGCGGGGAGAACCCGTACGAGGTCCACCACGAGCTGCAGCGCACGATGAACGACCTGGTCGGCATCATTCGCAAGTCCGAGGAGATCAGCGAGGCCCTCCAGGTCATCGAGAAGCTCAAGGAGCGGGCCAAGAACTGCGCCTCCTCGGGCAGCCGGATCTACAACCCCGGCTGGCACCTGGCGCTCGACCTGCGGAACATGCTGCTGGTGAGCGAGTGTGTGGCGAAGGCCGCGCTGCTGCGGGAGGAGAGCCGCGGCGGTCACACCCGCGACGACTACCCGGGCATGTCGGCCGAGTGGCGGCGCAGGCTGCTGGTCTGCTCCGCCTCCCAGGACGGCACGTCCATCACGGTCGAGGAGCAGGTCCAGCCGTCCATGCGGGGCGACCTCATCGGTCTGTTCGAGCGCTCCGAGCTGGAGAAGTACCTCACCGAGGAAGAGCTGGCGGAATACGACGCCGCGGTCAAGGAGTCGTGATGGGATACAAGGCGAAGTTCCGCGTCTGGCGCGGTGAGGGCGGCGAGGGCCGCCTGGAGGACTTCACCGTCGAGGTGAACGAGGGCGAGGTCGTCCTCGACGTCATCCACCGGCTCCAGGCCACACAGGCGCCCGACCTCGCGGTCCGCTGGAACTGCAAGGCCGGCAAGTGCGGGTCGTGCTCGATGGAGATCAACGGCAAGCCCCGGCTGGGCTGCATGACCCGGATGTCCACCTTCGAGGAGAGCGAGACCATCACGGTCACGCCGCTGCGGACGTTCCCGGTCATCAAGGACCTGGTGACGGACGTGTCGTTCAACTACCAGAAGGCCCGCGAGGTCCCGTCGTTCACGTCGCCGGCCGACGTGAAGCCGGGCGAGTACCGCATGCAGCAGGTCGACGTCGAGCGGTCTCAGGAGTTCCGCAAGTGCATCGAGTGCTTCATGTGCCAGAACGTCTGCCACGTGATCCGCGACCATGAGGAGAACAAGCCGGCCTTCTCCGGCCCGCGCTACTTCATCCGGATCGCCGAGCTCGACATGCACCCGTACGACGTGGCGGAGCGCAAGGAGTCGGCGCAGGACGAGCACGGCCTCGGCTACTGCAACATCACCAAGTGTTGCACCGAGGTCTGCCCGGAGCACATCAAGATCACCGACAACGCGATCATTCCGATGAAGGAGCGCGTGGTCGACCGGAAGTACGACCCGCTGGTCTGGCTGGGCTCGAAGATCTTCAAGCGTCAGCGCTGAGCCCGGGGAGGAAGCGCCGATCGGCCGGTCCGATCGGCGCTTCTCGTTTTCAGCGGCGGCTGCCCGGCTCCTCGCCGGGGCCGGTGGCCTCGGCCCAGGGGTCGGCCGGGGCGGGATACTGCTGCTGGCCCTGTGCCTGCTGCTGTGCCTGCTGCTGGGCCTGCATCTGGGCGGGGTCCGCCGGCGGATAGCCGTACGGCTGGGCGTAGCCGTACGGCACCGGGTAGCCGTAGGGCTGCTGCGGATACCCCATCGTGTAGTGCTGGACGGGCACGAAGCCGACCATCGGGGCGTAGCCGGGCGTGGCCGCCGGGTACGCCGCCGGCTCGGGAGCCGCCGTCCGCGCCGCGGCCGGGCCTCCTCGCCGTACGGCGGCGGCGTGCGCCATCCTGCGCAGCCGGCCCTCGAAGATCAGCCAGGCGATCAGCGCGATGCCCACGAGCACCCCGGCGGGGATGGCGAGCCGGTGGGCCAGCGTCGGCTTGTCGTACTCCGGAGACGCGTTGCGGATCTCGATCGGCACCGTCTCGGGATCGGGCTGCTCGAACGACGCGCCCGCGGTGGGGGTCTGCTGCGCCACGTCCGGTGACGCGGACGCCTGGGGCAGCTGCACCTGTCCGACGTCCTCCGGGGACGGGGTGGGACTCGGGGTGGAGACCTCGTTCAGCGAGGGGAGCGTCTGCGTGTTCTGCGGCGGGAGGTCCTGCTCCGTGGTGGACGCGGGGGGAGCGGTGGTCGTCGCGGCCGGCTTGGGCGTCTTCGTCTTGGTCGGCTTCGGCGTCGGCGTGATGGTGACGGTCTTGGTCACCACGGGCTCCGCGGTGGGGCTCGCCGCCCCCGAGGGGGTGACCGGCGGCGTCTGGGTGACAGTGACCGTGACGACGGCGCACTGGGGGTCCTGGACGGGGTCGCACGGCTCCACGGGGTCGGCGTTGGCGCCGATCACCGGGCCCATGGCCAGGATCGCCACCGTGGCGATGGCCACGGACGCGACCGCCGAGGACGCGGCTCTCATGTACGCGCGTCCGATCACCGCTCGCCTCCCGTCGGCCCGGCTCCCAAGTCAAGACCGATTGTAGTTCGGTAAAAGGAGGAGCCAAGCCGGATCTTGCGAACGATTCGGCGACTATGTGGTCGCGGAACCGGGCAGCAGCTTCTCGATCGCGGCGACGACCGGCAGGTCCGCCGGAAGCCAGGCGACGTCGTACAACTCGTGCGGCTCCAGCCACCGCAGCTCGAGGTGCTCCAGCGGGCGGGGCACGCCCGTGACGACGGTGGCGAGCCACACGTGCATCAGGTGGCCGCCGGGCAGGGGCCAATCCCCGCCGACGCGGCGGCCGAGGACGACCTGGACGCCGAGCTCCTCCGCGCATTCGCGCACCAGCGCGGCGCGCTCGTCCTCCCCCGGGTCGACCTTCCCGCCGGGGAACTCCCAGCCGCCTCGCAGCTCGGGGGGCGCGGCGCGCTGGGCGGCCAGGAGGCGGCCGTCGCGGACGATCGCGGCGCCGACGACGAGGCGCGTCACGTCACGGCCCGCTTCAGCTGCGCGACGACGGTCTCGTTCTCCAGCGGGCGGGTGAAGCCGACGATGTTCGGCCGGTCGCGGTAGGTCGTGACCTTGATCGGTCCGCACAGCGTGCACCGTGCCTCGATCATCTTCCCGGGCGACACGACCATGCCGACATGCCCGGGATTGTCCGCGGACGTGCCCGGACCGGCGTTGAAGAAGACGAGGTCTCCGGGCCGCTCCTCGCCTTCCTCGATCTTCATGCCGAAGGGCCACTGGCCGAAGGTCGTCCGGGGAATGGTCAGACCCGCGTTCCGGTAGGCCATGTAGATGATCCCCGAGCAGTCGAAGGCGTCCGGGCCGGTGCCGCCCCACCGGTACGGCTTGCCCCGCTGCGCCAGGGCGTACTCGAGGATGTCGCGCACGACGTCGTCGGTGGCGCTGTCGACGTAGCCGGAGTCGCAGGCCGGGTCGGCCTCGGGCGGCACGCCGATGTCCCCGGTCGCCGCGTAGCGTTTGGCGATCTCCAGCACCTGGTCCACGTACCAGGTGGCCCGGTTGTAGACGAAGATCGCCTTTCTGAGGTCGTCGGGCGCGCCGTTGCGCTTGAGCATCTTGGCGGCGCCGAGAATGGCGTCCGCCGGGTTGTAGACGTCGCCGTAGCCGTCCCCGTCGCCGTCGGAGGCGTAGCCGTTGATGCCCGGCTCGATCTTCATCTTGGCCTGGCCGCCCCAGGTGCTGATGAGGAACTGCATCGGCCCGGCGGCCCCCGCGTAGTTGGTGCCGCTGCTCACGCCCGGCAACGTCGAGCGCCCGTGATTCGTCTCCCGCTTGCCGATGGCCGCCAGGACGTTCCACTGCACGCCGATCTGCTTGCCGAACTTCTTGTAGAGCTCTAGGTAGTCCGTCGGGATGTCGCCCTGGGCCGTCTGGGAGACGTCCGCCGTGTCTCCTGTGGCCGCCTCGGCACAGTTCTCGGCCGCGCCGCCGCCGAGGAGGATCGACGGGCTGGGGGTCATCAGGATGATCGAGCCGAACAGCGTGACCGGGACGATCACGACCAGGGCCACGGCGATCGTCCGCCAGTCCCGCCCCGCCGACGCGAGCCTGCGCACGACGCGCGTCGAGGCGGTCACGGCGAGGTGTCCCCGTCCTGGCCGGCGTCGGCCAGTTGCAGGTCGTACACCCGCCAGTCGGTCCCCGCCTTGACCACGGTCACGGCGAACCGCTCCGGCACGTCCTTCTGACCGTTCTTGTCCGTCACGTGGCGGACCGAGTCGACGACGAACGCCACCTGGTTGGCCGTCATGTCGCGGATCGTCGCCACCTTCGCCGACCCCTTCGAGGTCACCTGGTCGGCCTCGTTCTGGTCCACCACCGCGGGGTCGGTGACGGTCCTGGTGAGCTGCCCGGCGAACTCGTCGGTCGCGAACCGCTTCAGCCGGTCGGCGCGGGCCGCCGGCTCCTCACCGGCCGAGAAGGTGCCGTACGCCTCGGTGAAACGGCGCGCCAGGTCGGCCGCCGCGCCGATCTCCTCCCTCGACAGCGGCAGGTACGCGTAGACGTCGAAGGCGCCGGGGGTCGTGGCCACCGGGCTGGGCTCCCGGACCGCCCTCGTCGCCGGAGCGGTGGCCACGACGGACTGCTCCCGCGGCTGCTCGTCGCCCTCGGACGGCGGGGCCATCGTGAGATAGACGCCGACGGCGGCGAGCACCACGACGGCCGCCGCGAAGGCCAGGCCCTTGCCTCGATCGCTGTTCCGGCTTCTCATCAGTCGCCGGAGTCGCGGTCGGCGGGCTTGGCCCAGAACGGGGTCGGCGCGTCGCTGTCGCGTCGTGTGCCCGCTCCCCTGCTCGGCAGCCAGAGCGGGGGCGGCTCGGCCGAACGGGAACGGCTGGAGGACGAGCCGGAGTCGCGTGGCGGGGCGGGGCGGGAACGGCCGCCGTCACTCCGCCGGGACGAACCGCCGAACAGGCCACCCGAGCCACCCGAGCCGCCCGAGCCGCCCGACCTGCTCGGCCCACCGGACCTGCTCGATCCGCCGGACGAGCCGCGCGAGCCGCCGAAGAACCCGCCCGAGCCGCCGCCGGACGGCCGCGGGGACGACGGCCGGGAGGCCCAGCCGCCCGACCTGCCGCTGAACCAGCCGCCACCTGAACCACCGCTCGAACCACCGCTCGAACCACCGCTCGAACCACCGCCCGGGCCGCCGCTCGAACCGCCGCGGGACGGTGCGGCGGACGCGGCTGGCACGCCGGTGACCCGCTGCGGCGGGGCGGCCGGGCTCCCCGCCGACGGCGCCGCCGACGACCCGGTCTGTGGGGCGGACCGGGCCGGGGAGGCGGGCCGAACGCCCGACAGGTTGAGCGGCGGGGCCGTTCCCGGACGGGAGGCGGCGACTCCGGCCTTGCGGCGACCGGCCCCCTGCGCGTCGGCGTCGAGCGGCGCGGGTTGCGCCCCCGCACGTGCTCCGACCTGGGCGGCGACGTTGCCCGCGCCCTCCTCGCCGCGCACGCGTCCCTGTGCCACGCCCGCCGCGGCGGCGGCCGCCGTGCCCGCGCCGGTGGCCATCGCGGCCGCGCCGATGACCGGCTCGGCCTTGCGCAGGCCCCACCGGCCCGCCCGGACCGCCGCCACCGGCGGCAGCGCGTTGGCCGCCCGCGACAGCGTCGGCGCGGCGGTGGCCTCGCCGAGCATCCGGGTGGTGATCGTGTGCCCGTCCATCGAGGCGAACAGATGCTGGAACGGCCGTCTGTAGAAGAAGACCGCGATCGTCATCAGCGCCATGAACAGGATCTGCATGCCCCAGGGCAGGTTGGTCGAGATGATCAGCGCGTAGCCGTACACGAGGATCCCGAGCACCAGGGCCAGCACGGCCTGGCGCAGCAGGGTGCCGACCAGCATCTCCACCCAGCGCATGGCGATGATGCGGCCCGAGCCCGGATGCACGCCGATCAACAGGAAGATCGGCCCGAGCATCAGCAGCAGGAGGAAGCCGACCTTCAGGACGAGCAGCGACACCGCGACGAGGAAGATGAGCAGACCGGCGACCATCGCCGCGATGAACGCGCCGATCGCGATGCCCAGGCGGCTGGTCCAGTCCTTGCCCTGGAAGAGGAAGTACGCCGGGGTGCTCTCCAGCGGCTTGGCGACCTCCTCCTCGAACCGCTTCTGGTGGGAGTCGGAGGCCGGCGTCTGCCTGTCCGCCTGTTCCGCCGCGTCGATCGCCTGAATTCCGAGCAGCTTCGCGCCGAGGCCCTTGACGAGACCGGCGTCGGGATCGGCCGTGCCGAACTCGCCCATCAGCCACGGCTTGCAGACCAGGACCGACCACAGCGCGTCGGCGTTCTGCGCCACGCCGGGCGTGCCCTGGCGGCCGTAGCCACCCGCGGTGGGCTCGCTCGGCACCTCGCCGGGCGCGGTCTCCTTCATCGGCAGACAGGACGCGCCACCCGCCCCGGGCAGCCCCGAGAACGCGGAGTTGACGATCTCGCCGGTCTTGTCGGTCACGGTCTTGCCGAGGCTGGTGAAGTCACCCGGGCGGCTGAAGAACCAGATCGCGACCGTGACGGCGAGGACCATCCAGATGACGCCCTCGGTGGTGGTCGTCGCGCGCTTGCGGATCAGGCCGTACCACGCCAGCCAGATCGCGCCGAGGATGACGATCGGCCGCAGGTACGGCCAGTACATCGCGTTGGCGAGGTTGGTGACGATCTCGTCGGCGACTTCCTTGATGGGCTGCAGCGGGCCCTCGGTGGCCGCCGCCTGGTAGGTGCTGATCGTCAGCCGGTCGACGGCCTTGGCCCAGGAGAAGACCGTGTTGGCCCAGGCGTTGCCGAGCACGGCCGTGACGTCGGAACACCCCAGGTCGTAGGTGTGCCAGAACTGGCCGGCCATGCCGTACCGCTCGTAGTTGGTCGCCGGTTCCTTCGGCGTCTGTGCGGTGTTCTGGCCGTCGGCCGCGCTCACGTCCCCGGCCGGCGGCTGGACCAGCCCGTCGACGCCGCCGCCCACGATCTCCGGGGCGAGGGCCGGCGACAGGTCGCAGGGCCCGACGGCGCTCGCCGTGTCCGCCGGGAAGACCAGCGGAAGCGTCACGAACGCCGCGAAGGCGACGAACAGCAGGGCCAGGGTCCGGCGGACCCGCCTGCCTCGTCCGCCGCCCTCTCTGGTGCGACCTCTGGGACCGTTCCTGCGCACGCTCACGATCGCACCTCCTGCGTGACCCCCGACCGACCGGAGCCCCCGTCAAGAAGATCATGCACGTTCTCGTTGGGTTTGTCGTGTGTCGGATTGGTGTCGAGCCAGCGCAGCAGTTCCTCCGAGATAAGGTCCACCCCGATACGGCCTGCCCGGCCGTCCAGATCCCGGAAGACGCACTCCCCGTTGCCCAGGGAGCGCAGCACCGCCTTGTGCTCCTCCGACGGGTCCACGCCGAGGAGCTCCATCACGTGCTCGACCTCCACGCGTTCGGTCGATCGGAACGCGAAGACCGACGACAGACAGTTGGTCACCTGCTCGTTGAGCAGGTCACCGGCGTTCTGCGAGACCAGGACGAGCGCCGTGTTGCGCGAGCGGCCCATCCGGGAGACCTCGGGCACGAGCTTGGCGCCCTCGGGCGTGGACGTGATCGCCCACGCCTCGTCGAGGAAGATCGCCTTCGGCGTGCGCCGGTCGAGCCCGTTCATCAGGCGGCGCGCGAACTGCGACACCAGGTAGAGCAGCGCGACCGACAGCCGCTGCTCGTAGGAGTAGTCGTCCCTGGCCGTCATCACGTCGGGCAGCGTGAGGCCGCCGAGCGTGAACACGGTCGTCCAGCCCTCGGTGTCGATCTGCTCGCCGCCGGAGGCGTCGAAGCACAGCCGGGCCAGGTGCATCTCCGACATCGACCGGAGCACGGCCCCCAGGTTCTTGGACGCCGGGTCGGTCGACTGCTCCAGGTGGTCGACCACCTTGCCCAGCGAGGGGTCGGGTTCGTTGGAGATCGCGGCGACCGCCTGGATCATGGCGGACTCACGCTCCTCGGACATCCTCGGCAGCAGCAGTCGCAGGGTCTCGGTCGCCATCGTCTTCTTCGTCGCGATGTCGTCGCCGAACGAGAACGGGTCGAGCAGGCCCGGCGCGGCCGACCCCAGCGGGATGACCCGCGCCTTGCGGCCCCGCCGTTGCAGCAGCCGTACGAGCGACTCGGCGTCGCCCTTGGGGTCGATGACCGCGATCGTGACGCCGCGCAGCGCCATCTGGTAGATCAGCAGCAACGCGAGCGTGGTCTTGCCGCCGCCCGGCTCACCGGTGATCGCGATGGCGGTCGGGCGGTTGCGCGCCGCCGCGACGAGCGGGTCGAAGTGCACGATACTGCGGGCCCGTCCCAGCGTCTCCCCGACGTACGGCCCGATCCATCCGGCGTTCGACTCGTCCACCCGGTCGCCGAGCTCGACGGTCGCGGTGGCCATGCCGCCCGCGATCGTGCGCAGCGGCTGCCGCTGGGCGTACGCGTTGACCCGCAGCCGCTCGCCCGGAAGTGCCTCGCAGAACAGCGAGAACTGGTCGCCGGTGGAGTTGACGACGTCGATGCCGATGTCGCGGTAGTGCTCCACGACGGCCTCGACGCGCTGCACGCACATCTCCTCGGTCGGCGCGCTGACGCTGAGCCGGTGCCAGCCGTACACGAACGGCAGGCGCTCCTTGGTGATGCCGTGCTCCAGCATGCGGGCGGCGTCGATCTGCTCGGCCAGCGCGAGCGGCGCCTCGGCGCCCGCCTCGCGGATGTGGATGTCCATGTCGCGCGCGTGGGCCAGCTTGCGCGCCACGTCCTTGCTCGCCCTGACCGGGGGGATCAGCCGCATCCGGCTGGAGACCTCCACCGGGAACGGCAACTGGTCGGCGAAGTGCAGCCACGGCTCCCCGTCGGGGAACGGCATCAGGTCGGGGAACCGGGCGAACGACAGGTGCGCGGTCCAGGAGTCTCCGGCCGGCTGCTCGATGCGCAGCAGCGACCTGCCGTTGTGGATCTGCCCCTCGACCAGCGACTCGATCTCGCCCTTGCCCCACCTGCGGCGCGGCGTGGCCGAGGGCAGCGGCTCACCGAGGCCGCCCGCCGCCGCGTGCTGGTACAGCCAGGCGATCTCCGTGGAGGTGGCGTGGCGGGCGTACAACGCGCTGGAGGCGAGCGCCCGGCCGAGCCGTTCCGCGGCCTCGGTCCACCGGGCGATCTCCTTGTCCGGCACGTGGTCGTCCTCGATGCCGAGCGTCTTCTCGCCGCGCTGGTAGAAGCCGAAGAGCTGGGCCAGCACGCCCGTGCCGAGCTGCGCGCCGCGCGGCCCGAGCCGTACGCCGAGGTAGATCTCCTTGCTCCAGAAGTCCTTCGCCCAGACGTGGCGGTACATCTCCTCCAGGTACTCCCGCCAGCCCGGGCCCTCGTCCGATGTCGAGTTGAGCGCCATCGCCCACTCGGCGGCCGGATAGGCCCGGTGCGCGATCCGCAGGTGCACCTCGGCGTCCTGCATCCTGATCGCGGCCAGCGCGATCGTGATGTTGGTGGCCAGCGCCTCGCGCTCCTCGGGGGTGAGGAACTCGTAACTCACCGTCGGCAGCCGGAAGTAGGCCCAGGCCGCCGAGTCGGTGAGGAGAACGCGATCGTCGAAGTAACGCACCGCGAGGCGACTGCGCGCCCTGCTCATCGACCTCTCACCAGCTTCCTCGCTCGCCCCTCATCTGGCCACCTCCTGCTTGGCCTGGACAGTCGCCAGGCCGCTAACGATCACACCCGCAAGCGCAACGTACGCCCTGCGGCCGCCTATTCGGAGGTGATTGACGTCGACCGGTCCCGGCCGCCCGGGAGCCAGCTCGTCCTCCCAGGGCACCCGGACGATGGCCCGGCAGCGGCCGCTGGCCACCGCCTCGGCCTGCTCCACCTCGGGGAGGCTGCGGCGGCTCACGCCGTTGATCACCATCACGGCGCGGCGCCGCAGGTCGGAGCAGCCGTGCCCATCGAGCCACTCGTAGGTCATCGCCACCGCCTCGGAGGCGTCCTCGCTCGCGGGGGCGACCAGCACGAGCTGGTCGGCGTACGGCAGGAGCCGGGCCGCCAGCGCGGCCGCGGGGTCGATCACGGTAAGCCGGTAGTGCCGGTCGAGCGCGGCGAGCGTCCTGCGCCAGTCGGCCAGGAAGGCGCGGTCCGCCAGGCGCTGCGTCACCCGGTCGTCGGTGTCCGCCCCGACGACCTCCAGTCCCGATTCGCAGCGCGTCGTGTACGCCCGCATGCCGAGGTAGCCGGTCACCTCTTCCGAGCTCTCGATGAGCGAGCTCAGCGTCTCGGGCGAGTCGGCGGCGATCCTCGTCGTGAGGGTGTCCTCTCCGGTGTTCGCGTCGAGCGCGAGCACGCGGTCCTCCCGGTAACGGGCCAGCGTGTGGCCCAGCATTAACGCCGTGGTCGTCTGCCCGGCGCCGCCCGTGCAGCCGAGCACCATGATCCGGCTGCTGCTGGTGAGCGGGACGCGGGCCCGGGCCTCGTCGACCTCCATGCCGTCCGTACGGCTGCCGCCCACGACGACCTGTGCCAGGCGCCGCCAGCCGCCCGAGGTGTCACGGCCGACTACGGCCTCGACGCGGCGCAGCCGCGGCGGCTCCTCGTGCGCCGGCCTGCCGGGGGTGGTCCTGTGCGCGGCGGGCAGCGACGGCCGGGCGGGACCGGCAGGGCCGGCCGCCCGGGGTCCCGCGGGCACGGCCCGGATCGACACCCCCGCGGGGGCCGCGGGAGGCGTCACGGCGGGGCCGGCGCCGGTGCCGCCGGGGGTGGTGCCACGGGGGGCGCCCCCGGCACTCTCGTACGGCCGGGACCCCGGTGTGTGCGTCCCCTCCCGCGCGGCGTCCGGGGAGGAGCCGGCGTCGGCCATCGTGGGCTCCGCCGGAAGGTCCGTCGCGGCGGGAGCGACCGTCGCGGGCTCGTCCGTCTCCGCGTCTCCCGTCTCCGCGTCTCCCGTCTCCGCGTCTCCCGTGGCCGCGTCTTCGGTGGCCGCGGGCGCTTCGTCCGCCGCCGGAGGCGTCCGCTCCGGCTCCGGTGAGGATGTCCGGGACGTCTCGCCCCAGGCGTCTCCCGGCACCCGTGGCCGTACGAGCCGCGGCGGCCGGCCCTTGCGATGCTGTTCGAGCGCCTCGGCGTCCCGCTCGCCACCGGCGGACTCCTGGGGCGCGGACGGCGCCTCCTCCGTCTGTGCCTCCTCCCCCGGTGTCTCCTCCGCCGGTGTCTCCTCCGCCGGTTTCTCCTCCGCCGCCTGCTCGCCGGGCCGCGGGGGCGCCTCGGCGAAGGGCGTCACACCGGAGTGCCCTATGGCGCGGGGTTCGGCCGAAGCGGCGAGCCGGCGCAGACGGCGCAGCGCCTCCGTGCCGATGGGCGGGACGGCGGGCGCGTCCGGAGCCTCGGCGGGAGCTGCGGGAGCGGCGTGCGAGGCCGCAGTGACGGGGCCCCGCTCGTGGCCCTCGTGCCTCTCGTGGCTCTCGCTCTCGTGCTGCTGCTCGCGCTCACGTTCCGGGCCGGTGGCGTGGCCGCCCCGCGCCTCCTCACGTACGGGAGGTGCGGACGGCTCCGGGAGGTAGAGGACGCGCTCACCGGTGGCGCCGGCACCGCCGCGGGCGGTCTTGGCCGAGGTGGTGGCCGGGATGGGGGCCGGGGTGTCGGCGACGACCGGTGTGGCGGCGGCAGCGGCGGCCGCCACGGCCGGGCGTACCACGCGTGAGGGGTCCACCTGACGCGCGCCCGCTCGCACGGCGGCCCCCGAGGCCGGCCGTGCGCCGGTTGCGGAGACCTCCGGGACCGGCACCTTGACCGAGACGGCACGGCGCGCCTTGCGGGCCGCCCTGCCGTTCCCCGTCACGGCCGGCGGCGTGGTCCGCCAGACGCGCGCCGTGAGTGCGACCTCGTCCGGCTCGTCGAACGGGGCCATCCGGCACCACGTCCGGGGCTCGCTCATGTAGCGGAGCTGTGACTGAAGCAGCTCGGTGAGGCGCTTGCTCTCGATGACGGGACGGGTGGACAGCCAGGTGAGCACGCCGGGGGGAACCAGGTAGATGACGTGCCACGGGGCCGCGAAGGGCAGGCCGATCAGGTAGAGGAAGACCCACCACGGCACGGAGACACCCACGAACACACCGATCCAGACGACCGGAAGCGGCATCGGCAGCCGTAGGTCGTACAGCTTGTACAGCCGCTTCTCGATGCGCCAGATATTGGTATATGTGGGCAGATCCACCCCGAACCTCCTCTCCGCCCGCTCACTTGATGCCAAGTGCGCCCGCGATCGCCTTCGCCGTCACCTCGATGATGTTGGGAACGTAGAAGATCACGCCGATCGCGATCGCCAGGATGATGAACTGGACGAACCTGGTGATCTCGCGGGTGAAGAGGAAGAAGAGCGCCACGACGGAGACGACCGCGAGGAAGAGCGGAGCGAAGAACTTCCGGAGGAAGTCGGCGAGACCCTCGGTGTTGATGCCCGTCGCCGGGGCCGGCGACGGCGCGGCCAGATCAAGCACGTGGTCCGCGATGGTCTTCAGTATCAACTCTCGCCCTCCCGGGGGTATGGATCAGCGATGTCTTTGCCGGGCATGCGCTACCCCACGGACCGGTTCGCACCCTGGATGTCCCTGACGAACCACTTGCCGCCCTGCTTTTCGATCGTCAACTGATAGGCCTGCTCGAGACCGGCGGGCTGCGCCGCAGGGTCCTGCGACGGACTCGCCAGTGCCGCCTGCTCGCCGGACGCCACCGCCCACACGACCACCGCCGTGACCTTCCTGCTGTCGGTGCCGCCCGGCGGGACCACGACGTCCTTCAGCTCGGCGAGGGTGAACTCGCCGCCGAACCCGTTGACGGTGACCCCGCTCGCGACGTACCGCTGCAGGTCGACCTGGTTGCCCGCGGCGTACGCCTTGAAGAAGCCTTCGAGCTGGGGACGCAGTTCGGCCTCGGTGGTGGAGTCGCGGTCGGGGTCCGGGAGCTGCGGCAGGCCGGCCGGCCCCGGCGCGGGCAGCAGGGCCGGTTGGGCCGCAACCACGAACCTGCCGTTTTCGTAGTAGACCGGCACGGACAGCAGCCCACGGCTGCCTCCGGACTGGTACGTCACCGTCACCCGGGCGTTGTGGTCGTCGACGACGTCGATCCCGGCGAACTGGAAGGCCCCGGCCGACATGCGCCCGTAGCCGTTCCAGCCGAACTGGTCGTCCGCGCCCTCCGGCAGGAACGACTTCAGCCGTTCCGCGCGCTGCTGGGGGTTGGCCGCGTCGTAGTTGAGGTAGACCGCCGCGAACTGGTTGGCGAAGGCCGCCGCCTGCGTCGCCGGGAACCCGGAGGTGGCCGTCCCGGCCGGCGTCGAGGGGGCGCCGTCGTCCTGCAGGGAGCGCTCGAACACCGCACGGACGCCGTTGACCACGATGACGACGATCAGCGCCCAGAGGATGACCCGCCCGGTCCAGACGAGCCAGCGGCCTCCGCCGCCGCTCCAGCCTCTGCGGCGGGGGGCCGCGGCGCGCGCCGCGCTCGCCGGATCGAAGCCTTCCAGTGGGTACGGGTCAGGGTCGCCAGCGATCCGCGGATCCTGCTGGACGTCTGACCTGCGAGCCATCACGCCTCCGCTCGCGCCGATCCCTCCGGCTGGCGCGGTTTCCTCTTGCTCTCGATCCGGTTAACCGCATTGAAGTATTCACCCTAGCGGTCTCGCCAATTCTTCCAGGTAAGCCACGCCCATGGTGCAAGCATCGCCGCGACCGAGCAAACCGGGTCCACATCCCGTCGAGACGCCCCACGCCTATCCACTCCGCGGAAAAGCACGTTACGCCTGGCCAGCCGGGGCATCGATTACCTAACCGCCACCTATTGCTGTCTTCGCAGCTCGCAGGCATATCGAAACCGACCGCACCCCCGCACCCGGACAGCCGACGGCCCCGCGCGAAGCGGGGCCGTCGTGTCGTGAACGGGCCTGCGCCCTACTGGCACGCCTCCGAGGAGGACGACTCGATCGAGGTTTCCGGGATACCCGCCGGCGGCGCGCTCTCCGGACCCGTGATCGTGGGCGGGATGCCCGCCGGCGGCGCGCTCTCCGGACCCGTGATCGTGGGCGGGATGCTCTCCGGCGCGCTTCCCAGAGCGCTCTCCGGAGCACTTTCCGGAGCACTTTCCGGAGCGCTCTGCGGCAGCGAGGAGCTCTGCGACTCGCTCGCCGACGACTGCGTCTCCGACAGCTGCTGCTGTGCGTGCAGGGACATCTGCTCGATGCGCTGCTGCGCGTTCATCGCCTCCTGCATGATCTGCTGCTTGGCGCTGCTCGCCTCGTCCCTGATGGTCTGCCGGGCCTCCTCCGCCATCTGCTCCATCGACGCGGCCGGGAACGCCTCGCTCCGCAGGCTCGCGCCGGCTGAAGACTCGCTGCGCCACGACGAGCCGCTGGAACCGCTGTACTGCCGTGCGGACCACTGCGCCGGGAACTGCTCGCGGACCGTGACCGAGACGGTCCGCGGCAGCGCCGAGGCGGACATCTGCGGCATGGAGACGGTGAGCTGCGGCGCCTGGGGCACCAGGCCGGTCGGCGGGAGCACCTCAGGGGCGAAGACCGGCGCGCTCTCCGCGATCAGCGGCGCGCTGATCAGCGGAGCCGAGATCGTCCTGGCCTGGGATGCGGACTCCGTCGCCAGCAGCGGCTCGCTGACGGTGTACGACGTCACCCGCACAGATCCGCCGGGCTCACCCGCCTGCGGGGCGCCGGTGGCCGCGGAGGCGGTGCCGCCGAGCAGCGCGATTCCGCCGGCCGTGAAGGTCGAGGCGACAATCGCCGCGAGAGCGAGCTGTCTGGATTTCCGGTGCATGGTCCCCTCCTTGGGCCCGATCGGGGCCTCGGCAGGTCAGGCCACCTGGGCTTTTCCCGGTGCCCGAATTCGGCCGTCTCCCTTCCGCCCACGCCGGATTACGGCACCGATGGAATTTGTCACGAAAAGGGAGAATTCACGGGCGACTTCGCGCCCAAACGGCCTCATCTCGATGCTTCAACGAGCCTCCCGAATGCGTCTAGGGCAGTTGGCCCAAGCGTTTCCGCAGGCCATGGAGGATCTGACCGGCGGGAGGGCTGCGGCAGGTGATGCCCCAGGGTGGTTTGCGGCTTCTTATACGCCAGAGCAGTCTGAGATGGTCCGGCCCTGATCGTCGCCAGGTTCCGGCACCCGGAGAACGGCGAGCCCGCCGCTCACGCCCGATGGCGGGTCCCCGCCACCGTGACCGCCGCTTTGCGTGATCCCCCGTCCCCGCCGACCGGCTACGGCCGTTCGAGATCGTAGGTGACGTCCGCCACGCGAACCGTCCGGACCAGCGGATCCTCGATGATCTTCCGCAGTTGCCCGACCGTCGCCAACGAGTCCACGTAGGCGTAGGCCAGGCCGTCGTTCGCCGCCTTGCGCAGCCGGGCCAGGCTCAAATCGAAGTCGTGCAGGTTGTCGTCGTCGTAGTCCTTCAGGATGCCCACCCAGCGGCGGAAGTTCGCGAGGTCCAGCTTGATCGCATCGTCGGGCTCGATCCAGCCTTCCGGCACCGGGGCCCGGTCCCACATCGTCAGTCCTCCCCACGTGATGGGGATCGACCTGGGACGCCGTTCGAAGACCACCTTCTCGGCGATCGACTTGTACCCGGCGGTGAAGGCGGCCAGCTCATCGGTGGTGAGCGGTTTGGCGAACTCGACCACCGCCAGCGCGTTGAGCCCCTCCGGGAGCCTGGCCAGCACCTTGCGGCCGTCCTCCTTGGGCTGATTGCCCGTGCCCACGTTGATCAGCGCCCTGCTCAGCGTGGTGCCGGCGTAGGTGCCGAGTGGGAGCCTGCCCACGTGACCGAAGAAATCCTGCGTGACGACATGCTCCACGCCGCCGTAACCGTCGGCGAAACCTCCGACGGCCCGCATCGGCCTGACGGCCACCGTGAACGACATCGACAACGGTGCGGTGGCACCCCGCTCCCGAACTTCGATGTCGTAGCCGGGATTGTAGATCTTGAAGGCGGTGCCCAGCACGTCGGTCATGCGCAGTTCCCGGTCGCCGCGCCGCTGCACCAGGCCAGAGCCCGCGGTCGCCGCCAGGACGAGGGCGAGCAGTGCCGCCAGCACCGTGATCGCGGTGCGGACGACACCGCGCCGGACGGCCCGTCGGGTCGCCTTCTGATCGAAGTCGGGCATGGGCGGCAGCAGATCGTCAGTCATGAGGAACTCCGTAGAGATCGGCGAAGGCGGTCCTGGCCCGCCACACGGCCGTTTTGATCGTGGTGTGCTTCTTGCCGGTCATCGCGGCCACCTCGACCAGGGAGAAGCCCTCGAAGTAGACCAAGGTGAGCAGCCTGCGATGCTCCTCGGACAGCCGTTCCAGGACATCGCGCACGGCCAGCGACTCGGCGTGCAGCGCGGGCACGCCGAGCTCGTCGGGATGGGGCAGGCCCAGTTCGCGGCGGTGGCGCCGGAGATGGTCGACCAGGACGTTGCGGGCGATGGTGAGCAGCCATGCCGCCGGGTTCTCACCGCGCCAGCCGAGCAGCGCCCTCGTCGCCTTGACGAACGTCTCCTGGGCCAGGTCCTCGGCGAGATGGGGGTCGCGGGTGCGGCGTAGAAGGAACCCGCACACGAGCGCCCAGTGCTCGCGGTACAGCTCCTCGATGATGATGCCCCCCGCGTTCTTGTGTCTGTCACAACAGACCAGACGCGATCGGGGCGGGAATGGTCACACCGCTCTCTAGCGGGGTGAAGGGTGACGGCTCAGCCGCCTATGCCGCCGGTCTCGGGGTCCTTCCGCACCCAGGGGCCACCGGACCGGTCGCCCGGGTCCTCAGAGGGGCTGGAGCCGGGCGTGCAGGAGGCAGAACTCGTTGCCTTCCGGGTCGGCCAGGACGTGCCAGTTCTCGGCGCCGGTCTGGCCGACGTCGGCGGGCCTGGCGCCGAGAGCGAGCAGCCGCTCCAGCTCGGCGTCCTGGTCGCGGTCGGTGGCGTTGACGTCGATGTGCAGCCGGAGCTTCCCGGTCCGCGGGGCGCTGCTGGGGCTGAGGATGAGGGTGGGCTGCGGGCCGCCGAAGCCGGTGTCGGGCGGCCCGATCTCGATGCTCCCGTCGTCTTCCCTGCCGAGTTCGACGTAGCCGAGGACCTTGCTCCAGAACTCGGCGAGCCGTTCAGGATCGGCGGCGTCGATGACGAGCTCACTGATGCGGCATGCCATGCCCGACAGTGTACGTAGACGACCCGGGAGTCGATCTACACCGGTTCAGACGTTGAAGCGGAACTCCACGACGTCGCCGTCGCGCATCACGTAGTCCTTGCCCTCGATCCTGGCCTTGCCCGCGGCCCGGGCGGCGGTCATCGAGCCCGCCTCCACCAGGTCGTCGAACGAGATGACCTCGGCCTTGATGAAACCGCGCTGGAAGTCGGTGTGGATGACCCCGGCGGCCTCGGGAGCGGTGGCGCCCTTGCGGATCGTCCAGGCCCGGGCCTCCTTGGGCCCGGCGGTCAGGTACGTCTGCAGGCCCAGCGTCTCGAAGCCGACCCGGGCGAGCTGGGCGAGGCCGGACTCCTCCTGGCCGACCGACTGCAGCAGTTCCAGCGCCTCGTCGTCGGGCAGCTCCACCAGCTCGGACTCGATCTTGGCGTCGAGGAACACGGCCTCCGCCGGCGCCACGAGCGCGGAGAGCTTGGCCCGCAGGTCGGCGTCGGTCAGCTCGTCGGCGTCGAGGTTGAAGACGTACAGGAACGGCTTGGCCGTGAGGAGGTGGAGCTCGCGCAGGTCGGCGAGGTCGATCCCGGCCGCCTTGCCCCCGGCGTACAGGGTGGTGCCGGTGTCGAGCAGCTTCGCCGCGGCCTCGGCGGCCTCCAGGAGGACCTTGCGGTCCTTGTTGGTGCGCGCCTCCTTCTGCAGGCGGGGCAGCGCCTTCTCGATCGTCTGCAGGTCGGCGAGGATCAGCTCGGTGTTGATCGTCTCGATGTCGCGCTCGGGCGCCACCTCACCGTCCACGTGGGTGACGTCGGGGTCGGAGAAGACCCGGATGACCTGGCAGATCGCGTCGGTCTCGCGGATGTTGGCGAGGAACTGGTTGCCCCTGCCCTGCCCCTCCGAGGCGCCCTTCACCAGGCCCGCGATGTCGACGAACTCGACCTTGGCCGGGAGGATTCGTGCGGAACCGTAGATCTCCGCCAGCTTGTCCAGACGCGGGTCGGGCACGCCGACGATGCCCACGTTCGGCTCGATCGTGGCGAACGGGTAGTTGGCCGCCAAGGCGTTCGCGCTCTTGGTCAGGGCGTTGAAAAGCGTGGACTTGCCGACGTTGGGCAGGCCGACGATGCCGATGCTCAGGCTCACGTACCCCGAGTTTAGGGGGCTCGGTGGGTGCGCCGGACATCGACGGCCTCGGCCCACTGCCAGGCGCGCCTCCCTGTTTGGCACGCCAATGCCTGAAATCATCCAGACCGTGGATGTCGTGGCACTCGTACTGGGACTCGCCGTGGGGCTGGTGATCGGCCTCGCGCTGGCCGCCGCACGGACCGCGGGCCGTGCCGCCCAGGAGGCCGCCAGGGTGGCCGAGGCCGAGGCGAGGACGCGGGCGGCCGAGGACAAGGTGGCCTACATGGAGAACCAGCTCACCGAGCGGTTCCAGGCCATCTCCGCGCATGCCCTCGACGTGGCCAACCTGCGCTTCCTCGAACTCGCGGAAAACCGGCTGAACACCACGAGGGCCGAGGCCGCAGGCGATCTCGACCAGCGCAGGCAGGCGGTCGAGAACCTGGTCGCGCCGCTGCGGGAGACCCTCGCCAAGGTGGAGAGCCAGCTCAGGGAGAGCGAGTCGGGCGCCCGCGCCGCCCGCGCCGAGCTGAGCAAGCAGATGGAGTTCGTACGGCAGAGTTCCGAGCGGCTCAAGGCGCAGACGGACGCGCTGGTGCGGGCGCTGCAGCGGCCGGAGGCGCGGGGGCGCTGGGGAGAGCTGCAGCTGCGCCGGGTGGCGGAGATCGCCGGGATGGCCCGCTTCTGCGACTTCGACGAGCAGGTGAGCGCCGTCACCCGCGACGGCGTGGTCCGGCCCGACATGGTCGTACGGCTCAGCGGCGGCAAGAACGTCATCGTGGACGCGAAGGTGTCGCTCGCCGCCTACCTGGACGCGGCCGAGGCCGCCGATTCCGACTTCGCCTCGGCGCGGCTGGACGCCCACGCGCGGCACCTGCGCGAGCACGTGGACCGGTTAGCCGCCAAGTCCTACTGGCAGGCGTTCAGCCCGTCGCCCGAGTTCGTGGTCCTGTTCATCCCCGGCGAGGCGTTCCTCGCGCCCGCCCTGGAGCGCGATCCGGGGCTGCTGGAGTACGCCATGCGCAGGCGCGTCCACATCGCCACTCCGACGACGCTCGTCACGATGCTCCGCACCGCGCAGTACGCCTGGCAGCAGACCGCGGTCAGCGAGAACGCCAAGGCCGTCTTCGATCTCGGCAAGGAACTGTACGACCGGCTCGGCGGCCTCGGGCGGCACGTGGACAGCCTGGGCAAGGCGCTCACCCGAGCGGTCACCGCGTACAACCAGACGGTCGGCTCGCTGGAGAGCCGGGTCCTGGTCAGCGCGCGGAGGATGAACGACCTCGGCCTCGTGGACTACTCGCTCGACGCCCCGGCGGCGGTGGAGGAGGTCCCCCGGCCGGTCGCCATCCCGGAACTCGAAGGTGAAGAGCGGGTAAGCCCCCCACCCCCGCATCCTCAGAACGGTAAATTGACGCGAGACTTGTCGTAAGGGGGGCCCGATGACAGGCACCGGTCGAGCGGGGCTGCGGCTGACCGCTCGGGGGGCGATCGTCATGCTCTTCGTGATCACGCTGGTGGGCGTGCCGTTCCTGCCCGGGCCCGTGTTCGTGGCCGGCTGCCTCGCGGCGGCCCTGCTGGTGCGGCCCCGGGACCTGCTGCCGCTGGTGGTGACGCCTCCGCTGGTCTTCTTCGCCGCGGCCCTGCTGGTGGAGCTCGTACGGGCGCTCGGCTCCGGTTCGATGCTCAAGACGTTCGGGCTCGGCATGTTCACCGTGCTGTCGTCCGGCGCGCCGTGGCTGTTCCTCGGGTCCGCGCTGGCCCTGGGGGTCGCGTGGTTCCGCGGCCTGCCCGCCAACTTCAGGGAGCTGCGCGGTGCGCCGGCGCCCAGCGCGGCGCCGGCCTCCCGCTCCCGCCGTGGCCGCGCGTTCGACCCCGAGCCCGAGGGCTACTTCGAGCCCCGCGTGTACGGCAGGGCCGCCGACGAGTGACCCCGGCGGGTCAGACCGCGCGGAGGTCCTTGCGGAGCTCGTGTGGCAGGGCGAAACGCATGCTCTCCTGCACCGACTCGACCTCCTCGACGTCGGTGAAACCGTGGCCGGCCAGCTTGGCGAGCACGCCCTCCACCAGTTCCTCCGGGACGGAGGCGCCGCTCGTCAGGCCGACCGTGCGCACACCCTCCAGCCACTCGTCCCGTACGAACGAGGCGTCGTCGACCAGGTAGGCGGCGGCGGCGCCGTAGTCCTTGGCGACCTCGACCAGCCGCTTGGAGTTGGAGGAGTTGGCCGAGCCGACGACGATGACCAGGTCGGATTCGGCGGCGATCCGCTTGACGGCCGTCTGCCTGTTGGAGGTGGCGTAGCAGATGTCGTCGCTCGGCGGGTCGATGAGGTTCGGGAACCGCGTCCGCAGCCGTGCGACCGTCTCGGTGGTCTCGTCCACCGACAGGGTCGTCTGGGAGAGCCAGACCACCTTCTCCGGGTCGCGTACGGACACTCCGTCGACGCCGTCGAGACCGTCCACGAGCTGGATGTGCTCCGGCGCCTCGCCCGCGGTGCCCTCGACCTCCTCGTGCCCCTCGTGTCCGATGAGCAGGATGTCGTAGTCCTTGGCCGCGAACCTCTTGGCCTCGTTGTGCACCTTGGTCACCAGCGGGCACGTCGCGTCGACGGTGCGCAGACGGCGGCTCGCGGCCTCCTCGTGCACGGCCGGCGCGACGCCGTGGGCGGAGAAGACCACGATGGCGCCCTCGGGGACCTCCTCGGTCTCCTCCACGAAGACGGCGCCGCGCTCCTCCAGCGTCTTCACGACGTGGGTGTTGTGCACGATCTGCTTGCGTACGTAGATGGGCGCGCCATACTGCTCCAGCGCACGTTCCACCGCCTGCACCGCGCGGTCGACCCCCGCGCAGTAGCCGCGGGGCTTGGCGACCAGGACACGGCGGGTCGCTGATGTCTGCACGTCCATGTTCCTATGCTATGTGGAACGCGAGCCGCTTCTTGACCCTGGTCTTGCAAGACTGGGCGTACCAGATACACATCTCCCCGGGAGCCGAAATGTCCGTCCTTAGAGCAATAACGACAGTGCTACAGACCGCTCTGAACGGGGTCGGGCAGGCACTGGTGGCCGGCGACAAGATCAAGACCACGATCAAGCATCGCTTCGCCGGTGGTGAGGCGCAGGACGGCGAGCGTCCCGAGACCGCCGACGCGACCGGGACCGAGCAGGCCGCCGCCCAGTCCACCGCACAGTCCACCGAGGAACGGACCGAGCCCCGCAAGCCCGTCATCTACGCCCCTCGCCCGAGCAAGACCGAGCGGGCCGAGCAGGCCGAGCGGGCCGAGCAGGCCGAGCAGGCCGAGCAGGCCGAGCAGGCCGACGCGGTGACCACCGAGACGCCCGCGGCGGCCGAGACACCGGCCGAGACACCCGCGGAGACACCGGCGGAGATACCGGCGGAGCCTGCCCCGGCCGAGACGGCGTCCGCCGAGGCCGAGACCCCCGTCGCCGCCGAGGTCGCGGACCAGGCCCCCGCCCCCAGGAAGCCGCGCACCCGCAAGGCCGCCGCCAAGCCCGCGGAAACGGCCGAAGCCACGGAAAGCGCCGGAACCGCCGAGGCCACTGGAACCGCTGAGGCCATGGGAACCGCCGAGGCCGCCCCCGCCGAGGCGCCCAAGAAGCCGCGCACCCGGCGCAAGGCCGCCGCCGAGACGCCCGAAGCCGCACCCCAGACTTCCGAAGCGACCCCCGAGGCCGCGGCCGCCGCCGCGCCGAAGGCCACCAGGACCCGCCGCAAGGCCGCCGCCGAGACGCCCGAAGCCGCACCCCAGACTTCCGAAGCGACCCCCGAGGCCGCGGCCGCCGCCGCGCCGAAGGCCACCAGGACCCGCCGCAAGGCCGCCGCCCCCGAGGCGCCGCAGAGCCCCGCCGAGGCGACGGCGGAACAGCCCGCCGGGGACGCCGCCGCCGAGCCCACCGAGCCCACCGAGCCGATGCCGGGCTACGCGAACCTCTCCGTGGCGTCGTTGCGGGCGCGGATGCGCGGCAAGTCGGCCGAGCAGGTGCACGCGCTGCTGGACTACGAGCAGGCACACCTGAACCGCCCCGAGGTGGTCCGGATGTTCCAGAACCGGCTGTCCAAGCTCCAGTCCGAGTCCTGATCCCCGGGCCGCGCCCGCCCGGCCGCCGGTGGATTGTCGGCGGGTACGGCTAGCCTGCAGGTGCGAGCGGCGAGCGCACGGCGGGTGACGCGGCCGGGTCAGGCGAGGAGGGCACTTGAGCGCGAAGACGTCCCCGGAGGCGCCCCTGCCGATCAGGTCGGTGCTGCAGATGGTCGCCCAGTGGATCGGCAAGCTGGGCACCGTCTGGGTCGAGGGGCAGATCACCGAGCTGACGGCCCGGGGCGGCACCGTCTTCCTGACGCTGCGCGACCCCGTGGCCAACGTCTCGGCGCGCATCACCTGCGCGCGGGCCGTCTACGAGGCGAGTGTGCCGCGTCCCGTGGACGGCGCACGCGTCGTGATGCACGTCAAGCCGGACTTCTGGGTCAACAGGGGCTCGTTCGCGTTCACGGCCCTGGAGATCCGCCCGGTCGGCATCGGCGAACTGCTGGCCCGGCTCGAACGGCTCCGTCAGGTGCTGGCGGGCGAGGGCCTGTTCAACGTCGACAGGAAAAGACGGCTGCCGTTCCTGCCGGGCACCGTCGGCCTCGTCTGCGGGCGGGACTCGGCGGCCGAGCGCGACGTGCTGGAGAACTCCCGCCGCCGCTGGCCCGCCGTCCGCTTCAAGGTGGAGCAGGTCGCCGTCCAGGGGCCGTACGCCGTGGGCGAGGTGACCGAGGCGCTGCGGAAGCTCGACGCCGACCGCGAGGTCGACGTGATCATCATCGCCAGGGGCGGCGGCTCGCTGGAAGACCTGCTGCCGTTCTCCGACGAGTCGCTGGTGCGGGCCGTCGCGGCCTGCCGCACACCCGTGGTGAGCGCCATCGGCCACGAGCAGGACAGCCCGCTGCTCGATCTCGTGGCCGACGTGCGCGCGTCGACCCCGACGGACGCGGCCAAGAAGGTGGTTCCCGACGTGGGCGAGCAGATCACGCTGATCCACCAGCTCAGGGACCGGGGCAGACGGGTGCTGCGCGGCTGGGTCGACCGTGAGATGTCGTGGCTCGAGTCCGTCCGTTCCCGGCCGTCGCTCGCCGATCCCGTCCGGGAGCTCGATCGGCGGGCCGAGCAGGTCGACGCGTTGCGCGAGCGGTCCAGGCGCTGCCTGTCGGCGTCCCTGGACCGCTCGGCCGACTCGCTGGAACATCTCAGGGCCAGGCTCGTGGCCCTCTCCCCCGCGGCGACCCTGGAGCGGGGTTACGCCATCGCGCAGCGTCCTTCCGGAGAGGTCGTCCGCCTGGCCGGGGACGTCAAGCCGGGTGACGAGCTCACGATCCGCTTCTCCGACGACCGTGTGACGGTGACCGCCCAGGACTCGTGACCCGGCTTACGCGCCGCAGCGGGTCAGATCGCGAGGCGCACGTCGTAGGCGCCGAGCCACGCGTTCATCTGCAGGATGCCCTCCAGCGACGTCCGGGCGCCCTGCAGGCTGACCGCGCCCATGGGCTGGTCGAGCATCGTGCGCACCTTGCCCGCGTCCACCAAGGAGCCGATGGCGGAGTCCCCGTCCAGCACGCGGGTGACCTCGGCACGCAGCGCGCGCTCGTAGGCCGGGTCCTGGGTCGAGGGGTAGGGCACCTTGCGGCGCTCCACCACCGAGCGGGGCAGCACGTCGGCCGTCGCCGCGCGCAGCAGGCTCTTCTCGTGCCCGTCGAAGGTCTTCATGGCCCAGGGGGCATTGAAGACGTACTCGACCAGGCGGTGGTCGCAGAACGGCACCCGGACCTCCAGGCCCACGGCCATGCTCATGCGGTCCTTGCGGTCGAGCAGGATCTGCACGAACCGGGTGAGGTGCAGGTAGCTGATCTCCCGCATCCGCTTCTGCAGCCCGGTCTCCCCCGGCACCCGGGGCACCTCGGCCAGCGCCCGCTGGTAGCTGTCGGCGCGGTAGGCGGGGATGTCGAGCTTGCGCAGCAGCTCCTCGTTCAGGAACTCGCCCCGGCTGGACAGGCCCGTCTGGCCCTGGATGGCGAGCCACGGGAAGGTGCCGGAGTTGACCGCCTCCGGATCGTGGAACCACCGGTAGCCGCCGAACACCTCGTCGGCGGACTCCCCCGACAGCGCCACCGTCGAGTGCCCCCTGATCGCCTTGAAGAGCAGGTAGAGCGAGGTGTCCATGTCGCCGATGCCGAGCGGGAGGTCCCTCGCCCGCAGGACGGCCGCGCGGACGGCGGGATCCATGAGATCGGCCGAGTCCAGCACGATGTCCGTGTGATCGGAGCCGACGTGCCGCACGACGTCGTGGACGTACGGCGTGTCCGGGGTGTCGCGCATGTCGTCGGCCTGGAAGTTCTCGCTGTAGCCGGCGAAGTCGACGGAGAACGACCGCACCCCGCCCTGGCCGGCCAGCACGCGGGCCGCGAGCGCGGTGACCGCGCTGGAGTCGAGCCCGCCGGACAGCAGCGTGCACAGCGGCACGTCGGAGATGAGCTGCCGCTCGACGATGTCGTCGAGCAGCTCCCGCACGGTCCGGATGGTGGTCTGCAGGTCGTCGGTGTGCTCGCGCGACTCCAGCCGCCAGTAGCGCCGCTTGCTCAGGCCCTCGCGCCGCAGCTTCACCACCTGGCCGGGCCGCACCTCGTGCATGCCGCGGAAGACGGCGGACTCGGGCGTCTTGACGAAGGCCAGGATCTCGCGCAGGCCGTCGGCGTCGATCACCCGCTCGGCGAGCGGGTTGGCCAGGATGGCCTTGGGCTCGGAGCCGAACAGCACCCCGTTCGGTGTGGGGTAGTAGTACAGGGGCTTGATCCCCATGCGGTCGCGCACGAGCAGCAGTTCCTCGCGGCGGGCGTCCCAGATGGCGAAGGCGTACATTCCGTTGAGGCGGGAGACGAAGTCCTCGCCCCATTCGAGGTACGCCTCCAGGACGACCTCGGTGTCGCTCTGCGTCCGGAACCGGTGCCCGCGCCGTTCGAGCTCGGCGCGCAGCTCCCTGAAGTTGTAGACCTCGCCGCTGTAGGTGAGCGCGGCCACGGCCTCGTCCCCGGTCCCGGCGGTCATGGGCTGGCGCCCGCCCTCGATGTCGATGATGGCCAGCCGCCGGTGGCCGAACGCGACGTGCGGAGCGAGCCACGCCCCCTCGGCGTCGGGCCCCCGGCACGCCATCGTGTCCGTCATGGCCTGCACGGTCTCCCGTTCGCGACGAAGGTCACGTCCGTAGTCCACCCAGCCGCTGATTCCACACATAAGGATGACCCCCCGATCATCGCCCCCGAAGATGGTTAGTACACCTAAATAACGGACTAATCACCTCTTTTATGCCCAAAGCGGACAGCTCTAAGGGACCGCGGAGTGTCGGCCCCGGCCTCTAAGGTGGGGGACGTGGCTGAGGACAAGCAGACCCCGTCGGACAAGCAGACCCCGTCGTACGAGCAGGCCCGCGAGGAGCTGACCGACGTGGTCCGCCGCCTGGAGACCGGCGGGCTCACGCTGGAGCAGTCGATAGAGCTGTGGGAGCGGGGAGAGCGGCTGGCCGCGATCTGCGAGGAGTGGCTCCAGGGCGCCCGCGCGAAGCTGGCCGCCGCGATGGCTCAGCGGCAGGAGCCCCAGCCCAACGGCCCGGAGGAAGCGCCCTTCTGACTCCTGGGCTCGGCTGCGACGCGTCCGCCTTGCTCCACGCTCGCGAGGGGCAACAACTGCCGGACCCTCAGGCGTTCCAGAGGGCGGCGAGCTGCCGGGTGGCCAGCCGGGACGGCACGGCGCGCAGCAACGTGTCGCGCAGCCACGCGGCGATGCCGGTCCGGGAGGTCAGCCGTGACTGCCGGGACGCCGCCCGCATCATGTGGTTGGCGCGGGGCCTGCGCTCGGCGTCGTAACGCAGGAGCCGCTCGGCCACATCCACCGGCTCGGCGTTGCCCAGGTGGCGGCACAGTGCGGCGGCGTCCTCGAACGCCTGGCTGGCACCCTGACCGAGGTCCGGTGACATGGCGTGCGCGGCGTCGCCGAGGAGCGCGATCCTGCCGGCCGCGAACGAGGACAGGGGTTCGGCCAGGCAGGCGATCGGATCGACGTAGACGGCGGCGGGCGGGGTGGCCTCGATCAGCGTCGTGACGAGGGGGTGCCAGTCGGCCATCAGCGACAGCATTTGGCGGCGCGCCTCGTCCGCGTCCGGCGGCGTGCCGTGCAGGGCGGAGTCGGTGAACCAGTACAGGCGGTCCTCGCCGACGGGGAACAGGCCGAACATCGCCCCACTCCGGCGGTCGACCAGCTGGCCGGCGAGCAGATCCGGGTCCAGGCCGGGCGGACGGGGCAGCATGCCGCGCAGGTCCATCCGGCCGGTCCGCCGCAGCCCGGGGTGGGCGGGGAACAGCTGTGCGCGCAGCGTGCTTCCGATGCCGTCGGCCACGATCACGGCGTCCGCTCTCGCGACGGGGTTTCCCTCGCTGATCACCGTCACTCCGGTGGGGCCGGGCTCCAGGCGTTCGACCGGAGTCGCGGTCCGCACCAGCTCGGACGGCAGCGGGGCGCGAAGCGATCGGTGCAGTTCCGCTCGCTCGATCATGGCGGGCGCCCCGATCTCCTGCCGCGCCCGGGCCATGTCGGTGACCAGCAGCGGCCGCCCGCGCCAGTCCCGCAATCCCCCGCGGGTCACCCGCATCACGTGCCCGCGGACGTCTTCGGCCAGCCCCAGTGCGTCCAGAGCGCGTAGCCCGTTGGGCATGACCACGATCCCGGTGCCCGCTTCCCTCAGCTCGGCGCCCCGTTCGAAGAGTGTCACCTCATGACCCAGGCGATGCAGCCCCACCGCCGCCGCCACTCCGCCGAGCCCGGCGCCGACTACCACGACCCGCACGAGACCTCCCAGTAGATTCACTACGCTCGTACTACTACGGGTATTGGTAACATGACCCCATGCCGCCCACCAACGCGGCCCGGCGCCGGGCCCTGGCCGATGCCGCCATCGGCTTGCTGGCGTCGGCGGGCGTGCACGGCCTGACCCACCGGGCGGTGGAGAAAGCGGCGGACGTCTCACCGGGAACCGCTTCGAACTACTTCCGCAGCCGGGAAGCGCTGCTGGTGGCCGCCGCGGAGCGCATCGCCGAACTGCATCACGCGGACACCGGCCAGGCCGTCGAACAGCCGGCGACACTGGTCGACCTGCTGACGGAATCGTTGTTCACAGCGGCGACCACACTCCGCAGCCGCTACCTGGCGATCTTCGAACTGCAACTGGAGGCCGCGCGCCGGCCGGTGCTCGCATCGGCGCTCGCGGGCCTGCGGGACACGGCGTCGCTGGTCACCGCCGGGCACCACGACGAACTCGGCCTCGACATTCCACGCGAGAAGATCCCCGCCCTGATCGCGCTCTACGGCGGTGCGCTGTTCACCTTGGTCGGCGCACCACCGGAACACGTCAGCAGGGACGTCGTGCGCAGCATGGTCGAGGTCATCGTGCACGGCTGTATTCCGCGGACGTGAGCGTGGGTCCGGCGTGACGGCAGGGGTCGTCAGACGCCGGACCGCCGCGCGTCCACCTCGATCTCGATCTTCATACGGGGGTCGGCCAGGCCGCACGCCAGCATCGTGGCGGCCGGCCGTACCTCGCCGAACCGGCGGCGCAGGACCGGCCAGCACGGCTCGAAGTCGGCCCGGTCGGGCAGCAGGTAGCGCACCCGCACGACGTCGGCGAAGGTGCACCCCGCCTCGGACAGCGCCGCCTCGATGTTCCGCAGGCACTGCTCGGCCTGCTCCACCACGTCCTCGGAGATCGTCATCGTGGCGTAGTCGAAACCGGTCGTCCCGGAAACGTGCACCCGGTCGCCGTCCACCACGGCACGGGCGTAGCCGATCTGCTCCTCGAACGTCGAACCGCCGAGGATCGCGCGTCGCTCTGTCATGCGCCAGAACGCTAGGCCGAGGCATGTCGATACGTCTAATACATCCTCAGACATCGCCTGATATCACTGGGCATATGGAGCGCCCCGAACTCCCCCTGGCGCAGTTGCACGCCTTCGTCGTGCTCGCCGAGGAACTGCACTTCGGCCACGCGGCCGCCCGCCTGGGCATCGCCCAGCCGCCGCTGAGCCAGCAGATCCGCCGCCTGGAGGACAAGGTCGGTCACGCGCTGTTCGCCCGGGAACCGGGACGTGTCGCGCTGACCGCGGCGGGTCGCGAGCTGCTGCCCGCCGCCCGGCGCGCCCTCGCCGATCTCGCCGACGGGCTGTCCGCCGCCAGGGCCGCCGGCAGCGGCCGGATCGGCCGCCTCCGTATCGGCTTCGCCGCCTCCGCCGCCCTGACCGTCCTGCCCGACCTGCTGCGCGCGTTCCGGCGGCGTTACCCCGGCGTCCGCCTGGACATCCAGGAGATGACCACCGCGCCGCAGATCGCCGCCCTGCGCGACAGGACCATCGACGTCGGACTGCTGCGCGAGCCCCCCGCGGACGAGCCGGACCTGAACTTCCGGACGGTGCTCACCGAGCCCTTCGTGGCCGTGCTGCCGTCCGCCCACCCGCTGGCCGCCCTGCGGTCCGTACGGCTCGCGCAGCTGGCGGACTCGCCCTTCGTGCTTCTGCCCCGCGCGGCCGGGCCAGGACTCCACGATCAGATCGTCGGTCTGTGCGCGGCGGCGGGCTTCACACCCCGGGTCGCTCAGCGCGCGGTGGAATGGCAGACCGTGTGCGCCCTCGTGGAGACCGGCCTGGGCGTCTCCCTGGCCCCGGCGAGCATCCGGCGCATCCGCCTCAAGGGTGTGGCCTTCCGCACGATCGAGTCCGGCGCGCGTACCCGGGTCGCCGTCGGCTGGCGCGAGGACGACCGCAGCCCCCTGGTCGCGCATCTGCTGGCGGCTGTCAGCCCGGCTCCCGAATCAGCCCGCTGACGGCGTCGCAGAGGGTTTGGCCTGGGGGGCGAGGGTCCGGACGAGGGCGGTCAGCTCGTCCCAGTCGGCCGACCCGGTGACGACCACCGCGTGGTCGGGGAAGACGCGGACCAGCGTCCGCTGGTTCTTGTCCTGGCGGAACCGCTCCTCCCAGGTCACGCCGTCGATCTGACGGCTTCCGCCGGGCTTGTCGGTGTTGGCCATGCGGTTGACGAATTCCGCGGACGGCCTCTCGTCGCTCTGGGCGAGCATGGCGTGCTGGCGCTTGGCGGTCGCGAACCCCAGCCGCCACGTCACGACGCCGTTCTTCTGGGTCAGCGAGGAGCTGTTGGGGACCCAGTTCTCCGGGACCCGGCCCGGGGCGACGACCTCGTACGGCGCGGTGCGCGCCGCGTTGACCTGGTCGATCGAGAAGTCCACCCGCGGGATGTGCTCGGTGCGGTTTTGCGGCGTGATGAGCAGGAACACGCCGACGGCGGCGAGGCAGACGAAGAGCGCGAACGCGTAGCCGTAGAGTCCCTGGGTGAATCGTCCCACGTAATGCGAGATTAGTCGGTGAAGCGGGTGGTGGCCGTACCGGCCGTCACGGGTGCCGAATATCGCCGATGATGCGAAGAGCGTCCTCGGCCATCCTCCGGGCCGCCTCCGGGTCGTCGGACAGCGTCACCTCCTGCACGACGGCCGCCAGGGCGCCGGTGACGACGACGACCAGCGCGTCCTCGTGCTCGAACAGCGCCGCGGTGCGCCTGGCCCACTGCCGGAGCCGGTCGCGCATGATGACCTCGAACCCGGGCGGGGCGTCGCCGCGCAGGAAGAGCGCGGCGAGGTCGCGCTCGGCGAGGCAGCCCTCCAGATAGGCCCGCGCAGCGGCGAGGAACTGGGGCATCGGGTCGGTCTCTCCGGCCCCCCGGGCCTCCTGCACGGCCTGCCGGGTGCGCTGGGCCTGCCGCTTCTGGAACTCCTCGAACAGCGTCAGGTAGAGGTCGGCCTTGCCGGAGAAGTGGTGGTAGAGGCTGCCGACACTGGCGCCGGCCCGGGCCACGACGTCGGTGACGCCCGCCTCGGCGAAGCCGCTCGTGATGAAGGTCTCCTTCGCGGCCTCCAGGAGGGCTCCCCTGGTCGCCGCGCCCCGCTCCGACGTGCGCATCGTCACTGGTCGTTCTGTGTCGCTGCTCATGCGGCGACGATATCCCCGAGCCGTCCGTTCCGGGGGTCCGCACTCGCAAATGGCCTCCTACCTGGCCCAACAGGTCCAGACCAATCGGACAAGAACGGCTTCGCGAACTACGATCGCTGGAACGGCACCTACCTAAAAGGGGACTAATGGCTGATCACGTACCGGCCGCTCTGGCGACGGGGGAACGCGCACCCGACCGCAATCTGGCTCTGGAACTGGTCAGGGTGACCGAGGCGGCGGCGATGGCGGCCGCGCGCTGGGTGGGACGGGGAGACAAGAACGGGGCGGACGGCGCCGCCGTGAACGCCATGCGTCAACTGATCAACACGGTCTCGATGAAGGGCGTCGTGGTGATCGGCGAGGGCGAGAAGGACAACGCCCCGATGCTGTTCAACGGCGAGGACGTCGGCGACGGGACCGGCCCCGAGTGCGACGTCGCCGTGGACCCGATCGACGGCACCCGGCTGTGCGCGCTCGGCATGAACAACGCGATCTCCGTGATCGCGGTCAGCGAGCGCGGCTCGATGTACGACCCGTCCGCGGTCTTCTACATGGAGAAGCTGGTCACGGGCCCGCAGGCGGCCGAACATGTGGACATCAACGCCCCGGTGGGCGACAACATCCGCGCCGTGGCGCGGGCCAAGGGCGCCAAGCCGTCCGACGTCACCGTGGTGATCCTGGACCGGCCTCGGCACGAGCGGATCGTCAAGGAGATCCGGGAGACCGGCGCGCGGATCCGTTTCATCACCGACGGCGACGTGGCCGGCGCGATCATGGCGGCGCGCAGCGGCACCGGCGTCGACCTGATGCTCGGCATCGGCGGCACGCCCGAGGGCATCGTCGCCGCCTGCGCCCTCAAGTGCATGGGCGGCGTCATCCAGGGCAAGCTGTGGCCGCGCGACGAGGAGGAGCGCCGCAAGGCCCTCGACGCCGGGCTCGACCTCGACCAGGTGCTCACCACCGACGACCTCGTACGCTCCGACGACGTGTTCTTCGCCGCCACGGGCATCACGGACGGCGAGCTGGGGCACGGCGTGCGGTTCCAGGGCGGCGCGGCGGTGACGCACTCCCTCGTCATGCGGGGGCGGTCGGGCACGATCCGGAAGATCGAGAGCGAGCACCAGCTCTGGAAGCTCGGCGCCTACAGCGCCATCAACTTCGACACAGCGGTCTAACGCCCGAACAGGCGGCGGCGGGGGCGCTTCGGCGAGCGGGCGACGACCTTGCCGCCGAAGACGAACCCGGCGAGCTCGATCACGGGCGCGTCCGGCGCGAAGTCGGTCGCGCCCGGCGGGAGCCGTACCTCGTTCCTGAACGACCGGACGCGGGCGTCCGGGGCGGTCACGATCCGCACGCCCTCGGGAACCATCAGGTTGACCGTGCCGGCCATGACGGCGAGCTGGACCACCACGTGCCGCGACTGGAGCAGCGCCTCGCACAGGTCCATCGACACCGTGCCGCCCAGGGACGTCACCGGCACCTGGGAGGGCACGACCCACCGGCCGCCGCGGGTCTCGGTGCGGAAGAAGGCGGTGACGGGACGGCTGTCCATGCGGAACGGCTGGCTCTCCGGCGGCAGCAGGTCCACGGTCAACTCGGCCAGCTCACCGAGGGTGCGCGCGGCCCACACGCGCTCGATCCGTTCCTCGTGCTCGATCGGGGTGAGCCGCCCGTCGGTGACGGCGTCCGCGAGCACCGCGACGATCCGCTCCCTATCGGCGTCGGAGGCCCGTAGCAGGGAGGGGTCCGGCGTGTCGGCGGTGCGCGGCGAGAGAAAGGCGGAGATCCACTTCACGGCTGAGGACTCGCTGCTGCTCACACCATCGAGAGTAAGCGGTCTTCACGCGGCGGTCACCACGCGACGCGGCGCCCGGCCCCGACCGGCGGCGACGTTGACCGGGGACTCGTGGCCGCTTAGCGTGAGGAGGTGGTCGCGGGGGCGGTGACACGGCAGGTCGGCAACCTTCCGGCCGACCTGACGAGTTTCGTCGGCCGCAGGCGTGAGCTGGCCGAGATCAGGCGGCTGCTTTCGGCGTCGCGCCTGGTGACCCTCACGGGAGTGGGCGGCGTCGGCAAGACCCGGCTGGCCCTGCGGGCGGCCGCCGAGCAGCGCCGCGCGTTCGACGGCGTCTGGCTGGTGGACCTGAGCACCGTCGGCGACCCCGGGCTCGTCGCGGAGACGGTGGCGGCGACCATGGGCGTACGGGACGAGGCCGCGGCCTGCCCGCTGGACGCGCTGGAGCGGGTACTGTCCTCCCAGCGCACCCTGCTCGTGCTGGACAACTGCGAGCACCTGCGCGACGCCTGCGCCGTGCTCGCCGACCGGCTCCTGCGGGCGGCTCCCGAACTGCGCATCCTCGCGACGAGCCGGCAGTCGCTCGGCATCACCGGCGAGCACCGGATGAAGATTTCGCCGCTGCCCGTCCCGGAGCCGGACCGGCCGCTCGACCGCAGGTCGCTGGAGTTGTACGACGGGGTCAGCCTGCTGACGGAGCGGGCGGCCGCGGTCCTGCCCGGTTTCGCCGTCACCGAGGACAACCAGGCGGCCGTCGCCGAGCTGTGCCGCCAGCTGGACGGCATCCCCCTGGCCATCGAGCTGGCCGCGGTGCGGCTGCGGGCCCTGTCGGTGAAAGCGCTGGTCGAGCGCCTGCGCGACCGCTACCGCCTGCTCACCGGAGGCAGCAGTACGGCGGTGCCGCGGCAGCAGACCCTGCACGCGCTGGTCGACTGGAGCTTCCAGCTGCTGCCCGCCGCCGAGCGGACGTTGTGGACCCGGTTGTCGATCTTTCCCTCGCACTTCGACCTGGACGCCGTCGAGGCGGTGTGCACCGGCGACGGCATCGAACGCGACGACGTGCTCGACCTGCTCGACGCGCTGCTGGACAAGTCGCTGCTGCTGCGTGAGGAGCACGCGGGCGCGGTCCGCTACCGCATGCTGGACACCCTGCGCGAGTTCGGCCGCAAGCGTCTCGGCGGCCCCGCGGAGCGCCGGTCGCTCCAGCGGCGGCACCGGGATCGGTATCTCCTGCTGGCGCGGCGGGCGGCCGCCGAGTGGTTCGGCCCCGACCAGCTCTCCTGGTCGAGGCGGCTGAACCTGGAGCAGGCGAACCTGCGCGCCGCGATGGAGTTCTGCCTGCATGAGCCCTGCGAGGCGGAGATCGGGCTGCGCATGGCGACCATGCTCATCGACCCCTACTGGATACCCAACGCCTTCTACAACGAGAGTCGCCACTGGCTCGACCGTGCGCTGGCGGCGGTGCCGCGACACACGGTGCTGCGCGCCCGCGCTCTGCTCTTCGACGCCTTCCTGGCACTCATGCAGGGGGACACCGCGGCGGGCCTGTCCCTTCTCGACGAGGGCCGGGCGCTGGGCGAGGAACTGGGCGATCGAGACGTCCTCGCGCACGCGACCCTGGTCGCCGGGCTGGCGGCGCACTGCGTGGGCGACTACCCGAGCTGCGCCGAGCTGCTGAATCGGGCCCTCGCCGAGCAGGAGGCCGCGGGTCACAAGATCGGGACACTGATGTCCCTGAACACGCTGGCGGCGACGGTGGGCCACCTCGGCGACCGCGAGCGCGCGACGGAGCTGTTCGAGCGGAGCCTCGAGCTGTCCAGGAGCCACGGAGAGAGAGCCGGCCTGGCCTGGAATCTGACGATCTTCGCGATCCACCTGTGGCAGTGCGGTGACGACGAACGCGCGACCGAGCTGGCGCGCGAAGGGCTGGCTCTGGGCCGCGTCTTCGGCGACCGGCTGAACGCCGCGACGAACCTGCAGACGCTCGCCTGGCTCCTGACGAGGAAAGGCCGTCACGCGGACGCCGCGCGCCTCCTCGGAGCCGCCGAGGAGATCGGGCGCGCGATGGGCCTGACCCCGACCAGGGTCAAGCGGCTCGCCGAGTTCCGTGAGAGCTGCCTGGCCGTGCTCCGGAGCGTTATGGGCGACAAGGCCCTCGGCAGGGAGCTGCGCCGGGGCCGCCGGATGACGCTGGACGAGGCGATCGAGGAGGCGCTCGGCGAGCGGGCCAAGGCCATGCCCGCGCGCCCGGACGAGACGGCCGCGGTGGCAGAGCCCACGCGGCCCGCGCCGGTGACCCCCGCGGCCGAGCCGTCCCCGCTCACCCGGCGGGAGCGGGAGATCGCCGAACTGGTCGCCCAGGGACGGAGCAACAAGGAGATCGCCTCGGCCCTCGTCATCTCGCAACGCACGGTGGAGGGCCACGTCGAGCACATCCTGGACAAGCTCGGCTTCGCCTCCCGGGCCCAGATCGCCGCCTGGGTGGCGGCACGCGAAGCAGGCGGCAGGCCCTGACCGGCGCACCCCATTGACCGGGCGGGTGGCGGATCCTACGCTGGCGAAAACTTGAACCCCCCTCATGTTTCGGAGGCCCGCGGTGTCAGCAGAGGGCACGGTGCCCACTCCTCGGCCCACTCCTCGCGACCGGCAGGCGCGCCTCGCCACGTTCGCGGTGTTCTTCGTCCAGGGCCTCACCTTCGCCACGCTGCTCACCCAGGTGGCGGCGTTGCAGAAGAAGCACGGCCTGACGGACGGTGAGCTGACCATCCTGCTCCTGGTCGTCCCGGTCATCGCGGGGGCCGGGAGCGTGCTCGCCGGCGCCGCCGCGTCGCGGTGGGGCAGCCGGCTGATCCTGCGCCTGGTGCAGCCGCTCGCCTGCGCCGCCGTCGTGCTCGCGGGCCTCGCCGCGAACGTCCCCATGCTGGTGGCGGCCAACGTCCTGTTCGGCCTCGGCCTGGGCGGGGTGGACGCCGGCATGAACATGCAGGGCGTCGCGGTCGAGCGGGAGTACGGCCGGGCGGTGCTCACCGGGTTCCACGCGCTGTGGAGCGTGGCGGCGGTCATCGGGTCGCTGTGGGCCTCGGCGGCGGCCACGTTCGGCCTCGGCCTGCCAGTCACGTTCACGATCGCCCTCGTCCCGGCCGCCGCGCTCGCCGTCCTGTCCTCCCTCTGGCTCTACCGGCCGCAGGAGGAACACCGCGCGCCCGCGGACCGCGACGAGCACGCGGACGCGGACGGGCCGGCCGGGGTCGCGTGGCGCCCGATCATCCCTCTCTGTCTCGCGATGGCGTTCCTCTACGTCGGCGACTCGTCGGTCTCCAACTTCGGGACCGTCTTCATGGACAAGGTTCTGCACGCCTCGGCGACCGTGATCCCGCTGGCTCTGGGGGCCTACCAGCTCACGACGTTCCTGGTGCGCGTCGGCGGCGACTTCGCGGTGCGCAGGTGGGGCCCGGCGGCGATCGTGCGCGCCGGGGGCGCCGTCGCGACGCTGGGCTTCGTCGCGATCGTGGCCGCGCCGTCCGTGCCGCTGGCGATCGCGGGCTTCGCCCTCACCGGGATCGGTCTGTCCGTCGTCGCCCCGCAGTCGTTCTCCGCGGCCGGCCGCCTCGACCCGGCGGGCACCGGCGTGGCGATCGCCCGGGTCAACATGTTCAACTACGTGGGCTTCATCGTGGGGGCCGCGCTCGTCGGAGGCGTCGCGGACGCCGCCGGCTTCCGCGTCGCCTTCGCCGCTCCGCTCGCGCTCGCCGCCGCGATCATCCTGCTCGCGCGCGGCTTCCAGCCCCGTACGGCCCGCCCGGCCCCTACGACGGCTCCCCTGACGTCCTAGCTGGGGAGCGTGGCGGCCAGGGCGCGGACGGCCTCGGTCACGCGGTGGGCGGGCAGGCGGGCGAAGCCGATCACCAACCCCGGCGACCCGTGGGCCGGCGTCACGACCTCGGCGGACAGGCCGGCGGCGTGGGCGGCCGCCACCAGTGCGGACGGGTCGCCGTCCGGCTCGGCGTACAGGTGCAGCCCCGCCGAGATGCCGTGCACGGTGACCCGTGGCAGGTGCTCGGCCAGGGCGCGGACCAGGGCGTCCCTGCGCCGCCGGTACTCGCGGCGCATGCGGCGCAGGTGCCGGTCGTACGCGCCGACGGCGATGAGGTGGGCGAGCGCGTACTGGTCGATGACCGGCGAGCCGAGGTCGAGCTCCCCGCGCGCGAGCCGTACGGCACCGGCGACGCGCGGGGGCGCCGCGACCCAGCCGAGCCGCAGCCCCGGGGCGAGGGCCTTGCTCACGCTGCCCGAGAGCACGACCCGGTCGGGCGCGAGGCCCTGCAGGCACCCGACGGGGTCCCGGTCGAAGCGCAACTCGGCGTCGTAGTCGTCCTCGAGCACGAGGGCGCCCGTGCGGCCCGCCCAGTCGACCAGCGCGGCGCGGCGGGCCGGAGACAGGACGACACCGGTCGGGTACTGGTGCGCCGGGGTCACCAGCACGGCGTCGGCGTCGCCGGGCAGGGCCCCGACGACGATCCCCTCCCGGTCGACGGGCACGGGGACG
This sequence comes from Microbispora sp. H10836, assembly GCF_012999525.1. NCBI lineage: Bacteria > Bacillati > Actinomycetota > Actinomycetes > Streptosporangiales > Streptosporangiaceae > Microbispora > Microbispora sp. H10836. The sequence continues at coordinate 68,846 of NZ_JABBWU010000010.1, forward strand.
ATGTCCGCTCCGGCCCGCCGGAGCAGCGGAAGCTGACGGGGGCTCGTCGGGTCCTCGACCGCCAGGACGACCCTGCGGCCCAGATCCCGCGCCAGCGCCTGCACGGCGAGGCTGAGCCCTTGGGCCACCCCGGTCACGATCACCACGTCATCCGCCGGCGCGTCCGCCGCGCGCACCCGGCCGAGGTACGCGGCGAGTTCGCGGCGCAGGGTGGGCACCCCACCCGGGTCGCCGTAGTCGAGCGCGTCGTTCGGCAGCGTGGCCAGGACGTGGCGGACGGCGGCGAGCCAGGCCTGCCGGGGGAAGGTGCCGAGATCGGGCGAGGTGGGCCGATGACCGTAGTGGGGCCGGCCGTCCCGATCCTGCGGGGTCTGCTCGGCGGCGTGCCGCCCCGCCCCCGCCGCGACCCGGGTGCCGGCGCCCGTCCTCGACTCGAGGACGCCCTCGGCCACCAGCTGCTCGTACGCCTCGACCACGACGCCGCGCGACAGGCCGAGGTCACGGGCGAGGTCGCGGGTGGCGGGCAGGCGGGTGCCGGGGGCGAGCCGGCCGGACCGGACGGCCTCCCGCACCTCGCGGGCTATCTGGGCGGCGAGCCCGCCCGCGGCCCTGTCGACCACAAGGTGAAGATCGGCCATTGGTCCACGATAACGCGCCACGATTGGACCGGTTGCGAGGACCAAGGTCTTCCTAGCATCGCCAGACATGAACACTCATGTCGCCGGCGCCGCCGGGGCGATGTTCCTCGTGGGGACGCTCGCGGCGGTCTCGGATGTCATCGCCGGCTATCCGGTCTACGGCGGCCAGGCGCTCCGCTACGCCCTCGCCGCCGTGATCCTGCTCGCCGCCGCCCGGACGCGCGGCCTCGGCCCGGTACGACTGCGGCCACGCCAGTGGGGCCTGCTCGGCGCGCTGTCGCTGACCGGGCTCGTGCTGTTCAACGTCTGTGTGATCGAGGCGACCCGGGCGGCCGGGCCGGCGCTGCCCGGCATCGTCCTCGGCGCGGTGCCGCTGGCGCTCGCCCTCGTGGGGCCGGTCGCGACGGGCGCCCGGCCGTCGCCACGCGTCGTGGCGGCGGGCCTGGTCGTGGCCGCCGGGGCGGTCCTGGCGACCGGCGCCGGCAGCGGGAACCTGGCCGGGCTGCTGTGGTCTGTCGGCGCCCTGGCCTGCGAGCTCTGCTTCTCGCTGCTGGCCCTGCCGCTGCTGCCGGTGATCGGGCCCGTCAGGGTGTCGGCCTGGTCGGCCGCGCTCGCGGTGCCGTTCCTGCTGGTCGCCGGCGTCGCCCTGGACGGCCGTCACGTGCTGCGCGTGCCGACCGCCGCGGAGGCGGCCGGTCTGGCCTACCTCGCCGTGGTGGTGACGACCGTGGCGTTCTTCCTGTGGTACCGCTCGCTGCCCCGGCTGGGCGCTGACCGGGCCGGGCTGTTCGCCGGGATGATCCCCGTGGGCGCGATCGCCACGGCGGCTCTCCTGGGCGTCGCCATACCCTCCGCGGCCGACCTGGCCGGAGCGGCCCTCGTGATCAGCGGGATCGCCCTCGGGCTCCGTTCGTCCTCACCTCGTCCGCCGGTTCGGGTCGCGGCTCGCGAGATGCCCTGACCTGGTCCGCGGCCTCGCTCGACGGCGGCCACTCCCCGGAGGGCCGCCCCGCGCCGGGAGAGGACAACCATGTGATGTCGCCGTCCTTGACCTGCCGCAGCACGAGCGTGAGCAACGACACCGCCAGGGCCACGAGGATGCCGATTGCGAATATGACCATGACCCATACTTCGCCGTCCATGGCCCCTCCCCTCTCTATGTCTCAATTATCCCCTTTTATGCTCGGATATTCAGTATGAACTTATTCAAAAGCTACTCATAGCCCGGACATGATGACCGCGGCCCGCGCGCCGTACGCTGTGCAAAGACCATGGGCGGTCCGCGCGGCGGGCGCGCCCGACCAGGCAGACCACGAGGAACCGAGGACGATGCCGGAGTTCGACTACACCGACCTGCTCCCGCTTGGACCGGACGAGACGGAATACCGCCTGATCACCACCGAGGGGGTGCGGGTCACCGAGGCGGCCGGGCGCAGGTTCCTGGAGGTCGAGCCCGAGGCCCTGCGGCTGCTCACCGAGACCGCGATCCACGACATCTCGCACTACCTGCGGGCGTCCCACCTGGCACAGCTGCGCAAGATCGTCGACGACCCCGAGTCGAGCGGCAACGACCGCTTCGTCGCCCTCGACCTGCTCAAGAACGCGAGCATCTCGGCCGGCGGCGTGCTGCCGATGTGCCAGGACACCGGCACCGCGATCGTCATGGGCAAGCGCGGCCGCCACGTGCTCACCGACGGGCGCGACGCCGAGCACCTCAGCCGCGGCGTGTACGACGCCTACACCCGGCTCAACCTGCGCTACTCGCAGATGGCCCCGCTGACGATGTGGGACGAGAAGAACACCGGCTCCAACCTGCCGGCCCAGATCGAGCTGTACGCCGAGGACCCGAACGGGCACCCGGACGAGTACAAGTTCCTGTTCATGGCCAAGGGCGGCGGCTCGGCCAACAAGTCGTTCCTCTACCAGGAGACCAAGGCGGTGCTCAACGAGAAGCGCATGCTCGCCTTCCTTGAGGAGAAGATCCGCTCGCTCGGCACCGCCGCCTGCCCGCCGTACCACCTGGCGATCGTCGTGGGCGGCACCAGCGCGGAGTACGCCCTGAAGACGGCGAAGTACGCCTCGGCCCGCTACCTCGACTCCATCCCCACCGAGGGCTCGCCCGCAGGGCACGGCTTCCGCGACCTGGAGATGGAGAAGAAGGTCTTCGAGCTGACCCAGAAGCTGGGCATCGGCGCGCAGTTCGGCGGCAAGTACTTCTGCCACGACGTGCGGGTCATCCGGCTGCCGAGGCACGGCGCGTCCTGCCCGGTCGCCATCGCGGTGAGCTGCAGCGCGGACCGGCAGGCGCTGGCGAAGATCACGCCGGAGGGCGTCTTCCTCGAACAGCTGGAGACCGATCCCGCCCGGTTCCTCCCGGACACGACGGACGAGCACCTCGGCGGCGACGTGGTGAGCGTCGACCTCAACCGCCCGATGCCGGAGATCCTCGCCGAGCTGAGCAGGTATCCGGTCAAGACCCGGCTGTCGCTCACCGGCCCCCTCGTCGTGGCCCGCGACATCGCCCACGCCAAGATCGCCGAACGGCTCGACGCCGGCGAGGACATGCCGCAGTACATGAAGGACCACGCCGTCTACTACGCCGGTCCGGCCAAGACCCCCGAGGGCTACGCGTCCGGTTCCTTCGGCCCCACCACCGCGGGGCGGATGGACTCCTACGTCGAGCGCTTCCAGGCGGCGGGCGGCTCGATGGTGATGCTGGCCAAGGGCAACCGGTCCAAGCAGGTGACGGACGCGTGCCAGAAGTACGGCGGCTTCTACCTCGGCTCCATCGGCGGTCCGGCCGCCCGGCTGGCCCAGGACTGCATCAAGAAGGTCGAGGTCCTGGAATATCCGGAGCTCGGCATGGAGGCGGTCTGGAAGATCGAGGTCGTGGACTTTCCCGCGTTCATCGTGGTGGACGACAAGGGCGACGACTTTTTCACCGATACGACCGGGCCCGTCCTTACCATCGGACGACGCTGATCCTGCGGGGAGGTTGTCAGGATCTTTGACAGAAGATCTCAACAATTTCCCGGCATGGTCTCTACAGGTCGCACTACACAAATCGGTAAGCTGCCACTCATGCGTGCGCCGTCCGGATACCTGCTAGCCGCGCGCTATCGGCTGATCGAGCCGGTCGGGCGCGGCGGGATGGGCACTGTGTGGCGCGCGCGTGACGAGCTGCTCGACCGCGAGGTGGCTGTCAAGGAGGTGCGCCTCCCCCTGGTCCTGGACGAGGACCTGCGGGCGGAGCTGTGCGCGCGCACCGAACGCGAGGGCCGGGCGACCGCCATGGTCGCCCATCCCTCGGTCATCACGGTCTTCGACGTCATCACCGAGGACGACCGTCCCTGGATCGTGATGGAGCTGCTCAGGGCGCGCTCGCTGGAGGAGCTCATCCGCCAGGAGGGCCCGCTGCCGCCACGCCGAGTGGCCGACATCGGCCGGCAGGTGCTCGGCGCGCTGCGCGCCGTCCACGCCAAGGGCATCCTGCACCGCGACGTGAAGCCCAGCAACGTGCTGGTGACCGACGACGACCGGACCGTGCTGACCGACTTCGGGCTGGCCGCCCTCGAAGGCGACGCCTCCATCACCCAGGCCGGGATCGTCCTCGGCTCCGCCGGGTACATCGCCCCCGAGCGCGTCCTCGGCGACAAGGCGAGCCCGGCGGCCGACCTCTGGTCGCTGGGCGCCACCCTCTACACCGCCGTCGAGGGCCGCGGCCTGCACGGGCGCCGGACGGCGGCGGCCGCGCTCGCGGCCCTGACAAGCGGCGCTCCCATCCCCATGGAGAAGGCCGGCCCGCTCGCCCAGGTCCTGCGCGGCCTGCTCCAGATCGACCCCGCGGCCAGGCTCGACGGCGTCCGCGCGGCCCACGCGCTGTCCAGGATCGCCGCCGGAGGCTCGGCCGAGGACCCCTTCGCCTCCCCGCTCCGCGGCGGCCGTTCCACACCGCCGCCGACCGCCCCGCAGCCCACGGCCCCGGAGACCCGCAAGCCGCCGCAGCGCAGCCAGCGGGGGCAGCACCGCGCCGAGTCGCGGCCCACGCCCAAGGTGACCCCGCGCGACCGCGACTCGGGGCCCCACCGGCAGCCGGGCCCGTACGGCCAGCCGTACCGGCCGGCGGAGTACGGCCAGCCCCACCCGTACGACTCGTACGCCTCGGGGCGCTACGACCTGTACGGCTCCCGCGGGCAGTCGGGACAGTACGGGCAGTTCGGCCAGAGTGGTCAGCTACGGCACAACGGCTCCTACACCGGGAGCCACAGCGGCTCCCACAGTGGCTCGTTCAGCGGCCCGCATCCGCAGTACGCGCAGTCCGGCCACCACCACCGGGAGATGCCGGCCGTGCCGTCCCCGCGCCGGCGGCCGAGCGAGGGCCTGCACCGCAAGCCGTCGGAGCCCGCTCTCCACCACGTCGTGCGCATCCCCATGATGCGGCACGTGGCGAAGATGATCAAGATCCTGCTCCCCCGCCGGTATTGGCCCAGAATCTTCATCAAGTAACCGGAAAGCGATTTTCAAGACAGAATCGCTATCTTTCTAACTATGCCGGAACAGCATTCGCCGCTGCTCGCCGACCGCTACGAGCTGCGCACCCGAATCGGCCGGGGCACCATGGGCACCGTCTGGCGTGCGTACGACCGGTCGCTGGGCCGGGAGATCGCGGTCAAGGAGATCCGCCAGGACCCCTCGCTCAGCCCACGGCAACGTCAGGAGCTGCGCGAACGCATGATGCGCGAGGGCCGTATGGCCGCGCGCGTCAGCCATCCCTCCGTCGCCACCATCCACGACGTGATCGTGTCCGACGGCATCCCGTGGATCATCATGGAGCTCGTCGAAGGACGCTCGCTGGAACAGGTGATCGACGAGGAGGGGCCGTTGCCGCCGCGTCTGGTGGCGGAGATCGGCTACGACCTGCTCGGCGCGCTGCGCGCGGCCCACGCGCGCAACATCCTGCACCGTGACGTCAAGCCGGCGAACGTGCTGCTCACCGAGACGGGCAGGGTGGTGCTGACCGACTTCGGCATCGCCAAGGCCCTGGGCGACAACGCGCTCACCCAGACCGGCATGGTGATCGGTTCTCCGGGTTACACCGCCCCGGAGCGGGCCCGGGGCGAGTACACCGGCCCCGAGTCCGACCTGTGGTCGCTCGGCGCGACGCTGTACTTCGCCGTCGAGGGGCGGCCGGCGTACGAACGGGCGACCGTGGGCGAGACGCTGGCCGCGTTGATGACGGAGAAAGCGGACCCGCCCAGGCAGGCCGGGCCGCTGCGGCAGGTCCTGGACGGGCTGCTGGAGAAGGACCACACCGCGCGCCTCACGCCCGAGCGAGCCGCCGCGATACTGCGGGTGATCGCCGACACCCCAACGGGCGCCATTCCCGCGGTGCCTCCGGCGCCCCCGGCGCCGTCCCCTCGCCCCGCATCCGCTCCCTCCGCCGCGCCTGCCGGGCCCGTCGCGCCCGTCGCGAGGCAGGACGGCCCGGCCGGGGCCGACGAGGACGACGCCAACCGCACGATGGTCGTCGTCCGTCCCAAGGGCGGGCTGCGCATCCCACCGCCCGGCGAGGCGCGGCAGTCCGGGCAGGACGTACAGGACGACGCCGCCCGGCCGCCGGCCGGCAACGGCTCGGAAGCCGCCGACAGGCACAGCACCACGGTCCCCGGGAGGCTCCCCGGCCGGGGACCGGCGACGCCCCCGCCACCCGGCCCCGCCGCCGGGAACCGTCCGGCGCCCGTTATGCCGGGACAGCCCGCCGGTCCGCACCCACCGCACACTCCGCACCCGCCGCACCCCGGCCCCTTCTTCCCGCCGGGGAACGGCGTCCCCGGCCGACCGCCCAGCCTGGGCACCGATCTGTTCACGATGCGCGGCCCCGACGAGCCGGACACCGGAACGCGGGTCCGGGTGCTCGTGACGATGGGGATCGTGCTCGTCGTCGTCCTCGTGTTGATCCTCCTGGGCGTGTTCTTCTTCTTCGCGAGGTGATGTTGCGCCGGGCGCCCGGACACTGCTAGCAAGGTCACGAACACGTTCGGTTTCCCCCTGGAGTGACCGGTGCGCAAAGGGATCAGCTACGCCGACGCCGTCCGCCTGCTCGGCCAGGAGAGCACGGTGGCGAAGGTCCTCACCGGCACCCTCGTCGGGGCCGTGCCGGTGCTGTCCCTGCTCGACGTCAAGGACGAGGCCGTACGGCTGGCGGGCGAGGCGAGCGGCAGGCTCCGCGACCGGCTGACCGGCCTGAACCGGTACGACCGCACGGCCCGGCTGGAGGCGGCCCAGACCGTTCTCGTCGTCGCGGCGTTCTTCGAGGCCCTCGGCGAGCTGTCCCTGCCGTTCGATCCCAAGGAACTGCGCATCACCGGGGACGAGCAGGCGACGCTGGCAGGGTCCGGCGCGGTTGAGGGATCATTCGTCGACAGACTGAAGGCGATCGAGCCGGCGGGCTTCCGTGCCGGCCACTCCTATGCGGAAATGGTCGACTCGATCGACGCGTACTACCGCACGCTCGGATCGGCGCTGACCGGGTTCATCGTGAAGCTGGCGGTTCGTGACCGGCTGAACGCGACCGAGTGGGCGCGCGCCAAGGCGGCGATCGAGGAGGAGCTGCCCGAGGCCGCCCGCCGGAAGTACGAGGAACTGCACCGGCGGCTGGCCCTGGACGTCCCCGAGTTCGCGCTGTGGCAGCAGATGATCGACCGGCAGCGGGTCGCCACCGGCCTGGGCGAGCTGGAAGCGCTGCTCACTCAGGTCGCCGCGCGGACAAGGACCCCGGAGCACCGGCACACGCTGTCGCGCGCCCACCGGGCCCTGTTGCACCGCCCGATCGCGCAGTCCGGCGAGGTCCCCTCCGGCATGCGCATGCCCACGCTCGTCGACGCGTACGTGAACCCGGACTTCCGGCTGGCCGAGTACGGCGAGCAGGCCGATCCGAGCGCGGAGTGGTGGTGGGACAAGGCGGAGCCGAGCGACGACATCGCCGGCTTCCTGGCCCATTACCTCACCTCACCCGAGGCGGCCAGGATGCCGCTGGTCGTGCTCGGCCAGCCCGGCGCGGGCAAGTCGGTGCTCACAAAGATCCTGGCCGGTCGTCTCCCCGACGGCGACTTCCTTCCGGTGCGGGTGCCGCTGCGGGAGGTGCCGGCCGACGGGACGATCCAGGAGCAGATCGAGGCCGCGGTCCTGGACGCGACCGGCGAGCACGTCAGCTGGCCGGAGCTGACGAGGTCCGCGGACGGCGCGCTGCCGGTCGTCATGCTCGACGGGCTGGACGAGCTGCTCCAGGCCACCGGAATCCACCGGTCCGACTATCTGACCAAGGTGGTCGAATTCCAGCTCCGGGAGGCGGAGCTGGGCCGGCCGGCGGTGGTGCTCGTGACCACCCGGACGGCGGTCGCCGACCGGATGCGCTTCCCGCCCGGGTGCCTGACGATCCGGCTGGAACCCTTCAAGGAGGAGCAGGTCCGCCGCTGGCTGACGGTGTGGAACGCCGCGAACCAGGACTACTTCACCGCTCACGGCCTGAGACCCCTGCCGCCGGAGACGGCGCTGGCGCAGGGTCAGCTGGCGTCGCAGCCGCTGCTGCTGCTGATGCTCGCGCTGTACGACGCCGACGGAAACCCCCTCCAGCGCGGCGAGACCGGGCTCAGCCAGGCCGAGCTGTACGAGCGGCTGCTGACCCGCTTCGCCCGCCGGGAGGTGGACAAGCACCAGCCGGGGCTCCCGGATTCCCAGGCCGCCCAGGCTGTGGAGATGGAACTGCGCACGCTGGCCGTCGCGGCGTTCGCGATGTTCAACCGGGGCAGGCAGTGGGTCACGACCGACGACCTCAACGGCGACCTGGCCGCGCTGCTCCCGGCGCCCCCGAGTCAGACAACGAGCTTCCAGACGCCCTTGTCGCAGGCGGACAAGGTGATCGGGAAGTTCTTCTTCGTCCACCAGGCGTCCGCCGTCCGCGATCACGCCTCGCTGCAGACATACGAGTTTCTGCACGCCACCTTCGGCGAGTACCTGATCGCGCGGATGACCCGCGACGTCCTGCGCCGCATGGTCACCCGCGAGATCGCGACCGCGGCCGATCCGTTCCTCGGCCGCCCACAGCCGGACGACGGGCTCCTCTACTCGCTGCTGTCGTTCTCCGTGCTGACCGAACGCCACCCGATCGTGGAGTTCCTCCACGGCCTGCTGCCCGCCCTCGACCGCGAGCCCACCGTCGACCTGCTCGTCCGCCTGCTGCACGCCGCCGAGACCCGCACCGGCGATAGTTACCCCGGCTACCAGCCCAAACGGTCCACCTTCATCACGCGGTACGCCTACTACACGGCCAACCTGGTGATCCTCGCCTCCCTCACCGCCGGCGGTATAGCGGGCAGTGCGCTGTTCCCACATGAGGAGAATCCCCGCCTCGCGTGGTCTCGCATGGCAGTTCTGTGGCACTCGCGGTTGAGTGAGGACAGCTTCGACAGCCTGTTCCTGCACTTTGGGATCGAGAGAGTGACGCAGAACGACGCCTTCGACCTGATCGTCCGCCACATTCTCGACACCGAGTACCAGCCGGAGGCAACTGGCTACAGGTTGAGGTGGCCACGTGATCAGCAGGGTTTCGCACCAGACACGCGAGCGCTCGACGTGGCCTATTTCCTCTGCAACCCACTAGCGGACAGCTTGGCCGGGGCCGCCGAGGCACCACTCATGGCGGAGGAATTCCACTCCGTGGTCGACTACCTCTACAGCGATGCAGATCCTGTGCTGTATCTGAGCGAAGCGTGGCATCTCACAGAGAGAATGCGGAACACGGCCGAGGACATCATCGCCAGACTGCGCGAGGAGTACCGAAAAGATCCCGAACGGGTCGCCGTCACCTTCCGGAAGGTGACGGGAGCGGAGCTGCCCGACGCGGTGCTCGAGACCGACCGTTCGGACGGCGCGGATCCGGGCAGGAACGATGCGATTAGGGACGGGCTGAAGGACTGAGACATGGATGAATTCCGCATCGAGCACGACTCCATGGGCGAGGTGCGGGTGCCCGCCCGCGCCAAGTGGCGGGCGCAGACGCAGCGGGCGGTGGAGAACTTCCCCGTGTCCGGCCGGGGGCTGGAGCCCGCGCACATCGCCGCGCTCGCCCGGATCAAGGCCGCCTGCGCGAAGGTCAACGCCGAGTACGGCGTGCTCGGCGAAGACATGGCGCAGGCGATCCAGGAGGCCGCCGGCGAGGTCGCCGAAGGCAGTTGGGACGACCAGTTCCCCGTGGACGTGTTCCAGACCGGCTCGGGCACCTCGTCCAACATGAACATGAACGAGGTCGTCGCCACGCTCGCCCAGGAGCGGCTCGGGCAGCCCGTCCATCCCAACGACCACGTCAACGCCGCCCAGTCGTCCAACGACGTCTTCCCGTCCTCGATCCACGTCGCGGCGACGTACGCCGTGGTGCACGAGCTGACGCCCGCGCTGGAGCATCTGGCGACCGCGCTGGAGGAGAAGTCCATCGAGTTCGCCGACGTGGTGAAGTCGGGCCGCACCCACCTCATGGACGCCACGCCGGTCACGCTCGGCCAGGAGTTCGGCGGCTACTCCACCCAGATCGAGCTGGGCATCGAACGGCTCCAGGCCGCGCTGCCGCGCCTGGCCGAGCTGCCGCTGGGCGGCACGGCCGTGGGCACCGGGGTGAACGTGCCCGGCCCCGGCTGGGCGCAGGCCGTGATCGCCGAGCTGAGCCGGACGACCGGCCTGCCGTTCACCGAGGCGAGGGACCACTTCGAGGCGCAGGGCGCGCGTGACGGGCTGGTCGAGCTGTCGGGCATGCTCAAGGTGATCGCCGTCTCGCTCAGCAAGATCGCCAACGACCTGCGGTGGATGGGGTCGGGCCCGCGCGCCGGACTGGGCGAGATCAACCTCCCCGACCTCCAGCCCGGCTCGTCGATCATGCCGGGAAAGGTCAACCCCGTGATCCCGGAGGCCGTCACGATGGTGGCCGCGCAGGTCGTGGGCAACGACGCCGCCGTCACGATGGGCGGGGCCTCGGGATCGTTCGAGCTCAACGTGATGCTGCCGGTGATGGCCCGCAACGTGCTGGAGTCGATCCGGCTGCTGGCCGGCGTGTCGCGACTGCTCGCCGACCGGTGCGTCGCCGGGATCACCGCCAACGTGGACCGCCTGCGCGAGTACGCCGAGTCGTCGCCGTCGATCGTCACCCCGCTGAACCGGTACGTGGGATACGAGGAGGCGGCCAAGATCGCCAAGCAGGCGTTGAAGGAGCGCAAGACGATCAGGGAGGTCGTCATCGAGCGCGGCCACGTGGCGAACGGCACGCTGACCGAGGAGCAGCTCGACCGGGCACTGGACGTGCTGTCCATGACCCGCCCCACATAGGAAGGCAGGCATCTATGTCGCCCACCGCCATGTGCCGGCAGCGGCGCGCTTTCTATCGTGAGGCGTCATGAGCCTTGAAGGGCGTACGGCCCTCGTCACCGGCGCGGGGAGCGGCATCGGCCGGGCGTGTGCCCGGCGCCTGGCCGCCGAGGGCGCGCACGTCGTCGTCGCCGACATGAACGCCGAGGCCGCGGGCAAGGTGGCGGCCGAGATCGGCGGTACGCCGGTGGCCGTCGACCTGTCCGACCCGGAGTTCCTGGTCGCCTGGCGAGGCCAGCTCCCGCTCTCGCCGGACACCCGCCTGCACGCCGACATCGTGGTGAACAACGCGGGGTTCCAGCACGTAGCCCCGATCGAGGAGTTCCCGCCCGAGATCTTCAGCAAGATCATGCGGGTGATGGTCGAGGCGCCGTTCCTGCTCGTGCGGGCCGTGCTGCCCGGCATGTACGAGCGCGGCTGGGGCCGGATCGTCAACATCTCCTCGGTGCACGGCCTGCGTGCCTCGCCGTACAAGTCGGCCTATGTTACGGCCAAGCACGCGCTGGAGGGCCTGTCGAAGGTGATCGCCCTCGAAGGGGCGCCGCACGGCGTGACCTCCAACTGCGTCAACCCCGCCTACGTGCGCACGCCGCTGGTGGAGAACCAGATCGCCGACCAGGCGCGCACCCACGGGATCAGCGAGGACGAGGTGGTGGAGCAGATCATGCTCGCCCCGGCGGCGATCAAGCGGCTGATCGAGCCGGACGAGGTGGCCGAGGTGGTGGCCTACCTGTGCGGGCCGCAGGGATCGTTCGTCACCGGCGTCTCGATCCCCATCGACGGAGGATGGAGCGCGCGCTGACCCCGAAGGCCTCGAGAAAGACGGACGGCGCCTACGCGTACCTCGACCTGCTTGCCCGGGAGGCGTCGGCGGTCGAGTTCGAGGGGCCGATCCTGCAGGCCAGGGCGGCCGGGGCCGACTCCGCCACGCTGGAGGAGCTGGAGCGGGCCAAGGTCGCCGCACTGCAGGTGCGGGCCGCGCTGCGCCGGCGGGCCAAGCGCGAGGCGGAGCTGTCGGCGCTGTTCGACACCGCGAGCGACCTGGCCGGGCTGCGCGACCTCGACGCGGTGCTGGAGGCCATCGTGCACCGGGCCAGGCAGCTGCTCGCCACCGACATCGCGTACATGACGCTGAACGACCCCGAGCGCGGCGACACCTACATGCGGGTGACCGACGGGTCGATCTCGGCCAGCTTCCGGCGGCTGCGGCTGCCGATGGGCGCCGGGCTGGGCGGGCTGGTGGCGCAGAGCGGCACGCCGTACAACACGGCGGACTACTTCGCCGACCCGAGGTTCCGGCACACGAACACGATCGACGTGGCCGTCCACGAGGAGGGCCTGGTGGCGATCCTCGGGGTGCCGCTGCGGCTCGGCACGCAGGTCATCGGCGTGCTGTTCGCGGCCAACCGCAGCGCCAGGCCGTTCGTGCAGGAGGAGGTGGCGCTGCTGTGCTCGCTGGCGGCGCACGCCGCGGTCGCCATCGACACCGCCCGGCTGCTGCAGGAGACCCGGGCGGCGCTGGCCGAGCTGAGCGAGGCGAACACGCTGATCAGGGCGCACAGCGAGTCGATCGAGCGGGCCGCGGACGCGCACGACCGGATGACCGGACTCGTGCTGCGCGGCGGCGGGGTCGAGGACGTCGCCGCGGTCGTCACCGAGGTGCTGGGCGGCCGGCTGACCGTGCTGGACGAGGAGGGCCGCCCTCTCGTGGGCGAGTCCGGCGATCTCGACACAGGCGTGTTCGACGCCGCCCAGTCGTCGCGGGCCCTCGGCCGCACGGTCAAGCGGGGCGGCGCGTACGTCGCCTCGGTGGACGTCGGCGCGGCGCCGCTGTGCACGCTGGTCCTGCGGACCGACCACCCGGTGTCCGACACCGACCAGCGGATCCTGGAGCGCGCAGCGATCGTCACCGCGCTGCTGCTGCTGTTCCGCCGCAGCGTGGCCGAGGCGGAGGGGCGGGTGCGCGGCGAACTGCTCGACGACCTGGTCTCCCGCCCGGAGCTGCGCGGGCTGGACGACCGGGCACGACGGCTCGGCGTCGACCTCGGCGCGCCGCACGTGCTGGTCGTGGCGCGGCACGACGGGCAGCGGGAGCGCGCCGCCTTCTGGGCGTCGTCGCAGGCGACGCTGGCGCACGGCCTGGCCACCGCCCGGGGCGACGAGGTCGTGCTGCTGCTGCCCGGCGACCGGCCGGGCGCGCTGGCCCGGCGCGTCGCCGCCGAGCTGAGCGCCTCTCTCGGCCGCCCGGCCACGGCGGGGGCCGCGCCGGCCTCCGGGCCGGTGACGGCAGTCGCCGCCGCCTACGCCGAGGCCCGGCGCTGCGCCGGGGCGCTGGTCGCGCTGGGCCGTACGGGTGACGGCGCGAGCGCGGACGAGCTGGGCTTCGTCGGCCTGCTGGTGGGCGAGCGGCGCGAGGTGTCCGGCTTCCTGTCCGGCGCGCTCGGGCCGGTGCTCGACTACGACGCGCGCCGGGGAACCGCCCTGGTCAAGACGCTGAACGCCTATTTCGGCACGGGCGGCTCGCTGTCGCGTACGGCCGAGGCCCTGCACATCCACGTCAACACGGTGACCCAGCGGCTCGACCGGGTGGGGCAGCTGCTCGGCGCGGACTGGCAGGAGCCCGAGCGCGCGCTGGAGATCCAGCTCGCCCTGCGACTGCACCGGCTGCGCACCCACATGCCGGATGCCTGAGGTGTGTGGCGACGCCCCATAGGAGTGACCTCCGTCACTGCGTACGGTGGCCGGAACCCCCCATCGGAGGAGTTCCCATGGCAAACACCCCACCCACCCGGATCGGAAAGGTCGTCGGGGCCAGCCTGATCGGCACCACGATCGAGTGGTACGACTTCTTCCTCTACGGCTCCGCCGCGGCCCTGGTCTTCAACAAGCTGTTCTTCCCCACCCACGACGAGCTGACCGGCACGCTCCTCGCGTTCCTCACCTACGCCGTCGGCTTCGTCGCCCGGCCCCTCGGCGGGCTGGTCTTCGGTCACTACGGCGACCGGCTCGGCCGCAAGCGGCTGCTCGTCATCAGCCTGCTGATGATGGGCGGCGCGACGTTCCTGATCGGCCTGCTGCCGACGTACGCCACCCTGGGCGTGGCCGCGCCCCTGCTGCTGACCCTCCTCCGCCTGGTGCAGGGCTTCGCCCTGGGCGGCGAGTGGGGCGGCGCGGTGCTGCTGGTCTCCGAGCACGGCCACCCCCGCAACCGGGGCTTCTGGGCGTCCTGGCCGCAGGCAGGCGCTCCCGGCGGGAACCTGATCGCCACCGGCGTGCTGGCGCTGCTGGCCGCGGTGCAGCCGGACGACGCGTTCCTCGCCTGGGGCTGGCGGATCGCGTTCCTGCTGTCCGGCGTGCTCGTGCTGATCGGCCTGTGGATCAGGCTCACGGTCGCCGAGTCGCCGGTGTTCCAGGAGGCGCTGGAGCGCCAGGAGGCCGCGCCCCAGGCTCCCATCCTCGGCGTGCTGCGGCACCACTGGCGCGACGTGCTGGTGGCGATGGGTGCCCGGATGGCCGAGAACGTCTCCTACTACGTGATCACCGCGTTCGTGCTGGTCTACGGCACCACGGCGGCGGGCCTGCCCAAGGGCACCGTGCTCAACGCCGTGCTGATCGGCTCCGCGATCCACTTCGTCACGATCCCGCTGTGGGGCGCGCTGTCGGACCGGCTCGGCCGGCGGCCCGTCTACCTGATCGGCGCGGCCGGAGTGGGTCTGTGGGCGTTCGCGTTCTTCCCGCTGATCGACACCAAGAACTTCGCCCTGGTCACCGTAGCGGTGACCGTCGGCCTGGTGCTGCACGGCGCGATGTACGGCCCGCAGGCGGCGTTCTTCTCCGAGCTGTTCGCCACCCGGATGCGCTACTCCGGCGTGTCCATCGGCTACCAGCTCGCGTCGATCGTGGCCGGCGGCGTAGCCCCGCTGATCGCGGTCGCCCTGCTCGACGCGTACGGATCGAGCGTGCCGGTCTCCGTCTACGTGGTGGCGGCGGCGATCCTCACGATGATCGCGGTGATCGCCTCCAGGGAGACCCGCGACCGCGACCTGTCCGCCATCGAACCCACCTCCGGCGCCGCCCAGGCCGCCGCGATCGCGAAGGAGGCCTGATGAGGGCTCTGGCCGTCCTGGCGCTGGCGCTCCCCTTAGCCGTCGCCGTCCCGTCCGAGGCCGCCGCCTGCCCGAAGGTGACCGTGCCGGGCGCGGCCAAGCAGGTTACCGCGTGCCTCGACGACCTGACCACCAAGGGCACGCTGGCCTCGGGCCACACCGACCAGTCGGACTGGTCGGGGCTCAACTCGGCGGGCGCCGTCAACCCCACCGGCGTCCCCGGCATGCAGATCGACGGCTACTTCCCCGACACCTCCACCGGGAACACCAACCACGGCTGGAACCACGACGCCCAGTTCGTGATCCGGCTGCCGCAGCAGTGGAACGGCGGCCTGGTCGTCGCCGGGTCGCCCGGCAACCGGGAGACCTACGCCAACGACTTCACGATCTCCGACTGGGCGCTGGCCAAGGGCTACGCGTACGCCGCGACCGACAAGGGCAACACCGGCGTCAACTTCTATCGTGACGGCGTACGGCCCGGCGACGCGGTGGCCGAGTGGAACCACCGGGTCAGCGAGCTGGCGGTCGCCGCCAAGGCCGTCGTACGGCAGCGGTACGGCAGGCCGGCCCGCACGACGATCGCGGCCGGCCAGTCGAACGGCGGCTACCTGGTCCGCTGGCAGATCGAGAACCGTCCCGACCTGTTCGACGGCGGCGTCGACTGGGAGGGCACGCTCTTCACCGCCGACGGGCCCAACCTGCTGACGTTCCTGCCGCCCGCGCTGCGCGCGTACGCGAAGGGCGACGCGGCCGGGGTCGCGGCGGCGGGCTTCGCCCCCGAGTCCGACTTCCTGTGGCCGTTCCACTACCAGTACTACTGGGACTTCACCCAGCGCGTCTTCCGTGAGGAGTTCGACCCGACCTACGACGGCGACGCCGAGGCGGGCACGCCGTTCTGCGCCTCCGGCACGCCCGGCTGCGACACGGACTACGACTACGCCTCCAGGCCCGCGGCCGTGAAGCAGGCGATGGCGCGGGTGAGCGTCACCGGGAAGATCAAGCGCCCGCTGATCGTCGTCCACGGCACTCTGGACGCGCTGCTGCCGATCCGGGAGGATTCGGACATCTACGCCAAGATGATCGCCGACCGGCACCGCGACCGGCTGCTGCGCTACTACCGCGTCGAGGACGGCACTCACGTCGACAGCCTCTATCCGGCCTTCCCCGACCGCCTGCGGCCCCTGCTGCCCTGCTTCCGCAGCGCGTTCACCGCGCTGGAGGCGTGGATCGGCACGGGCACGCCGCCGCCCCCGAGCGCCACCCTGCCCCGGCCGGCCACGGGCGACCTCGAGAACACCTGCACACTGGGAGCGACACCATGACCCTGCTCATATCCGCCGAGCGTGTCGGCACGCCCCGGCTGACCCTGAACGTCCTGTCCGTCCCCGGCTCGTCGGGCGACCCGGTGCTGTTCGTGCACGGCAACGTCTCCTCCAGCGCGTTCTGGCGCTCGACAATGACCGCGGTCGCGGCGGAGGGCTTCCGTCCGTACGCCGTCGACCTGCGCGGCTTCGGCGACTCCGACCCCGAGCCGGTGGACGCGAGCCGGGGCGTGCGCGACTACTCCGACGACGTGCTGGCGCTGCTCGACCAGATCGGACCGGCGCACCTGGTGGGCTGGAGCCTCGGCGGCGGGGTCGTCATGCAGGCCCTGCGCGACCGGCCCGCGGCGGCCCGCAGCGTGACGCTGGTCAACCCCGTCTCGCCGTACGGCTTCGGCGGCACCGTCGGCCCGGACGGCGTGCTCACCGGCTCCGACGGCGTCGGCTCCGGCGGCGGCGCGGCCAACCCCGACTTCGTGGCGGCGCTGCGGGCGGGCGACCGGTCGGCCGACTCCCCCGTCTCGCCCCGGAACGTGCTGCGCGCCACGTATGTCGCCCCCGGCACCGACCTGGGCGAGGAGGAGGACACGTACGTGGAGTCGATGCTGTCCACCCGGATCGGCGACGACCACTACCCGGGCGACTCCCTGCCCTCGGACGCCTGGCCGAACGTCGCCCCGGGCAAGCGCGGCGTGCTCAACACGATCGCGCCGACCAACTTCCGGATCGACGACCTGCACGAGATCGACCCGAAGCCGCCCATCCTGTGGATCAGGGGCGACCAGGACGTGATCGTCTCGGACACGTCGCTGTTCGACCTCGCCCACCTGGGCGCGATCGGCGCCGTGCCCGGCTGGGACGGCACGCCGGCCCAGCCCATGGTGACCCAGACGCGGGCCGCCCTGGACCGCTACGGCGTATACCGCGAGGTGGTCATCGAGGGCGCCGGCCACGGGCCGCAGCTCGACAAGCCCGAGGAGTTCCGCGCGGCGCTGCTCGCGCACCTGCGCCGATAGCCGGCGGGTAGCTATCGGCGGTCGCGCAGGACGCGTACGGCGATGCGCCGCAGCAGTGAGGGGGCCTGCGGCGAAGCCCCGGCGGGCAGGACGGACACCTGCCCGCCGCGGCGCACCGCCAGCCCGAACAGCAGGTCCACGTCCTTCTGGTCGACCCGGAGCGCGGGCCGCCAGGAGCCCGGGCCGAGGCAGTCGTCCCCGCCGATCCGGCTCACCGGCACCCGGGCGACGAGCTGCCCGGCCACCCTGCCGGGTATGCCCGGCTCGACCAGCGCGGGCACGACCATGCTGCGCCCGCGCCCGTCCTGCTCGCGCAGCACCAGCTCGGCCGGCGGCCCGCCGCTCGGCGGCACGTACGGCACGGGCACGACGACGAAGACGTGCCCCTCCTGCCGGGCCACGGTGGCCCGGGACGAGACCAGCGCGATCGACTCGGGAAACGACTTCGGCTCCACGCACACGCCCAGCTCGCCGTGCTCCGACCAGCAGGGCACCACGAGGCGCCTGGGCTCCCCGGCGAGCGCGCCCGCGCAGCTCATCGGCAGGGCGGGCCGCGCCACCCGGGTGCGGCCCGCCTGCACGCCCCGCATGCGCACGTGGACCTCCCACAGCCCGGCCGGCAGCGGCCGTCCGAGGGCCGCCGCTCCGGCGTCGAGGCGGGCCTGGCCGCTCACCCAGACCCGCACCTGGCCGCCGCCCGCCCGGTCGCCCAGGCCGGCGCGGCCCACGGAGCAGGTCACCGGCAGGGAGTGGACCACCCCTGTCTCCACGTGGCGGACGCAGACCTCGACGCGGGCCCTGCGCACCGCGTCGGTCATGTCGGCGCCCTCGTCGTCGAGCAGGCCGTCGAGCAGGCCCTCGACCGAGGGGGGCGGGGCCCACAGCAGCCGGTCGTCCCGCTGCCGCAGCCACACCGGGGCGCCCCCGGCCCGCAGGATCTCCACGCTCAGGTCGAGCAGCAGCACGCCCTGGTCCCAGCGCAGCTCCCGCAGCTCCGCGCTGAGCCTGGTGCCCCGGGACGCCTCGGCGAGGGCGACCAGCGCGTCGAGACGGTCCTGGCGCAGCAGCGCCGTACGGGCGCGCAGGTGCGCGGGCAGGTGGACGTCGAGCGCGGCGGGGAAGCGGTCGAGGGTGAAGCGGCGCAGGAAGGAGAACAGGACCATCCGCTCGTCCGGCTCGGCCGCGAGGAAGCGCGCGCCCGCAAGCCGGCGCAGCCCGAGCGTCCGATACCAGTGGGCGTGGATGCGCTCACGCTGCGAGCCCGGCTCGGTGTAGGCGTCCACCACGTCGAAGACGGCGTTCAGGCCGTCGAAGAGCGCCTCGCCGTCCGGCCCCTCCTCCTCCGCCGCCGTCCCCGCGGACGCCGGGGCCAGGTGGCAGCAGATCTCGCCGGCCAGCACGGCGATCACCTTCGCGGCGAGGTACGCCCTGGTCACGAAGGCCTGCTCGGACAGCGGCCGGTCGGCGAAGCGGAGCTGGCAGGTCTCCAGGAAGTCGCGGCTGAACAGCTTGTGCGCCGTGGGCAGCGCGAGGAGGTGGTCGCGCAGGACGTCCGCCCGGTCCCGGTCGCGGGCGAAGGCGGCCGCCGGCGGCCCCTGGCTCGCGAGCCTGCCGATCAGCACGTCGGCGTCGGTCTCCACCGCCCTGTCGTACATCACCTCCAGGGCCCGCGGCTCCAGCCTGTCGTACTGGCCGAGCAGGTAGACGTACTCGCCGCGCGCCACCGACAGGCCGACGTTACGGCCCCGCGCGGGCGAGCCGCTGTGGTCGAGGTGCAGGACCCGCACGTTGTCGCGCTGCCCGGCGATCGCGTCGAGCCGCCTGCGGGTCCCGTCCGTCGACCCGTCGTCCGCGAAGATGACCTCGTACTCTTCCGGCGGCAGCGACTGCTCCAGCACCGAACGCACACACGCGCCGAAGGCGTCGTTCGACAGCCCGGGGTTGGACACGGGCATAACCACGCTGACCTTCACACCCATGAGCCCAAGGGTGCAGTGCGACCCCCCGCCGGACGCGCGGGCTTGCCGAAAGGTCGAACAACCCTGACCAGAGTTTCGCGGATCAGGCGCCTCGACCGGCAGGAGCTAGTACCAGCCGGTGGACTGGGAGTGCGCCCAGGCGCCGCAGGGCGTCTTGTAGCGGCCGGCGATGTAGCCGAGGCCCCACTTGATCTGCGTGGCGGGGTTGGTCTGCCAGTCCGAGCCCGCGCTCGCCATCTTGCTGCCGGGCAGCGACTGGGGAATCCCGTATGCGCCGCTGTAGCGGTTCATGGCCCGCTCGTTCCAGTGGCTCTCCTTGTCCCACAGGCGCTCCAGGCAACCCCACTCCGCGCCGGACCAGCCGCGGGCCGCGGCCATCTCCTTGCCGACGGCCTTGTTGCTGCCCGGGTCGGGCGTGGAGCCGGGCGGGAAGTCGGCCGGGTTGAAACCGCCGCCGCCGGGGGCCTTCTCGACGATGTCGACCGGGTCGAGGCCGCCCTTCCGGTCGCGGGTCCGCTCCAGCCTGGCCTTGCGCAGCGCCTGGACCGCGTTCTCCTTGAGGATGTCGGCCTCGGGGTCGGGCGCGTTCGGGTCGAGGGCGAGGAAGCTGTCCGGCTCCAGCACCTTCTTGGGCGCGCTGTTGTTCGCCACCGAGGTGCGGTACAGGAAGGTCCCGCCGCCCGCGACCACGGCCACGCTGACGGCGAGGATGGCGACGCGCTTGAGGGTCAGCCGGCCGGGGCCGGAACCGTTGTCTCCTCCCCGCCGCGACCGGGAGGCGCGGGAGCGATCCTTCAACTGCTGACCAGAGCTCACGGCTTATGAGCTTGCCCTGTGTTGGGGGGTGGTCCGCAACCGATTCGTGGTACCTGTTGGGTGACACCTTGACCCGACCATCGATCACATGGACTTTCCCGCAGCATGTGATTTTGGTCACACTTTACGCGGCGTCGAGCGGCACGGCCTCCCGGCACCAGCGTGCTCCCCCTTCTTGACGATGAGGTGTGGACCAGTTCACAGGACCATGACAAATAGGGAATTGGTGCGGTCCGCACCATAATGACCGAGTGGCAGGCATCCTCCTGGTCGAAGACGACCCCTCGGTCCGGGCCGGACTCGAGCTCGCGCTCACCCGGCAGGGCCACTCGGTGACCGCGTACGCCACGGGCGAGGAGGCCCTCGAACACATACGCTCCCGGCGTCCGGAGATCGCGATCCTCGACGTCATGCTGCCCGGCATCGACGGGGTCGAGGTGTGCCGCCGCATCCGCAGGCTCGACCCGCTGCCCGTCATCCTGCTCACCGCCAGGGGCGACGACCTGGACGTGGTGGTGGGGCTGGAGGCCGGCGCGGACGACTACGTGGTCAAGCCCGTCGAGCCGCGGGTGCTGGACGCCCGCATCCGCGCCGTGCTGCGCCGCCTGGAGTCGGCCTCGCCCGACCGCCTCACCTTCGGCGACCTCGTGATCGACCGCGGAGCCCTCAAGGTGAGCCTCGCGGGCAAGGAGATCCACCTCACCCCCACCGAGCTTCGCCTGCTGCTCGAACTGGTCCGCCACCCCGGCCAGGTCCTCAACCGCCGCTACCTCCTGCGCGCCGTCTGGGACCACACGCACGTGGCGGACTCCCGGCTGGTCGACGCGTGCGTGCAGCGCATCCGCGCCAAGATCGAGCCGGTGCCCGCCGACCCCGTCTACATCCACACCGTGCGCGGCTTCGGGTACCGCTTCAGCCCGCCATGACCTGGGTGCCCACCGGGTTGCGGGCCCGGCTGGTGATCACCTTCCTGCTGGTGGCGATCACCGCGTCCGCCATGGTCGCGGGCCTGGGATACCAGATCGTCCGCCGGGGGCTGCTGGAGCGCGCGGAGCGGGGCGCGGTCGCCGACGTGCGCGAGACACTCTCCAGGATCACGCTGCCGATCGGCGCGAGCGAGGTGGTCTGGCCGAGCGACGCCACCGTCACCGACGAGGACCTCGACGGAGTGGTGCGGGCGCTGGAGGCCCCCGAGCGGACCGTCATCGTGACCTACGGGGACCACCGGCGCGCCAACACCGGGGCCCAGTTCACCATGACCGACGTGCCCGACCAGCTCCGCTGGCAGGCGGCGCGGCGGCTGGTCTACCAGAGGGTGCTGTTCAGGGACCGGGCCTGGCTGATCGTCGCCACGCAGATCCAGCGGGCCAACCGCGACGGCGTGCTACGCCCGACGGGCCTGACCGCCTATGTCTTCGTGCCTCTGTCGGACGAGGAGGCCGTGTTTACCCGCCTCAGGACCGCACTCGCGCAGGCCGGAGGCATCACGCTCGTCGTGGCGCTGACCCTGGCCCTGCTGTCGGCCCGGCGGGTGCTGCTGCCCGTACGGCGGCTGGGCGCGGCCGCCCGCGCGCTCGGCGCAGGGGAACTGCACGTCCGCCTCCCCGTACGGGGCAGGGACGAGCTGGCCGAGCTGACCGCGACGTTCAACGAGACGGCGGCGGCGCTGGAGGACACGGTCTCCGAGCTGCGGACGCTGGAGTCGACGTCGCGGCGGTTCGTCGCGGACGTCTCCCACGAGCTGCGCACGCCGCTGACCGCGATGACCGCGGTGACGGACATGCTGTCGGAGGACGCCGAGGACCTGCCGGACGACGCCGGGGAGGCCGTGCGGATCGTCGTCCGCGAGATCGACAGGCTCCGGGTGCTGGTCGAGCACCTCATCGAGATCAGCAGGTTCGACGCGGGCGCCGCCACGCTCCGCCGGGAGACCGTCGACGTGGGCGACACGCTGGCCGACTGCCTGGAGGTGCGGGGCTGGGCCGACCGGGTGAAGCTCACCGTGCCCGTCGGGCTCACGTTCTCCCTGGACGCCCGGAGGTTCGACGTGATGGTGGCCAATCTCGTCGGCAACGCGCTGAACCACGGCGCGCCGCCCGTCGTGGTGAGCGCGCGGGTCGCGGTCGGCGGCAAGGCCCACGGATGGCTGGAGGTGACCGTGCGCGACCACGGGAGCGGCATCCCCGAACAGGTCCTCCCCCTCGTCTTCGACCGCTTCTACAAGGCGGGCACCGACCGGGCCAGGAGCGCGGGCAGCGGCCTCGGCCTGGCCATCGCCAAGGCCAACGCGGAGCTGCACGGCGGCTCGATCACGGCCGAGCGGTGCGAGCCCGGCACCCTCTTCCTGCTGCGGATTCCCAAGCCATGAGCGCGCCGAGGCTCAGAACGGCGCTGGCGGCCCTGCTCGCAGGGCTCCTCGTGGTGCCGGCGGCTGCCTGCGGGGTCGCGCCGACCGGGGTGACCGACGCCGGTCCCGCGCCGGTCATCAGCGGCACCCCCACCCTCGTCACGATCTACCTGCTGCGGAACGGCCGCTTGGCGCCGACGCGGGTCGCGGCCCGGTCGCCGCACGTCAACGACGTGCTCGACGCCCTGTTCAAGGCCAGTGGACGGTCGTCGAACCGGCTGTCCACGGCGCTGACCGGGCTCACGCCGACGCAGGTGCAGCTCGTCAGGTACGCCCCGGACGCGGGCAGCCGCAACGACCCCGACAACACCCTCAGCCTGCGGGTGCGGCTGTTCGTGACCGGCTGGAAGATCACCAGGACCGCCATGGCCCAGATCACCTGCACGGCGCGGCTGCGTCCCGAGATCTGGGCCGTGGAAATCGCTCACGCGACTCCTGGCAGGAACGGGCCCCTCAAGACCCACACCTGCCAGGAGTTCTGGGATCTGGCCCCGAAGGACGGCCATCTCCCGCCGTGAGGGAGTTCTAGAGCGTGATGTCCTCCAGCATCTCGGTCACCAGGGCGGCGATCGGCGACCGCTCGGACCTGGTCAGCGTGATGTGGGCGAACAGCGGGTGGCCCTTGAGCTTCTCCACCACCGCGACGACGCCGTCGTGCCGGCCCACCCGCAGGTTGTCCCGCTGGGCGATGTCGTGGGTGAGCACGACCCGCGAGTTCGCCCCGATGCGGGACAGGACCGTCAGCAGCACGCCGCGCTCCAGCGACTGCGCCTCGTCCACGATCACGAACGCGTCGTGGAGGGAACGGCCGCGGATGTGGGTCAGCGGGAGGACCTCCAGCATGCCGCGGTCGATGACCTCCTCGATGACCTCGGGAGACGTCACCGCGCCCAGCGTGTCGTAGACCGCCTGGGCCCACGGGCCCATCTTGTCGTTCTCCGTGCCGGGCAGGTAGCCCAGCTCCTGGCCGCCCACGGCGTACAGGGGGCGGAACACGATGATCTTGCGGTGCTGGCGGCGCTCCAGCACCGCCTCCAGGCCCGCGCACAGCGCCAGCGCGGACTTGCCGGTGCCCGCCCGGCCGCCCATCGAGACGATGCCGACGTCGGGGTCCATGAGCAGGTCGAGCGCGATGCGCTGCTCGGCGGACCGGCCGTGCAGCCCGAAGACCTCCCGGTCGCCCCGGACCAGCCGTACCGACTTGTCCGGCAGGACGCGGCCGAGCGCCGAGCCGCGGCTCGACAGCAGCCGCAGGCCGGTGTGACACGGCAGGTCGCGCGCCTCGTCGATGTCGGCCGTGCCGGACTCGAAGAGGGCGTCCATCTCCTCCGTGGTGACCTGGAGCTCCGCCATACCGGTCCAGCCGGACTCGACCACCATGCCGGCGCGGTACTCCTCCGCGCTGAGGCCGATGGACGCGGCCTTGACCCGCATCGGCAGGTCCTTCGACACCAGCACCACGTCCTTGCCCTCCACCGCCAGGTTCTGGGCGACGGTGAGGATGCGGGTGTCGTTGTCCCCCAGGCGGAAGCCCGCCGGGAGGCAGGACGGATCACTATGGTTCAGCTCGACCCGGATGGTCCCGTCGCCGATCGGCATGGGCTCATCCAGCCGTCCGTACCGCACTCTGAGGTCATCGAGGAAGCGCAGCGCCTCCCTGGCGAAGTAGCCCAGCTCGGGGTGGTGGCGCTTGGCCTCCAGTTCCGTGATGACGACGATCGGAACGACGACCTCGTGCTCGGCGAAGCGGCTCATCGCCGCCGGGTCGGCGAGCAGGACGGACGTGTCCAGAACGTAGGTGCGGGATGTGGACGGGTTGCTCGAGGACACTGCCACGCGTTCTCCCCCGGGCGCCTGAGGTGTGCGCCCTGCCTTGACTGGTGGTGAACGGACCGGGCCCGTGACCTGCGAGGGCAGACCGGGGCTCCGGCCCTCCTCGCATGGTGGTCGCGCAAGGACGGGCCCTCTCCCGAGGTGGTGGCCGCCGATCTCCTCGACGGCCGCTCAGCTACCACGGTACGTAACGAATCTCCCCGGCCCAATAGGTCTGCGCCGTTTGGAAGATGCTGGTCACGTACCGTCTCAGGAGCCGTACCGACGGTGCCGTGCGGCGTACGAGCGGAGCGCCCGCAGGAAGTCGACTCTGCGGAAGTCGGGCCAGTAGGCCTCGCAGAAGTAGAACTCGGAGTGGGCGCTCTGCCAGAGCAGGAATCCGGAGAGTCGCTGCTCTCCCGAAGTCCGGATGACGAGATCCGGGTCGGGCAGGCCGCGCGTGTAGAGATGCTCCGCGATGTGCTCGACGTCGAGGACCTCGACGAGGTCCTCGATGCTCGCGCCCTTGCTGGCATGCTCCTGGAGGAGGGAGCGCACCGCATCAGCGATCTCACGCCTTCCTCCATACCCAACGGCAACGTTCACAATCAGGCCTGGACGATGCGATGTGGTTTCTTTTGCGTGTTTGAGGACACGAGCCGTGTGATCGGGCAGAAGGTCGAGCGAACCCATGGGGTTGAGGTGCCATCCCTGGTCCACGAGATCCTGCACGAGGTTCTCGATCACCTGGAGCAGCGGCTCCAGCTCGGCCTTGTCCCTGGTGAGGTTGTCGGTGGAGAGCAGCCACAGCGTCACGTACTCGACGCCGGCCTCGCGGCACCACGCGACCAGCTCGGAGATCTTGTCGGCGCCCTTCTGATGGCCCCGGCTGACGTCCCGCAACCCCATGGCCCGCGCCCACCGGCGGTTGCCGTCCACGATGACGCCGACATGGCGGGGAATCTGGTCGGAGGACAGCTTCCGTTCGAGCCTGCGCTCGTACAGCTTGTACACGAGATCGCGCACGCTCATGCCACCTCCTCGCCTGTCGGCTCGGAGTTCGGTCGTGCCGGAGGCGCGCAGGTCAGCACTTCGCGAAACGCGCTGTGTTTATCGATTCGCTCGCTGCGCTCGCTCATGCAACCCTCTTCCTCGCGACCGGTGGGGCTCGATCACCAATTATCGCGGGCGAACAGGCATGCCCTGCCCTCTCCTCAGAGGCTTTCCAGGGCACGGCCGGAGTAACCCGCGTCGCGTGTCCTGAGGCGTCCGCGGGCCCGCAGCCAGGCGGTGAAGTCCCGCGCGTCCGCCCTCGGCCCGCCCTCGGGCTTCACGTTTCCGGCGGCGTACGCGGCGAACAGACCGGCGAACTCGGCGCCGAGTGCCTCGGCGAGGTCAGGGGCGGCGCGGGCGACCGAGCCGCACCGCTTGGCCAGCAGCCCGCGGGCCTGGACGGCCAGCCTGCCGGGATCGAAGCCGTCCGGCACGCGTCCGCCCGCGACCAGGGCCGCCACCAGCTCCGCCTGGGCGGCGGCCAGCGCGGCCCGCGCGCGTGTCGTGCCAGAGGCCGTCGTGGGCGTGCCCGCCCGCCACGTGCACGTACGCGACGGCCTCCAGCGGCAGCGCGTCGAGCGCCCGCCGCGCGTCCAGACCGAGATTGACCTGGTTCGTGTAGAGGTTGGCCACGTCGACCAGCAGCCGCACGCCCGTACGCTCGACCAGTTCGCCGAGAAACCGCGCCTCGGTCAGTTCGTCGTCCGGCCAGCCGAACAGGGCCGCCACGTTCTCGAGCGCGAGCGGCACGGGAAGCGCGTCCTGCGCCTCCCGCACGTTCTCCACGATCACCGACAGGGCCTCCCGGGTGCGCGGGACCGGCAGCAGGTGGCCGGCCTCCACGCCCCCGGCCCGCACGAAGGCCACGTGCTCGCTCACGAGAGGCGCGTCCAACGCCTCGGCACACGCCGCGAGGCGCGCCAGCCGGGCTGGATCGGGACGGTGCGCCCCGCCGACACCCAGGCCCACGCCGTGGGGCACGACGGGCACCCCGGCGGCGCGCAGCACGGTCAGGGACTCGGGCGGCCGGGCCGGATCGACGTTCTCGGCGATCACTTCGACGAACCCGACGCCGGGCAGCCGCTCCACCGTGAGGTCGATCTCCGGCCGCCAGCCGATGCCGACGCCGAGACCGGCACTTCGACCGGCACTCTGGCCGACACCGGCGGCGTGCCTCTTGTGCCCCCCGGCAGGCCTGCCGGACGGCAGCCACCTCCCGAACCGGCGCTCAGCCACCGCCGCAACCGCCTCCACAGCCGCCGCCGCAGCCCCCTCCGCAGGAATGCGAGCCGCCGGAGCCGCATCCGCTCGACGCGCAGCCCACGAACCCGCCGCCGTCACCGCCCGAGGGCCAACCGTCGACGGGACGGCGCATGAGGACCTCGTCGGTCGCGATCTGGGCCGCGAGGTGCGGGTCGCCGAGCTGGCCCAGGCCGTACAGGGCGATGGGCGTCACCGCGGCGAGACCCGCCGCGCCGCCCACGCCGAGCGCCCCGGCGGTTCCGTGCGCGAAGACGCCCCTCGGATGCCTTTCGCGCGCCTGCCGCAGCGCCTCCTCGCCCGCCGGGCTCAGCGGGTTCCGCAGGGACGCGGCGTACGTGAGGGAGGCGATCAGTGCGCAGCCGCCGGAGACCGCGGCGATCCCGGCCGTGACCCAGTCGGCCGCGGTGGCGGCGCCGGTCCCGATGAAGAGGATCAGCACGAGCGTGACGGAGGCGGCGGCGAGGGCGAGCACCGCGAGTGCGCGCAGGCGTGCGTTGAGGCGGCGCGCGCCCTCCAGAGAGCCCTCGGGCAGCAGGTAGCCCTGCGCGAGCAGGCTTTCCTTCAGCGCCGCCATCGCGGAGCCGTCGCCCGCGCGGCGCCTGACCTCGGCCGCGCTCGCCCCGCCGGCCCGCGTGGCCAGGTCGAGGACGGCCTGCTCGACGGGATCGGCGGAGGTGGCGGGGGCGCCGGCGACGGCGGTGACCCTGCCGCCGCGCGCGACCCGCACCTGCTCACCGACGGCCAGCGAGGCGAGCGCCGTGTTGACCACCTGAGGCGGCCCGCCCGCGAGATAGGCCAGTTCGTAGGCGTCGAGGCCGGACCCGGGCCGCGCTCCGGACGCGAGCCTTGCTTCGCGCCGCTCCCGGCCGACGGCGAGAGCGGTCGTGACGATGAGTGCCGCGAGAATCGCCGCGGCGACGACGAGCACCAGTTACCGGGCCGGACGGCCCGCGCCCCGTCTATCCGCTAGACGAACCTCCCACGGGGAGAGTTCCGTGCCGGGACGACGGCGCGCGGGCCGTGGTCGAGGACTCAGCCGAGCCGCTGGACCAGGGCGCGGTATTCGTCCCACAGCTCCTTCGGCATGTGGTCGCCGAAGGTCTCGAAGTGGGACGGGATCAGCGCGGCCTCCTCGCGCCACACCTCGGGATCGACGCTGAGCAGAAGCTCCATGTCCTCGGGCGCGAGGTCGAGACCCTCGGTGTCGAGCGAGGCCGGCAGGTTGCCGATCGGCGTGGGCACGGCGTCGGCCACGCCGTTCAGCCGGTCGACGATCCACTTGAGCACCCGGCTGTTCTCGCCGAAGCCCGGCCACAGGAAACGGCCGTTCGCGTCCTTGCGGAACCAGTTCACGTAGTAGATCTTCGGCAGCTTCTCCGGGTCGGTCATCGTGCCGACCTCGACCCAGTGCGCGAAGTAGTCGCCCATGTTGTAGCCGCAGAACGGCAGCATCGCGAACGGGTCGCGGCGCAGCTCGCCGACCTTGCCCTCGGCGGCGGCCGTCTTCTCCGAGGCCACGTTGGCGCCCAGGAAGACGCCGTGCTGCCAGCTCAGCGACTCGGTCACCAGCGGCACGGCGGTCGCCCGGCGGCCGCCGAACAGGATGGCCGAGATCGGCACCCCGGCCGGGTCCTGCCACTCGCGGGCGATCGTCGGGCACTGCTCGGCCGGAGTGGTGAACCGGGCGTTCGGGTGGGCGGCGGGCTCCGGGGAGTCCGGCGTCCAGTCGCGGCCCTTCCAGTCGACGAGGTGCGCCGGCGGCTCGTCGGTGAGGCCCTCCCACCAGACGTCGCCGTCGTCGGTCAGCGCGACGTTGGTGAAGATGCTGTTGCCCCACAGCGTCTCGATCGCGTTGGCGTTCGTGGACTGGCCGGTCCCGGGCGCGACGCCGAAGAAGCCGGCCTCCGGGTTGATCGCGTAGAGCCTGCCGTTGGGGCCGAAGCGCATCCAGGCGATGTCGTCGCCGATCGTCTCGACCTTCCAGCCCGGGATCGTGGGCTGGAGCATGGCGAGGTTCGTCTTGCCGCACGCCGACGGGAAGGCCGCCGCGACGTACCGCGCCTCGCCCTGCGGCGGCGTGAGCTTGAGGATCAGCATGTGCTCGGCCAGCCAGCCCTCGTCGCGGGCCATCACGCTGGCGATGCGCAGCGCGTAGCACTTCTTGCCCAGCAGCGCGTTGCCGCCGTAGCCCGAGCCGTACGACCAGATCTCACGGGTCTCCGGGAAGTGGCTGATGTACTTGGTCGTGTTGCACGGCCACGGCACGTCGGCCTGGCCGGGCTCCAGCGGGGCGCCCACCGAGTGGACGGCCTTGACGAAGTCGCCGCGCTCCTCGATGAGGCGCAGCGCCTCCTCGCCCATCCTGGTCATGATCCGCATCGACACGGCCACGTACGGCGAGTCGGTGATCTCGACGCCGAGCTGGGAGATGTTCCCGCCCAGGGGGCCCATGCAGAACGGCACGACGTACATCGTCCGGCCCCGCATGCAGCCCTTGTACAGCGTGGCGAACGTCCGGCGCATCTCGTCGGGCGCGATCCAGTTGTTGGTGGGGCCGGCGTCCTCCTCCCGCTCGGAGCAGATGAACGTCCGGTCCTCCACCCGGGCGACGTCGCTCGGGTCCGAGGCGGCGTAGAAGCTGTTGGGACGCTTGACCAGCCGCTTGAAGGTGCCCTGCTCCACCAGCAGGTTGGTCAGGCGCGTCCACTCGGCCTCGGAGCCGTCGCACCATTCGATCCGGTCCGGCTGGGTCAGCTCCGCGATCTGGCTCACCCAGGCCGCCAGATCGCTGTGCGTGGTGGGCGTCGGTACCTCTACTGAAATGGACACGGGGGCGGCTCCTTAATCTCTCAGGGCCAGAGCATCATGAGCGATGAATGGCCTCCGAATCCAATTGGAGTAGACCACCGTGTTTCCACTCCGTTAAATCGGCGCCATTCTCGGCTTCACGACCTCCAACAGCGTCGCCGCAGGCAGTGGTCGTGATGTCGTGGGACCTTACCCACTCCGGCCCTGTTGGAAAAAACGTCCTTCTCCCCCTTACCCGCCTCGCCGGCGTTACACATTGGTATAGGCCAATTCAATTGGTCCAGACCACTGGGCGAATTGGTTCAGTCCAATCCGCCGGGCCCTTCCGCCCTGATCCGGTCCACGTGCTGGAGGGCATCGCGCAGGTCAGCGAGCCAACTGTCGGTGTGTTTGCCGACGAGCCGGACGCACCAGGCCAGGGCGTCGCTGCGGCTGCGCGCGACACCCGCGGCGACCAGTGTGTCGAGGACCTGCCGTTCGGGCTGCCGCAGCCGGGTCATGACCGGGACGCTGAGAGTGGTGAACATCACCGTCTCATCGCCCACGACGACGCCCCAGGAGACCTTGCGGCGGAAGCGGTGCTCGGCCTCCCTCGCGATGTCGATCCTGCGCTCGCGGGTCTCCTCGCGGAAGCGTTCGACATATCCCTCGACGGCCGCCGCGCGCTCCGGGCCGGGGAGCCCTTCGACCACCGACAGCGGCGGGAGCGTGCCCAGCACGCTGATCTCCTCGCGGTCGACGACGACCTCGGGGGTCCCGGTGAACCAGTTCTCGGGCAACCGGCCCGCGAACCAGGCGCTCAGCTGTTCGTCTGCATTCATGTAATCAACATTACATCGCTATCCACAGCGGAAGCCGAGGTTGACAGTAGCTACTTTTTGAGAGTTACTTTCAAATTATGGATTCTCCCACTTCCCGCTGGTGGGCGCTCGGCGCCCTCGTGCTGAGCGCCCTCGTCATCGGCATGGACGCGACGGTGCTCAACGTGGCGCTGCCTACGCTCGCGGCCGACCTGCACGCCTCGACCGGCGACCTGCAGTGGATCGTCGACGCGTACCTGATTCCGTTCGCCGCGCTCATGCTCCCTGCGGGCGCGCTCGGCGACCGCTTCGGCCGCAGGCGCCTGCTATTGGCCGGGCTCGCGGCCTTCGGGATCGCGTCGGTGCTCGCGACGTACGCGGGCGGCATCGGCGCCCTGATCGCGGCCCGCGCGCTGATGGGCGCGGGCGGCGCGGTGATCATGCCGCTGTCGACCTCGATCCTGCCGGTGGTCTTCCCTCCGGCCGAGCGTGGGCGCGCGATCGCCGTGTGGACGGCCGCCATGGCGCTCGGCCTGCCCCTCGGCCCCGTCGTGGGCGGCTACCTGCTCGACCACTTCTGGTGGGGCTCGGTCTTCCTCGTGAACATCCCCATGATCGTCGTCGCGGCGGTGGCGGTGGCCGTGTTCCTCCCCGAGTCGCGTGACCCCGCCGCGCCGCGGACCGACGTGCCCGGCGCGCTGCTGTCGGTGACGGGCTTGGCCGCGCTGGTGTACGGCGTCATCGAGGCTCCGGCGCGCGGCTGGGGCCACCCCGCCGTGCTGGGCGGTCTCGGCGCCGGGGCGGCGCTGCTGGCGGTGTTCGTCCGCGTCGAGGCCCGCACCCGGCAGCCGATGATGGACCTCGGCCTGTTCCGCAGCCGGGTCTTCGTGTGGGGCGCGGCCGGCGCGACGTTCGTGAGCCTCGGCATGTCGGGCGTGCTGTTCGTCGTCCCCCAGCACCTGCAGGCCGTGCTCGGGCACGACGCTCTCGGCACCGGCGTACGGGTGATCCCCATGGTGGCCGGGCTGATGGCCGGCGGCCTGGCCGGAGAGCGGCTCACGACGCGCCTCGGGCTGCGCGTGGTGATGCCGGCGGGCCTGGTCGTGCTCGCCGCCGGGTTCTTCCTGGGCGCCGGGACCACGGTGTCGGGCGGGGCGTCCTCGGCGTACGGCTACGTCGCGGCCTGGCTGGCCGTCCTCGGCACGGGCGTCGGCCTCGCCATGGTCCCCGCCATGGACGGCGTGCTCGCCACGCTGCCCGAGGATCGGTCGGGCTCCGGCTCGGCGACCCTGCAGACCGTGCGCCAGGTCGGCGGCGCGCTGGGCGTGGCCGGTCTCGGCAGCCTGCTCTCGGCGGCGTACGCCTCGGACCTGCCGGACGGAGTCCCGGAGGCGGCGGCCGACTCGATCACGGCCGCGGCGGTCCTGGCCGCGCGCGCGGGGGACGCCGCGCTGCTGAGCGCCGCCAGGGAGGCGTTCGTGAGCGGCATGGACCTGGTCCTGCTGGTGTGCGGGACCACGTCGGTGCTGGCCGCCGCACTGGTGGCCGTCTTCCTACCAGGGAGTACGGCCGGGGGCGGAAAGACGGCAGAATCGGGACATGAGCTCACCCCAGCGCGCTGACCGGACCTCGCCCCCCTCCGACCGCGCTGTCACGAGCCTGCGCGAGCGCAAGAAGGCCAAGACCCGCAGGACCATCCAGGAGCAGGCCCTGCGGCTGTTCGCCGAGCAGGGGTACGACGCGACGACGGTGGAGCAGATCGCGGAGGCGGCGGAGGTCTCCCCCAGCACGTTCTTCCGCTACTTCCCCACGAAGGAGGACGTGGTCACCCAGGACGACTACGACCCGATCCTGATGGAGGCGATCAAGGCACAGCCGGCGGACCTGCCCCCGCTGACCGCCCTGCGCGCCGCCTTCCGCACGGCGTTCGAGTCGATAGGGGCCGAGGATCTCGACCAGGTGCTCGCCCGGACCAAGCTGTCCACCTCCGTGCCCGCCCTGCGGGCCCGCACGGTGGAAGGGCTGTTCGCCACGATCGACATGCTCGCGGGCGCGGTGGCCGAGCGGGCGGGCCGCGACCCCCGCAGCCCCGCCGTACGGACGCTCGTCGGCGCGGTCATGGGAGTCATGCTCCCTGCGCTGTTCACCTGGGTGGAACAGGACGGCAGGACACCGCTGCCCGTGCTGCTCGACGAGGCCCTCGGCTACCTGGAGGCCGGGCTGCCGATCTGACCGGCTTTCCCGAGGCCGGGGTCAGCGGACACGGGCGGAGATCTGCGGGCTGACCCTGACGACCCCGGCGAGGTTCTTGGTGTAGACGTCGGCGATCTTCACGACGTCGCCGGTGTGCGGGGCGTGCAGCATCTTCCCGTTGCCCCAGTAGATGGCGACGTGCGAGATGTATCCGGGGTTGGTCGGATCGTTGCGCCAGAACAGCAGGTCGCCCGGCTGCGCCTGCGACAGCGGCACCTGCGGCCCGGTGACCCACTGCTGGTACGTCACGCGGGGCATGCGCACGCCCGCCTGCGCGTACGCCCACTGCACGAGCCCCGAACAGTCGAAGCTGTCGGGCCCCTCGGCGCCCCACACGTACGGCCGGCCGAGCTTGCCCACCGCCGCCGTGAGCGCGACCTTGAGCTGCTCCGCCGACATGAACGCCGTCTGCGGCCACACGGTCCGGCCCTTGGGCGTCACCACCACCGGGTTGATCGTGGCGACCTGGCTGCCCTTGGGCAGGATCTTCAGCAGCCTGAGGCGGAGCTTGCGGGAGTCGACCTTCGGCGCGCTCACCACCAGGGCGTTGCCGTCCGGGATGCCGAGCGCCGCCGCCGTCCCCTTCGAGACGATCGCCGCGATCGAGCCCATGCCCACCGTGGCGTACGCGCCGATGCGCAGGCGCCTGCCGCCGCTTTGGACCTGCGAGCCGAGCTGCACGCCGCCGTCGTTGCCGAGCTCGAAGGAGACCGCCATGTCGCCGGCGGCGATGTTGCGCCACAGCTCGTCGGAGGATGCCGTCACCTTCGGCGTGTACGAGCGGAAGGTCGACGGGTCGACGCCCATCGTCGGCACCCGCTTGCCGTCCACGGACACATCGGCCGCGCCGGTCACCTCGGCCGCCGTCACGCCCTTGACCCGGCGCACCTTCTCCACGACCTCGGGCGGCAGCGGCCGGTTGGCCACCACGAACAGGTGCGGGCGGACCAGCCGCCCCAGCGGGGCCACCGGCTGCCGCATCACCGTCTGGGCGGCCGGAGCCTGCCGCCCCGGCGTCGGGGACACCCCGTCGCGGGCCTGCCGTGCCGCCGCCACGTAGCGGTTGCCGGCGCGCCGGTCGGACAGGGACGCGACCACGCCCGAATCCGGGGAGCCGGACGAGAGTTCGCCGAGGACGAGCACGTCGGCCGTCAGCACGGTGACGAGCGAGACGGCGATGAGGGGAACCGTCCTGCGCAGGCGCCCCGGGCGGGGCAGCCGGGGGCGGTAGGCGAGGTCCTGGCGAGCCTCGGACACGGCTCTCGTGAGCTTCCTGCCTAACCGGGTGGATGGGCGCGCTCGGCGTTCGAGCACGATCTCACCCCTCCCGCGGCGAATGGTCCGGTCCAGGACGAGACTGCCGCACGGCCGGGAATACCGCAAACGAATGCGGAATTCCCGGCCGGGGCGGAAGCGGACTAGTTGCCGATGTACGGAACGGCCTCGAGGATCTCGACGGTGTTCTGCCTGCCGTTCGGCAGCGTGTACGTCGCCTTCTCCCCGATCTTCTTGCCGTTGATCGCGGACCCGAGGGGAGAGTTCGGCGAGTAGACGTCGATCGGCGCGCCGCTCTCCTCGCGGGAGGCCAGCAGGAAGGTGACCTCCTCGTCGTCGCCGTCGAAGCGGACCGTCACGGTCATGCCGGGACCCACGACGCCCTCGGCGCGGGGAGCCTCGCCGACCCTGGCGCTGTCCAGGATCTGCCGGAGGTGGAAGATGCGGGCCTCCATCTTGCCCTGCTCGTCCTTGGCGGCGTGGTAGCCGCCGTTCTCCCTGAGGTCACCCTCTTCGCGGGCGGCTTCGATCTTCTTGGCGATATCCGTGCGACCCGGGCCCGAAAGGTACTCGTACTCCTCCTTGAGGCGGTCGTACGCCTCTTGCGTCAGCCAGGTGACGTTGTCGTTCTGGGAGACGGCCACGGGCTCTCCTTGTTTCCGTAAGTGACTCGAAAGGCTGTCAAGATAACGCCTTCGAACGCTTCCCCAAAGATTCCACTATACGAGATCGCAGTAGTCGACATGTACCGCTGTGGCCTGCGCGCTCGTCCTCAGCCGCTCGGTGAACTCGAGGTCCGACCGGCCCTTGGGAATGTCGACCTCACGGCTGCCGACCTCCAGGTGCTTGGTGTCGAGCGCCTGGATCCGGCACGTCGCCGCCCGGTCGGCCGGCTTGTGCACGGTGAAGGTGATCACGGCGGAATCCGGAGCACTGGCGTCGAAGGTGATGACGTCCGCGCTCACGGAAGGATTCCCGTTGGCGCGCAGCATGACGTAGCCCCATCCGCCCGCGATCACCGCCACGATCAGCGCCATCACGACGTACGGCACCAGCCTGGCCGGCCGTGCGGGGCGGGGCGGGAAATCGTCCGGGGTGCCGAGCACCGGGCGTGTCCCCTGGCCGCCGGCCTCATCGGTGGGCATCGCGGAATCTCCCTGAGGATTGTCGGTGTTGTGCGAGACGATCGTCCCCACAAGTCGACCGTGGCGTGACGCGGGCCAGCCGGGTCCGGAACGCACGGTCACTTAGAAGCTAACCTCTTTCCGTAGCCAGAGGACACCATGAGGAGAGCCGTGAGTGCACCGTTGAGACTGATGGCCGTGCACGCGCACCCAGACGACGAGTCGAGCAAGGGCGCCGCCACGATGGCCCGCTACGTCGCGGAGGGCGTGGAGGTCCTCGTCGTCACGTGTACGGGCGGTGAACGCGGCTCGATCCTCAACCCCAAGATGGACCGGCCCGACATCCTCGAGAACATGGGCGAGGTGCGCCGCCAGGAGATGGAGAAGGCGCGCGAGATCCTCGGCGTGCAGCAGCGTTTCCTCGGCTTCGTCGACTCCGGGCTGCCGGAGGACGAGAACGAGCCGCTGCCCGAGGGGTGCTTCGCGCTGCAGCCGCTCGAAGCGGCCTCCGCGCCGCTCGTCGCCGCCGTCCGGGAGTTCCGGCCGCACGTGATCCTCACGTACGACGACAACGGCGGCTACCCGCACCCCGACCACATCATGACCAACCGGGTGTCGATCGAGGCGTTCGAGGCGGCGGGCGACCCCGACCGCTACCCGGGCACGGGCGAGCCGTGGCAGCCGCTGAAGCTCTACTACCACATGGGCTTCACGCGGGAGCGGTTCGAGGCGCTGCACAACGCGATGACCGAGCGCGACATGGGCTCGCCGTACGCCGACTGGATCGCGCGGTGGGAGGACCGGCCGCAGAAGTGGGAGGTCACCACCAAGGTCCCGTGCGCGGACTACTTCGAGATCCGCGACCTCGCCCTGCTCGCGCACGCCACCCAGGTGGACCCCGACGGGTTCTGGTTCGTCTGCCCCCGTGAGCTCCAGCAGGAGATCTGGCCGACCGAGGACTACCACCTCGCGCGGTCGCTCGTGGACACCGCACTGCCGGAGGACGACCTGTTCGCGGGGATCCACGCCGAGGTCACCCCTGCCTGCTCGTAAGCTGGGGGCGTGGATGCAAGCAGCTACGGGCCGGGTCTCCTGGGTTTCCTCGTCGTCGCCGCGATCGGCGTGGCCCTGTTCCTCCTTCTGAAGAACATGAACAAGCAGATGCGGAAGATCCAGGTGCCGCACGACGGCCGCGAGGACGAACGTCGCGGGAACGAGCCCGAGGCGTGAGCACGGACGCGCGGGTGGCCCACAACGCCGCCGCGTCGCGCTACGAGATCCTGCTCGACGACACGCTCGCCGGGTTCGCGCAGTACCGGCTGCGGGGCGGCTCGATGGTCTTCACGCACACCGAGGTGCGCGACGAGTTCGCGGGCCGCGGGCTGGGCGGCAGGCTGGTCGGCGCGGCCTTGGACGGAGCACGGGCGGCCGGCCTGCGGGTCGTGCCGCTGTGCTCGTTCGTGGCCTGGTACATCGAGAAGCACCCGGAATACCGCGGCCTGGTGGACAACGACTACCGCGGCCTCGTCGACACGCCGGAATAGGCCGGGACGGCGCCCGGCCCGCCGGCCCGCCGGTCGGCCGGGCGGCCCGGGACCGTCAGTCGGGTACGCGGGACCGCAGGTCGGGTAGGCGGAAACGCCGGCCGGGTACGGGGGGACCGTCAGTCGGGCAGCGCGGGGCCTGAGGACCAGGCGCGTTCCAGCGCCTTGGGCAGGCCCCACCAGCCCAGCGGGGTCAGCACCTCGGACCGGTCCACGATCCCGAGGTGCGCCCACAGCGGCGTCACCGCCGTGAACAGCATCTCCGTCGCCTCAAGGTCCTCCGGCTCGTCCGGGTCCACGTCGACGTCCTCGGAGTCGGCGATGAACCTGGCGATCCGCTCGGGCGAGGCGAGCACCCCCGGGCCGTACCGGACCAGGGTGATCACCGACGCGAGCCAGTCGGCGTGGTGGATGGCGCACAGCGAGGCCAGTATGGAGTCCTCGTGGCTGAGCTCGCCCTCCATGTCGAAGAACCGGGCGGCGTCCTCCTCGTCCGGCAGGTCCGAGATGGGCGCGGCGATTCCGGCCGCGACGGTGAGCCACAGGTCCTCGTCCCCTTCGGGCAGGTCGCCGTCCTCCAGGCCGGCGCAGGCGCGCAGCACGTTGCCCGGGTAGCCGGGCCGGGTCAGCGTCACGCGCAGCCGCCGGGCGGCCGAGCGGAGGTCGGCCTCGGGGAAGGGCGGCTCCGGCAGGTCGTCGAGCACCCGCCGCAGCTCGCTGAGCGCGAACGCCTCCTCCTCGTCCCAGGCGGCGTACAGCTCCCGGTCCTGCTCGTCGTTGACCACGACGCCCGGCACCCGGCCGTCCGGCAGCGGGGTGCCGAGCCAGTGCTCCTGGAGCTCCTCGTAGGCGTGCCGGGCGGCGGAGTCGCCGGCGGCCAGCGCGTCCGCGTCGATCTCTCCGGCCGCCAGCCTCTCCTCCAGGAACTCGACCAGCCGCTCGTACATCTCCGTGGCCACCGGGCCGCGCTCGCTCTCCTCGGGCCACAGGAAGTAGCTGCGGGTGAGCATGATCGGCTCGGTGCCGCTGGACTCCAGCCAGCGCTGCACGTCGCCGACCGTCGCGACGCCGGACTCGATGCTCGTCAGCACGGCCTTGGCCGAATCCCAGAACACGGGCGACAGCGGATTGCCCGCCGCGAGCAGCTGCCGCCGCAGGTCGGGAAGGGCGACCAGGGCCTGTCCGGACGGAACGGCCAGCAGCACCCGCGCGACGTCGCGCCGCGTCATGACGGCCGCGGGGCGTCCCGAGTGCCTGACAGCGAAGTCCAGATTCAAGCCCACGTCCTGTGAGCCTACGCCGGGACGCGCCGGAACACATCCCCGCGGTCTTCCGCGCGTTCTCCCGACATGACAAACAGCTCCACCCGGGAAAACAGACCATCCCGCATCACGGCGAGCGGCCCCGGAGCCAATCCGCACCCGGATCGTCCTTTTCCGACGGTGTGAGAGGCTGGCCCTATGAACCGGCTGGGTGGCGAGACCTCTCCCTACCTCCTGCAACACGCGGACAACCCGGTGGACTGGCTCCCCTGGGGCGAGGCGGCCTTCGCGGAGGCCCGCGGGCGCGACGTCCCCCTGCTGATCAGCGTCGGGTATTCGGCCTGCCACTGGTGTCACGTCATGGCGCACGAGTCGTTCGAGGACGAGGCCACCGCGAAGCTGATGAACGAGATGTTCGTCAACGTCAAGGTGGACCGCGAGGAGCGGCCCGACGTGGACGCCGTCTACATGGGCGCGGTCCAGGCGATGACCGGCCAGGGCGGCTGGCCGATGACGGTCTTCGCCACCCCTGACGGGCACCCGTTCTACGCCGGCACCTACTTCCCCCGTCCGCACTTCCAGCGGCTGCTGCACGCCGTCTCGCAGGCCTGGCGGCAGGACCGGGAGGGCGTCCTGGCCCAGGGGGAGAAGGTGGTGGAGGCGCTCGCCGGGCAGACCGGGGCTCCGTCGGGCCCGGTGCCCACCGCCGAGACCCTCGGCCTCGCCGTACGCGACCTCGCGGACGGCTTCGACGAGCGGCGGGGCGGATTCGGCGGCGCGCCCAAGTTCCCGCCGTCCATGGTCCTGGAGTTCCTGCTGCGGCACGGCGCCCGGGACGCCGTCGCCATGGCGGAGGCGACCATGGAGGCGATGGCCAGGGGCGGCATTTACGACCAGCTGGGCGGGGGCTTCGCCCGCTACTCCGTCGACGCGGGCTGGGTCGTGCCGCACTTCGAGAAGATGCTCTACGACAACGCGCTGCTGCTGCGGGTCTACGCCCACTGGTGGCGTGCGACCGGATCGGTCCTGGCCAGGCGGGTGGTCCTGGAGACCGCCGAATGGCTGCTGCGGGAGATGCGCACGCCGGAGGGCGGGTTCGCCTCCGCCCTCGACGCCGACAGCGAGGGACCGGACGGCACCCACGGCGAGGGCTTGTTCTACGTCTGGACCCCCGAGCAGCTCCGCGAGATCCTCGGAGAGGACGACGGAGCCTGGGCGGCCTCGGTGTTCGAGGTGACCGGCACGTTCGAGCACGGCACGTCGGTGCTCCAGCTTCTCGCCGACCCCGACGACCCGGCCCGGTTCGACCGGGTCCGTACGGCCCTGCGCGCCGCGCGGGAGCGCCGGCCGCGGCCCGGGCGGGACGACAAGGTCGTGGCCTCCTGGAACGGACTGGCGATCGCCGCCCTGGCCGAGGCGGGCGCGCTCTTCGACCGGCCCGACCTGGTCGACGCCGCGCGTGAGACGGCCGTGCTGCTCGACGGCCTGCACACGGTGAGCCGCGACCCGGCACGGCTGCTGCGCACCTCCCGGGACGGCCGGGCGGGGGCCAACACCGGCATGCTGGAGGACTACGCCAACACGGCCGAGGGCTTCCTCGCCCTTTACGGCGTCACCGGCGAGAGCCGGTGGTTCCACCGCGCCGGAGACCTGCTGGAGACCGTGCTGACGCGGTTCCCCGACGGTTCCGGGGGGTTCTACGACGCCCCCGACGACGGCGAGCGGTTGTTCCAGCGGCCCCAGGACCCGACCGACAACGCGACGCCGTCGGGCCAGTTCGCGGCGGCGGGCGCGCTGCTGTCGTACGCCGCGCTCACCGGCTCGGCCCGGCACCGGGAGGCGGCCGAGGCGGCGCTGGGCACGGTCTCCGCGCTCGCGAAGCGGCACGCCCGGTTCGCCGGATGGGGTCTCGCGGTGGCGGAGGCGGCGCTGCGCGGCCCCGCCGAGGTGGCGATCATCGGCCCGGCCGACGACGCCCGCACGCGCGCGCTGCACCGGGCGGCCCTCATGTCCGGCACGCCTGGCCTGGTCGTCGCGCTGGGCACCGGGGAGTCCGGCGCCGTGCCCGTGGACGTGCCGCTGCTGGAGGGCCGGGGCATGGTCGACGGCTCACCCGCGGCCTACGTGTGCCGTCGGTTCACCTGCCACGCGCCGGTCACCACCCCCGCCGAGCTGCGGGCCGAACTGGTCCGGTAGAAGCGGCGGGCGCCCTCAGGCGTGGCCGCGGACCTTCCGCGGCGACTTCCCCGTCCTCGCCGAAGGGTCACGGTCGCCCGCCGCTGGAGTGCCCGGCTGAAGCCGTCAGCGGGCGGGAACCTGCGCGACCGGGAGCTGGGGCCCGGGGATCTGCGCGAGCGGGCCGGTCTGGTCACCATGACCGTCCTGGCCGGTCTGGGTCTGGCCGGTCCGCCTGGCATCGGGCCCCGTGACGGCGCCCGGGGCCCTTCTGGCGCCCGTGCCCGTGGCGCCCGCGTCGGATCTACCGTTCCCCGTCCCGGGGGCGGCGTCCGCGGGACCCGTGTCGCGGGCACGGGCCGCGCCGGCCGGGCCTGGCACGCCGTCGGCTCCGTTCGCGCCGCCTCTCGGGCCGGTGTCGGGGTCCTGACCGGTCGTGCCCTGCTGCTCCTCCTCCGCGTCCGTGGTCGCGCCGGGCACGCCCTGGTCCGGCACCGCCGCTCCACCCGGGCCGTACGGTCCGTAGGGGGGCCCATACGGCCCGTCGGCACCGGGCGGACCCGACGGGTAGGGACCGGACGGGTAGGCGGTGGGAACGCCGCTCGGCTGGGGCATGGCCATGCCGTAGGTGTCCCAGTTGTAGGGGTTCCACGTGACCGGGTCGGGGAACTCCCGGACCGGCTTGCCCTCCATGGCGGTGCTCATGAAGGTCTTCCAGATCTCGGCGGGCAGCGTGCCGCCGTACAGCTCGCCGTAGCCGGGAACGGTCACCGGCTTGTTGTCGTCGCGGAACATGTCGACCGCGACGGCCAGCTGGGGGACGTAGCCGGAGAACCAGACCGCGGCGGACTCGTCGGTGGTGCCGGTCTTGCCCGCCACCGGGCGGTCCCACAGGCCCGCGGCGCTGCCGGTGCCGCTGCGCACCACCTGCTCCAGCGCGTACGTCGTGTCGGCGGCGGTGTTCTCGCTGAAGGCGCGGGTGCCGGCTGGGGCGAACCTGCGGGTGAGTCCGGTGCCGTCGGTGACCGCCCGGATCACGTGCGGCTCGTGGTGGATGCCCCCGGCGGCGAACGTGGCGAACCCGGAGGCCTGCTGCACGGCGCTCACCGACGCCACGCCGAGTGGCAGCGTGGCGGCGCCCTGGTGCGGGGCGAGTTGCGCCGCGGGGATCCCGGCGGCCCGCGCCGCCGCGACGACCTTGTCGACGCCGATCCGCTGGCCCAGGTCCACGAAGGCGGTGTTGACCGAGTACTGCGTCGCCTCGAGCAGCGTGATCGCCGAGCCGTACGACTTGCCGCCGGAGTTGGGGATGTCGGTGGAGCCGACGCGGATGGGCGAGTTGCCGTAGACCAGCGTGTCGAGCCCGTACCCGGCTTCGAGCGCGGCGGCCAGCGTGTAGGGCTTGAAGGTCGAGCCGGCCTGGACCTTGGCGGAGAAGGCGTTGTCGTACTGGTTGGTCTCGTAACGTCCGCCGTAGAAGGCGACGA
This sequence comes from Microbispora sp. H10836, assembly GCF_012999525.1. Lineage (NCBI taxonomy): Bacteria > Bacillati > Actinomycetota > Actinomycetes > Streptosporangiales > Streptosporangiaceae > Microbispora > Microbispora sp. H10836. Next base: position 110,396 of record NZ_JABBWU010000010.1, read on the forward strand.
CCTCGCCCGTCGCGGGATCGACGGCCGCCAGGCCGGTGCGGACCTTCTTGGGGGTGTCGTCCGGCAGGACCGACTTGACCGCCTGCTGGGCCTGTGCCATCAGCTTCTTGTCGAACGTCGTGGTGACCTTCAGCCCGCCGTGGTTGATGTCCTCGTCGGTGAAGCCGAGCCGGTTCAGCTCGGCGCGCACCTGCGCCAGCATGTAGCCGTTCTGGCCGCCGAGGGACAGCGGCGCGCGCTGCTTGGCAAGCGTGGGGAACACCAGCGCGCCGGCCTCATCGCGGCTGATCGCGCCGATCTCGCGCATGCCGCGGACCACCGACGCCCACCTGGCCTTAACCGCGTCGAGCGCGGCCCCGGCCGGGTTGGCGAAACGGGTGGGCTGCTGGATCACGGCGGCGAGGTAGGCGCCTTCGGCCGCCGTCAGGTTCTGCACGTCCTTGTCGAAGTAGGCCCGCGCGGCGGCCTGGACGCCGTACGCGCCCCGGCCGAAGTAGATGGTGTTGAGGTAGCGCTCCAGCACCCAGTCCTTCGGCTTGGAACGATCCACCTTCAGCGCGATCATGACCTCTTTGAGCTTGCGCGCGATGGATCGTTCCTGACCGAGGCCGCTGTAGTAGTTGCGGACCATCTGCTGGGTGATGGTCGAGCCGCCCTGGAGCTGGCGGCCGGTGATCGTCGACCACACCGCGCGGGCCGTACCTGGCAGGGAGACGCCCTGGTCCTGATAGAACGTCCGGTTCTCCGCCGCGATCACCGCGCTTCTGACGACCTGCGGGACCTGCGTGAGCGGCACGTTCTTGCGGTTGACGCCCTCGGTGGCGAGGACGGTCTTGCCGTCCCGGTAGTAGATCACCGAGCCCTGGGCCGTCGCCAGTTCCTGGGTGCTGTCCGGGATGGGGGTCAGTGCCCACACCACGGCGAGGAACACGACGAACCCGGCGATTCCGGTGGCCAGACTCACGAGCAGGACGCGCGGCAGCCGTCTTCGCCGGCGAGGCGCCGGCGCGCGGCCGTCCTCGCCGCCTCCCCCGTTCGGGCCGCCGAGTGACGCCTGCGGATCCACGGCGCCCTCCTCGATCGGGCCCTCCTCGGCGCTGTCCACGCTGTGACCCCCGATAAGTCCGATACCCCCGCTACGCCCGTTTGTGCCCCTGAGCTGGGCGGATAGGACCACGGTAAACGATGGCCATCGATGGTCCGGCACTTCCCGCGACGTCTGTGGAAAAGCCTGGCCCACGGCAGGACGCTGTGGAAAACCGCCCGGTCAGCCCCCGGCCGCGCGGACGAGCGGAAGGGTCCGGTACGGCACCGGCGTGTCGAGCGCGATCACCGATTCGGTCCGTACGACGCCCTGCACGTCCACGATCCGGTCGATGACGCGCTGGAGGTCGGCGTTGCTGCGGGCGACCACGCGGCAGAACATGTCCCCGCCACCGGTGATCGTGTGGACCTCCAGGACCTCGGGGATGAGCGCGAGCTGGTCGGCCACCGGCACGTGCCCCGCGACCTGCCTGATGTGCAACGTCACGAACGCCGTCACGTCGAAGCCGAGCGCGGCCGGATCGATGTCCGGGCCGTAGCCGGTGATGACCCCGTTCGCGGCCATCCGGTCGAGCCGGGCCTGCACCGTGCCCCTGGCGACGTTCAGCCTGCGGGAGCACTCGAGTACGCCGATCCTGGGCTCGGCGGCCAGCAGCGCGACAAGACGTGCGTCGAGGTGGTCAATCGTCATAACGATTTTCCCTTGTACGAGACGAAGACTGAGCACATTGTCCACCTATTCGAGTCACTGTTGCACAAATTGGCCATGCGAACGGACGCTTGTCACATGAACGATGTCTTTCCGGTTCACGGCATGGACGCGGTGGTCTTCGCGGTCGGCAACGCGAAGCAGGCCGCCCACTACTACTCGACCGCCTTCGGGATGCGCCTGATGGCCTACCGGGGGCCGGAGACGGGCAGCCGCGACGAGGTGGCGTACGTCCTCGCGTCGGGCTCGGCGCGGTTCGAGTTGCGCGGAGCCGTACGGCCGGGCACGCCGCTCGCGCGGCACGTGGCCGAGCACGGCGACGGCGTCATCGACCTCGCGCTGGACGTGCCGGACGTGGAGGCGGCCTACCGGCACGCGCTGGAGAACGGCGCCCGGGGGCTGGAGGAGCCCCACGTGGTCGAGGACGAGCATGGCAAGGTCGTCGTCGCGGCCATCGCGACCTACGGCGAGACCCGGCACACGCTGATCGACCGCGCCAACTACACCGGCACCTATCTGCCGGGATACGTCGCGGCCGAGCCCATCGTCGCGCCGCCCGCGGTGAAGAACGGCCGGCTCTTCCAGGCGATCGACCACTGCGTCGGCAACGTCGAGCGCATGGAGGAGTGGGTGGAGTTCTACGAGAAGGTCATGGGCTTCACCAAGATGGCCGAGTTCATCGGCGACGACATCGCCACCGAATACTCGGCGCTGATGTCCAAGGTCGTCGCGGACGGCACCCGCAAGGTCAAGTTCCCGCTGAACGAGCCCGCCGAGGGCAAGAAGAAGTCCCAGATCGAGGAGTTCCTCGAGTTCTACGGCGGCCCGGGCGTGCAGCACATCGCGCTCGCCACCAACGACATCCTCACGACCGTGGACGCCATGCGCGAGGCGGGGGTCGAGTTCCTCGACACGCCGGACTCCTACTACGACGACCCGGAGCTGCGCGCCCGCATCGGCGAGGTCCGCGTGCCGGTCGAGGAGCTGAAGAAGCGCCGCGTCCTCGTGGACCGCGACGAGGACGGCTACCTTCTGCAGATCTTCACCAAGCCGGTGGTGGACCGCCCGACCGTCTTCTTCGAGCTCATCGAGCGGCACGGGTCCCTCGGCTTCGGCAAGGGCAACTTCAAGGCGCTCTTCGAGGCCATCGAGCGCGAGCAGGCACGCCGCGGCACCCTCTGAACTCAGGTCGTGGCCGGCGGATCAAACCCTGCACGGTCGCGACGGGCAGCATTTGCCAGACACTCCCCAGCCTTTGCGCCTGCCCGGCTTTGACCGAAGGGCGGCGGGGTGACCATTCAGCCATGGGAACACCGCCGCCTCCGGGAAGCCCGTACGAGGAACCGAGGAGTCCCTGGACACCCCCGCCCTTCGGGCAGACGGCGCCGCGGCTCGCCGGCCGCTGGCGCCGCCTGTTCGCCGGGATCCTGGACGCCGTGCTCATCGGGCTCGTCACCTCGCCGCTCACCTGGGACGACTGGCGAGTCGTGTACGAGGGCACGACGGGGGCCGTGGCCCGGTTCCCGGTCGGCAACGGTCTCCTCGTCGGGCTGATCGGGTTCCTCTACTACTGGCTGCTCCAGTCGTTCTGGAACGGCCAGACGGTGGGCAAGAGGCTGTTCGGCATGCGCGTGGTGCGGGAGACCGGTGAGCCGGCCGGCCCCGGGCCGATCGCGGTGCGGCAGGCGGTGGAGATCGTGCTGGGCTGGTTGTTCTGCCTCGGGCTGGTGAACCTCGCGTGGATCCTGTTCGACCGCAGGAAGCAGGCCCTGCACGACAAGGCCGCCCAGACGCTCGTCGTGGACGCCTGAGACGGCCGCCCCCGCGGCGCAACCCCTGCGAGCAGGGAAAACACGCGGCGTCAGTACCCGGACCACCTCGCCGCCTCGCATAGAGTTGCCAGACATATGGCCACGCATCGTCTTCCTCCGTTCTCCATGCCGACCAGGACGCCGACCGGCAGGCCGATCACCGCCCTGATCTGCGCGGTGGCCGTCGGAGCCGCCACGGCCTGCGCGCCGTCCCAGGGCGCGGTCGCGCCGTCCCCGGCCGCGGCCGCCCCCGCGTCAGCGGGTGTGGGCCAGTCGACCGGCACGCTGGGCGCCCCCGGCATCGGCGACCCCGACTTCCCCGGCGACGGCAACGGCGGCTACGACGTCCGGCACTACGACCTCCGCCTGTCGTACGACCCGTCGTCCAGGAAACTCGCGGGCAGCGCCACGATCGAGGCGAAGGCCGTGCAGGACCTCACGTCGTTCGACCTGGACCTGCACGGGCTCACCGTGAGCCGCGTGTCGGTGGACGGCGCGGCGGCCTCGTTCAGCCGCAGCAAGGACGAGCTCGTGATCGAGCCGGCCCGGCGGATCCGGAACGGCGACGGGTTCGCGGTCACGGTCGACTACTCCGGCGTGCCGGAACCGATGCACGACTCCGCCAACCTCGGCCGGTACGGCTTCATCGCCACCCCGGACGGGGCGTTCGTCACGTGCGAGCCGAACGGCGCGAAGACCTGGTTCCCGTCGAACGACCATCCCGCCGACAAGGCGACCTACGACTTCCAGATCACCGTGCCCGAAGGGCTGACCGCGATCGCCAACGGCGAGATGGCCGGGACGCCGCGGACCGCTGCGGGCAAGACGACGTTCGTCTGGCGGGAGAAGCACCCGATGGCGAGCTACCTCGCCACGATGACGACCGGCAAGTTCCAGGTCCGCACCGGCACGAGCGAGAAGGGCCTGCCGATCTACGCCGCCGTCGCCGACTCCTTCCGCGGCTCGCTGGACACCCTCTTCACGCAGACCGGGAAGATCACCGACTACTGGTCGACCGTCTTCGGGCCGTACCCCTTCTCCTCCACCGGCGGCGTGATCGACGACTACGCGGCGGGGTACGCGCTGGAGAACCAGACCAAGCCCATCTACGGCGGCTTCTCGCCCGAGCCCGCGATCATCGCGCACGAGCTCGCCCACCAGTGGTTCGGCGACAGCCTGAGCATCGGGCGCTGGCGGGACCTGTGGCTGAACGAGGGCTTCGCGACGTACGCCGAATGGCTCTGGGCGGAGCACACCGGCCAGTACACGGCCGATTCGGCCTTCCGGCGCTACTACGAGAACGCGGCGGACCCGATGTGGACCTATCCCCCGGGCGCGGCCCGCGCCGACGACCTGTTCAGCGCCGCCGTCTACAACCGCGGCGCCATGACGCTGCACGCGCTGCGCCGGGAGATCGGCGACCAGAAGTTCTTCCCGCTGATCAGGGCGTGGGCCGACGCCCACAGGCACGGCAACGTCACCACGCAGGAGTTCGTCGCGCTGGCCGAGCGCGTCTCGGGCAAGGACCTCAAGGGATTGTTCGACGCCTGGCTGTTCCAGCCGAAGCGTCCCGCCCCGGTCACCTGACCGTCCACACCGGGGGACGGCCCTCGCTCCGCTCCGGTCACCCGGCCGGCCGGTGGACCGCGAGATTCCAGCCGATGTCCACGGCGTCGCCCGGCCTCAGGTTCGGCCCCTGGCCGCCGCGGCCCGATCAGGAGAACAGCAGCTTGTAGCCGTCCCGCCGCAGCGCGCTCAGCACCTCGTCGCAGTGCGCGGGGCCGCGGGTCTCCAGCTGCAGCAGGACCTCGGCCTCCTCCAGGTGCAACCGGGAGCCGAACCGCTCGTGCACCACGTCGAGCACGTTGGTCCCGAGGTCGGCCAGCCGGGCCAGCAGCGCGGCGAGCGCCCCGGGACGGTCGGTCAGCCGGATGCGGAAGGCGAGGTAGCGGCCCGCCGCCGCGAGGCCGTGCCGCAGCACCCTGGCCAGCAGCAGCGGATCGATGTTGCCGCCCGACAGCACGACGACGACCGGCGGCTCGAACGCGTGCGGCTGGTCGAGCAGCGCCGCGACTCCCGCCACCCCGGCTGGCTCCACCAGCAGCTTCGCGCGTTCGAGGCACAGCAGCAGGGCACGCGACAGCGACTCCTCCGACACCGTGACGACGCTGTCGACCAGGTAGTGGATCAGCTCGAACGGCAGTTCGCCCGGCCGCCCGACCGCTATCCCGTCAGCCATCGTGGACGTGGGCTCGACCATGACCGGACGGCCCGCGGCCAGCGAGTCGGGGTAGGCGGCGGCCCGCTCGGCCTGCACGCCCACCACCTTGATCCCCGGGCGCTGGGACTTCACCGCGAGCGCGACCCCGGCCGCGAGACCCCCGCCGCCGATGGGCAGCACGATCGTGGCCGTGCCGGGAAGCTGCTCCAGGATCTCCAGGCCGACCGTGCCCTGCCCGGCGACGACGTCGGGGTGGTCGAACGGGTGGATGAACACCGCACCGGTCCGGTCCGCGTGCTCCCTGGCCGCCCGCAGCGCCTCGTCGACCGTGTGCCCCGCGAAGACCACGTCCGCGCCGTACGCCCGGGTGGCCTCCACCTTCGGCAACGGCGCGCCCTCGGGCATGTAGACGGTCGACTTGGCCCCGACCAGCGACGATCCCAGCGCCACGCCCTGCGCGTGGTTGCCCGCGCTGGCCGCGACCACGCCCCGGGCCCGCTCCTCCTCACTCAGGCGCGCGATCCGCACGTACGCCCCGCGGATCTTGAACGACCCAGCCCGCTGGAGGTTCTCGCACTTCAGATGCACCGAGCCGCCGACGATCTCGGACAACACCCGTGAATGCAGAACGGGCGTCAGCGCCGCCACGTCCGACAGCGACTCGCGTGCGGCGACGACGTCCTCGTACGTCACCTGTGGGACAGCCATGTGCCCATCATCACAGGTTCCGGCACTCTCAACGCTCCGGCGACCAGTACCTGTCGCCGGCCGCCACGAGCGCGGCGGCGCCGACGAGTCCGGCGTCCTGGCCGAGCGCGGCGGGCACGACCCGCGCCCGCCCGGCGAACCCCATGCGGGTGTGCTCCCGCAGCGCCTCCTCCAGTGGCGCGAAAAGCAGGTCGCCCGCCTGGCTGAGCCCGCCGCCGACGGTCACGAGGTCGAGGTCGCACAGGTTGACGGCGGAGGCGATCGCGACGCCCAGGGCGCGACCGGCGCGGGCCATCGCGGCCAGCGCGATCGGATCGCCGGCCGCGGCGTCGGCGGCCAGACGGCGCGCGGTGGCGGTGCCCTCCTCCTGGTAGAGCTCCCCACGCGTGACCGCGGCGTCCGGCGACCAGCCCTGTGCCAGCGCCCAGGCGGCGAGGCCGGGGCCGCGGGCGATCGCCTCCAGGCAGCCGTTGCCGCCGCAGCCGCACGGCGGGCCTTCGGGGTCGACCACCACATGGCCGATGTGACCCGCGTTGCCCGTCCCGCCGTCGATGAGCCTGCCGCCGAGGATCAGCCCGCCGCCGACGCCGGTCGACACGACCATCCCCAGCATGGCCGCACTCCCCTGCCCGGCGCCGCGCCAGTGCTCCGCGACGGCCAGGCAGATCGCGTCGTTGTGGATGCGGACCGGAACCCCGGGGAACCGCCCGGCCAGCCTCCCGCGCAGCGGGAAACCGCGCCAGCCGCCCATGTTGAGGGGCGAGACCTCCCCCTCGGGCCAGATCATGGGCCCGCCGCAGCCGACGCCCACGCCGGCGAGCGCGGCGGGCAGGTCCAGCCGGTCGAGCAGCGCGGTCAGCGTCACCCACAGCGTCTCGGCGTCGGCGCCCTGCGGGGTGGCGACCCGCTCGGCGGCCACGACCCGCCCGTCCGGATCCACCAGGCCGGCCGCGAACTTCGTGCCGCCGATGTCGACGGCCAGGATGAGGTCGCTCACGCGCCCGCTCCCGCGTCCCCGGGGAAGCCCGTACCCCCGGGGAACCCCGTGCCGCCGGGGAACCCGCCGGAAAAGCCCGTGCCGCCGGAGAACCCCGTGCCGCCGGAGAAGCCCGTGCCGCTGGACAGTTCCGTGCCGCTGGAGAAGACGAGCAGCGACGCGGTGAAGCCGTGGACGTGGTTGTGCCCGCCGACCGGCCCGACCTCGCCCGCGGCGAAGAACCCCGCCACCCCGATCGGCCCCAGCGTCTCGCGTACGGCGAGCGCGTCGTGGTCGGCCGAGTCGAACATGCCCGAGCCCCGGCCGTTGCAGGAGAACAGCAGCGCTCCCTCGACCCGGCCGGAATGCTCCCGCAGGTGCTCGTCGAGCAGTTCGTAGAGGTCCTCGTCGGCGGCCTCGGCGTCCCTGACCTGGAACCGCACCGTCCTGCCGATCTCGATCACGTCGCCGACGGCCACCGCCTCGCGCTCGGGGTCGATCCCGATGACCCCGCGGATGAGGAAGTCGCCGCGCTCGTGGCGCTCGGCGTACTCGTCCATCGCGATGCCGATCTGTAAGCCGGCGGCGACCAGGTCGCGGTCCTCCTCGTCGAGGGCGCTGACGATGTCCTCCAGGCGCGCCAGGGCGGGCTGGCCCGCGAGTTCCAGCAGCACGTTGTCCTCGGCGCGGGTGACGACCATGGACGGCCCGATCGGCCGGCAGCCCTGGCTCACGACGGTGCCGACGTTCACCTGGCCGCCGATGACCACGCCGATCGCGCCGGAGTCGTGGACCTCCCCGTTGGCGAACAACCGCACCGAGCCGCGGCCCTGGAGCCCGTTGGCCAGGCCGCCGACGATCGGCAGGGTGCCCAGCACCTCGTGCGAGTGCTCGATGAAGGCGTCCGTGGGGAAGCTGTAGGGGTCGGCGAGCAGGATCGCCGCCCGGTCGTCGGGGACGCGCTCCGGCAGCCCCACGACCACGAACCTGTCCTCCGTCCGGAGCGTCTCCAGGGCGAAGGTGTCGATCCTGGCCCCGCCGAGGGACGCCGCCCACGCGCTCACGGCGGAGGTCAGCTCCACGCCCTGGCCGTGCCCGATCACGCCGGTCGCGCTGCAGCCGATCACGTCGGCCCCGGACGCGACCGACATCGCCCGCTGACCGGCTCTGGCCACGTCGTCGGGGTCGTCACCGCAGATGAAGAAGCACACAAGGTCCGGCGGACCCGACAGGCCGGCCAACGCCTGGCGTACGGCCGTCTCGGCCGCTTCCACCAGGTTTGGGCCCACGGCGAGACCGTCGGCGAAGCGGCTCGTCATTACCGCCATAGTCTCGCCCTCTCTTCCTCCGCGACTGTTTCCCTGGGCCGATTCTCCCCACTGGACGGAGGTCAACGCACGGGCCGCCCGGGCAATTGGTCGCGTCTCCGTGCCGTGTTCCCCTGAGCCGTGTCTCCTGAACCGTGTCTCCGCAAACTCGGCTGCCGGATCATCCGATGGGGACGTAGGCTCGACTCCGTGCACAAATCGCCCACGCCTGCCCCCAGCACTCTGCGTGAACTGCGCGAGAGTGGACACCGATACCGAACGGTCAAGGCCGAGATCAGGGAGAACCTCCTGGCCCGGCTGCGGGCCGGCGAGGCCCGGTTCCCCGGCATCGTCGGCTTCGACGACACGGTCCTGCCCCACCTGGAGAGGGCGCTGATCGCGGGCCACGACCTCGTGCTCCTCGGCGAGCGCGGCCAGGGCAAGACCCGCCTGATCCGCACCGTCACCGGCCTGCTCGACGAGTGGTCGCCGGTGGTCGAGGGCTGTGAGATCAACGACCACCCGTACGCGCCGGTCTGCGTCCGGTGCCGCCGGCTCGCCGCCGCGCACGGCGACGACCTGCCGGTCGCGTGGAAGCACCGCGAGGACCGGTACGGCGAGAAGCTGGCCACCCCGGACACCTCGGTCGGCGACCTCATCGGCGACGTCGACCCCATCAAGATCGCCGAGGGCCGCACGCTCGGCGACCCCGAAACCGTCCACTACGGCCTGGTTCCCCGGACCAACCGGGGCGTCTTCTCCGTCAACGAGCTGCCCGACCTGGCCGAGCGCATCCAGGTGGCGCTGCTCAACGTGCTGGAGGAGCGCGACATCCAGGTCCGCGGCTACAACCTGCGGCTCCCCCTCGACATCCTGCTGATCGCCAGCGCCAACCCCGAGGACTACACCAACCGCGGCCGGATCATCACCCCGCTGAAGGACCGGTTCGGCGCGGAGATCCGCACCCACTACCCCCGCACGGTCGAGGACGAGCTGGTCCTGATCCGTCAGGAGGCCGACCTCGGCGGCCTCGGCGCGGACCTGCCCGACCACCTGGTGGAGGTGATCGCCCGGTTCACCCGCCTGGTTCGCGAGTCGACCGCGGTCGACTCCCGCTCGGGCGTGTCTGCCCGCTTCTCGATCGCCGCCGCCGAGACCGCCGCCGCCTCCGCCGTACGGCGGGCCGCGCTGACCGGGGAGGAGCGGCCCGTCACCCGCGTGTGCGACCTGCCCGGCGTGGTCCACACGCTGCGCGGCAAGGTGGAGTTCGAGGTCAGCGAGGAGGGGCGGGAGATCGAGGTGCTCGCCCACCTGCTGCGCCGCGCGACGGCCGAGACGTTCCGCGCCTCGCTCGGCGGCGCCGACCTCGCGCCGCTGCTGGACAGGTTCGGCGAGGGCGCGCAGGTGGAGTCGGGCGAGCTGGTGCCGGCCCACGAGCTGCTGCGCAGGATCGGCCGCGTCGAGGGCCTGTCGAAGATCATGGCACGGCTCGGCATGGGCGAGGGCGACGAGTCGCCCGGCCACGCCGCCGCGGCGCTGGAGTTCACGCTGGAAGGGCTCTACCTGATGCGCAGGCTGTCCAAGGACGAGACCGACGGCGCCGCGGTGTACCGGACGTGAGCTACTTCTACCGGGAGTACCACGACGGGCCGGATCCGCTGGCTCCGCCGTACGACGTGCGTTCGGCGCTGGACGAGATGGGCGACGCCGTCCTGTCCGGCTCGACGCCGCTCGACGCGCTGCGCGACCTGCTGCGGCGCGGGTTGCCGGGAGCTCCCGACCGCCGCGGCCTGGACGACCTGCTCCGCCAGGTGCGGCGGCGCCGCCGCGATCTGCGGGACAACACCCGGCTCGACGGCACGCTGGAGCGCGTGCGCGCCCTGCTCGACAAGGCGATCGGCCAGGAGCGGGCGGAGCTCCAGCGGGGGTCCGGGGGTCGTCCCCCGGGAGAACACAGTCCCGATCCGTTCGACGACGCCCGCTTCCGGGAGGCGATGCTCGACGCGCTCCCCTCGGACGCGGCGCGGGCGGTACAGGAGCTGGCCGACTACGACTGGCGCTCGGCCGCCGCCCGGCAGACGTTCGAGGAGCTGCGCGACCTGCTGCGCAGGGAGGTCCTCGACAGCCAGTTCCGCGGCATGCGCGACGCGCTGGCCAACCCCGACCCGGCCGCCATGGAACGGGTCCGGCAGATGATGTCGGACCTCAACGACATGCTGGACCGCGACGCCAGGGGCGAGCACACCCAGGACGACTTCGACCGGTTCATGCAGAAATACGGGGACATGTTCCCCGAGAACCCGCGGAACCTGGACGAGCTGGTCGACCAGCTCGCCCGCCGTGCCGCCGCCGCGCAGCGGCTGCTCGCCTCGCTCACCCCGCAGCAGCGCGAGGAGCTGGCCGGGCTGATCGACCAGACGCTGGAGCAGGCGGGCCTGGCCGAGCAGATGCGGCGTCTCGGCGACTCTCTCTACGCCCGCCGTCCCGACCTCGCCTGGGGCGCCCCCGAACGGGTGTCCGGCGAGCAGCCGATGGGCATGGGCGACGCCGTGACGGCCCTGCAGGAGCTGGCCGACCTCGGCGACCTGGAGACCGCGCTGCGCCAGGACTACCCCGGCGCCCGGCTCGACGACATCGACGAGGCCGCGATCCGGCGGGCGCTCGGCCGCTCGGCCGTGGACGACCTGGAGGCGCTGCGGCAGGTCGAGCGCGAGCTGGAGGCCCAGGGCTACCTGCGGCGCAACCGCGGCAAGCTGGAGCTCACGCCCAAGGCCGTGCGCCGCCTCGGGGAGACCGCCCTGCGCCGCGTCTTCGCCTCGCTCGACTCGGGCCGCCGCGGCGACCACGACCAGCGCGACGCGGGCACGGCCGGGGAGCCGACCGGCTCGACCCGCCCGTGGCGCTTCGGCGACGAGCAGCCCATCGACGTCGTCCGTACGGTCGTCAACGGCGTACGGCGGGGCGGGGGCGCGCCCGTGACCCTGTCGGTGGACGACTTCGAGGTCGTGGAGACCGAGCGGCGCTCGGCGGCGGCCGTCTGCCTGCTGGTCGACCTGTCCTACTCGATGGCCCTGCGTGGCACCTGGGCCGCGGCCAAGCAGACCGCGCTCGCCCTGCAGGCGCTGGTCGCCTCGAAATTCCCCCAGGACGCGGTGCAGATCATCGGGTTCTCGAACTACGCCCGGGTGCTGCGGCCCGACGAGCTGGCCGGGCTCGAATGGGACATGGTCCAGGGCACGAACCTGCACCACGCGCTGCTGATCGCGGGCCGGCACCTCGACCGCCACCCGGACTTCGAGCCGGTGGTCCTGGTGGTCACCGACGGCGAGCCGACGGCGCACCTGATGCGCAACGGCGTGCCGCGCTTCGAGTGGCCTCCGTCACAGGAGACGCTGACGCTGACGCTCGCCGAGGTCGACAAGATGACCAGGCGGCGCGCGACGATCAACGTCTTCATGCTGGCCGCCGACGACCGGCTGCGGGAGTTCGTGGACGAGGTCGCCCGGCGCAACGGCGGCCGCGTCTTCTCCGCCAGCGCCGACCGCCTCGGCGAGTACGTCGTCAGCGATTTCCTGCGCGCCCGCCGCACCCGCTGATCGTGGGGCCGTCCGCACGCCGCGCCGGGTTCCCGCTCCTCGGGCAGAAGGCCGGGTTCCCGCTCCTTGGACAGAAGACGGACCGGTAGGCGGTTCGCCGCCTGCCGGCCGGGCATGGCTAAGCACATCGGCGCGGCCCCGGGGCGCGTCCCGGGGCCGCAGGACTGACGGGGACCGGGAAAGCACCGGGCGTCGGGCGTGAGCGGGGAGACGGACGGCCGCGGCCGGGGAATCGATAATCGATTGCCGACCGGGTTGCAATCGGCGGACGATAGACAGGCATCCCCTGTTCGCGCTGGTCGTTCCACATGCCAGTGGAAGGAGCGCTCCCATGTTCGCAGCGGTCGGCCTCGTCGTCCTCATGGTCCTCACCACAGTGCTGTTCGAGATGGCGGTGCACAACCGCCCCCGTCGCCGGAAGTAGCTCCCTGGCGCCCCGGCGTCCGACGCGCCCACGACGAGCGCGTCCGGGCGACTGCGGGGCCGATCAGTCAGGCGATAGCCTCTGCCCATGTCGCCTCTCGACCACCTGCTGCTGTGGCTGCACATAGGGTTCGCGATCTTCGCGCTCGGTCCGCTCACGGCGGTCACGAGCGTCACCCCGCGCTACATCCGGGCGCGCGATCTGAGCGTGCTGCGATACCTGCACCGCGCGACCCGGCTGTTCGGCCTGCTCACGATCGGGGTCTTCCTGTTCGGCCTGTTGCTGGGCCGCAGCGCGCTCGGCGCGCCGTACCTGTCGGTGTCGATGACGTTGTTCGTCGTCGGGGCCGTCCTGCTGGTGATCGTCGAGCGTGACCAGCGTACGGCCATCGCGGCGCTGTCCAGCGAGTCGACGGCGGACGACGCGAAGGTGCAGACCGGGCGGATCGCGGCGCTGGCCGGGATCAGCGCCCTGATCTGGCTCGTCGTCCTCTTCCTGATGGTCTTCTTCAACCCGTCATAAGCATTCCCTCTTTTCGCCGAATGTCCGGTAGAACGTCTTTGGCCGGAATCGGGGGAAAGAGGGGCTAGTGCACCTTACGACGCAACGCCGTGCGGCGTGGGCGCTGGTCGCCCTCGCCGTCGGCGCCTTCACCTACGTCACCGCCGAGGTCCTGCCCATCGGGCTGCTCACGGTGATGGCGGCCGACCTGGACCGGTCGCCGTCCGAGACGGGCCTGCTCGTCACCGGGTACGCCGCGGTCGTGGTGCTGGCCTCGCTGCCGCTCACCCGGCTGACGCAGCGGGTGCCGCGGCGGAGGTTGCTCACCGCCACGCTGGCCGTGTTCGTCGCGGGGATGCTGCTGACCGCCGTGGCGCCGAACTATCCGACGCTGCTGGCCGCCCGGCTGCTGGTCGCGGCCACCCAGGCGCTGTTCTGGTCGGTCGCGACCCCGGCCGCGGCGGCGATGTTCCCCCCGGAGATCCGGGGACGCGCGATCGCCCGGATGTCGATCGGCAGCGCCCTCGGGCCCGTCCTCGGCGTCCCGGCCGGCACCTGGCTCGGCCAGCAGGTCGGCTGGCGGGCCGCGTTCGCCCTGGCCGCCGCCGTCGGCCTGATCACGTGCCTCACTGTTGCGGCGCTGATGCCCGGCCGCCGGCAGGCGGACGGCGGCTCCGACGGCCACGAGCCGGGCCGCGGCGCGACCCCGGACGCCCGCCGCTACGCGCTCCTGATCGTCGCCACCGTCATCGGGGTGGGCGGCTACCTGACCGCGTACACCTACATCACGCCGTTCCTGCTGGAGTTCGGCGGGTTCGCCCCGGCCGCGCTCAGCCCGCTGCTCCTCGCGTCCGGGATCGCCGGAGTCACGGGGACGATCGTGGTCGGCCGGCTGCTCGACAGCCGGCCCAGGACCGCTCTGGTCGGGCCGCTGGCCCTCATCACGTGCGCGCTGCTGGGTTTGTATGCCTTCGGCGCCGTGCGTCCGGTGGCGGTGGTGGCCCTGTGCGTCACCGGCATGTCGTTCAGCGCGCTGGCCGCGGCCATCGCGAGCCGCGCGCTGCAGGTGGCCCCGGGCAGCACCGACATCGCCTCGGCCGGCAGCGGCTCGGCCTTCAACATCGGCATCGCGGGCGGCTCGCTGCTCGGCGGCGCGCTCATCGATCACTCCGGCGTCCGCAGCGTGACCGTGGCCGGCGCCCTGCTGACGGCCACGGCCCTCGCCGCCCTGCTGTGCGAACGGTGGGTGGCTCCCGCCCGCCACCCCGCGCCGGAGCCCGCGGCCCCGGCGCGGAGCGCCCAGTAGACAGGGCGCGGAGCGGGCGTTGGACGGTCGTCAGCCGAGGGCCTCGGAGAGGTCGGCCAGGAGGTCGTCGACGGTCTCGATGCCGACCGACAGACGGACCAGGTCCGCGGGGACCTCCAGCGGCGACCCGGCGGCCGACGCGTGGGTCATCCGGCCGGGGTGCTCGATCAGCGACTCGACGCCGCCGAGGGACTCCCCGAGTGTGAACAGCTTGGCGCGGTTGCAGATCTCGACGGCGGCCTCCTCGCCGCCCTCGACGCGGAACGACACCATCCCGCCGAAACGCCGCATCTGCTTGGCTGCGACCTCGTGGCCGGGGTGCTCGGGCAGGCCCGGATAGAGCACCTGGACGACCTTCGGGTGCGACAGCAGCAGGTCGACCACGCGCTCGGCGTTGTCGCAGTGCCGGTCCATCCGCACGCCCAGCGTCTTGAGGCCGCGCAGCGTGAGCCAGGCGTCGAACGGCCCGGCCACCGCGCCCATCGCGTTCTGGTGGTAGGCCAGCCGCTCACCGAGGTCGGCGGACCGGGTCACCAGCGCGCCGCCGACCACGTCGGAGTGGCCGCCGACGTACTTGGTCGTCGAGTGGACCACGACGTCCGCGCCCAGGCTGAGCGGCTGCTGCAGGTAGGGCGAGGCGAAGGTGTTGTCCACTACGAGCACCGCGCTCCCGTCGTGCGCGACGTTCGCCAGCGCGGCGATGTCCGCGACGTTCAGCAGGGGATTGGTGGGCGTCTCCACCCAGATCGCCTTCGTTTCCGGCCGTACGGCGGCGCGCACCGCGTCGAGGTCGCCGAGCGGCACCGGGTCGAAGGTGACCCCCCATTCCTGGAGCACCCGGGAGAACAGCCGGTAGGTGCCGCCGTACGCGTCGTCGGGGATCACCACGTGGTCGCCGGGCTTGCAGACGGTGCGCAGCAGCGTGTCCTCGGCGGCGAGGCCCGACGCGAAGGCCAGCCCGCGCACACCACCCTCGACGGCGGCCAGCGCCTCCTCGAGGGCGGTCCTGGTCGGGTTGGCCGACCGGCTGTACTCGTATCCCGCCCGCAGGCCGCCCACGCCGTCCTGCTTGTAGGTGGACACGGCGTATATGGGAGGAACGACGGCGCCCGTGTGCGGGTCCGCCTCCTGGCCTGCGTGGATGGCGAGCGTCTCGAAACCATGGTTCATGGCGTCGAGCGTAGCCGCCCGGCCCGCCTGGTCCCGGCGGACGCGGCTGTGGCCGACCCAGCCGTCGGCCCAGGCGTCGGCCCAGTGGTTGGGTCAGTGGTCGGGTCAGTGGTCGGGTCAGTGGTTGGCGAGGAAGGCCAGCAGGTCCTGACGGGTGACCATGCCCACCGGCTTGCCGTCGTCCAGCACCACGGCGGCGTCGGCCTTCTCCAGCGCCTCGACCGCCCGGGCCACCGGCTCACCGGACCCGATCATGGGCAGCGGCGCGGACATGTGGCCGCCGATCTCGTCCTCGGACCGCACCCGGCCGCGGTAGAGGCCCTCCAGCAGGTCGCGCTCCACGATCGAGCCGATGACCTCGGCCGCCATGACCGGCGGCTCCTCCTTCATGACCGGAAGCTGGGAGACGTTGTACTCCCGCATGATCGAGATGGCGGTGCCGACCGACTCGTGCGGGTGGACGTGGACGAACTCGGGCAGCCCCGGCGTCTTGCGTCCCAGCACGTCGCCGACCAGGCCCTCCTCGCTCGACGTGGTGAGGAAGCCGTAGTCGGCCATCCACTCGTCGTTGAAGATCTTCGACAGGTAGCCGCGGCCGCCGTCCGGCAGCAGCACGACCACGACGTCGTCGGGCCCGGCCGCCTGGGCCACCCGCACGGCCGCCACCACGGCCATGCCGCACGAGCCGCCGACGAGCAGTGCCTCCTCGCGGGCGAGCCTGCGCGTCATGCCGAACGAGTCCTTGTCGGAGACCGCGATGATCTCGTCGCAGATCGCGGTGTCGTACGTGGCGGGCCAGATGTCCTCGCCCACGCCCTCGACGAGGTACGGACGGCCGGTGCCGCCGGAGTAGACCGAGCCGATCGGGTCGGCGCCGATGACCTTCACCCGGCCGCCGGAGACCTCCTTGAGGTACTTCCCGGTCCCGCTGATCGTGCCGCCGGTGCCGATTCCGGCGACGAAGTGCGTGATCCTGCCCTCGGTCTGCTCCCAGATCTCCGGGCCGGTCGAGTGGTAGTGGCTCGCCGGGTTCTCGGGGTTGGAGTACTGGTCGGGCTTCCAGGCGTTCGGGATCTCACGGGCCAGCCGGTCCGACACCGAGTAGTACGAGTCGGGGTGGTCGGGCGAGACGGCGGTCGGGCAGACCACGACCTCCGCGCCGTACGCGCGCAGCACGTTGATCTTGTCCTGGGCGACCTTGTCCGGGCAGACGAACAGGCAGCGGTAGCCCTTCTCCTGCGCCACGATGGCCAGGCCCACGCCGGTGTTGCCGGAGGTCGGCTCGACGATCGTGCCGCCGGGCTTGAGCTCGCCGCTCCGTTCGGCCGCCTCGATCATCCGCACCGCGATCCGGTCCTTCACCGAACCGCCGGGGTTGAAGTACTCCACCTTCGCGAGGACCTGGGCGGGCGCGCCCGCCGTGACCTTGCGCAGCCGGACGAGCGGGGTGTTGCCCATCAGCTCCACCAGCGAGTCGTGTACGCGCACCGCGATGACCACCTTGTTTGCCGAAGCTTGTCAGCCTGCCGTCAGCCGGGGTTC
This sequence comes from Microbispora sp. H10836, assembly GCF_012999525.1. Taxonomy (NCBI): domain Bacteria; kingdom Bacillati; phylum Actinomycetota; class Actinomycetes; order Streptosporangiales; family Streptosporangiaceae; genus Microbispora; species Microbispora sp. H10836. The sequence goes on from NZ_JABBWU010000010.1 coordinate 127,711, forward strand.
CGATAGGGGTGGCCGGAACTCGGCTAATTTCTCCCTCAAACCGTACCGTGAGCATGGGGAGGACGGGTGATCCGGACGTCCGGCGCGGTGCGTGCCGCCCGCCGCATCGCCACCGCCGCCGCCGTGGGCGGAGGCGGGCTCACGGCCCTGGGAGCCGTGACGTACGGCCTGCTGATGGCCGAGGCCATCGTGGCCCGGCGGATCGTGGGACAGCCGCACGGCCTCGACGGCCCTCGGGCCGACGGCGTGTACGGCGCCTTTCCCGGAGAGCCCATCCGGATGGCCGTGCTCGGCGACTCCACCTCGGTCGGCCTCGGCATGACCCGCCCCGAGGACACCCCGGCCGTCCGGATCGCGTACGGCCTCGCGGCGGTGGCGGAGCGCCCGGTGCGCCTCACCGTGGTCGGCCAGTCGGGCGCGGCGTCGGTGGACCTCGGCGTCCAGGTGGACCGCGCGCTGGAGGACCGGCCGGAGATCGCGGTCGTCTTCGTGGGGGCCAACGACGTGACCACGGCCACCCTGCCGGCCCGGGCCGTACGGCACCTGCAGAAGACGGTGCGCCGGCTGCGCGAGGCCGGCGTGGAGGTGGTCGTGGGGACCTGTCCCGACCTGGGCACCGTACGCCCGCTCGCGCAGCCGCTCCGGTGGGTCACCCGGCGCTGGTCGCGGCAGCTCGCCGCGGCCCAGACGGTCGCCGTCATCGAGGCGGGCGGGCGGACCGTGGCGTTCGCCGACCTGCTCGGGCCCGAATTCGACGCGAACCCGGCCGAGATGTTCGGGCCTGATCGTTTTCATCCATCTGCCCGAGGCTACCTACAAGCCGCGTACGCAGTGCTACCGTCTGTATGCGCCGCGTTGGGGTTGTGGCCCGAGCCGGAACCCGTGCGCGTCGAAGGATCGCAATACCTCTTGGCCGCAATGGCCGTGGAGGAACCCGGCACCGAGGTCACCGCGACCCGTGTCGCCGGCCGGGCTGTCGGCCCCCACGGACGGTGGGCGGCGCTGCTCCGCCGGAGACCCGGGCCGCTTCCGAACGCCTGAGGCCGGTCACCTACCGCGGCCGGGCCATCACCCCCTGTAGGAGCGAAATGATCCGGCCCCAGGTGAACCACGTGAAACCCGCTCTGGCCCTCGCCGCGACCGCCCTGCTGACCGGCGGCGCCCTCACCGGCTGCTCCGGCGGCGACGAGGCCGCCAAGGACTACCCGGCCTGGCACAACACACAGGTGAACGCGGTCAGCCGGGCCACCACGGGAGGCGGCGTCGCGGCGGCCACCTCGATGCGGCCCGACGGCTCCCTGGAGACCGTCGCGCTCGACCTCGCGACCGGCCGCCGGCTGTGGGCGCACCCCGCGACGATGGTGGGACGCCTCCCCGGCATGGGAGTGCAGGCTCCCGCGACCGTGGAGACCGGCGGCGGGCAGGCCGCGGTGGTCGCGCTCGACCCCGCCGCCGACCGCAAGGGCGCCACGCTGGTGGCCAGGGACGCCCGCACCGGACAGCAGAAGTGGGTCAGGCCCGTGCGGTCCACCTTCGGGCCGCAGCGCTGCGGGCCGTACGTCTGCGTCTCCGAGGACACCGCGCTCTCGTCCGCCCGCGTCGTGGTCCTCGACCCCCGTGACGGCGCCGTGAAGTGGCGCCTGCCCGGCATCGCCGAGGTCGAGTGGTCCGACACGAGCAAGGTCGTCCTGCTCAGACTCGCCTCCCACCCGGTGCTGGAGGCCCGCACGATCAAGGACGGCAAGACCGTCTGGCAGCTGCCGATCGAGCAGGCCCTCGGCCCGGGCGTCGACCTGAGCGGAGGCTGGGCCTTCGGCGCGACGGGCGACAAGATCATCGGATACGTCGCGCCGTACACCAACCCCCAGACCAAGGAGACCTCGACGTTCGGCCTGTTCTCCGCGCGTCTCACCGACGGCGCCGTCGACTGGATGCGGCCGTCCGTCGTCCGCGTCTACCCCAGCGGCAACCCGGCGTACGCGCCGGTCGTCCGGCCGGTCGACGAGCAGGGCCAGTACGGCGGGTTCGCCCGGCTCGACGCCGAGACCGGACGGGTCCTGGGGCAGATCACGCCCACGCAGGTCCCCGGCACCGGCTGGTGGCTGGCCTTCCCTCCCGAGATGAACAAGCTCGGCTTTCTCAAGCGCGACGCGCCCGGCTCGGTCTTCGACCTCAGCACCGGCGAGCCGACCCCGGTGAGCGGCGCGACCGGGTGGTCGTTCTGCGTGACCGACCCGAAGCCGCTGCCGCTGCGCGGCATGACCCCGGGGTTCTACTCGATCGCGGCGCTGTGCGAGTTCGACCTGGCCACGGGCAAGCGCAGGGACTCCTCCTCCGCTCCGCCCTCCTGGTTCACCGGCGGCCAGAACGGCTGGCGCCTGTGGCGCGACGAGAAGGGCGCCCTCCACGCCGTCAACGACGGCACCGCCACCACCCCCGGCATGTACGGCTGATTGCCGAGCGGCCCGACGGCGAAGCGGGCAACACTGTGCATTAGTACAAAGTTCTGGTGAGTGGGGTCCGGGGCGTGGCGGGCGGCGTACCGAAGGGTAACCTCCGGGGAGGAGGCCCCCCGAACCCTGGGTGGAGGGGCCCGAGATCAGGCAGGAGAGTCACATGCCCGAGGCAGTCATCGTGGCGACCGCGCGGTCACCGATCGGCCGCGCCTTCAAGGGGTCACTCAAGGACATCCGCCCGGACGACCTGACCACGCAGATGATCCGCGCCGCACTGGCGAAGGTGCCGCAGCTGGACCCGAACGACGTTGACGACCTCATGCTGGGCTGTGGGCTCCCCGGCGGCGAGCAGGGCCACAACCTGGGGCGCGTGGTGTCCGTGCTGCTCGGGCTCGACAACGTGCCGGGCACCACCGTGACCCGTTACTGTTCCTCCTCCCTGCAGACGACCCGGATGGCGTTCCACGCCATCAAGGCGGGCGAGGGCGACGTTTTCATCTCGGCCGGCGTGGAGACGGTCTCCCGCTTCGCGCACGGCAGCTCCGACATGCCGCAGGCGCAGAACCCGCTGTTCGACGAGGCGAAGGCGCGGACGGAGGAGACCGCGAAGGGCGGGGCCCCCGTGTGGCACGACCCGCGCGAGGACGGCGTGCTGCCGGACGTCTACATCGCCATGGGCCAGACGGCCGAGAACGTCGCGGCGCTGAAGGGCGTCTCGCGGCGTGAGCAGGACGAGTTCGGCGTGCGCTCGCAGAACCTCGCGGAGAAGGCGATCGCGAACGGTTTCTGGGAGAGCGACATCACCCCGGTGACGCTCCCCGACGGCACCGTGGTGAGCAAGGACGACGGCCCCAGGGCCGGCACGACGTACGAGGCGGTCTCGCAGCTCAAGCCGGTCTTCCGGCCGGACGGCACGGTGACGGCGGGCAACTGCTGCCCGCTGAACGACGGCGCCGCCGCGGTGATCGTCATGAGCGACACCAAGGCCGCCGAGCTGGGCATCACGCCGCTCGCCCGGATCGTGTCGACCGGTGTCACCGGCCTGTCCCCCGAGATCATGGGGCTGGGCCCGATCGAGGCGTCGCGGCAGGCCCTCGCCCGCGCGGGCATGTCGATCGGCGACGTCGACCTGGTCGAGATCAACGAGGCGTTCGCCGCCCAGGTGATCCCCTCCTACCAGGAGCTGGGCATCGACGTCGAGCGGCTCAACGTCAACGGTGGGGCGATCGCGGTGGGCCACCCGTTCGGCATGACCGGCGCCCGCATCACCTCCACGCTGGTCAACAGCCTCCGGTTCCACGACAAGTCGATCGGGCTGGAGACCATGTGCGTCGGCGGCGGCCAGGGTATGGCGATGGTGCTGGAGCGGCTGTCCTGAGTGACGGGGTTGACGCCGGTCCCGGCCCGCGCCGGGACCGGCGCCACGTCAGCCGTGGTAGTCGGGGCCGGCGCGGGTGGGTTCGACCTGGATGATCACGCGCTTGTCCCGGATCATCACGGCGCGGTAGTCGTCCCAGTCCGGGTGCTCACCGCTGATGTCGCGGTAGTACTGCACCAGATGCTCCATCGCGTCCGGCAGCGAGATGATCCGAGCGGTGCCCTCGATCTGCATCCACTCGCCGTAGAAGGCGTCGGTCATCACGGTGAGCACGACCTGGGGGTTCTCCCGCAGGTTGCGGGTCTTGACGGCCGTCTCGCGACTGCTGATCACGATATGGCCGTCCTTGTCGCAGCCGACGGTCACCGGGGAGGTCTGCGGTCGTCCGTCCGGATACCGGGTCAGCATGACCGCTCGGTGGTTCTTCCTGACGAACTCACGCGCCTTGTCGAGATCCATAGAACAATGATGCGCCCGCACCGGACCGGTGCGGGCGCTCACTGCTGCTCGAGGTGCTCAGTGCTGCTCGAGATCGAGAGCCGAGCGCTGCTGCTCGGCGGGTCGCTGCTGGTGCTGTGTGCGCGGGAAGGCACTGCCCCCTCCCGCGCTCCGATGTTCGCTAGAAGCGACGACGCCGCTCGTGCTCGAGGACGATCGCGGCGGCGTAGCCGTGGCTCAGCCCGTGCTCGTCGGCGAGCCAGTTGGCCCGCTCGTCACAGCGTAGGAACGACGGGCCGTTGTCGATGGCTTCGAACCACTCTGGGAGTTCTCGCCCGGTTATGGACGGGACACGGGCGATCAGCTTGTTCTGGGTCTCCGGTGAGTGGTTCAACGACATGGGCACCTCCACGGAAAAGGCGGCTTTGTGTCACGATGCATCACCGGTCCGCGATTGACAAGCCCTCAGCGGCATAGATTTGTTACAAGATGTTGATCGAAAGTTACGGTGTCGATCACCGGATCCTGCTATAGCACGACAAAGGCGCCGCCCCCGAAGGAACGGCGCCCCTTTCGCTCGTACGGCTAGTCGTTGCTCGTGAAGTAGCTGATGAAGCGGAGGATCTCCAGGTAGAGCCAGACGAGGCTCAGGGTCAGGCCGAACGCCATCAGCCACGAGTAGCGCTCCGGCACGCCGGCCCGCACCCCCTGCTCGATCTCACTGAAGTCGAGCAGCAGGAAGAAGCAGCCCAGCAGGATCATGGCGGCGCTGAAGATCCAGCCGATGGGGCTGTCGGTGCGCAGGCCGAGGCCACCGCTGACGAAGATGCTCGCGATCCAGTTGATCAGCATCAGGCCGACCGCGGCGAACCCGGCGGCGAGCACGAACTTGGCGAACTTCGGCGTCGGCCGGAAGATCTTCAGTGCGTACACCGCGAGCGTGCCGCCGAAGGCCATCATCGTGCCGAGCACGGCCTGCAGGACGATGCCGCTGTAGAGGGTCTCGTACATGTGGCTCAGCACACCGATGGCGATGCCGTAGCACACGGAGTAGCCGAGGATCAGCGCGGGGTTCGTGCTCTGCTTGAACGACACGATGAGCCCGAGGATCAGGCCCACGATCATCGCCGGCGCCGCGAGCCCCCAGCCGAGGTTGAAGTACCAGGCCAGGGCCGCCGACACGACGAGCGTGCCGAGGGTCATGAAGCCGCGCACCACGACGTCGTCGATCGTCATGGTCCGCGCTCCCGGGGGAGCGTACGAGGGCGTGGCGTACATCTGGTTCAGCTGCTGAACGCTGGGCGTCGGCCCGGCCCACGCCTGCTGACCAGCCGCCCCGCGCCGACTGAATATGGGGTTCTTACTCTCCATTCGCTTCCTCCAGGACGCGACTCACTGATCAGCCGCTGCGCGGCCTAGTGGGGATGGTGCCCGAGGAGCGGTGCCCCCACAAGTGGGAGCGCCACTCCACCACAGTGGGAACGATCAGGATTCCGCGGGAGTTCCCGCCGGCACCCAGGTAAATACGCCGGTCCTCGCCAAGCAGAGTACCAACTTGAACGGTTCCTTTACTTGATGACTTCAAGTCTAGTGCTAACGTGGTGCGGAGCCGAGAAGTAGCGGCCTGACCAGGCAGAACGCCCTAGTGACCACTCCGCCTGCCGTTGCGAGCCTCTCATCCCGAAACAACCGGCACAGCGAGCCGTCCGGACGGCCACCTCGATCACACGGATACCGCCGCCCGCCCGGAGTGCCCAGGGAAGTGCCATCGCAAGGAGGACGGCGATGAACGTCAGCGGCCCAGCGTTACTGCGGCGGTTCCGGCCTCATTCCATCCGAGGGCGTATCACCGTCCTCGTCACCGCTCTCGCCACCCTGCTGCTGATCCCCACCGGGATCCTGGGCAGCGTGCTGGCCAGGCAGGCGTTCGCCACCGCGGTCTGGCTCGACGCGCGGCAGGAGGCCGCGCTCACGGCCGCCGCATGGCGCACCGGCCATCTGCGGGACATCATCACTCCGCAGGTGGCCGGGATCAGTCTGGTCCAGGTGGTGGCTCCGAACCGGCGGGTGCTCGCCGCGTCGCCCGCCGCCCGGGGGATACCTCCGATGAGCTCCTTCTGGCCGTCTCAGCAGGATCCGATGCAGGACCTGCAGGCCTGTGCGCACGACGGGATCGGCTGCCTGCGCCTGTCGGCGCTCCGGGTGACGCCCGGGCCCGACTCCCCCGTCGTCTACGCGGGACGTCCGATCGACGGCTTCACTCCCGTCGCGATGTTCGACCTGCTCTTCACCGTGGAGGTCGCCGCGCTCGTGCTGCTCACCGCCTGGGCCACCTGGAAGGTCGCCGGACGCACCCTGCGGCCCGTGGAGGCGATCCGCAGCGACCTGGCCGCCGTCAACGTGCACGACCTGGACACCCGGGTGCCCGTACCGACCGGGGACGACGAGATCGCGCGGCTCGCCCGCACCGTGAACAGCACGCTCGCCCGCATCGAGCAGGCGAAGCTGACCACCGAGCGGGCGTTGCGGCGGCAGCGCGAGTTCGCCGCGGACGCCTCACACGAACTGCGCACTCCGCTCGCCGGCCTGCGCACGCAACTCGAGGAGGCGCAACTGCATCCCGACGAGACCGATCTGCGGTCGCTGCTCCGGGACGCGCTGCTCGACGTGGAGCGGCTGGAAGTCATCATCGACGACCTGCTCCTGCTGGCGAAGGTGGGGGCGACCGCCCCCGACCGCAAACCCGTGGACGTCTCGGCGCTGGTCAGGGACGAGGTCGCCCGCCGGGCGGACCGCATACCCGTGCGCCTTCAGCTGGCGGACGGGGTCAGGATGCACGCCGCGCCGCGCCACCTCGCCCGCCTGCTGACCAACCTGCTCGACAACGCGCAGCGGCACGCCCGGAGCGTGGTCGAGATCGGGCTCCGGCGTGACGAGGGCTTCGTCGAGTTGTGGGTCGGCGACGACGGCCCGGGCGTCCCGGCACCCGAACGAGAGCGGATCTTCGAGCGGTTCGCGAGATCGGACACGGCACGCAGCCGGGGCCACGGAGGCACCGGACTCGGCCTGGCCATCGCCCGCGACATCGCCCGCGCCCACTGCGGCACGCTCGTGGCCGGCGAGTCGCCGTACGGCGGCGCCATGTTCGTGCTGTGCCTGCCGGTTTCCGGCTGCCCGCCGAACACCGACGCCACAGCCACGCACGCCGGGAGCCTCCGCGCCCCCAGCCCGTACGAGGAAGCCGCACAGCTGGAGATGGCGCCGGGACCGGTGAACGAGGGCCACGCATGACAGCGGGTCAGAGGCGGGCGAACCAGTCCCGTACGGCCTGCCGCCCGCCTCCGCCGAGCGCCACCATCAGGGCGGACCGGGCCTTCACGGCGGCCAGCCCGCGCGCCCCGATGGCGCCGACCTTCGCGGGCAGCCCCAGCCCCAGCGGCAGGTCCTCCAGCGCGACCGGCCGAGTGTGGCACCGCGAGGCGACCACCACGGGGATGTCCCACTCCGCCAGTTCGCCGATGGTCGCGTACAGGGTGACCGGGACGTTCCCGGCGCCGGTGCCCTCCAGCACGACACCCCTGGCGCCGGCGTCCACGACGGCCGTGAGGAGCACGGGATCCATCTCCGGGTACGTCTTGACCAGTGCGACGTGCGTCTCGGGCTCCCCCCGCGCGGCCGGGGGCCGTGGCGGCGGCGGGGCCGTCAGCTCGGCCCGCCCGTCCACCACCCGGCCGAGGATCGGCGCGGGAGCGGAGGACATGGCCGCCACGCCCGTCGCGTCGGTCATCGTGACCCAGCGGGCCGCGTGCAGTTCGTCGTTGACGCAGACCACCGCACCGGCGCCGCGGAGAGCGGGATCGGCGGCGGCGACCAGGGACGACGCCAGGTTGCGCGGGCCGTCGCTCGACAGCTCGTCCAGCCCGCGCACTGCGCCGGTCAGCACGATGCCGCCGCGCGTAGCGGCGGGCCCGGCGAGCAGGTCCGTGAGAAAGGCCGTCTCCTCGATCGTGTCCAGGCCGTGGGTGACGACCACGCCGTCGAACCCCTCGTCGAGCAGGGCCGAGCGGGCCCGCCGGGCCAGCCGCAGCATCGTGGAGGGCGAGGTGTCCCAGCTCGGCTCGGCCTGGACGTCCTCGGTCACCACCTCCACGCCGAGGTCGCCCGGCAGGGCCGCCAGCAGGTCGGCGGCCGTCGCGAGCCCGGGGCGGCGGGTGCGGCGGGCGTACGCCATGACGTCGCCCGTGGCGACCAGCAGCACGCGTCCGGTCACGAGGCACCGTCCTCGGCGGGCGCGGCGACGCCCGCGTGCTGCTCGAGCCGCTCGACGCGCCGCAGAAGCGGAGCGATCTCCTGCCGGACGACCGCCGCCACGATCTGCGCGGCGTTCTGCGGAACGTTCTGGGTGGCGCTCTGAGCGATGTCCTGAGAGGCGCCCTGTCCCTGGGCCCGCAGGTGGACGTAGCCGGCGAGCGCGGCGGTGACCGCGCGCCGCGTGAGGCGGGGCTCGGCGCCCCTGGCCCGCAGCACCTGCCCGGCGACCCCGTCGGGCTCCGTGACCAGGCCGAGCAGCAGGTGCTCGCACCCGATGTAGTTGTGCCCCAGCGCGTGGGCCTCGGTGACCGCCAGTTCGAGGGCGTTGGCCGCCGCCGTGTCGAAGCGGCTCGGACCGTCCTCCCGCGCTCCCCCGTCCCCGGCCTGCCCGGGACCCACCGCCCCGGCGGGTGCGGCCGACCGGTGGCTCGCGAGGTCGCGCTCGAGCAGAGCGGGCTCGATCTCGATCGCGCGCAGGACGTGGAGGGCGAGGTTCTGGCCCTCGGCCAGCATCGCGGCGAGCAGATGCTCGGTGCCGATGCCGGAGGCGCCCTCGGCCCTGGCCCGCTCCAGCCCCAGCCGGAGGACCGCGCGGGTCCTGGGCGTGAAGTGCGACAGGCGGGGGTCGTCGATCTCGAATTCGCCGAGGACGCTCTCCCGGATGGCGGCCACCCGGCGGACCGCCTGCTCCAGCGCGCGCTGGCAGATCGCGGACACCGGAAGCGCCGCCTTCTTGACCGCCTCCGCGAGATCGTCCGGCAGGTAGACGTTGATCTTAGGCATGCCCCATTGATACCCCCAATGGGGGCATATGTCTATAACCCCAATCTGGCGGCGTCAGGGGAGCGCGACGTACTCGCCGAGGAACTTCCGGGCCGATGGCGTGTCCAGGCGGTAGTCGAGGTTGGTGAACCGGCAGGCGTCGTCCACCCCGCTGATCGTCGTGGCCACGAGCAGCTTGGAGTCGGAGCCCCCGAGATAGTTGGGGCCTCCCGAGTCGCCGTAGCAGGTCCCGCCTTCCTCGCGCGAGGGGTTCGGCGACAGTTCGAGCCACCTGCCGCGGAGGCGCTTGAAGGAGATGGACGTCTGGCTGCGCGTGTCGGTGTAGTGGAACCGCCATCCGTGCGCCTTCTTCGTCGGGTCCACCGAGCCGTAACCGACCGGGGTGAACCGCGCGGTCTCCAGACTGCCGTCGGCCTCGAGCCGGTCGAGCAGGCCCAGAGAAGGCAGCGTGGCCGGCGTGATGCCGGGGACGGGGTCGGAGAAGACGACGACCGCCATGTCGTGAAGTTCGCTCTTGCCGGTGTAGCGCGGGTCGGGCACGTAGCGCCCGGTGTAGAGCTTGCCCCCGGCCTGGTAGTGCCCGGCGAAGGAGACCCGTGCGGTCTTCTGCCCCTCATGTCCGCAGTGGGCGGCCGTGAGGAAGACGGTCGGCGAGATGAGAGTGCCCGTGCAGTACGCCCAGGTGCCGTCGCGTTCCGGCTTGTCGCCGATGAGGGCGCCAACTTCCGGGTGATCCGCATGATCGACCGAGCCATGGGTGATGGCCGATGCCGGCGAGGCGGTACCCGCCACCAAACCGGCAAGAATCATGACAAAAGGGACAAAACGCATGCACAAATGTATCCGAGCATGGGTTCCGTATGGCAAACGCCCGGAGAAGATCTACCGCGTGCCCGTCAGGCCCGGGCTACGCGCGTCACCGGCTGCCCCGGCCGCGGATCACCGGCTTCTCGTGCTGGAACCACGCCCCGGCGCACCCTCTGAACCGGCGCAACCGCTCTTGGGCGCGCCCCTTGCCGTCGTCCCAGGCATGCATGGGGCACAACACGCCATCGACGCGGTAACTCGTTCTTAGGGGATCTTGTAACCAGGGACGTACTCGAACCTTGTAATGGCTTGCCCATCCACACCCGAATGAGGGGTGTGAAGCGAATCATGTTCACGGCCGGGCGTGGGCCGTTCCGGCGCCGCTCCTCGATTCCGGCTCTGACGGCCGAAGAAGTGGCCACCCTAACGCCGAAGGACCGCGAGGAGCTGCGGTATCAGCAAGTCCAGGGCCGCTTACAGGTGGTGAGTACCCTCACGGTGGTGCTCGGTGTCGTGTTCACGGCCCTGGGATTGATCTATACGGCGAGAACTCTCGAAGCCACACAACAAGCACAGATAACAGACCGATACGCGAAATCCGTCGAGCAACTGGGAAACAAGGATTCCCTTGATTCGCGCATCGGCGCGATCTATGCGTTGGAACGGCTGGCGACAGACTCCGCCCGAGATGGAGAGACGATCGCCGAGGTCTTGTCCGCCTTCGTTCGTGAGCACGTTCGCAAGTACGCCCAGGGAAAGCGCGAGGCGGCACCCGTTCCCGAGAGCGACGTCCTCGCTGCGCTCAGCGTCCTCGCACGGCGTCTGAATCCGGCCCACAAGTGGTCGATGGACCTGCAGGGGCTCGATGCGCATGGGCTCGATCTGAACGGTCTGGATCTTCGCCGGGCTGACCTGAACCACGCGCGCATGTCCGACGTTCATCTGGAGGGCGCACGTCTGGAGCAAGCCCGACTCGAACAGGCGGACCTCACGAAATCGCATCTCGGAAACGTCCACCTGGACGGCGCTGACCTGCGCGGTGCCCGACTCATCGAGGCCTACGCGGGAGGCGGCGCGCTGCCAGGGGCGGACCTTCGCGACGCCTACCTGGGCGAGGCGCACATCAAGGGGGCGGACATGCGACGTGTGCGACTCGACGGCGCCGACCTGAACGGCGCCGTGCTGAGTGGCTCCGATCTTACCGGTGCCACCCTGACGGGCGCCGACCTCACCGGAGCCGACCTCACCGACGTGAAGCTCACCAACGCCCACCTGGATGACGCCAACCTTATTGGCGCCTTCTTATACGGAACCGATCTCCGCGACGTGACCGGAATCGACCCGGCCGAGGTGCGCCGGATCGCCAAGACCAACGCCACGACCAGGTTCTGATGCTCACCGGGCATTTACTGCGGGCGGGACCGGCGACTAGTCGATCGATGCCAGCCGTAGACAGCCGGGCACGGTAGAGCAGTGGGCGAACGCACTCTGCGCTGGCCACGGCCTCGTGGGTGCTGGAAGGCGATGGTGCCCCCGGTGGGACTCGAACCCACACCACAGCCCTTTTAAGGGGCTTGCCTCTGCCATTGGGCTACGGGGGCGCCGCGATCATATGTCACGGATCACTCCTCTGTAAGCAAGTTACGTCTTACGCGGCTTGTCCCCCTTTCCACAGTGGGCGAACGGCGCGGGTGGCCGCCACCCGGTCAAGGTCCGGGAGACCGTCCGCACCTTCTCCCCCGTCCATCACACCAGCATGGCAGAGCCGCGGGAACACGGAACGGCCCGGCGGCGGGTGCCGCCGGGCCGTCCGGTGTGCTGGGGTCCTGCCGCTGCGAGCGGTCAGCGCCTGCGGCCGCTCTCCGCGGCCGCCCTGAACTCGTCGCGCGGGTGCTCGATCTCGCCGAGGGAGATCGTCTCGCGCTTGAAGAACAGCGACAGCGTCCAGTCCATCACCACGCGGACCTTCCGGTTGACCGTGGGGACCCGCGACAGGTGGTAGGTGCGGTGCATGAACCAGGCGGGGAAGCCGCGCAGCTTCAGGCCGTAGACGTTGGCGACGCCCCGGTACAGGCCGAGCCCGGCGACCGAGCCGGCGTACTTGTGCCGGTAGTCCTTCAGCTTCTCCCCGCGCAGGTACGCGGTGACGTTGTCGCCGAGGACCTTCGACTGCCGTACGGCGTGCTGCGCGTTGGGCGCGCAGTACTGACCGGGCTTGGTCATGTCGGGGACGCCCGCGATGTCGCCGGCGGCGAAGGCGCCCTTGACGCCCGCGACCGTCAGGCGCGTCGTGGTCTTGATCCGGCCGCGCTCGTCGAGCGGCAGGTCGGTGGAGTTGACGATCGGGCTCGGCTTGACGCCGGCGGTCCAGACGATCGTGGCCGACTCGAACTCGTCGCCGTCCGAGGTCTTGACCAGGCCGCCCTCGCACGACTGCAGGAACGTCTCCATCTTGAGCTCGATGCCGCGCTCGCGCAGCTGCTCGGCGGTCCACTCGCCCATCTCGGGGCCGACCTCGGGCAGGATCCGGTTGGACGCCTCGATGAGCACCCAGCGCAGGTCCTTCTTCTCGATGCTCGGGTAGTAGCCGATCGCGTCCTCGGTCATGTCCTCGAGCTCGGCGAGGGCCTCGATGCCCGCGAAGCCGCCGCCGACCACGACGAAGGTCAGCGCCCGGCGGCGCACGTCCTCGTCGTCGCTCGACTCGGCCCGGTCGAGGAGGGCGAGCACCCGGTTGCGCAGCGCGATGGCCTCGCCGACGGTCTTGAAGCCGATGGCCGCGTCCTCCAGGCCGGGGATCGGCAGCGTACGCGAGATCGAGCCGGCCGCCATGACGACGACGTCGTACTCCATCTCCCGGGACTGGCCCGCGCCGGGCTCGAAGGTCAGGGTGCGCGCCTCGTGGTGCACCTTGGAGACCTTGCCGTTGAGGATGCGCACCTTTGGCAGCACCCGGCGCAGCGGGGCCACGACGTGGCGCGGCGAGATGTTGCCGGCCGCCGCCTCGGGGAGGAACGGCTGGTAGGTCATGTACGACTGCGGGTCGATGAGCGTGATCCGCACGCTGCCGTCGCGCAGCTCACGGCGGAGCGTGCGCTGGAGACGTAGAGCCGTGTAAAGGCCCACGTACCCACCGCCGACGATGACGACGTGCTTCCAGTTGCGGTCTGCCACGATGCCCTCCATGCTTGTGAAAGCATTCACAAGCCTACGTCACAAGATGGCAATCGCACCAATCCACTAGGGCCGAAAGTCCAGTGATTTTCCCCACTTAGTCATCTTGAGATGAGATTTCTCAGGAAAATTCCTGCAATCTTCCCTCAGTGACCGACTTCACACTCGTGAAATCGTTCACAAGGTCCCCAGGGCCGAGGCACGGGCGAAGACCGCGTCGAGCATGTCCGCGGTGACCCGGCCGGTGAAGGTGTTCTGCTGGCTGGGGTGGTAGCAGCCGATGAGCGTGACCGGGGCGGCACCGTAGGAGACGGGCACCTCCACGCCGTGCCCGAACGCCGGCCTGCGGGGCGGCAGCGTGAACCCGGCCGCGCGCAGCGCGGGCCACACGGCCTGCCAGGCGAAACCACCCAGGGCGACGATCACCCGGGTCGTGCCCGCCACCAGCGCGAGCTCCCTGGCGAGCCAGGGGAAACAGGTGTCACGCTCCTCCGGCGTCGGCTTGTTGGCGGGTGGCGCGCACCGCACCGCCGCCATCATCCGCGCGCCGATCAGCCGCTGCCCGTCGCCCGCGTGCACGCTGGTCTCCTGCGCGGCGAGCCCGGTGCGGTACAGCGAGGCGAACAGCCAGTCGCCGCTGCGGTCGCCGGTGAAGATCCGGCCGGTCCGGTTGCCGCCGTGCGCGGCGGGGGCCAGGCCCACGATGAGTGTGTGCGGCTCCTCGTCGCCCCAGCCCGCGATCGGCCGGCCCCAGTAGGTCTCGTCCGCGAACGCCCGCCGCTTGACGTCGGCGACCTCCTCCCGCCATTCGACGAGACGCGGGCAGGCGCGGCACACCGACTGCCGGGCCGTCAGGTCGGCCGGCGTACGGCTCTCTGCCGCGAGTTTGGCGACCTCGCGGGCGTTCTGGGCGACGGGGGTGTCCGGGGCCGCGGGGTCGCCCGGCCAGCCGGAACCGGGAGGAACGAAGCTCATGACACCGATCGTGCCAGGTCAAAGGGGATGCGTCGGTCGAAACCCAGATCTCCTCGCGATCATGCCCCGCAGCCGGCGTCGCACGCGCGGGGACCGGCACGCCGCGGCCACGGGTGTCCCAAGGAGGTCATACCGAGGAAGATTCCAATCTTTTCCATCGCGCGGGAGGTGGGTACGTACGGCCCGTGTCCATCGACTCATGCCCCCCGCTGTTCGGCCCGGCGTTCGACGCCGACCCCTACCCCGCCTACGACTGGCTGCGCCGCAACGCGCCGGTGACCCGCGTGCCGCTGCCCGGCTGCGAGGCGTGGCTGGTCACGCGGTACGAGGACGCCGTGACCGCGCTCACCCATCCCTCGCTCGCCAAGGACCCGGCGGCGGGCTCGCCCGAGTGGCAGGCCGCCAATCTCGGCCTGCCCCTGGACCACCGGCCGGGGCTCGCCCGGCACATGCTCAACGCCGACGGAGGCGACCACGCGCGGCTGCGGCGGCTCGTGAGCGCGGCCTTCACCCCTCGCCGGATGACGGGGCTGCGCGCGCGGGCGCTGGAGGTGACCGACGCGCTCCTCGACCGCCTCGACGGCCCGGAGGCGGACCTGGTCTCCGGTCTCGCCTATCCCCTGCCGATCACGATCATCTGCGACCTGCTCGGCGTGCCGGAGGAGGACCGGGCCACCTTCCACCGCCACGCCTCCGTGATCGACTCGGCGGCGGCGTCCGAGGTGGAGGAGATCACCCGCGCCACCGACGCCCTGGAGAGCTTCCTGGCCGACCTGGTCGAGCTCAAGCGCTCCCGGCCGGGCAACGACATGCTCACCGACCTCGTACGGCGGTCCAACCAGGGCGAGATCGACAAGAACGAGCTGACCTCGACCGCGTTCCTGCTGCTCGTCGCGGGTCACGAGACGACCGTGGCGCTGATCGGCAACGGCCTGCTCGCGTTGCTGCGGCATCCCGGCCAGGCGGCGGCCCTGCGCGCCGACCTCTCGCGGCTGCCGGACTTCATCGACGAGATGCTGCGCTACGACGGTCCCGTACGGAACGCGACCTGGCGCTTTCCCACCGAGCCCGTGGTCATCGGCGGCCAGGAGATGCTGCCCGGGGAGCCCATCCTCGTCTCGCTGCTGGCCGCCAACCGGGACCCGGCGGCGTTCGCCGACCCGGACGCGTTCGCCCCTGGCCGCGTCGGCGAACCGCACCTCGCCTTCGGCCGGGGCCCGCACTACTGCATCGGCGCCGCCCTGGCGAAGGTGGAGGGCGAGGCCGCGATCGGCCGGGTGCTCGAACGGTTCCCCGACCTGACCCTGGCCGCCGATCCCGCCACGCTGAGCTGGTGGCCGAGCGCGATCATGCGCGGCCTGTTCTCCCTGCCCGTCCGCCTGCACGGCTGACGTCGCGCCAACCGGCTCCGTCCACATGACGGAGCCGGAGTGCGGACGCCCTGCCGCCGGAGGTCAGCGCGTCGGCGTGGCGGAGGGCGACGGGGAGCCGGACGGCTCACCGGAGGGCGTGGGCGTCGGTGTGGGCGTCAGTGTGGGCGACGGCGCGGCGGGCACGCAGGTCGCCTCCGGTTCGGTGGGATCGGCGCGGTGCTCGACCGGCCTCAGCGGCAGCGGGTAGGCGTTGCGGATGGGCGGCTCCCCGTCGCAGGGGATGACCAGCTCCTGGTCGAAACCCTGCTCCACCGTGATCGGGTTGCCGTCCTGGTCGTAGAGCCGGACGTTGTGCAGCGGCGTCCCGTCCTCGGCGTACGGGAAGATGTTGTGAACGTCCCCGCCCAGCGACGACACGCTCTCCACCCGTACGCCCAGCGCGCGCACCTCCGGCTGAGGGCCGTAGTCGAACGCGACGCTCCGCGACGACGTGCTGGGGACGTCGGCCATCGCCCCCAGCACGAGGGCCGCGGCCAGCAGGTTGGCCCCGAGCAGCAGCACCCGGCCCCAGCGCGACGCCCCCGTACGGCCGCGCCGGCCCAGCCACACCGACCCCCAGACGACCGCCAGCGTGAACACCCACGCGGGGATGTCGCCGGGGACCAGCCCCGGGGCGCTGATCGGCGCGAGCACGCCCAGCGCGATCGCGTAGCCCCGCAGCACCCACCACGCGGGACGCAGCTCGGGGGCGAAGACGGCCGCCTGGCGGTAGGGCGGCAGCACGAGCAGCCGCGTGTGAACGCGCCGGACGGCTCCGGTCACCCGCTCGCGCAGCCGCCCGCCCAGCGAGGAGTCGCCTCCGCCCTGCGGCCTCCCGCCGTAGGCGGCCCGCAGCTCGGCGGCGTACGCCTCGGGGCTGCCGAGGCGTTCCTCCAGCGACATGCCCGGCTCGGCGGCGACCTCGGCGAGATGCTCGTCCAGGTCCTCCAGCAACGTCTCCCTGTCGCGGGCGGGGAGATCGGCGAGCGCCTCGCGTACGGCGGCGGCGTAGTCCTGGGGCGTCATCGGGGGGTTCATCCTGGGTCGACCTCCTTGAGCAGGTCGTTCATGGTGGCGGCGAAGGACGTCCACGTCTTCGCCGAGGTCTGCAGGAGCGAGCGGCCCACGTCGTTCAGGCCGTAGTACTTGCGGTGCGGCCCCTCTTCGGAGGCGACCACGTAGGAGGTGAGCGCTCCGGCCTTGTAGAGCCGGCGCAGCGTCCCGTACACCGAGGCGTCGCCGACGTCCTCCAGCCCGGCCTCACGCAGCCGGCGCACGACGTCGTATCCGTAGCCGTCGCGCTCGGCGAGCACCGCGAGGACCGCCAGGTCGAGGACTCCTTTGAGGAGCTGGCTACTGTCCACGCAACGCACAGTACTACGCATTGCAGAATAGTGCCAAGATCTTGTGCCACGCTCCGGGCGGCGACGCGGGTCAGACCCGGCGTGCCGAGGCCGTCGCTCCCTGAAGCGGGCTTCTTCTCAGGCTCAGGCGAGGGACCAGGCGATGCCGTCGAGGATGTCGTGCTCGCTCACCACGACCTCGGAGAAGCCGTAGCGGCGGACGATGCGGTCGAGGATGAGCGCGCCCGCGCCGATGACGTCCACCCGGCCCGGGTGCATGACCGGAATGGCCGCCCGCTCGTCGTGCGTCATGGCCAGCAGCCGCGCGGACACCTCGTGGACCCGCTCGGCGGGGATGCGCGAGTGGTGGATGCGCGCCGGGTCGTAGGCGGGCAGGCCGAGCGCGATCCCGGCGACCGTGGTGACCGATCCGGCCAGGCCGACCAGCGTGCGCGCCGTGCGCACGGGGACGCTCTCCTCCACCCGGTCCATGGCCGCCTCGATGTCGGCGACAGCGGCCTCCACGTCCCCGGCGGCCGGCGGGTCGTCGCGCAGGTGGCGCTCGGTCAGCCGTACGCAGCCGATGTCCACCGACAGCGCGCCCTCGACGGACCGGGAGCCGACGACGAACTCCGTGGATCCGCCCCCGATGTCCACCACCAGACAGGGCGTCTCGGCGGCGGACCCGGGGAGGCCCCGGGTGGCGCCGGTGAAGGACAGCCGCGCCTCCTCGTCACCGGTCACCACCTCCGGCTCCACGCCGAAGATGTCCCGTACGCCGGAGACGAAGTCGGCCCGGTTGGCGGCGTCGCGCGTCGCCGACGTGGCGACCACACGGACCGGCACGGGGCCGTCCGGGGAGTGCTCCCTGATCAGCTTGGCGTACCCGCGCATGGCGGTGAAGGTACGCTCCAGGGCCTCCGATGCGAGCCGTCCCGTGCGGTCGACGTCCTGGCCGAGCCGGACGATCTCCATCCGCCGCTCGACGTCGGTGAGGTCGTCGCCCGAGATGTCCGCGATCAGCAGCCGGACCGAGTTGGTCCCGCAGTCGATGGCCGCGACCCGCTTCGTTTCCACGCTCATCCCTCCCGGCCTCCGATCGCCTCTTCCGGCTTCTCCACGACGACGCAGGGGCCGTCGGCCCACCAGTCGGGCAGCGCGTCCAGGGCCTCCCGGCCGAACGGGTTGACCCCCGGCGCGGCCAGTTCGTGGGCGACCAGCGCGTGCAGGCACTTGACCCGGTCCGGCATGCCGCCGGCGGTCTGCATGTCGCGCGGCAGCGGCTCCAGGCCGTCCTCACCGGCCGCGCGGTCGCGGCGGGCGACGTAGTCCTCGTGGGCCGCCCGGTACGCCTCGGCCAGCTCGGGGTCCTCGGCGAGCCGTGCCTGCATCCGCCGCATCAGCCCGGACGACTCCAGCGTGCCGATCGCCGAGGCCGCCCTGGGACAGGTCAGGTAGAACAAAGTCGGGAACGGCGCGCCGTCGGGCAGCCGGGGCGCGGTCTCCAGCACGTCGGGCAGGCCGCAGGGGCACCGGTGGGCGACGGCCCGCACCCCGCGCGGCTCCCGCCCGAGCTGCGCCCGCGCCGCCTCCAGGTCCGCCTGGTCCACCGCGCCCACCTGGTCGTCCGCCACGTCGATCTCCTCGCCTGTCACGATGCCCGCCGCGGTCCTCATCCCGCCGCCGGGGACGGAGTCGGCGTCGGCGCCGGGCTCCGCTGCCCCTGCTGGGGTACGGCGGGCCGCCCCTTGTCGGCCGCCTCGAACGACCGCCAGAGCGTGACGTACCAGGCGGGCCGCTCCGGCGGCTTCGTCCCGGCCTTGGCGGCGGCGGTGCCGGCCTGCTCCTCGTCGAGCACCTGGTAGCAGTCCGCGCCCGGCTCGCAGTAGAACAGCCGCTCCTTGGCCAGGCGCTTGATGTATTCGGGGTCCTCCAGCCGCCGGCGCCGCTCCTCCAGGTTCTGGAGCTTGCGCAGCGCGTTCGCCTCCTGCTGCTCCAGCTGGGCGATCTGCCGGCGCTGGGCGACGTACTCCCGCACGGGGTAGGCCAGGCTCATGGCGATGGCGCACACGACGACCGCGAGGATCGCCGCGCGCCCGGTGAGCTGCGGCCGCTTCGCCGCCACGAAACCACCCCTCCCGGCCGGTCAGCGCATGGCCCGATCGACGGCCACACTAACCGCCCGTCCCGGCCGTCCACGCCCCATATCGCGTGGGCACTCGCCACACCGCGTGTGCGGGGCGTGTCCAGCCGGGCTACCCGCGTGTGCCGCCGCTATCCCTGGAAGCGCGGGAAGGCGGCGCGACCGGCGTACCGCGCCGCGTCGTCGAGCAGCTCCTCGATGCGCAGGAGCTGGTTGTACTTGGCCACGCGGTCCGAGCGGGCCGGGGCACCGGTCTTGATCTGGCCGCAGTTGGTGGCCACGGCGAGGTCGGCGATCGTGGTGTCCTCGGTCTCGCCGGAGCGGTGGCTCATCATGGAGCGGTAGCCGCTGCGGTGGGCCAGGTCGACCGCGTCGAGGGTCTCCGACAGCGTGCCGATCTGGTTCACCTTCACCAGCAGCGCGTTGGCCGCGCCCTCGGCGATGCCGCGCCCGAGCCGCTCGGGGTTGGTGACGAACAGGTCGTCGCCCACGAGCTGGACCTTCGCGCCGAGGGAGGTGGTGATGGCCTTCCAGCCCTCCCAGTCCTCCTCGTTCAGCGGGTCCTCGATGGAGACCAGCGGGTAGGAGCGGACCAGGTCCTCGTAGAAGGCGATCAGCTCGGCGGACGACACGCCCTTGCCGTCGATCGTGTAGACGCCGTCGTTGTGGAACTCGCTGGCCGCGACGTCGAGCGCGAGCGCGATGTCCTGGCCCGGCGTGTAGCCGGCCTTCTCGATGGCGACCAGGATCAGGTCGAGCGCGTCGCGGTTCGACGGCAGGTTGGGCGCGAAGCCGCCCTCGTCGCCCAGGCCGGTGGCGTAGCCCTTCTCCTTCAGCACGCTCTTGAGCGTGTGGTAGGTCTCCGCGCCCATGCGCACGGCCTCGGAGAACGTCTCGGCCCCGATCGGCGCGATCATGAACTCCTGGATGTCCACGTTGGTGTCGGCGTGCGCGCCGCCGTTCAGGATGTTCATCATCGGCACAGGCAGGATGTGCGCGTTCGGCCCGCCGACGTAGCGGAACAGGGGCAGGTCGGCGCTGTCGGCGGCGGCCTTGGCGACGGCCAGCGAGATGCCGAGGATCGCGTTGGCGCCGAGGCGGGCCTTGTTGGGCGTGCCGTCCAGGTCGATCATCGTCTGGTCGATGAGACGCTGTTCCTCGGCGTCGAAGCCGATCAGCTCGTCGGCGATCTCGTCGGTCACGCCGAGGACGGCCTTCTCGACGCCCTTGCCGAGATAGCGCTTCTTGTCCCCGTCGCGCAGCTCGACGGCCTCGAACTGGCCGGTGGATGCGCCACTCGGAACGGCGGCGCGGCCGGTGCTGTAGTCGTCCAGCAGTACCTCGACCTCGACCGTGGGGTTCCCACGGGAATCGAGAATCTCGCGGGCGGTGATGGCCTCGATGGCAGCCACGAACGCTCCTAGCAGAATGGCGGGCGGTTTGCCATCCGAGCCTATCGGTCCCTACTACTCGGTACGGCGGAGGGCCGCCCGTTCACGGCGTGTCCGGCGGCGTCACCCGGTGATCGCCCTCCCACTCCTCCACGCGCCGCCGGTACTCCCTGGCCGCCGCCCTCAGCTCGGCCTCGGGGTCGAGCCCCGCGTCCTGGGTCTCCCGTACGAGCGCGAACAGGCGGGCGCCGGCGGGCGTGGGGAGGTCCTCGGCGAGCACGCCGGGCGCGCCGGCGCGGCCGGCCCGGCGCAGGAGCTGGGCGGCCAGGGAGATCGCGGGCTGGCCCATGGGAACACCGCTGAGCACCGAGCCGGTCTCCCCCTTGGCGGCCCGCTCCGCCGCCTTGATCGTCTCCCAGTTGTCGCTGACCTCACCGGCGCCGGAGACCTCGACGTCCGCGAACACGTGGGGATGACGACGGACCAGCTTCTCCACGATCCCGGCCGCGACGTCGTCGATGTCGAAGCCGTCCCCATCCGTCCCCATCCGCTCTTGGGCGAGACGAGCGTGGAACACCACCTGGAGCAGCAGGTCGCCGAGCTCCTCGCGCAGCGGCGGGCCGTAGTCGCCCTCGTGGATGGTCTCCAGCACCTCGTAGGCCTCTTCGACCAAATACGGCACGAGCGACTCATGGGTCTGCTTGCGGTCCCACGGGCATTCGCGGCGCAGGCGGTCCATGACCTGGACGAGATCGAGCAGCCGGGCCCCGGGCAGGTCGTAGGAACCGGGCACGACCTCGATCTCCGGCGGCTCGTCCAGGGAGATCGCGGCGTGGCCGACCGCGCGCATGAAGTCCTCGTCGCCGTCCTGCGCGGCCAGCCACACGATCGTCTCCGTACGGCTCTCGCGGGCGATCGCGCCGGGGTCCGGGGTCACCACCTCGACCCGGACGCCGGCCTCGTCGAGGAAGGGCAGACAGGGGTGGTCGGGGGTGCCGGTGAGCACCCGTCCCCCGGTGAGGGCCTTCCACGCCGCGGGCGCGAGCAGCCCCGGAGCGACCCTGGGCGAGGTGGTCACCACGATCAACGCCATGTCCCCACCCTAGTCACCGCTCATGGCGTATCACGGCCGCCGTGGGCGTCAGCCGGCTTGGGGGGCGCCTTCCGCACCTTCCGCGCCCGCCGCGCCCGCACCTTCCGCGCCTGCCTCGCCTGCGCCTGCCGCGCCCGCACCGGGCGCGCCGGCGGCTCCGCCGAAGCGGTCGTCGGCGACGAAGCCCTGCTGGGGGTCGAACTTGCCGTAGCGCGGGCTGTACTTCACCGGCACGGTCGAGTCGGCCTCCTCGACGATCTTCTGGAGGGCGGCCTGCTGGCTCGCCTGGTCCTGACCGGCTCCGGACTGCTGCGCCAGCTTGTTGCGGACGATGACGGCGCGGATGAACTCGCGGCTCTCGTCCAGCGGGATGCCGTTGGCCAGCAGCACCTTGTTGAACTGGTCCCAGCCGCCCTGGGCGACGGCGACGTCGTCCACCTCACGGTCGGTGACCGTGACGCCCTTACGCCGGCCGAGCTCCTGGAACTGCCTGCTCGTGGTCATGTTGAGCAGGACCGTCTGCGGCAGCGAGAAGGACAGCTGGAGCTGATTTTCGGGGATCTTGTTCGCGGCCAGGTCGGCGCGCAGCTCGCGGACCTCGTCGTTCAGCTGACTGGAGGTGATGCGCTCATTGCCCACGATTGCCGCGGAACCCGCCTGCACGGGACCGCCGCACGCGGTCACGGCGATACCGGCCGCCGCCAGCGCCACGGCGACGCGCACTCGATACGACTTCACGGACGATCCTCCCGAACGACACCGGCCACGCATATGTTGACAATTTCGCGGGTCACTGTACCCGCATCGGCTCCAGGAACAGGGCCTCGACCAGGTCCCCGCACCATTTCAGCAGGTCGAGGTCGCGAAGCGGCTGACCGCCGATCGGTTTCGTCTTGGGCACCGGGACGAGCAGGATGCTCGTCGCCTGCTTCCAGAGCGAGCGGGGATAGAGCCGCTGCAGCCGCACCTGCTGGGAGTCCTTCAGCTCCACGGGCGCGAACCTGATCTGCTGGCCCTGCAGCGTCACGTCCGTCAGCCCGGCCCGCCGCGCCTTGATGCGGAAGCGCGCCACCTCCAGCAGGTTGTCCACCTCCTGGGGCGGCCTGCCGTACCGGTCGGTGAGCTCGTCGCGGACGGCCGTGATGTCGTCCTCCGAGCCGATCGCCGCGATCCGCTTGTACGCCTCGAGCCGCAGGCGCTCGGAGGTGACGTAGTCGTGCGGCACGTGGGCGTTGATCGGCAGCTCGACCTTGACCTCGGGCCGCTCCTCCACCTTGCTCTCGCCCGCGAGCTTGGACTTCTGCTCCTGCACGGCCTCGGCCATCATCCGGACATACAGGTCGAAGCCGACGCCGGCGATGTGTCCGGACTGCTCGGCCCCCAGGATGTTGCCGGCGCCGCGGATCTCCAGGTCCTTCATCGCGACGTACATGCCGGCGCCCATCTCGGTGTGCTGGGCGATGGTGGCGAGCCGCTCGTGCGCGGTCTCGGTCAGCGGCGACTCGGGCGGGTAGAGGAAGTAGGCGTAGCCGCGCTCGCGGCCCCGGCCGACCCGGCCGCGCAGCTGGTGGAGCTGCGACAGGCCGTAGTTGTCGGCCCGGTCCACGATCAGCGTGTTGGCGTTGGGCACGTCGAGGCCGGACTCGACGATCGTGGTGGAGACCAGCACGTCGAAGTTGCGCTCCCAGAAATCCACCATGATCTTCTCGAGCTGGCTCTCGTTCATCTGCCCGTGGGCGACCGCGATCCGCGCCTCCGGCACCAGCTCGCGCAGCCGCGCGGCCACCTTGTCGATCGTGCGGACCCGGTTGTGGACGAAGAACACCTGGCCGTCGCGCATCAGCTCGCGCCGGACCGCCGCCGCGATCTGCTTGTCGTCGTACGGCCCGACGAAGGTGAGGATCGGGTGCCGCTCCTCCGGCGGGGTGAGGATGGTCGACATCTCGCGGATGCCGGTCAGACCCATCTCCAGCGTCCTCGGGATCGGCGTGGCCGACATGGCGAGCACGTCGACCTGCGTGCGCATGTGCTTCATCGCCTCCTTGTGCTCGACGCCGAACCGCTGCTCCTCGTCCACGATGATCAGGCCCAGGTCCTTGAACTTCACCTCGGGCGACAGCAGCCGGTGCGTGCCGATCACCACGTCGACCGCGCCCGTACGCAGGCTGTCGAGGGTCTCCCGCACCTCGGAGTCGGTCTGGAAGCGGGAGACCGGCTTGACGGTGACGGGGAAACTGGCGAAGCGCTCACCGAACGTCGACAGGTGCTGCTGCACCAGCAGGGTCGTCGGCACGAGCACGGCGACCTGCTTGCCGTCCTGCACCGCCTTGAACGCCGCCCGCACCGCGATCTCGGTCTTGCCGTACCCGACGTCGCCGCAGATCAGGCGGTCCATCGGGACGGGCCGCTCCATGTCGCGCTTGACCTCGTCGATCGCTTCGAGCTGGTCGCCCGTCTCGGCGTACGGGAAGGCGTCCTCCATCTCCCGCTGCCAGGGGCTGTCGGGGGCGAACGGGTGGCCGGGGGAGGCCATCCGGGCCGAGTAGAGCCGGATCAGCTCGCCCGCGATCTCCCTGACGGCCTTCTTCGCCCTGGTCTTGGCCTTGGCCCAGTCGGCCCCGCCCATCCGGTTGAGCGTGGGCGCCTCGCCGCCGACGTACCGCGTGACCTCGTCGAGCTGGTCGGTCGGCACGTAGAGCCGGTCGCCCTTGGCGTACTCGATCACCAGGTATTCGCGGGTCGCGCCCTGGATCGTGCGCTGGACCATCTCGATGTAGCGGCCCACGCCGTGCTGCTCGTGCACGACGTGGTCGCCGACCTTGAGCTGGAGCGGGTCGACCATGTTGCGGCGGCGCGACGGCAGACGGCGCATGTCCTTGGTGGACGCCTTCTGCCCCACCAGGTCGAGATGGGTCAGCACGGCGACGTCCGGCGTGACGAAGCCATGGTCGATGCGGCCCGTCGTGACCTGCACGACGTCCTTCGGCGGCGGGCCGTCGAGATACGGCACCAGCCGCGCCGCCACGTCCACGCCCTTGAGCAGCTCGACCATGCGCTCGGCGGGGCCGTGCCCCTCGCTCAGCAGCACGACGGCCTTGCCCGCGCCCAGCCAGCCCTTGATGTCGGCGAGCGCCCGCTGGGTGTCGCCCCGGTAGGCCTCGACGTCCTGTGCGTCCAGCTCCGCGCCCTCGCCGAACGGCGCGATGCTCCACCACGGCTGGCCCAGCTCGCGGGCGTGGTCGCGCACCTCCTCAAGCGTGCGGAAGGCCGCCGCCTCCAGGTCGATCGGCGCCTCGCCCCCCGCCGCCGCGGCGATCCACGACGCCTCCATGAACTCCTGGCTCGTACGCACCAGCTCGACGGCCCGGCCGCGGATGCGCTCGGGGTCGCAGACGAACACGGCCGACCGCACCGGCAGATGATCGAGCAGCAGGTCCATGGCCCCGGCGAGCACGGGCGCGAACGCCTCCATGCCCTCCACCGGGACCCCCTCGGCGAGCTGGTCGAGCACATCCTTCAGCGCCGGGTGCTCCTCCCCCAGCTCGCGGGCGCGCTGACGTACGTCGTCGGTGAGCAGCAGCTCCCGGCAGGGCGCGGCGAACAGGCCGTCCTGGGCGACCTCCAGCGAGCGCTGGTCGGCCACCTTGAACCAGCGGATCTCCTCGATCGTGTCGCCCCAGAACTCCAGCCGCAGCGGGTGCTCCTCGGTGGGCGGGAACACGTCGAGCAGGCCGCCGCGCACGGCCACCTCGCCGCGCTTCTCCACCATGTCCACCCGGTGGTAGCCGTTCTCGACCAGCCGGGCCACGATGTCGTCCAGGTCGGCCTCGTCGCCGGCGCGCAGCCGTACGGGCGCCAGGTCGCCGAGACCGGCCACGATCGGCTGCAGCAGCGAGCGGACCGGGGCCACCACGATCCGCAGCGGACCCGCGGTCTGGTCGCCCTCGATCGGGTGCGCCAGCCGCCGCAGCACGGCCAGCCGCTGGCCGACCGTGTCGCTGCGCGGCGACAGCCGCTCGTGCGGCAGCGTCTCCCAGGCGGGAAAGACGGCCACGGAGTTCTCGTCGACCAGGCTCGTGAGCGCGGCGGCCAGATCCTCCGCCTCGCGCCCGGTCGCCGTGACGGCGAGCACCGGCCGTACGCGGGACAGCGCGGCCACGGCGAACGGCCGCAACGCGGGCGGCGCCACCAGCTCGGCACCGGGATCGGCGGACTGCCCGGCCGCGTCGAGCGCGGCGGCCAGCCTGGGTTCGGCGGAAACGAGGTCGAGCAGTCCGGAAAGAGACATCGATGCCTTCAAAAGCCCCGTGACTTAGACAGCCGGCGTGCGGACGCGGCCCCCGGCATCCGGCCGACCCCCGCCTGCGCGAAGATCCACGAGATGCTCCCAACCGGGCCGCGGCTATCCAGGCTACGCCCTGTCCGCCCGCCTCGCTCCGCTCGGCCGCTCGGTCCGGGCAAGATGGGTGACGGCAAATGCGCAACTCAACGTCCTCAAATGATTACTCTCAGTCGTATGACAGAGGTTCGGTTGTCGTCCGCGGACCAGGACGACGTGTTCAGCCAGCGGATTCGCGAGCAGTGGACCGACCAGCTCGGACGGCGGCTCGACATCCTCATCGCCGGATGCGGCCGGGGCGGCGCCCTCGACGTGGGGCGGTACGAGCCGAGGATGACGGGGGTGGACGAGGACCTGCCGCCCCTGCGGGCGCACACCGCCAACCGCGGCGACCTGGAGGCGTCCTACCTGGGCGACCTGCGTCTGGTGCCGATCCCGCCGCGCTCCTTCGACGTCGTCTACGTCTCGTTCCTCCTCGAACGCATCCACCACGCCGAGCTCGTGCTCGACCGGCTCGTCGCGGGGCTGCGCCCCGGCGGGCTGCTGCTGCTGAAGATGCGCGACCGGAAGTCGGCGTACGGCTTCTGCGACCGGGTGACCCCCCGCTGGCTGCGGCGGACGCTGTGGCGCACGCTCGCCCCGGCCGGGTCCGTGGGGCCGCTCCCCGCGGTCTACGAGCCGCTGGCCTCCCGGGAGGGCCTCCAGGCGTACTGCCTCATGCGCGGGCTCATGATCGCCGAGGACTACTCGGCGGTGAGCGGCCCGGCCCGGCGGGGACCGCACAGCGGCCTGGTCGCGGTGGTCTGCCGGGCCGTGGCCGCGCTCTCGCGAGGCGGGCTCAACGGCACCGAGGACGAGATCACCATGGTGATCCGGCGTCCGCAGAACCACTTCGCCCGCCTCATCTGAGCCGCTACCTGAGCGTCAGGATCGGCTCCCACGCCTCGGGCTTCTGGCTGTGCTTCCGGTCCGCCGTCAGCGGGACCGTCTGCCTGCCGTCGACGCTCACGAGGACCAGGCCGTTGCGGAACTCGTTGTCGCACGTGCCCGCGCAGCCCAGCGCGACCAGGCGGCGGTCGTCGGCCCAGGCGAGAAGCTGGAGCACCTGCTGACGGCCCACGACCTTGCCCGTCGACAACTCGGTGACCTTGGTCGGCATGCCGTCCCGGCCCGCGAGGAGCGTGCCGTCGGGCGACACGCCCGCCTTCGACTCCGTCGCGACGTGGCCGGGAGGCGCGTCGTGCGGTCTACCCGCCAGGTCCAGGAAGGCGTCGTGCCACCGGGAGAGGCTGCGCTCGCGGATCAGCGTGCCGTCGCCGCTCCACGCGAAGTCGCGCCTGACGTTGCTGTTGTCGGTCCAGCAGGGATCGACGGCGTGGAAGTCCCCCGCCGTCGCGGTCGCCACGTCGACGACGTAGAAGCCGGTGCGGCTGGTGGAGACCGTCTGGAACCGCGGCTGCCGGGGGTCCTCCGGCGTCGCCGCGACCCGTGCCGGGCACCGCCGCCCGTAGTGGACCGAGTCGCGGCTCAGGTCGGGATGGTCGTCGTAGGCGGTGGCCACGAGCTGCGTGCCGTCGGGCGACCAGGAGACGCCTCCCACCAGGTGATCCACGGACACCCATGCCCTCACCTGGCGCTTCTCCATGTCGAAGATCCCGATCCTGCGCGCGGGAAGGTCCTTCTCCAGGACCGCCGCCCAACGCAGGCCGGGCGCGACCTCGGCCCAGCCCCACTCCGTCTTCTCGTAGCTCTCCGTCACCGGATCGAGGAGATACCACGTGCGGTCCATCACCTCACGCCCGGCGACCGCGCGCCGCCGCCACGTGAAGTAGGCGGAGACGGCCACCCGCCCTGCCGCGATCATCTTCTTCGGCGGCGAGTTCTCCGTGTCGGCGAGCACGTCCCGCGCCGGGGACGACGCCCGGTACGGATGGACGCGGTACGGCTGGACGGGCACCACCACCGGCGCGCCGCCGGTGTCCACCGGCGGCGCGAACCGGGGAGCCACGACCAGCGGCACCAGCAGGGCCACGGCCGCCACGAGCGCCGCGCACGAGACCGCCCCCGCGAATCTCGTCAGGCGCAGTCGCGACCGGCGGCGCAGCGCGCGTTCGGCGAGGTCGGCGGGCACGTGGACCTCCCGCGACCACTCCTCCAACGTCTGCTTCAGCATCCGGGGCGTCATGAGATCACCTCACTCAGGCGCAGATCGGCGAGTTCCGGCGCGGTCGCCCGCAGCCGGGCGAGGGACCGGTGCGCGGTGCTGCGCACGGTCCCGACGGAGCAGCCGAGGATGCGGGCCACCTCGTTCTCGGGCAGGTCCTCCAGATACCGCAGCACGAGCACGGCGCGCTGCCGGGACGTCAGCCGGGCGAGCGCGCGGCGCAGGATCATCCTCAGCTCGGCCTCGCCGGTGTCCCCGCGGCCGGCCGGGTGCTCCGGCACGTCCGCCACGCTGACCTCCCGCTGCCGCCACGCCAGCCGCCACCAGCTGACCTGCTGGCGGTACATGACCTGGCGCACGTACGCCTCGGGCTCGTCGAGCCGCCCCCATCGCGTGACCACCTTGGCCAGGGCGGCCTGCAACAGGTCCTCGGCGGAGTGCTGGTCCCCTCCGGTCAGCAGATAGGCCAGCCGCATGAGCGCGGGCGCGCGGGCCGACACGAATTCGCGGAATCGTCGCTCCTCTGCGGCGTCCACGAGCACCTCCTCGGATCAATGTCTGCCTGTAGACGCCCTGGGCACGGGCGCGCTATGCGTGCCGATGCCAGTAGGGTGCGTATCCGACCCCATCGAGGTCCGATCGATCGAGCGGAAACGGATGCCATGACCGAGTGGACGCCCGACGCGCGTGAGCTGGCCGACCTGGAGCTGCTGCTGTCCGGGGCGTACGCGCCGCTGACCGGCTTCCTCACCTCCGCCGAGGTGGAGAGCGTGGTCGACCGCGGACGGCTGCCCGGCGGCGCGCCCTGGCCCGACCCGATCACCGTCACGCTTCCCGACGAGTTCGGGCCCGGCGACCGCGTGACGCTCAAGGACCCCGAGGGCGCGGCGGTCGCGGTGCTGACCGTGGTGGAGCGGGACGGCCACCACGCCGCGGGACCGGTCGAGGCGCTCGACGCCCCCGTGTACGGTCCGTTCGCCCGGCTGCGCCGTACGCCGGAGGAGGTGCGCAAGGACCTGCCCGACGGCGAAATTCTCGCGGTGACCATGCGCGGGCCGCTCGACTCCGCCGCGCTCGACGACGTCGCGGCGACCGCCGAGGAACTGGACGCGGCCGTGCTCCTCATGCCCCTCGTCTTCGGCGAGGGCGGCCCGGCCGTGGTACGCGCCGCGCTCAAGGCGGCCGAGCGGCTCCCCGGGGCGACCGTGGTCGCGGTGCCGCTCGCGCCGCGCGAGGACACCGAGATCGACCTCGAGCTCCGCGAGCACGTGGCCCGCAACTACGGCGCCACCGAGCACTTCGCCGGCCCCGCGCCGGTCACCATCCCCGGGCCGCCGCACAAGCGGGGTCTCGTGGTGTTCTTCACCGGGCTGTCCGGCTCGGGCAAGTCGACGATCGCCCGGGGGCTGCGCGACGCGCTGCTGGAGCGGGGCGGCCGCGCGATCACCTACCTGGACGGCGACGTCGTGCGGCGGCTGCTGTCGGCGGGGCTCACGTTCTCGCGGGAGGACCGCGACCTCAACATCCGCAGGATCGGCTTCGTGGCCGCCGAGGTCGCCCGCCACGGCGGCCTCGCCGTCTGCGCGCCCATCGCGCCGTACGCCGCGACGCGGGACGAGGTGCGGGCGATGGTCGAGGAGGTCGGCGGCGACTTCCTGCTCGTCCACGTGGCCACGCCGCTGGAGGAGTGCGAGCGCCGTGACCGCAAGGGGCTGTACGCCAAGGCGCGCGCCGGGCTGATCCCGGAGTTCACCGGGATCTCCGATCCCTACGAGGAGCCGGAGGACGCCGACCTCGTCCTCGACACGACGGACATGACGGTCGAGCGCGCGGTCGGCGCCGTGCTGAACCTCGTCACCGCGGGCGGCTGGGTCCGCTGAGGCGTCCGCCGAAGGTTCAGGAGGGCGGCACCGGCGTCGACGTGAAGCGGGGCAGCCGTCCGAGCTGTGCGAACGCCCGGGTGGCGCCCGGCGTGGTGTCGAACCTGGTGTCGCCCCGGGGCGCCAGCGGCGAGTCGAAGTAGACCAGCGCCTTGATCTGGGGGTAGTCCCCGATCTGGCGCCGGACCGACTCGAAGAAGTCGCGCTTGAATGCCGGTGCCCCACGCCGCTCGAAGGCGCCCCACTCGGCGACCATGATGGGCTTGGCCGGGAACCTGGCCTGCATCCACCGGTAGAACCCGGGCCAGCCCGGCGCGTCGGGCCGTGTCTTGTCGACCAGCCCGGCGAAGTCGCGCACCCGGTCGTCGGCGTACGGGTCGAAGGCCACCCAGTCGACCACGTCGTCGCCGGGAAAGAGCCGGCCGAACCACGGCTTGACCGCCCAGTTGGGCGCGCCCATGTAGGTCATCACGGTCACCGCGTTGCGCACGCCCTGCTGGCGCAGACGCGTCACCACGTGGCGGTACATCGCGACGTAGTCGGCAGCCGTGTATCCCCCGCCCTCGCGTACGTCGTTCTCCGGTTCGTGGTGGATCGTGAGGAAGAACCGGCCGGGGAAGGTGCGCCGGATGTGCTCGGCGAGCCGGTCGACCCGCCCGTCCACCTCGCCGCGCGCGACCTCGGCCCAGGTGTGGTCGAGCGCCGGCTTCCAGTTCACCAGCAGCAGCCGGGGCCCCTTGGCGATCTCCCGCTCCTCGGCGGTGGGGAAGAGCTCGCCGCCCCGGTGGTAGACGTGCACGATGTCGGCCCTGCGGCCCATGCGCCGTTCGGCCATGTCCACCGCGCGAATCGGGCCGCGTCCGGAGAAGACGTCGGGCGCGATCCCCCACCACGCCCCGCACGTCGGGATGAGCTTGTCGGTGACCGCGCAGGCGACCGGCGTCGTCGCGGCGCCGCCGCCCGGCACCCGCCCGCTCGTGGCGGTGCCCGTG
This sequence comes from Microbispora sp. H10836, assembly GCF_012999525.1. Taxonomy (NCBI): domain Bacteria; kingdom Bacillati; phylum Actinomycetota; class Actinomycetes; order Streptosporangiales; family Streptosporangiaceae; genus Microbispora; species Microbispora sp. H10836. The sequence continues at coordinate 158,790 of NZ_JABBWU010000010.1, forward strand.
CAGGCCGTCGCGCACGCCCCCGCCACCAGTACGGCCACGCCGGCGATGAGTCTCATCGCGCCCCCTTCCTCGGCAGACCCCGCAATGAACGGATGGGCAAACACCATCCCATCAATTCCCGTGGCTTCGGAAGCCGTTTCCCCATCTCACATGTACGGAAATATCCAGTTTCATCGGCTAATTGAGCGGCCGTTGCCTGGCCCGAATTCGCCAATAGCCGGGGACGAAACGCCGCGGCGGCCTATAGTTCGAGACCGGATCCCGCCGGACCGCCGCCGGGACCACGAACGCGCCCGGCGGCTTCTCCCTCATTCCGGGGGCCACAGCTCCCCGCACTGAGGCCGCGGCCGCGTGACGAACGAGGGCACGGGGAGTTCGATGAGCCTGCCGCCGCAAAGCCGTCACCGGGTGGATCACGGTCTGGCGGAGTACGGTTCGGTGCTCGGACGCAGGCGTCTGGTCGCCGCCGTCTGCCTGCTCGCGGGAGTGGGCGGCGGAGCCGCGGCGCTCGCGCTGACCCCCGAGCGTTACACCGCGGCCGCCCAGGTGCAGGTGCTGCCGACCGGCGCGCAGGAACAGTTCAACGTGCCGAACGCGCGGCAGCGGGAAACGCTCAATCTCGACACCGAATCACAGATCGCCCGGTCTGCGGTCGTCTCCGCCCGGGCCGCCGAAATGCTGAAAAATCCGAATCCGGAGGAATTACGGGAACACGTGACAGTGGACGTTCCCCCCAATTCCGCCATTCTTTCCATTTCGTTTTCCGCGTCCGATCCCCAAGCCGCGGCGGCGGGAGCTCAGGCGTACGCGGAGGCGTATCTGCGCAACCGCACCCGCGCCGCCGAGGACGCGATCGGCGCCCAACTCAAGCTGATCGCCGCGCGGCTGCGCGAGGTCGAGAACGATCTCGACGAGGCCACCGCGAGCCGTACCGCGACCACTCAGACCACGGCGGCCCAGACCACGACAGCCCAGACCACGACAGCAGGGGGCGCGGCCGGGCTGGGGACCACGCGGCGGCAGGCCATGCTCGCCCGGCAGGTGTCGGACCTCACGCTGCGCTACGACGCGCTCAAGACCGTCGCGGTGACGCCGGGCACGGTCATCAGCCCCGCCAGGCCGCCCGCGCGACCGGCCCATCCGAGCCCTCCGCTCTTCCTCGGCAGCGGCCTTTTCCTCGGCGTCCTCGCCGGGGCGGGCGCCGCGTTCGGCCGCGACCGCCTGGACACCCGCGTCCGCACGTGTGCGGACATCGAGAGGCTGTGCGGCCTTCCGCTGCTCGCCGAGCTTCCGGCCAGGCCGGACTCCGGGATCCTCGACGAGATGGCCGCCGCCGTCGCCACGTCACTGGGCGGCGGGCCGCACCGGCTGCTCCTCGAAGGCGTCGGGGTCACGAGCACCGCCAGGCCGCTCGCCAAGGGCCTCGGCTCCGCGCTGGCGCATCTCGTGCCGGTGACGGTCGTGACCGGCCGGTCCGCCCACCCCGACGCCGCCCTGCTGCTGGTCGGCCTGCGGCGGGCGACCTCCCCCGAGGTCGCCCGGGCTGTACGGCAACTCTCCCGGCAGGGCGCCCGCGTGCTCGGCGCCGTCGCCGTACCGCCGGGGTTCGTCGCGCCCGTCCCCGAGACCGCGGAGTGGGGCGCGTGAGAGCCCCCGGTCCCCGCACCGCGAACGGTACTGCGCCGGTGGTCGCCGTCCCACTTCCGCCGATCCCGGCGCAGGAGGCGGGGTGGCAGGACCGGCCGCCCGGCGGGGACCAGCCCTTTCCGGCCCGCCGGCGACGGCGTCGGCGCCGTCCCGCGCGGACGGCGTGGCCGATCGCCGCGCTGCTGCTCGGCTACCCGGTCTGGTGGGCGCTCGGCCTGGGCGGGCTGTCGGTGGTGGTGCTGGCCGCGCCCATGGCGGTGGTGCTGTGGCGCAGGCGGCCGATCCGCGTGCCGAAGGGCTTCGGCCTGTGGGCGCTGCTGCTCACGGGCTACCTCGTCAGCGCGCTCGCGCTCGCCGAGACGCCGGACGGCACGTACGGCGAGCTCGCCGCCGGCCGGGTCATCGGCTACCTGATGCGGCTGGCCGTCTACGTCTCACTTCTGATCATGGTGCTCTACCTGGGCAACCTCACCCATGACGAGCTGCCGCAGCGCACCCTCGTCAGGTGGCTCGGCGTGCTGTTCCTGACCGCCGTCGCGGGCGGGCTGCTGGGCGTGCTCGCGCCCGGCGTCGCGTTCACCTCGCCGATGGAGATGGTGCTGCCGCCGTCGATCGGCGGCCACCCCTTCGTCGCCAACCTGATCCACCCGACGGCCGCCCAGATGCAGCACGTGCTCGGGCATGCCGCGCCGCGCCCGGAGGCGCCGTTCGAGTGGGCCAACGCCTGGGGCAGCGACGTGTCGGTGCTGGTGATCTGGTTCGTGGTGGGCTGGTGGGCCTACGGCGGGCCGTACCGGCGCGTGGCGGCCGTGCTCGCGCTCGCCGTCGCCGCCGTCCCGGTCGTCTACTCGCTCAACCGGGGCCTGTGGATCGGGCTCGGGGTCTCGGCGGCCTACCTCGTGATCCGGGGCGGACGCCCCCTCGCGGCCGCCGCGGCCGCGGCCGTCGCCGCGGCGGCGTTCCTGCTGTCGCCGCTGAGCGGCATCGTCGCCCAGCGGCTGGACAACCCGCACAGCAACGGCATCCGCGCGTTCACCGTGGCGACCACGGTCCGGGTCGCGACCTCGTCCCCGGTGATCGGATACGGCAACACGCGCACCGCGTACGGCAGCCACCGGACCGTGACGACGGGCCGCAGCGCGTGGTGCGTGGAGTGCGGCCATCCCCCGCTCGGCAGCGACGGGCAGCTGTGGCTGCTGCTGATCAGCCAGGGCTTCGCGGGGGCCCTGCTGTACGCCGCCTTCTTCGCCGGCGCGATCCGCCGCTACTGGGCGGACCGGTCGCCGATCGGCAAGGCCGGGACGCTCGTGATGATCCTCGTGCTGCTCTACATGGTCGTCTACGACGGGCTGATCAGCGCCCTGACCCTCTTCCTGATCTCCTTCGCCCTGCTCTGGCGCAACGCCGCCGTCACAACGGACCTCGGGGAGGCCCGATGAGGGACGCCGCCGACCGTCTCCGCTACCTGGACGAGGTCATGGACCTGCTGTTTCCCGGACACGATGCCCATCCGGGCGCCCGCAGCGTGCTGCCGCACCGCCTCGTCCCCCGGCGGGTCGTCCCGCGCAGGTGGTGGCACGCCGCGCTGGGGCGCGGCCTGCCCGTCCACCGCGGGACCGACACGATCGAGACGCACCTGAGCGACGTCCTCGGCCGCCGCGTGCGGGTGGTCGTCCACGTCAGGCCCGCCCGCCGCGCCAACCGCAAACCGATTTTGGAGGCCTACGACGAGTCGGGACTCGCGGGGTTCGTGAAGATCGGCGACTCGCCGCGGGCCCGGCGGCTGGTGCGGTACGAGAGCGAGGTGCTGAGCATGCTCGCCGGGCGGCCGTTGAAGGTCGTCATGCCACCCGACGTGCTGTATCACGGCGAGTGGCGGGGCCTGGAGGTGCTGATGCTGTCCCCGCTGCCCGTGACCTCCCGCCGCGTGCCCGCCCGCCTGCTCGGCTCGGCCGTACAAGAGATCGCCGCGATCCGCCCGTACGGCGAGGAGGGGACCGGGGAGGCGGCCTGGCACGGGGACTTCACCCCCTGGAACGTCGCGGCGGGGGCGGACGAGCGGCTGCTCGTGTGGGACTGGGAACGCTTCGCGGTCGGCGTGCCGCCCGGCTTCGACGCCCTGCACCACTTCTTCCACGGCGCGCTGCGCCGGATGCCGCCCGCGGTCGCCGCCCGATCGTGTCTCGCCCAGGCGGGCGGGCTCCTGGAGCCGTTCGGCGTCGAGGTGGCCCTGGCCCGCCGTACGGCGGTCCACTACCTGGTCGCCCTGGCCGAGCGGCACCGCCGCGACGGCCACGAGCCGCTCGGGCCGCCCGCCGTCTGGCTGAACCCTCTGGTCGATCATGAGGAGTGCCTGCTGTGAAGGCGCCGTTGAAGCACTCCGCGCACGCCGTCTCGTACGCCGCCGGGAGGCTGACCAGCGGCGGCAGGGTGCTGCCGTCGTTCCTGATCGTCGGGGCCCAGCGGTGCGGCACGACCTCGCTCTACCGCGCCCTGTCCCGGCACCCGCTCGTGATGAAGCCGGTGCTGCGCAAGGGCGTCCACTACTTCGACATGGCCTACGAGCGGGGGCTGCCGTGGTATCGCGCCCACTTCCCGCTGACGTCCGGGGCCCGGATGCTCGGTTTCCGGCACGGCCATGCCCCCCAGGCGTTCGAGTCGGCCCCTTACTACCTGTTCCATCCCCTGGCGGGGGCCCGCATCGCGGCCGACCTGCCCGGCGTCAAGCTGATCGCCTTGGTCCGCGACCCGGTCGAGCGGGCCTGCTCCGCCCACGCGCACGAGCTGGCGCGGGGGTTCGAGACCGAGCCGAGCTTCGAGCGCGCCCTCGCGCTGGAGCCGGAGCGCCTCGCCGGTGAGGCCGAACGGCTCCGCAGCGTCCCCGGCTACGTGAGCCACGCGCACCGGCATCAGGCGTACCTCGCCCGTGGACGGTACGCCGAGCAACTGGCCCGGCTGGAGCCGCTCGTGGGGCGCGACCGGATCCTGGTGCTCGACAGCGGACTGCTGTTCCGCGACCCCGCCGCCGTGTACGACCGGGTGCTGGGCTTCCTCGGGCTGCCCCGGCTGGGGGACGTGCAGTTCGAGCGGCACAACGCCCGGCCGCGTCAGGCCATGCCCGCGCCGGTCCACCGCCGGCTCCGCGAGCACTTCGAGCCGTGGGACGCGCTGCTCGTGCCGTGGCTGGGGGCGGTGCCCTCGTGGCGGCGCTGACCGATCTCGCGCGGCCGGGCGGTCTTCTCCGGCACGGAGTCGCCGGTCTGGTCACGGCGGCCGCCGCCGCGGGCGGGCAGTTCGGCCTCGTGCTCGTGGTGACACGGTCGCTGTCCCCGCAGGCCGCCGGGGCGTTCTTCACGGCCACATCGGTGTGCCTGATGCTCGCGGGCGTCGTCCGCCTCGACACCGGCAACGGCCTGGTCCACGCCCTTGCCCGCAACCGGTCCGTCGGCGGCCCGGACGGGGGCCGGCGGCTGGTCCGCGGGGTCCTCGCGCCGGTGGCCGCGCTCGCGTCCGTGACCGGAGCCGCGGTCGCCGTCGCGGCCGGGCCGCTCGCCGGGCTCACCGGCGTGCCCGGCGGCGTCTGGGTGGTGCTGGCCGCCGCCCTGCCGTTCGTCGCCCTGTCGGACGTGCTGATCTGCGCCACCCGCGGCCTCGGCACCATGCGGCCGACGCTGCTGCTCGCCGGGGCCGTCCAGCCGCTCGGGCAGCTCGCGCTCGTCACCGCCGCCGTGCTCTGCGCGGCCCCTGCGCCGGTGCTGGCCGCGGCCTGGGCGCTTCCCCCGGTGGCGGGTGCGGTGCTGGCCGCCGTACGGCTGCGGGGGCTCGGGCCGTACGAGGTGGGAGAGATGGGGGCCTTCTGGCGGCACACCGCGCCGCGGTCGGCCGCGGCGGCCCTGCAGTCGGTGTTCCAGCGGCTCGACGTGGTGATCGTCGCGCTGCTCGCGGGGCCCGCCGCGGCGGCCGTCTACACCGCGGCGACCCGGTTCAAGGTGCTCGGACAGCTCGCCGGTCAGGGGCTCGCCCAGGCCGCGCAGACACGGCTGGTGAAGGCTCTCGCCGAGGGCGACCTGGACGGCGCCCGCGCGCTGTATCGCACCACCACCAGGTGGCTGGTCGTGCTCACCTGGCCGCTGTGGCTGGGATACGCGGTGCTCGCGCCGTGGCTGCTGCCGCTGTTCGGGCCCGCCTACGCCGGCGGCGGCGCGATCGCGCTCGTCCTGTCGGCCACGATGATGGTCGCGACCGCCTGCGGCATGGTCGACGTCGTGCTCGTCGCGGGCGGGCGCACGGCCGCCAGCCTGGCCAACGTGACCGCGGCCGTCGCCGTGACGATCGCCCTCGACGTGCTGCTCGTCCCCGCGTACGGCGCGCTTGGCGCGGCGCTGGGCTGGTCGGGCGGCGTGCTCGTGAAGAACCTGCTGCCCGCCGTCCAGGTCCACCGCCGGTACGGCCTGCTCCCCTTCGGCCGTGTGGCGGCCTCATGAGCCCCGAGCCGCCCGTGCTGGTCACGGGCCTGCCGCGCAGCGGCACGAGCTGGGTGGGCCGGATGCTCACGGCGAGCGGGCGGCTGGTCTACGTCAACGAGCCGCTGAACCCGCAGCGCCCGCCCGGCCGCTCCCCCGGCGTGCTCGACGCGTCGGTGACGCACCGCTTCCAGTACATCTGCCCGGACGACGAGACGCCCTGGCTGGCGGCCTTCTCCCGTACGGTCGCGCTGCGCTACGGCTGGGCGGCCGAGGTCCGCCGCAACCACGGCCCCGGCGACCTCGCGCGGATGGCCAGGTACGGCACGGCCTTCACCCTCGGCCGACTGCGGGCCAGGAGGGCGCTGCTGGACGATCCGTTCGCGCTCCTGTCCGCCGAGTGGTTCGCCGGCCGCCTCGGCTGCCGCGTGGTCGTCGTGGTCCGCGACCCCGTGTCGTTCGCCGGGAGCTGGCGGCGGCTCGGCTGGAGGGTGGACGTGCGCGAACTGCTCGACCAGCCCCTCCTGCTGCGTGACCATCCGTACGTGGCCGAACTCGGGCCCTTCGCCGGCGAGCGGGATGTGATCACCGCGGCGGCCGTGTTGTGGCGGGTCGCGTGGCGGGTCACCGGCACGGTGGCCCGGCGGGCGGCCGGCATCAGGGTCGTGCGCTACGAGGACCTGTGCGCCGCGCCCCTCGACGGCTTCCGTGACCTCTACGACTGGTGCGGCCTGCCCTGGACCGATCGCGCCGCCCGCCGGATAACCGCGGCCTGCACGTCCTCCCGGAGACCGGCGGGTTCCCCGTTCACCTGGACGGGCCTGTCCCGTACGGCCTACCGCCCGATGGACTCCCGCCGGGCGCTCACGGCGGCCTCGCTCCCCCACGAGGACGCCGCCCGCGTACGCGCCCTGGTGCACGGCTGACCCGCGTGTCGCCCGCGACCTCCACTACACGGCTGGTGCGTAGTAGTGGTGCGTACCGGCACCGACGTCCGGGAAATCCCATCACTCCGCCGACGGCGGAGGCATGTTATTTCCCGAACGATACGAGAAACGACTGGTCCCCCCCGCCCGCTCTGCGGTGATCCATACATCGGACGCCGAGCGATCCGCGCAGCTTTGAGATCTCCGTCCGTGATCCCGCTCCCTGGGGTCCAGCGGCGCCAGCAGGCGCGCCTCGTTCGCGACGTGCGGCTCCAGCACCTCGTCCACGAGTGCGAGGCCGCTGCCGGTGAGCCGTACGCGGACGGACCGCCGGTCGCCGGGGTCCGGGATCCGTTCGACCACCCCCTGGCAGCTCGCGCCAGGGCATCGAGTACGCACAGTAGTCACAGGTATGCGTATGGTGTCTCCGTGCCTCTCGCATCCCCCAGGACGACGACTGGATCGCTTTCGTTGACGAGTCCGAGTCCAATTCACAACTCGATCCAGACGTGTACATCCTCGCCGCAGCGCTCGTCCACGGGACGGCGTGCGAAAAGATCAGAGCCTGGGTGGACGGGCTGCGCCTCGACGGACAACGCAAGCTGCACTGGGCCAAGGAATCCGCGAGCAGGCGCGACGGGATCATCCGCGCCGTCGAATCGCTCGACGTGCTGTACCTGGTCGTCTTACTGGAAGACATCTGCGCATCACCATCGGAGCGCCGACGACGCAGGTGCCTTGAGCGCCTCCTGCGGGAGTTGATCCAGGCGGGCGTACGTCACGTGGTGCTCGAGGCGCGCGAACGGACGCAGAACAAGCGCGACCTCGATCTTCTGACTACGCTCGCTTCCCGCCACAGGATCACGGCGAGACCCAGAGTCGATCACGTTGCGGGTCCCGCGGAGCCCTTGCTCTGGCTGGCGGACGTGCTGGCGGGCGCATTGGTCGCGAGCCGGTGCGGGGATCCCGGCTACTGGGAACGGCTGGCCACGTCCGTGGAGATACACCGGCTCTGAAAGATGTGCGGAAAGACGCAAGCCCGGGACCCCACCGTCCGGAGGGACCTTCCCGGGCTCACTTCCAACCGCTTCACGAAGCGGCGGCCTCGTCCGCGATCGTACCCTCCCCGTCCCCCGGCAACCACCGACAGTGAACAAGTGACACGGAGCTAGCCGAGGGTGGTGTCGCCGAGGGAGGCGAGGAGGGTGCGCAGGGCGCCGACCAGGTGATCCCGCTCCCCGGGGTCCAGCGGCGCCAGCAGGCGCGCCTCGTTCGCGACGTGCGGCTCCAGCACCTCGTCCACGAGTGCGAGGCCGCTGCCGGTGAGCCGTACGCGGACGGACCGCCGGTCGCCGGGGTCCGGGATCCGTTCGACCAGCCCCCTGGCCGCCATGCGGTCGATGCGGTTCGTGATCGCGCCGGAGGTCACCATCGCCGCCCTGTTCAGGGCTCCCGCCGTCAGCTCGTACGGCGGGCCCGACCGGCGCAGCGTCGCGAGCACGTCGAACTCCCACGTCTCCAGGCCGTACGACGAGAAGAACTCCTTCAGCTCCCGGTCCAGCAGCCGCGCCAGCCTGGAGACGCGCCCGACGACGCCCATCGGCCAGGGGTCCACGTCCGGCCGTTCCCGCCGCCACTGGTCCAGCAGCATGTCCACGGCGTCGCCCATCCAGGCTCCCTCGAAGTCTCTCAGCGTTCTTTTATTTGACGTTTAACAGTTCGACATGCTGTTATCTCAATGCTGAGATTATCAACGAGGAGCAACCGTGAGAATCGCCAACCATGGTTCCCTGCCGGCCGTGGGCACGCTCGCCCTCACCGCGCTCACCCCGCTGGTCTGGGGTTCGACCTACGCCGTGACGACCGAGTTCCTTCCGCCCGACCGTCCCCTGTTCACCGCGCTGGCCAGGGCGTTGCCCGCCGGGCTCGTGCTGCTCGCCGTCACCCGCGTGCTGCCGCGAGGAGTGTGGGTCTGGCGGGCGGCGGTGCTCGGCGCGCTGAACATCGGGGCGTTCTTCCCGTTGCTGTTCCTGGCGGCGTACCGGCTGCCGGGCGGTGTCGCGGCCGTGCTGGGCGCCGTGGGCCCGTTGTTCGCGCTCGCCTTCGCCGCCCTGCTGCTCTCCGAGCGTCCCACCGCGCGCAAGGTGCTCGCCGGGCTCGTCGGGTTGCTCGGGGTCGGATTGGTCGTCCTGCGCGCCGAGGCGCGACTGGACATGGTCGGCGTGCTCGCCGGGCTCGTGGGGGCCGCGTCCATGTCGGCAGGGACCGTGCTGACCAAGCGCTGGGGCCGTCCCGAGGGCGTCGGCGCGCTCGCCCTCACCGGATGGCAGCTCACCGCCGGCGGGCTGCTGCTCGTCCCGGTCGCCCTGCTCGTCGAGGGCGCGCCGCCCGCGCTCAGCGGCGAGAACCTGCTCGGCTACGCCTATCTGGGCATCGTCGGCACCGCGCTCGGCTACTGGATCTGGTTCCGCGGGATCTCCCGGCTCCCCGCGACGTCCGTCTCCTTCCTCGCGCTGCTGAGTCCGGTCTCCGCGGCCGTCATCGGCTGGGCCGCGCTCGGTCAGGCTCTCAGCCCGGTTCAGCTGCTCGGCATGGTTCTCGCCCTCGGCGGCACCCTGCTCGGCCAGGCCCCGGCAGGGCCCTCCCGGCGCGCCGAGGCCCCGCCCGAGCCCGTACGGCCCGAGGCCGAGCCGGCCTGCCCGTCCCGCTGACGAGGACACGCGAAACAGAGGGCACGCGAGACAGCGGACACGCGAGACAGCGGACACGGGGAAGGCGGCGCAGGCGCGACAGGCGGGACGTGGGAGGATTTTCACGGCCGTGCTGTCACCACCGGAGGACGGGCGCGATGCGCGACGAGAAGATCAGCGACTTCCTCTCCCGGCTCGCCGACCGGGTGCCCGCCCCGGGCGGAGGCGCCGCCGCGGCCCTGCAGGCCGCCCAGGCCGCCGCGCTGCTGGGCATGGTCGCGCGGTACAGCACCGGCGAGAAGTACGCCGAGCACGCCTCCCTGATCGAACGGATCACCGGCGAGACCGACGAACTGCGGTCGAGGGCCCTGCGCCTGGCCGAGGACGACGAGTCGGCGTTCACGGCGGTCACCGAGGCGTACAAGCTGCCCAAGGACACCGACGAGGCGAAGGCCGCCCGGTCGGACGCCATCGCTGCGGCGCTGGTGGGGGCGGGCAGGGTCCCGGCCGAGGTCGTCGGCGTCGCGGGGAGGGCCGTCGGCATCGCCGAGGAACTGCTGCCCGTCGGCAACCGGAACGTCGTCTCCGACATCGCCGCCGCCACCGAGGCCGCGCGGGCCGCGGCGACCACCGCCCGGGTGAACATCGAGATCAACCTCGGCGGGATCAAGGACGAGCGGGCCCGCGCCGAACTGACCGCCGTGGCGGCCGAGGTGGACGGCGTGGCCGCGCGGGCCGAGCGGGTCACCGCCGCCGTCCGTGCGGAGATCGCGAGATGAGCGCCCGGGTGCTCTCCGGCAAGGAGCTCGCCGCGTCCGTCCGGACCGAGGCCGCCGAGCGGGCCACCGCGCTCGCCGCGGCCGGCAGGCCGCCGAAGCTCGCGGTCGTCGTGGCGACCGCGGACGAGTCCAGCGCCTGGTACGTCCGCTCGATCGCGCGTGCCGCCGAGAAGGCCGGCATCGCCTGCGACGTCGTCGACCTCGGCGCGGAGGCCGACCCCGCCCGGATCCGCGACCGGCTGGCGGAGCTGAGCGCCGACGACACCGTGCACGGCGTCATCCTCCAGACTCCGCTGCCGCGGGGTGCGAAGCTGGAGGACCTGGCCGGCGCGATCGCGGTCGAGAAGGACGTCGACGGCGCCAACCCGCTGTCGCTGGGCCGCCTTGCCGCGGGCCTGCCCGCGTTCGCTCCGGCGACCGCCGAGGCCGTCGTGGCGATCCTGGACCACCACGGCGTCGACCTGGCCGGCCTGCACGTCGCCGTGGTCGGCCGGTCCACGGTGGTCGGCAAGCCCGCCGCCCATCTCCTGCTGGACAGGAACGCCACCGTGACGGTCTGCCACTCCCGCACGCGGGACCTGGCCGCGATCACCGCCGTGGCCGACGTGGTCGTGGCCGCGGCCGGCCGCGCCGGGCTGATCACGGCCGAGCACGTGCGGACCGGGGCGGTCGTCGTGGACGTCGGCACCAACCCCACCGAGGACGGCGGCCTGGTCGGCGACGTCGACGCCATCGCGGTCGCGGACAAGGCAGGGGCGCTCACACCCGTGCCCGGCGGGGTGGGCCCGGTGACGACGGCCCTGCTGCTGCGCCACACCGTCCAGGCCGCCGATCGCGGCTGACCACGTCCCCCTGCCGCCCGCGCCGGCCGGACGCGCCGTCAACGGGATGCGCCCCGAGCGTCGACGGGAACGGCCGGGGCATCGGGCCAGGACGGGATACGCATCGCCGCCGGGGCTTTCCAGGCCGCGGTCACCAACAGCGGCACCAGCAGCGCCAGCGTCCAGGTCAGGCCGAGCGCCTGTGCGACACGGCCGACCAGCGCCGGAGCGAGCAGCATGGCGGAGTACGTCATGGTGGTGAGCCGGGCGACCGCGATGGTCGCTCCCGTGGCGCCCTCCTCCGTGCCCGCGTGCCCGGCCGCGCTGAAGATCAGCGGCAGCGGTGAGGCCAGCCCGAGACCGGCGAGGGCGAACCCGGCGACCGCGAGGATCGGCGTGGGAGCCACGACCACCGCCGTAAGACCGGCGGCCGCCAGCGCGGTGCCGCCCCGGACCAGGACGCGTGCCGGGTATCGCGCGGACAGCCGGTCGCCCACGAGCCGTCCCGCCGTCTGGCAGGCGGCGAAGGCGACGAGGCCCAGCGAGGCCACGCCCAGTGAGGCGCCCCGCTCGTCGTGCAGGAGCACCCCGCTCCAGGTGATGACGGCACCCTCACAGGCCAGCACCGCCGCGCCCATCGCGCCGAGGAGCAGGACGCGGCGCGTCCAGCCCGCCCGCCATCCTCGCCGTCCGGCCACCTCGTCCGTACGCGCGGACGGGTGCTCCGCGGGAGGTTCCTCTGCCGGCAGCCATCCGCCCGCCACCAGGGCGACGGTCGTCACGACCGCCCCCAGGATCAGGTAGTGCGTGGTGAGGGACATGCCCGCCTGCGCCGCGGCTCCGCCGGTGAGCGAACCGGCCACGGAGCCGATGCTCCAGGCCGCGTGGCAGCCGTTCATGATGGGACGGTGCGCCGCCCGTTCGACCATCACCGCCTGCGCGTTCATTCCCGTGTCCAGCAGCCCGTTCGCGGCGCCGACGAGGAGCATGGCCGCGGCCAGGTGGACGTGCCCGCCGGCGAGGCCCACCCCGACCAGTGCGAGGGGAAGGACGACCGCGGCGATCCGCACGACCCAGGCGCTGCCGATCCGCACCGCGAGTCGTCCGGCGACCCGCGTGGCGGCGAGCGCCGCCACGGCGACCAGGGCGTTCAGGAGGCCGAGCAGTCCCTCCGTCAGATCGTGATCCATCTTCAGGGAGGGCGTACGGACCGCGAACGCGGCGATCAGGGCGCCGTTCACGGCGAACACCGCCGTCACTGCCGCGCGTGCCCGTGGCACGGCTCTCCGGCCCCGGCCGACTGCCCTCCGGGTCACCTCGGACATGTGTCCCGCCTTCCCGTACGGCGCCTTCCGACGGGCGCCTCCCGCAAAGGACGACGGCGCCGAGGCGGATTTTCGACATTCGGGCGAGACCGGCTGTCGATTTCGGGACTCCACCGCGTCGTAGAGGAGAGCGGCCGCGCAGGGCGGCCGCCGTGTCCCGGAGGAGAGAGCCGATGAAATACCTGCTGTTGATCTGTGTCGAGGAGTCGGTCGAGGTCAGCCCCGAGCAGGCCGACCCCGAGCCGTGGATCGAGGAGACCGAGCGCCGGGGAGTGCGCCTCGACGGGCATCGCCTGTGTCCCGTCGGCGACGCCACGACGGTGCGAGCCGGACTGGTGACCCAGGGGCCCTTCGCCGAGACCAAGGAGCAGATCGCCGGATTCGACATCATCGAGTGCGCCGACCTGGACGAGGCCATCGAGATCGCCTCGAAGCATCCCGTGGCGTCGTTCGGCGCGATCGAGGTGAGGCCGTTCTGGCCGGAATGAGCGGCGCCGACGTCACCCGGGTCGTCGAGGAGGCGTTCCGCGAGGAGTGGGGCCGTGTCGTCGCCACGCTGATCCGGCTGACCGGCGACTGGGACCTGGCCGAGGAGTGCGCCCAGGACGCCTTCGCCCAGGCGCTCGCCCGCTGGCCCCGGGACGGCGTGCCGCGCCGTCCCGGGGCGTGGCTCACCACGGCCGCGCGCAACCGGGCGCTGGACCGGCTCCGCCGCGGCACCACCGAGGCGGCGCGGCTGCGCGCGCTGGCGGCGGCGCCGACCGGCCCCGACCCGGAGCCCGCGGAGGAGGATCACGTGCCCGACGACCGGTTGCGCCTGATGTTCACCTGCTGTCACCCGGCTCTGCCGCTGGAGGCGCAGGTCGCCCTCACTCTTCGTACGCTCGCGGGGCTGACCACGGCCCAGATCGCCGCGGCGTTCATGGTGCCGGAGGCGACCATGGCGCAGCGGCTGGTCAGGGCCAAGCGCAAGATACGCAATGCGGGCATCCCCTACCGGGTGCCGCCCGCGCGTCTGCTGGCCGAGCGGACGGTGGGTGTGCTCGGCGTGCTGTACGTCCTGTTCACCGAGGGCTACTCGGCCAGCGGCGGGCCGAGTCCGACCCGGCCGGAACTGGCCGCCGAGGCCATCCGGCTGGCCCGGGTGCTCGCCGGGCTCATGCCGGGCGAGCCCGAGGCGCAGGGGCTGCTCGCGCTCATGCTGCTGCAGGACTCGCGGCGCGCGGCCCGGCTCGACGAGGCGGGTGACATCGTCACGCTGGAGTTCCAGAACCGCGCGAAATGGGACCACGACGAGATCGAGGAGGGGCTGCGGCTCCTGGACGACGCGCTGGCGCGCCGCCGCCCCGGGCCGTACCAGGTGCAGGCGGCCATCGCCGCCTGTCACGCCACCGCCCTCGACCCGGACGACACCGACTGGCCGCAGATCGCCGGGCTGTACGGGGAGTTGGTGCGGCTGGCGCCGTCTCCGGTGGTCGAGTTGAACCGGGCGGTGGCCGTGGCGATGGCCGACGGCCCCCTCGCCGGTCTGCGGCTGGTCGAAGAACTGCGGGCCGCCGGCGAACTGGCCGGGCACCACCTGCTCGCCGCCACCCGCGCGGACCTGCTGCGCCGGCTGGACCGTACGGCGGAAGCCGCGCAGGCCTACGAGGAGGCCCTGGCGCTCGCACCGACGGACGCGGAGCGCCGCTACCTCGCCCGCAGGCTCGCCGAGACCAATGGAACCTGACAGATGGCGGGGTCATGCGGCGGCCATGGTGCGGGCGAACCGCGGAACACCACCCGGCTTCCCGTGCGAGATGCGTACGTGGGCGCTACCGCAGTTGGTCGCGGCGGCGGGTCAGGTAGGCGGTCTCGGCGGTGTTGCCGGCCAGTTCGATGGCTCTGTCGTAGGCCGCGCGCGACTCCCGGCCGCGGCCCAGCCGGCGCAGCAGGTCGGCGCGGGTGGCGTGGTAGGCGTGATAGCCGGCCAACCTGGGCTCAAGACGGTCGACAGCCGCCAGTGCCACCTCCGGGCCGTCGAACTCGGCCACCGCGATGGCCCGGTTGAGGGCGATGATCGGCGAGGAGTCGAGGCGGACGAGCTGGTCGTAGAGGGCGAGGACCTGCGACCAGTCGGTGTCGCGCATGTCGCGGGCGGAGGTGTGCACGGCGTTGATCGCCGCGAGAATCTGGTAGCGACCCGGAGCCGCCCCGGCGGCGGCAGCGGCCAGGCGCTCGCGCACCAGCCGGTGACCCTCGGCGATCAGCGCCGCGTCCCAGGCCCTACGGTCCTGCTCGTCGAGAGCGACCAGTTCGCCGCCGGCCGAGACCCGGGCGGGGCGGCGGGCCTCGGTCAGGAGCATCAGCGCCAGCAGCCCGGCCACCTCACCGTCCTGTGGCAGGAGCTCGCGGATCAGGCGAGTGAGCCGGATCGCCTCGGCGGTCAGCTCGTGCCGTACGGGATCGGTGTCGGGGCCGGTGGCCAGGTAACCCTCGTTGAAGACGAGGTAGAGGACGGCGAGGACGCCGGAAACGCGCGCCGGGAGATCCTCCGCCGACGGCACCCGATAGGGGATGCGCGCCGCCTTGATCTTGGCCTTCGCGCGGGTGATCCGCTGCCCCATGGCGCTCTCGGCCACCAGGAAGGCGCGGGCGATCTCAGGCATGGTCAGGCCGGCGACCATGCGCAGCGTCAGCGCCACGCGGGTCTCCATCGCCAATGCCGGGTGACAGCAGGTGAAGATCAGCCGGAGCCGGTCGTCGTCGATGGCGCCGGCAGGCTCGGGCGGGTCATCGTCGTATGACATCTGAGCCTTCCTGTGCTTGTCGTCGCGTTTGTTCTCGCGCCGGATCCGGTCGATGGCCTGGCGGTTGGCGGTGGTGGTCAGCCAGGCGCCCGGGTTGGGGGGCACACCGTCGGCCGGCCACCGCTGAACGGCGGTCGCGAACGCCTCGGCGGCCGCCTCCTCGGCGATGTCGAGGTCACCGAAGCGCCTGGTCAGGGAGGCGACCACCCGGGCCCACTCCTCGTGGTGGGCCCGGGTGATCGCCTCGCGGACGTCGACGTCGTTCACAGGAACGGCCGCACCTCGATCTTCCGATCGCAGATCTTCGACGCCTCGGTGGCGAGCTTGAGCGCCACATCCAGATCGGGGGCCTCCCACACCCAGACGCCGGCGAGGTACTCCTTCGACTCCACGAAAGGCCCGTCGGTGAACACCGCCTGCTCACCCCGGTTGTCGATGACCGTGGCTGCGTCGGTGTCCGCGAGTCCACCCGCGAAAACCCAGTAGCCCTCGGCGATGAGTCGTTCGTTGAACGCGCTGATGGCAGGCTGCCTGTCCGTGCTGCCGGGATTGCTCTTGTCATCGATCACGGAAACCAGGTACCGCATCTGAAGATCGCCTCCTGTGGTGTCAAGACAGCGTGGTTCGGTGGTCACGGACTTCACGCCGTCGGCGCATACCGCGGGCGCCCGGCCGGCCGGTAGACCTGGATCGTCACGCCCTTGGAGTCGACGCGCGACTCGACCAGGTCGAGCGCGAGATCCGGGCCGGCGTCGGGGAACAGCCGCGCGCCCTGGCCTACGACCACCGGGACGGTGATGAGAGTCATCTCGTCGACCAGGTCGTTCTCCAGCAGCCACCGGGTCAGGATGCCACTGCCGTGCACCTGCAGCTCACCCCCCGGCTTGGCCTTCAGTTCCCGAACGGCGGCCGCGATGTCTCCGGACAGGACGGTCGTATCCGACCACGCCGGATCTGTGAGCGTGGTCGACGCCACGTACTTGGGCCGTGTGTTCAACGCTTCCAGGACGCCCTCCCAGCCAGGGGCATCCTGGACCGTCAAGGTCCCCCACGAGCCGGCGAACAGCTCGTAGGTCCGCCGGCCGAACAGGAACGCCTCGGCGCGCCGGTAAGTCTGGTTGATGAACGCGTGGGTCTCGTTGTCGCCCTTGCCCCGGGCCCAGCCGCCGCGCTCGAATCCGTTCCTGCGGTCCTCGTCCGACGCGCCGCCGTTTCCCTGCATCACTCCGTCGAGCGTGACCTGAGTCACGGTCGCCAGTTTCATGATCGCGGTTCCTCTGCCTTGGCGCCGCCCCTCGTGGACGGCCTCACCCCTGCTACGAACACCACCGCCCCGATCCGACACCGCCTCCCGGATTTCTTCGAAGAACTTCTCCGGGACGCCGGTCGCCGAGCTCACCGCTCGACAGCAGGCTCAGTTTCAGCGTCAACGGCTGTTCACGGGTTCCTCGACCTTGGGGAAGTCAGAGCAGGTCGCCGGGTAGTGCGGCCCCCTCCTTGACGGCGATCTCGCGGACGGCCGCTTCGCAGGCGGACCAGCGCCGTCCTTCGTGCGTACGACGCTGTGGGGCGGCCGCGGGCACGGCCGGTTCCCGGGGGTGTGCCACGTACAGCGATGCGCGGACGCGCTTTCGGGGTTCAGATCACCGGGGAAGGGCTCAAAGCGCTCGGCAGACATGGCGGAAGCGTAAATCCGGATCTCAGCGCCGAGAAGATCTGCCGTTCATGGGAGGTCATGGCGACGCGTGCCGTGGACGGAAGATTCGGCGTCTCCGGCGCCGGATACGAACCCTGGACGCCGGCGGCATCGCGGCCGAGACAGGCGTGACAGCGGTCCGCGGCGATGGCCACGGCCCGCCCATCCGCTACATTTCGCCCTGCTGCCGCAAGAAACGGACTCCCCATGAACGTCGTCCTTTGGGTCATCGCCGGCCTGCTCACCCTCGCCTTCCTCGTCGCCGGGGTGATGAAACTCGCCCAGCCGAAGGACAGGCTGGCCGCGTCCGGCATGGCCTGGACCGAGGACTTCTCCTCGGGCGCGGTCAAGGGCATCGGTGCTCTCGAGGTGCTGGTCGCCTTCGGCCTCGTCCTGCCAACCGTCACGGGCATCGCCCCGGTGCTGACGCCGCTCGCCGCGCTCGGCATCGCCCTGATCATGGCCGGAGCGGTCGTCGTCCACGCCCGCCGCGCGGAAGCCCAGGTCATCGTCGTCAACCTGGTGCTCCTGGTACTGGCCGCCGTGGTCGCCTGGGGCCGCTTCGGTCCGTACGCCTTCTGACCTCTGCTTCCTACCGCTTGCTTCGCGGCCCGAAGGCCCTGCGCAGCAGGGCGCCGGTCAGAAGGCGCAGGGCGAAGGGGAGGTCGTCGACGAGGTAACGGCGGGCGAGCCGCCGGGGCTCGCCGACCAGGCGGAACAACCACTCCAGTCCATGGTCGCCCATCCATTCGGGCGCGCGGCGCACCGACCCGGCGGCGAACGCGATGGCCGCGCCGCACCCCACGAACCAGGCGTCCGGCAGGTCGGTCCGGAGCGCCGCGATGAGCCGGTCCTGCCTGGGGAACCCGAGTCCGGCGAAGACCAGGGAGGGCCGCGCGGCGACGAGCCGCGCCCGCAGCTCCGCCATCGCCGCCGCACTGGTCTCGAAGCCGTACGGCGGAGCGTGGACGCCCGCCACGACCAGGCCCGGGTGCCGCTCGCACAGCGCGTCGCGCGCCGCCTCGGCGACGCCGGGCGGACCCCCGATGAGATAGACGGACAGGCCGCAGGCCGCGGCGGCCCCGGTCAGCGACCAGATCAGGTCGGCTCCGGTCACCCGTTCCGGCAGCGGACGCCCGAGCAGTCGCGACGCCCAGACCAGCGGCATGCCGTCGGCCACGACGAGTTCGGCCGCGTCGATCAGCGCGCGCAGCGAGGGGTCGCGGGCGGCGGCACGACAGATGTCGACGTTCGGCGTGACGACATGGCCGCCCACACCGCGCTCCAGCGCGTCCATGACATGCGCGACCACCTGCGCCTCGGTGAGCGGGTCGAGCCGCACCGCGCCCACTGGGACCCTGCCGGCCCCGGCCAGCACCGGGTCCACGGCCGCCGTGGGAGACGGTACGTCGGCCATCAGATGCCGTGGCCGCGGACGTGGAGAGCGTGCAGCACGGCGCGCGGGCTGACCAGCCCTCCGGCGACCGCCAGCGCCATCGCCGCGCGCGGCTCGCCCGGCCGCGCGGAGAAGGCGCGCAGAGACCAGCGGGCGGCCTCGCGGCGCCTGCCGAGGGCGGCGTGGCAGAAGGCGAGCTGCCCGTAGACGCGGGCCGCGCCCCGCGGCTCGGCGGCCAGCCCGGGATGCCGGGCGAGCATCCACTCCAGGCCCGCGATCCGGTCGGCCCACCGCCCCGCGTAGTGCGAGGAGCCCCAGCGCACCCGCACGAGCGGCCGGTCGACGTGGACGATCGGATGCCGCCAGGCGGCGCGCAGCGCGAGGTCCCAGTCCTCGTTCTGACCGCCCGGGGCGCTCTCGTCCACCCAGGCCCAGCCCCGGCGGAACAGGAACGTCGAGGAGTGCACCATCATCATGCGCGAGCGGGTGAGGTGCCGGTGGGTGACCCTGCCCGTGCCGGCGAGCCGCGGTACCCGGCGGTCGCCGTACTCGACCTCGACGGCGCAGCTCGCGAAGCCGGCGGCGGGCTCCTCCGCCAGGGCGTCGACCTGGGCGGCCAGCTTGCCGGGCAGCCAGAGGTCGTCGTCGTCGCAGAAGGCGACGAGATCGGTGCCGAGCACGGAGATCCCGGTGTTGCGCGCGCCCGGCAGGCCGCGAGCGCTCCGGTTGCCCAGCACGCGCACGCCCCGGACGGCCCCCGAGTCAGGCATGGACACCTGCTGGGCGACGAGGAAGGCGGGGACGCCGTCGGCCACGACCACCACGTCGACCCGGCCGGCGTAGTCCTGGGCGAGCACCCCGGTCAGCGCGGCCAGGAGCGGACCGGGCCGGTCGCCGCGGGTGGGGATGACGACGCCGACGGACGGCCTCAACGCCCGGCTCCCCGGTGGTAGGCGAGACCGTAACCGTAGAAGAGGAGAAGCGGGAGGGTGAGCGCGGTGACGAGCCACCGCTGGGGGCGCGGCAGGGGCGCCGGACGGTTCCGTATCCCGACCGGGCCCACGGAGAAGCGCATCGGGTTGCCGGATACGGTGTGCGCGACGCCGAGCAGCGCTTCGCGGTCGTCCAGGAAGGCGAGGCCGTCGTCGGGGAGGCCGAGCAGCGCGGCCAGGCGTGCCAGGGTCGCGCGGGGATCGTGCACCAGGTCCTCGTGACGCACCCGGACGACCTGCACGCCCTTGCGGCGCAGCACCTCGTAGGCGAGGTTCTGGGCCAGCCAGTGGACGGCGGTGCGTGCGGGCGTCCAGCGGGTCATCGGCCGCCCGTCCTCGGGCCTGCGCACCCTGCGCCGCCACGACGCGGCCACCGCGCGGGGGTCGCGCACCACCTGCACGACGCGCAGCTCCATGATCGCCGCCAGGCAGTACGCCAGGGAGGCGTGCTTGCTGGAGTCGACGACGACCCGGGCGTCGGCGATCTCGGCCGCCGCCGCGTAGATACGGGAGTACGACCGTACGTACTCGGCCAGCTCGGCCTCACGGCTCGCGAGTCCGAGGGCGAGGACGGGCAGGCGGCGGGTCCGGTCGACGCGGGCGCGCAGGCCGGGCAGCCAGCCCGCCTGACTCTGCCGCCACTGCCCGAACGCGCGGGTGCCCACCTTCGTCCAGAACGGGCACTGGGAGAATCGCTGCCCGCAGCCGCAGGGCTCGTCGGCGCGTACGCCGCGGTCCCACAGGTGGACGACCTCGCCGAGCGGCGCCACGCCGGGCACCTCGCCGAGGAGACGTTCGAGCAGGGTGCTGCCACTGCGTCCCAGGCCGCCCACGAAGATCACTGGCTGTGTGTCGGCCACGTGTCCTCCATGAATGGATGCGAAACGTGACGACACTAGCGCGGAGGGTGATCGGGCGGCTGGCAATCACCAAAGGATCTACGAGCCCGCCACCCGGGGACGGATACAGCCGGCGGTGCCGGGGAAGCCGCCTCAGGAGGAGCGCAGTTCGACGCAGCACTCTCCCGGCCGCGGCACCAGGACGGCCCGCACCCTGGAGGCTTCCAGGCCGGTGAGCATGCCGTCGAGAAAGGCGTGGTTGACCCCGCAGACCAGTTCGGGGGCCCGCGCCGCCAGGGGATGGAACGGGCAGTTGCGCAGCCGTACGCAGGTGGGGGACTCGCGGCCGGGCTCGAAGCCGTGCCGCGCGAGCAGGCCTTCGAGCAGGGTGAGGGCGCGTTCCGCGCCGAGGCGGCCGGGCTTGGCCCGGGCGCGTTCCGCGGCGCCGATCTCCTCGCCGCGCCGGCCGGCGACCCGGACCGCCGCCTGGCGGGCGCTCTCCTCTTCACGCTCCGCGAGAACGGCGTCCATGAGGATGTCGGCCAGCACCTCGTGCCGGCGTTCGGGGATCGTGACGCGGATGTCGGTCTCGGTGGGTTCGTAGACCTTCGGAGTGCGGCCGACCTTGCGGATGCCGCCGACCGCCTCATAGCGGGCGCGTAGCAGGCCGGCGTCGACCAGTTTGTCCAGATGGAAGGCGGCCAGCTTGCGGGAGATCCCGACCGAGGCGGCGGCCTCGTCCCGGGTCACCGGGCGGCGCGCCCTGCGGATGTAGGCGTACATGCCCTGCCGCAGCGCGTCGTCCAGCGCGGCCACCGCACTGATCGCGGGATCCGTCGTCACCCTGCCACGATAACGCCCGCCTGCGCGGTCGAAAACCATAGCCACGTCGATGTACGCGAACACCTTGACCGCCCGGCCGAATAAGACCAACATTCATTGGCGTAATATGTCACACACGGAGGTCCCGATGACCGGTGAGCTGCACGAGGCGAAACGACCGGTGAGCGCGGTGCTGGCCGGGCCGTACGGCCATCCGTTCCACCCGATGCTGGTCGCCGTGCCCATCGGCGCATGGGTGGCGAGCATGGTCTTCGACCTGGTGTCCCGGTTCGCTCCCGATCCGGGTTTCCTGGCCGAGGGCTCGAAGTGGCTCATCGCCATCGGCGTGCTCGGCGCGCTGGCCGCGGCGATGGCCGGGTTCCTCGACCTGTTCGCCATCCCGGCGGGCACCCCGGCGTTCCGCACGGGTCTGCTCCACATGGGGCTCAACCTCGTGATCACCGCCGCGTACGCCGTCGGCTTCCTGTGGCGTCAGGCCGGCCCAGCGGCGGGCACAGCGGCGGGCCCGGTCGCGCTCGGCCCGCTGCTGCTCTCCGCGGGCAGCCTGGCGCTGCTCGTGGTCTCCGGCTATCTGGGCGGCAAGCTCGCCTACCGCTACGGCGTACGGGTGGCCGACGAGGTCACCCAAGCCGACGGTTTCCGGCGCTGACCCTCATTCCACCAACAGGAGGAGAACTCGTCATGGGTATCGCTGCACTGGTCACGTGGTTGCTCACCGCGGTGGGCGGCTTCGTGATGCTGGGCACCTGGATCGCCAGAGGCGGACGGCGTACCAGCCGCTTCTCACCGGGGCTGATCTTCGGTCACTTCGCGCTGGCCGCCGCCGGGCTGGTGGTGTGGATCGTGTACCTGTTCGCCGGCATCGCCGCCCTGGCGTGGGTCGCGCTGGTCCTGCTGGTCCCGGTCGCGCTGCTGGGCTTCGCGATGTTCGCCCGGTGGATCCCCGCCTACCGCGCCCGTACGGCGGTGGCCGGCGGGCCCGGCGCCACCGGCACGGCGGGACCGGCCGAGCGGCACTTCCCGGTCGTGATCGTGGCCGGGCATGGTCTGCTGGCCGTGGCCACCGTGGCGCTGGTGCTGCTGACCGCCCTCGGCGTGAGCGGCGGCTGAGATGCGCTCCGCTACCGCCCTGCGGGTGATCGACGAGTCACGCGACGGCGTGGACCTGGCCGCCGCCGAGCGGGCGGCCGGCGAGTTCCTGGAGGCGCTGGGCATCTCCACGGACTCCGAGAGCCTGCGGGAGACTCCGGCGCGGATGGCCAAGGCGTATGCCGAGCTGTTCACGCCACGCCCGTTCGACCTGACCACCTTCCCCAACGAGGAGGGCTACGACGAACTCGTGCTGGCCCGGTCGATCCCGGTCCGCTCGGTCTGCGAGCATCACCTGCTGCCCTTCGCCGGAGTCGCCCATGTCGGCTACCTTCCCGGCGACCGCATCCTCGGACTGTCCAAGCTGGCCCGTGTCGTCGAGCACTTCGCCCGCCGGCCGCAGGTGCAGGAACGGCTCACCAAACAGGTGGCCGACTGGCTCGCCGACCGGTTGCGGCCCGCCGGGGTCGGCGTCGTGATCGAGGCCGAGCACACCTGCATGACTCTGCGGGGAGTACGGGCGGTCGGCTCGACCACCGTCACCTCGACGCTGTTGGGCATCCTGAGGGAGGACGCCCGCTCCCGTCAGGAGTTCTTCGCCCTCACCGCCACCCGCCCCTGAAGAAGGAGGCATCGCCGTGACACAGCAGAGATTCGTGATCGTCGGAGCCGGTCTGGCCGGGGCCAAAGCCGCCGAAGCCCTGCGCGAGCAGGGGTTCGACGGACGGATCACCTTGATCGGCGCCGAGCCGCATCACCCCTATGAGCGGCCCCCTCTGTCCAAGGGCTACCTGACGGGCACGACCGACCGGGCCGGCGTCTTCGTCCACCAGGACGGCTGGTACGCCGAGCACGACGTCGAGCTGCTGCTCGGCGTGGCCGCGACCGGCCTCGACCGCGGCGCTCACCGCGTCGAACTGGCCGACGGAGGCGCGATCGAATACGACAAACTGCTGCTGGCCACCGGGGCCCGGCCGCGACGGCCGCCGATCCCCGGCGCACAGGAGCCGCACGTGCGCTACCTGCGCCGCATCGAGGACTGCGAGTCGCTCCGGGACGTCCTCGGGAGCGTGTCCCGGCTGGCGGTGATCGGGGCCGGCTGGATCGGGCTGGAGGTCACCGCGGCCGCCCGGCAGGCCGGCGTCGCGGTCACGGTGCTGGAGACGGCGCGGCTGCCGCTGCTGCGCGTGCTCGGGCCCGAGGCCGCCCAGGTCTTCGCCGACCTGCACCGTGACCACGGCGTCGACCTCCGGCTGGGGGTCACCGTCAGCGAGATCACGCCCTCGGGCGTACGTCTGGGCGACGGCGACAAGATCGCCGCCGACGCCGTCCTCGTCGGCGTCGGCGCCGAGCCCGAGGTGCGGCTCGCCCTGCGCGCCGGGCTGCACGTGGACAACGGCATCGTGGTGGACGCGACCCTGCGGACCGGCGACCCGGACATCGTCGCCGCCGGGGACGTCGCCAACGCCTACCACCCTCTACTGGGCAAACACGTACGGGTCGAACACTGGGCCAACGCGCTCAAACAGCCCGCCGTCGCCGCCGCCGCCATGCTGGGCAGGGACGCGGTCTACGAGGACCTGCCCTACTTCTACACCGACCAGTACGACCTCGGCATGGAGTACGTCGGCCACGTCGAGCCGGGCGGCTACGACCAGGTGGTCTTCCGGGGCGACGTCGCGGCCCGGCGGTTCATCGCGTTCTGGCTCAGCGGCGATCGCGTCCTGGCCGGCATGAACGTCAACGTCTGGGACGTCGTCGAGCCGATCAAGAGGCTGATACGCGCCGGGACGCCCGTCACGCCCCAAGCGCTGGCCGACCCCGACCGGCCACTGGAGATCCTCGCCGCCCCTTAGCGCGGCATGACCTGCGGCAACCTGACCTTGCCCGCGGAAGGCCCTGAGGGGCGGGCACCGGATCACTGTCCCGTGCCTCGCCCCCGCAGGCCCTCCCGGGCTCTCGGCGAGTGCCGATCAGTGCGCGTCGACGATCATCCCGGCGCCGACGGTGCCGTTGGTGGCCTCGTCGATCAGGATGAATCCGCCGGTCAGACGGTTGCGGGCGTAGTCGTCCACGAACAACGGCTGGGTCGTCCGCAGCGACACCCGGCCGATCTCGTTCAGGCCGAGGGCGGTGACCGACTCGTCCCGGTGCAGGGTGTTCACGTCGAGCCGGTAGTGCAGGTCGCGCACGAGGGCCCGGGCCGTACGGGTGGTGTGCTTGATGATCAGCTTGGAGCGGGGCTGGAGCTTCAGGCCGTCGGCCATCCAGCAGACCATGGCGTCGATCTCCTGGGCGGCCTGCGGCTGGTTGTTCGGCCGGCAGATCATGTCGCCCCGGGAGATGTCGATGTCGTCACCCAGGCGCAGGGTGACCGACATCGGCGCGAACGCCTCCTGCACCGGGCCGTCGAACGTGTCGATCGCGGTGATCGTCGTGGTCAGGCCGGAGGGCAGGTGCAGGACCTCGTCGCCGGGCTTGAGCACGCCGCCCGCGACCTGCCCGGCGTAGCCCCGGTAGTCGTGCAGCTCCTGGTTGGTCGCGTTGTGCGGGCGGATGACGTACTGCACGGGGAAACGCACGTCGACCAGGTTGCGGTCGGAGGCGATGTGCACGTTCTCCAGGTGGTGCAGCAGCGACGAGCCCTCGTACCACGGCATGTTCTCCGACCGGGACACGACGTTGTCGCCGTGCAGGGCCGAGATGGGGATGAACGTCAGGTCCGAGGCGTTGAGCTTGCTCGCGAACGAGGTGAACTCCTCGCGGATCTCCTCGAACCGGGCCTCGGAGTAGTCGACGAGGTCCATCTTGTTGACCGCCAGCACCAGGTGCGGCACCCGCAGCAGCGTGGTCAGGAAGGCGTGCCGCCGCGACTGCTCCAGCACGCCCTTGCGCGCGTCGATCAAGATGATCGCCAGGTCGGCGGTGGAGGCGCCGGTGACCATGTTCCGGGTGTACTGGATGTGCCCGGGGGTGTCGGCGATGATGAACTTCCGCTTCGGCGTGGCGAAGTAACGGTAGGCCACGTCGATCGTGATGCCCTGCTCGCGCTCGGCCCGCAGGCCGTCGGTCAGCAGCGACAGGTCGGTGTATTCCGTGCCCCGGTCGCGGGAGGTGCGCTCCACCGCCTCGAGCTGGTCCTCGAAGATCGCCTTGGAGTCGAACAGCAGCCGCCCGATCAGCGTCGACTTGCCGTCGTCGACGCTGCCCGCCGTCGCGAAACGAAGGATGTCCATCAGAAGTAGCCTTCCTTCTTGCGATCTTCCATGGCGGCCTCGGAGGCCCGGTCGTCGGCGCGGGTGGCGCCGCGCTCGGTGATCCGGGTGGCGGCGATCTCGTCGATGATCTGCTCCACCGTCGTGGCGGTGGAGGCGACGGCGCCGGTGCAGGTCATGTCGCCGACGGTGCGGTAGCGGACGACCGCCTCGAACGCCGGCTCGTCCTCGCCCCGCTGGACCACCTCGGCGTCGGCCAGCAGCATGCCGTCGCGTTCGAAGACCCTGCGCGAGTGGGCGAAGTAGATCGACGGGATTTCGATTCCCTCGCGCCGGATGTAGTGCCACACGTCCAGCTCGGTCCAGTTCGACAGGGGGAACACCCGGATGTGCTCACCCCTGCTGATCTTGGTGTTGTAGAGGTTCCACAGCTCGGGGCGCTGGTTCTTCGGGTCCCACTGGCCGAACTCGTCGCGGAAGGAGAACACCCGCTCCTTGGCCCGGGCCTTCTCCTCGTCGCGCCGGGCCCCGCCGAACACCGCGTCGAACTCCTGCTCCTCGATCGCGTCCAGCAGCGTCGTGGTCTGCAGCCGGTTGCGGGAGGCCCGCCGCCCGGTCTGCTCGGCCACCCGTCCGGCGTCGATCGACGCCTGGACCGAGGCGACCACCAGCCGCGCGCCGAGCTCGGCGACCCGCCGGTCGCGGAACTCGATCACCTCGGTGAAGTTGTGGCCGGTGTCCACGTGCATCAGAGGGAAGGGGATCGGCGCCGGCCAGAAGGCCTTCTCCGCGACCCTCAGCATGACGATCGAGTCCTTGCCGCCGGAGAAGAGCAGACACGGGCGCTCGAACTCGGCCGCGACCTCGCGCATGATGTGGATCGCCTCGGCCTCGAGCACGTCGAGCTGCGACGTGGTGTAGTCACGCTGAAGCATGGGGACTTCCTTCACGGAGTCTGGCGATGCAGGTCACGGATTCCGGCGAGCAACGTTGGCGCCAGATCCGGTAGGGAGACCAGGATATCCGGCAGTGAGGGGTCCCCCTGGTTGTAGGTCAGGGGTGAGCCGTCGATCCTGCTCGCGTGGGCCCCCGCCGCGACCGCCACCGCGACCGGTGCGGCCGAGTCCCACTCGTACTGGCCCCCGGCGTGCACGTACGCCTCGACCTCTCCGGTGAGGACCGCGGCGATCTTGGCACCGGCCGAGCCGATGGGGACGAGTTCCCCGCCGAGGCGGGCGGCCAGCTCACGGACGAACTCGGGCGGCCGGGTGCGGCTGACCGCGATGCGGAACGGCTCGCGCACCTTCTCCGGCAGCTCGGGCGGCGCCGCCGTCGTGAGCGTACGACCCTGTGCTGGTTTTTGGGCCGATCCCGGCCAGGCGGGCAGGGCGACCGCACCGGCCGTGAGACGGCCGCGTTCCCACAGCGCCACGTGGACGGCCCAGTCCGTGCGGCCCTGCTCCGAGAACTCGCGGGTGCCGTCGAGGGGGTCGACGATCCACACCCGCTCGGCCGACAGCCGCCGGGGGTCCATCCGCTCCTCGCGGGTCGCCTCCTCCGACAGCACGGCGTCGTCCGGCCGCAGCCGCGCCAGCGCGTCCATGAGGAATCGGTGCGAGGCCTGGTCACCGGCGTCCTTCAACGCCCGGGCGTCCGCGAACCCGATACGGGCGCGCAGCTCCACAAGCCGCTCCCCCGCCTCCGTCGCCAACTGCCCGGCAAGGGAATGGTCGTCCCGCATCGTCATTCTCAGTACGCTCCCGCTCCGCGCGCGACCGCAGACCACGTCTTCCATAAGATCTGCAGATCCAGCATGAGAGACCAGTTCTCGACATAACGTAGGTCCAACCGTACCGATTCCTCCCACGAGAGGTCAGACCGGCCGTTGACCTGCCAGAGCCCGGTCATTCCCGGCCGCACCACCAGCCTCCTGCGTACGTCGTCGCCGTACCGCGCGACCTCCTCGGGCAGCGGCGGACGCGGCCCGACGAGCGACATGTCGCCCCGCAGCACGTTGATGAGCTGTGGCAGCTCGTCGATCGAGTAACGCCGCAGCGCGGCGCCGAGCGGGGTGACCCGCGGATCCCTGCGCACCTTGAACAGCACGCCCTCGGCGTCGCTGACCAGCTCGACCTTGCGGGCCTCCGCGTCCCGCCGCATGGTGCGGAACTTGAGGATCGTGAACTCCGCGCCGTCCCTGCCGACCCGCCGCTGACGGAACAGGGCGGGGCCCGGGCCGGTCGCCCGTACGGCCACGGCGACGGCGGCCAGCAGCGGGGCCAGCACGACCAGCGCCGCGCCGGCGACCAGCCGGTCGAACACGTCCTTGACCAACCGGCGTCCGCCCGCCAGCTCGGGATGCTCCACGTGCAGCAGCGGGAGCCCGGCGACGGGCCGGATCGCGGTCCGCGGGCCGGCTACCTCCATCAGCGCGGGCGCCACCACGAGGTCGGTGCGGGTGCGCTCCAGCCGCCAGGCCAGCCTGCGCAGCGCCGTGCCGTCCAGCTCGGGGCAGGCGAGCACCGCGACCGTGTCCGCCCGGACCTGCTCCACGACCAGCGGCACGTCGGAGAAGTCGCCCAGCACCGGCACGTCGCCGACCCCGCCGGTGGCGTAAGCGGGCACGCAGGCGGCCACCACCTCCATGCCGTGGTAACGCTCCCTGCGGAAGGTGCCGACCAGTTCGGCGATCGCCGTCCGGTGGCCCACGGCCACGACCCTGCGCATGCCGCCCTCGCCCCTCGCCCGCCTGCGGTGCAGCCGCCGCCGCAGGCCGTACCGGGCGCCGAGGGTGAGCGCGGTGGCGAGGGGCAGCGCGATCAGCACGTAGCCGCGGGCGATGTCGGTCTTCGCCGCGTACGCGGCGATCGCGACGCCCGCGACCAACGTGAAGCCCGCCCGCGCGACCCGGCGGAACTCCTCCGCCCCCACGCCGATCAGGCGCGGCTCGTAGGCCCGGCTGAGGACCAGGATCACCACCCAGACGGCGGGCAGCGCGGCGCTCGCCATGACATACGGCGTCACGTACGGAGTAACCTCGCCGAACCGGATCACCACGGCGGTGACCCCCGCGAGAAGGGCGCCCAGGATGTCGCAGACGGCCGCGGTGAGCCGATATCGGACCGCCCACGCGGGCGGCCTGGGCATCGGATGGGCGGGCGAGTCGCGCGACGTGCCGACGGCGAGCGAGGACGTGTCACCGTCCAGCACCATCGCCCCCCGTGAT
This sequence comes from Microbispora sp. H10836, assembly GCF_012999525.1. Classification (NCBI taxonomy): domain Bacteria; kingdom Bacillati; phylum Actinomycetota; class Actinomycetes; order Streptosporangiales; family Streptosporangiaceae; genus Microbispora; species Microbispora sp. H10836. The sequence goes on from NZ_JABBWU010000010.1 coordinate 187,526, forward strand.
GATTCGGCTACCGATCGTGGTGGAATGCTAGCCGCCCGCCCCGGCGTCTCAGGGAGATTTCAGTGAAAGCCGAAACGTACATATCGGTTGATGTCGAGGCGGACGGCCCGATTCCGGGGCCGTACTCGATGGTCAGCTTCGGCATGACCGTGGCCGGCCGGATGACCGGGCGGCGGTTCGAGCGGACCGACCCGGAGTCCCTGACGTTCTACGCGGAGTTACGGCCGATCAGCGACGACTACGTGGCGGAGGCGCTGGCGGTGAGCGGCCTCGACCGGGCGGCGCTGCTGCGCGAGGGACGCGACCCGGCCGAGGCGATGGCGGCGGCGTCGGCCTGGGTGCGCGAGGTGTGCGGCGACGATCTGCCGGTGCTCGCGGCCTTCCCGCTGTCGTACGACTGGATGTGGATGTACTGGTACTTCCTCCGGTTCACCGGGGAGTCGCCCTTCGGCCACTCCCGGTGCATCGACATCAAGACGTTGTACGCCGCCAAGGCCGTGGTGCCGGTGGCCTGGGCGACCAAGCGCCAGATGCCGCGCGAGGTGCGCACGAAGCGCCCGCACACCCACAACGCGCTCGACGACGCCATCGAGCAGGCGGAACTGCTGCAGAACCTCATGGAGTGGCCGGGCTCCGCACACCGCGAGACCGGCGACGTCAGCGGTGCGGCTTCGCCGGACCTCGGCGGGGCGGCTTCGCCGGATCTCAGCGGGGAGGCTTCGCCGGATTGAGGTCGGCGGCGTGGAAGCGGTTCTGCGTGGTCTCCAGACCGGCGGTCATCAGCGACTCCACCATGTCGGCCGCCCGGTCCACGAGGAACGGCAGGTCCTTGCGCTCGGCCGTGGCGAAGTCGCGCAGCACGAAGGTCGCCGGGTCCATGCGGCCCGGCGGGCGGCCGATGCCGAACCGGATCCGCGGGTAGTCGCGCGTGCCGAGCGACTTCGTGATCGACTTCAGGCCGTTGTGGCCGTTGTCGCCGCCGCCGATCTTCGCGCGCAGCGCGCCGTACGGGATGTCCAGCTCGTCGTGGACCACGATCACCCGCTCGGGGGTGACCTTGTAGAAGTCGGCCAGCGCCTTCACCGGGCCGCCGGACAGGTTCATGAACGACAACGGCTTGGCCAGCACCACCGGGAGCGCGGCCAGGCGGCCCTCGACCACCTCGGCCCGCGACCTGTGCGCCTTGAACCGCCCGCCGACCCGGGCCGCCAGCTCGTCGAGCACCATGAAGCCCGCGTTGTGCCGGTTCCCGGCGTACTCCGGCCCGGGGTTGCCCAGGCCTGCCACCAGCCACCGCTGCGCGGACGCGTCGGACATCGCTGTCTCCTCCGCTGTCTCCTCACATGGAAGAGCCCTCCACAGGACACCCTGTGGAGGACTCTCTCACGAACCGGTCCTACTCGGCGGCCTCGGCGCTCTCGCCCTCGGCGGCCTCGCCCTCCTCGGGCAGCTCGGCGACCGGGGCGCCGATCACCTGCAGCACCAGGGCCTCGGGGTCGCCGGCCAGCGTGGTGCCCTCCGGCAGCTTCAGGTCGCTCGCGTGCACCGCGAAGCCGGTGTCCTTGCCGTCCACGTCCACCTCGACGCCGGTCGGGATGTGGGTCGCCTCGGTCTCGACCGAGATCGTGACGAGCTGCTGCTCGACGATCGCGCTGCCGATCGGGTCGCCGGTGACGGTGACCGGGATCTCGACGGTGACCTTCTCGCCGCGCTTGACCAGCAGCAGGTCGACGTGCTCCAGGAAGCCCTTGATCGGGTCGCGCTGGACGCCCTTGGGCAGCGCGATCTCGTCCACGCCCTCGCCCCGCAGGCGGATGAGCACGTTCGGCGTGCGCAGCGCGAGCAGCAGGTCGTGGCCGGGGAGGGTCAGGTGCTTGGGCTCGGTGCCGTGGCCGTACAGGACAGCGGGGACCTTGTTCGCCCGGCGGATCTTGCGGGCGGCGCCCTTGCCGAACTCGTTGCGAAGCTCGGCGGCGATGAGTACTTCGGACACGGCACATCTCCTAGGGATGACTCGACCGACGGATTGGCGCGCTCCCCCTCACCCGCCCTAGCGGAAGGCGTTACGAGCGCAACCCCCACAGCCTACCGTTCACCGTGCCGGACACGCGCCATGGGCGCTCCCCGCATCAGTCGCCGGTGAACTTCGGCTCCCGCCCCTCCCGTACCGCGGCGAAGCCCTCGCGCAGGTCCCGCGTGCCGAACATGAGCTGGTAACCCCGGCGCTCCAGCGCGATCCCGGCCTCGAAGGGGACGTCCAGACCAAGGCGGACGACCTCCTTGATCTGCCGTACGGCCAGGCGGGGGCGAGACGCGATCAGCGCGGCCAGTTCCACGGCCCGGTCGATGGCGTTGCCCTCGACCACCTCGGAGACGTAACCGAGCCGGTACGCGTCGGCGGCGGTCATGGGCGTGCCGGTGAGGAGGGCGTACAACGCGTTCTGCCGTCCGATGGTGCGGGGGAGCCGCTGCGTCGCGCCGCCGCCGGGAACCAGGCCGATGGTGACCTCGGTCTGGGCGAAGCGGGCGCTCTCGGAGGCGATGACGAAGTCGCACTGGAGGATGAACTCGTTGCCGCCGCCGAACGCGTCCCCGTTCACGGCGGCGATCACGGGCTTGCCGCTGTACCAGAACGCCTGGTGGGTGTAGGCGCGGATCGCGCCCACCACGTCGCGTCCGGCCTGCTCGTTCAGGTCGGCGCCGACGGCGAAGACGGTGTCGCCGCCGGTCAGGACGATGGCGCCGATGTCGTCGTCCTGGTTGAGGGTCTCGACGGCGGCGGCGAGCAGCTCACGCACCTCGGTGTTGAGCGCGTTCCGCACCTCCGGCCGGTTGAGCCGGATGATCGCGACGCCGTCGCGGGGCTTTTCGATCTCGACAACTGCCATGGCGGTGCCGGCCTTTCTGTCGGGGGACGTCAGCGGTGAGACTCGAAGGTCTCCATGTTCGGGTTGTTCCTGAGCTTTCCGAAGATCTCGGAGCCGTCGTTGATCCAGTACGGCGGGGATCCGGGCGTGCCCGTCGCCCCGTCGAAGTCGGCGACGCCGATGAAGCAGACCATGAACCAGATCAGTTCCGCCGCGAACATCTCCGGGTGCTGCCGCGGAAGGCGCCCGCCGACGCGCCGGGACCACTCGGTCATGGCCTTGTCGAGGTCGATCCGGAAGCCAAGGGTGATCTCCGGTACGTCGGTGTCGTGGAAGGTCACCAGGAGCAGGTCCCTGCCGCCCTCCACCGCGTACCTCACCTCCTCGAAGGTGAACTCGGGCCAGAACGGCCGGTCGTGAAGGTACTCGTCCTCGGTCGGCGCGCCCGGGGAGCGGCGGTTGGTGCGGTAGCGGTCGCTCAGCAGCGACCACATGTGGTCCCGGATCACCCCGGCCAGCGCGGGGTCCCGCCCGCCGTCGTGCGCGTGTGTCGTGCCGTCTCCGGCCAGGTCGCCGTTCACCCTGCGTACGCCCCCTGGGTCGTCGTTCCTTCGGACTGGATGCGCGCCTTCATGCGCATCACCGCGCGCGGCGCGTTCACCCCGGCGGCGGCGACGACGCGGCCCTCACGGAAGTAGGTCACGAACGGATGCCCGTCCGCGCCGGTCCTCTCGACGCTGACCTCGTCGTGCCCGCGCGCGTGGCCGACCATCTGGTACTTCAGGCCGTACTGGTCGGACCAGAAATACGGCACCTCCGCGAAGGCCGGAGGCTCACGGCCCTCCTGCCCGGCCCACCAGCTCTCGACGGCGTGCCGCGCCTGGGCCGATGCGTTGCTCCAGTGCTCGACCCGCATCCGGCGGCCGAACACGGGGTGCCTCCAGTTGGCGACGTCCCCGGCCGCGAAGACGTTCGGCCGCGCGGTGCGCAGGGCTTCGTCGCAGCCGAGGCCGTCGGAGAGATCGAGCCCGGAGCCGCGCAGCCATTCGCAGGCCGTGACCGCGCCGAGCCCGAGAACGACCAGGTCGGCCGAGGTCTGCCCGCCGTCGTCGAAGGTCAGGACGACCGGGCCGTCCGGCCCGGCCGCCGACAGGCCGGTGACGGTCGTCAGCAGCCGGGTCGTGACGCCGTGGGCGTGGTGCCGGTCCAGGCAGAACTGTCCGAGGTCATCGCCGAACACCGTGTCCATGGGCAGCCGCCCCTGCACGACCAGCTCGACCGGCAGCCCGCAGGACCGCAACGACGCGGCGATCTCGCTGCCGACCAGACCGGCGCCGACGACCACCGTCCGGGGCCGGCCGGGCAGCCGTTCCCTGATCCGTTCGGCGTCGGCGAGCGTCCGCAGGCAGTGGACGTTGGGCAGCCCGGCGAACGCCTCCGGCAGGCGGGCGCGCGTCCCCGTGCAGACGAACAGGGCGTCGAAAGGGATCCAGTGGCCGTCTGACGGTTCTCCCCGGGCCCCCGGCGCGGACGTGACCAGCACCCGGTCGTCGTCCGGGTCCAGTCGCGCGCACACCGCGTGGTCAACGACGCGCAGCCGCAGGCCGTACGCCTCGGGGGCGGGCAGGCGGATGTCGTCGCGGGTGACCTTGCCCTGGATGAGTTCCTTGGACAGGGCGGGCCGGGAGTACGGGCCCGTGCCCTCGGGCCCGCGTACCCAGACGACGTCGCCGGCGAAGCCGCGCCGGGCGAGTTCGGCGACCACGGTGTGGCCGGCGAGGGATCCGCCGGCCACCACGACGGTCTGCGAGGTGGTGGCGACCACGATCGCTATTCCTCCAGGCTCAGCGCGAGGACCGGGCAGGAGGTGATCGACTGCCGGACCTGGGCCTGGATGGCCGGGTCGTCGGGGATCTCGTCGGCGATGTGGAGGGTCAGGTCGTCGTCGACGTCGAAGACGTCGGGGGCGATGCCCATGCACACGCCGTTTCCGTCGCACAGGGTGCGGTCGACAGTGACTTTCATGTGTGTCTCCTTAGGGGCGGGATGTCGCCGGTCAGCGGGCCGCCGCGGGCTCGGTCACGCCGTCGGCCAGGTTCACGTAGTCCTGGTAGCGCTTCAGCAGCCACTGGTTGAACTGGAGGAGCGACTCCTCCTGGAAGGAGTAGCGGCCGGGGCGGCGGAAGCGGGAGCGCATGCCCTTCTGGAGCGAGAGATCGGAGCTGGCGTCCTGCTGGTGGAAGAGGACCAGGCCGTCCTGGGCGATCTTGTAGAGCTGCTCGAAACGGGGGTGCCGGGTGGACTCCTCCGGATACAGGTGGCCGATGCGCAGGTTCATGTGCTCCGGCCCGGCGGGCAGGACGAGGTAGTAGAACAGGCCCTCCGGAACCGCCCCGAATCCCAGGTTCGGCGGGATCGAGGCGAAGATGACCTGGTTGCGTTCCTTCTCGCCGAGCGTCGGGATCACCGGGAGCAGGGCCTTGGTGGTCGGGTTGAATCCGGCGTCCGGGTGATAGAAGCCGGTCGGGTGGTAGACCGCGCCCTCGTCGGGACTGATGTCGACGAAGCTGGTGAGCCTGACGTGCGCGAAGTCGTGCAGCATGCCGTGGAGGTATGCGCTGTGGTACGGCTCGATGCCGTTCTCCAGCTGGGACTTCCAGTTCCAGTTGTTGTCGCGCAGCTCGGCGACCGGCATGCTGACCATGTCGCCGATGTGGTAGTTCTCCAGCTCGGCGGTCAGCTTGGTGAGCGTGGGCGCGAGCGGCTTCGCGTCCGGGTCGAGATTGGTGAAGACGAAGCCGTTCCAGATCTCGACCCGGTGCGAGGGCAGGTATGCCTCTCCCTTCAGGTTCTTCAGGCCGACGGTGTCGTTCATGGACGGCGCCGCGATGAGGGAGCCGTCCAGCCCGTACGTCCAGGCGTGGAAGGGGCAGCGGAAGAGCCTGCCGGTGTTCCCCGCCCCCTCGCACACCAGGTGGGCCCGGTGGGCGCAGACCGGGGTGAGGACCCGGATCTCCATGTCCTTGCCGCGGACCATCATCAGGGGCTCGTCGCCCATGTCGATGCGCACGAAGTCACCGGGCTTCGGGATCTCGTCGACGCGGCCGAGGCAGAGCCACTGGCGCATGAAGATGGCCTCCTGCTCGAAGGCGTAGAACTCCGGATCGACATAGCACTCGCGCGGAAGGTTCCAGCCGGTGGCCATGTCCCGGGAGCCCTCTTCGATGACCTCGAGGATGCGCCGGATGTTCGCGGAGACGGGTGCCTGACCCATGGTTCGGTGCTCCTTACGTGTGATGTGCGCGGCGGGGCGCGAAATCAGGTTGAGCTGTCCGTCGCCGCCGCCGGGGCGGCCTCGGGGGCCTTGGGGGCCTCCGTGGCCGGCGCGCCGCCGCGGACCAGCAGGTGGTTGAAGAGCAGGTTGAGCAGGAAGGCCACCAGCACCGTGACCGTGACCGCGCTGCCGAGGATGAACTGGGTGTCCTGGTTGAAGTTCTGGTAGATGGTGGGCACCGCCACCGGCAGCATCCCGACGCCGAGGGAGACGGCGACGATGAGCAGGTTCTGGTTCCCGTTGAACTCGACCTTCTGGAGCATCTGGATGCCGACGGCCCCCGTCATCGCGAACATCACCAGTCCGGCGCCGCCGATGACGGGACCCGGAAGGCTGGCGACGATCTCACCGAGCTTGGGGATGGCGCCCATGATCACCAGAAGCACACCGGTGACGGTGATGACGTACCGGCTCTTGACCTTGGTCAGGCTGATCAGTCCCACGTTCTGACCGAACGTGGAGTCGGGCACGGAGTTCATGAAGCCGGCCAGCACGGCGGACAGGCCGTCGGTGGCCAGGCCCCGGGCCATGTCCTTGTCGCTGACCTTCTTGCCGACCGTGTCGCCGATGGCGAGCACGCACGCGGTCATCTCGCAGAAGACCACCACCATGGCGACGCACATCGCGACGATCGGCATGAGCCTGAACTCCGGTGCGCCGAACTGCAGCGGTGCCGAGAAGCCGAACCACCCGGCGCCGCCCACCGAGGAGAAGTCGGTGAGGCCCATCATCCAGGCGATCACCGTGCCGAACGCCAGGCCGAACAGCACCGAGACGTTGCGGAGGAACCCGGTGAACAGGCGGTTCGCCAGCACGACGATCACTACGACGGCGAAGGCGAGGAGGATGTACCGCACGCTGGCGTAGTCCGCCGCCTGCGGATCGGAACCGATGATCAGGTCGGCGCTCACCTTGATCAGCGAGAGCCCGATGATCGTGATCACGCAGCCCGTGACCATCGTCGGGAAGAACCGCAGCACCCTGGAGAACGGCCGGGCGATCAGTATCCCGAAGACGCCGGCCGCGATCATCGAGCCGTACATGGTCGGCAGGCCGTATTCGGAGCCGACGAGGATCATGGGAGTGAGGAAGGTGAAGGAGGCTCCCGCGACCACCGGCATCCGGATGCCGAAGAAGCGGGTGAGGCCGACGCTCTGGATGATGGTGGCGATTCCGGCCACCAGCAGGTCGGCGTTGACGATCAGTGCGATGGTGTGCGTCGGCAGCTTGAGCACGGCGCCGAGCACGAGCGGAACCGCGACGCAGCCCGCGTACATGATCAACATGTGCTGCAGGCCGAAGAAGAAGAGTCGGGGCGCAGGGAGGACTTCGTCCACCGGGTGGCGGTCCGAAGCCGTTGATTTGGGTGCACGAACGGTAGGTGACACGGCGGTCTCCTGGGCACTGAGTGAACGCCCCCTGGTCCCTCCGCCGGCGTTGACGAGCCGAGGTTCGGAGCTATGGGCAGGCGTGCGGCGAACCCTGGGTGAGCAGGGGTCGTCTCTACTCCGACGGGCCGGTTCTCCCCCATCGGGAACGGTCACGGTGGGTATCCGGTGCGCCGGTACAAGGAGGTTAAAGCGGGCCAAAAGGGGTGTCAATGACCAGTTCCCGCTTGTTATCCGTCGCAGAGGGTGCTTAGGATTCTGTATACAGTATCCCCGATTAGCTCCCTCTGAGCGGAGGCATCGTGCGGCCGACCGCCCGGCGTATAGGCATGATCACCCCGTCGTCCAACACCGTCGTGGAACCCGTGACCGGCGAACTGCTGGCCGCCCGGCACGACGTGTCGGTCCACTTCACCCGATTGCGGGTCACGAGCATCAGCCTCGATCCCGCCGACACCCGCCAGTTCGCCCAGAACTCCTTCGTCGACGCGTCCCGTCTCCTCGGCGACGCCCGCGTCGACGTCGTCGCCTGGAACGGCACCTCGGGCTCCTGGCTCGGCCCGGGCCGGGACGAGCTCCTATGCGACGAGATGGCGCGGGCCGCCGGCGCTCCCGCCACGACCTCGACGCTGGCCGTCCTCGCGGCCCTGCGTGCCTTCGGGGCCAGGCGCACGGGCCTGCTCACGCCGTACACGCGGGACGTCGGCGACGCCATCGCCGGGCACTACGCGGACCACGGCTTTCCCGTGCACGCGGCCCGCCACTTCGGCCGCACCACCAACTACGACTTCGCGCTGCTCGGCGACGCCGAGCTGGACGAGGCCTTCGACACGCTCGCCGCGGCGGGCTGTGACGCGGTCGCCGTGGTGTGCACCAACCTGCGCGCCGCGCACCTGGCCGCCCGCTGGGAGAGCCGGAGCGGCGTCCTGGTGGTCGACAGCGTCGCCGCGACGCTGTGGCAGGCCCTCGCCCTGGCCGGGGACACGACGCCGATCACCGGGTACGGGCGGCTGCCGGCCCACCCGCCCGCGGTCCAGACGCAGAGATGAGGAACACCATGGCCAAGAACATCAAGATCCTTGTCGGAGTGGACGTCGACGCGGTCGCCGGCTGGCTCGGCTCGTACGGCGGCGAGGACTCGCCGAACGACATCCAGCGCGGGGTCTTCGCCGGCGAGGTGGGCACCCCGCGGCTGCTCCAGCTCTTCGAGCGGTACGGCCTGCGGACCACCTGGTTCATCCCGGGACACTCCATCGAGACCTTCCCGGCGCAGATGGCGGCCGTCGCCGACAGGGGACACGAGATCGGCGCGCACGGCTACTCCCACGAGAACCCCATCGAGATGTCGCTCGAACAGGAACGGGACGTGCTCGGCCGCTGCGTCGAGCTGGTCCGGGACCTGTGGGGACGGCCGCCGCGCGGTTACGTCGCACCCTGGTGGGAGATGAGCCGCAACACCGCCGCCCTGCTCAAGGAGTTCGGCTTCTCCTACGACCACTCGCAGAACTACAACGACTTCCACCCCTTCTACGCCCGCGTCGGCGACGAGTGGACGAAGATCGATTACAGCGGCCGCGCCGAGGACTGGATGACGCCCCTCACGCACGGCGCCGAGGTGGACCTCGTCGAGTTCTGCGGCAACTGGTACGTCGACGACCTCCCGCCGATGATGTTCGTGAAGAACGCGCCGAACAGCCACGGCTTCGTCAGCCCGCACGACGTGGAACGGCTGTGGCGTGACCAGTTCGAGTGGGTCTACCGTGAGCTCGACTACGCGGTGTTCCCCATGACGCTGCATCCCGACGTGTCCGGACGGCCGCAGGTGCTGCTGATGCTGGAACGGCTCTTCGAGAGCTGGCTCGACCTGCCCGGGGTCGAGTTCACCACCTTCGACGCGGCGGCCGACGACTTCCGGCGGCGCTATCCTTTCGACGGCGCAGAGCGGCCCGCACCGGTCGGCGCCGGTCCTGGACCGAGGCGGAAGACCGGGGAGACGGCCCTGTGAGCAGGCAGGCGGACGCGCCGGGTTCGTTCGACATCGACGCCGACTACAAGCCGCTCAGGGACCGCGTACGCGACGAGCTGCGCCAGCGCATCATCGACGACGTGTATCCGGCCGGCACGCGACTGGTCGAGACCGAGATCGCGGCCCAGCTCGGGGTCTCCCGGCTACCGGTGCGCGAGGCGATCCGGGCGCTGGAAAGCGAGGGCTTCGTCAAGACGGTCCCCCGGCGGGGCGCGGTCGTCGTGGAGCTGTCGGCTCAGGACGTCGAGGAGCTGTTCGACGTACGCGAGGCGCTGGAGGTCCTGGCCAGCCAGCAGGCCGCGACGCGGGCCACCAAGGCCGAGCTGCGCCACGTGCGGAACATCCTGGCCCGTGCGCGCAAGGCGCTCGACGCCGGGGACCGCATCGCCCTCGGCAAGGCCAACGAGGCCTTCCACGACGAGATACTCAAGCTGTCCCACAACACCCTGCTGCAGGCCATGCTGGAGCCCCTGCAGGGGCGTCTGCACTGGCTTCTGCGGCAGACGGGGGACCCGTCCGACCTGTTCGAGGAGCACTCGGCGTGGTTCGAGGCGATCGCCTCGGGCTCGGCCGATCTCGCCGCTGAACGCGCCCGCGAGCACGCCCGGCTGAACCGGGAGATCGTGCGGAAGCTCCTGGCCGAACGGCAGCGCCAGACGCCTTCGGCATAACGACCGCGGCCCGGGCGGAACCGCCCGGCGCGAGCGTGCCCCCATCCGGGTCGCTCCCTACTACCGCGCCCGGCGGCCACGTCGCCGCCGCGCCTTCCTCACCCGCTCAGGAGTACCACCATGTCCGATGCCACCATGTCCTCCGATGCCATGCGGGCGACCCTCGACGCCCTGAACGGCACCGAGGTCCGTCTGCGCCACGTCTGCAAGGCGCGGGACGCCACCGGCCAGGTCGGGCCGCGGCGTTTCCTGCACGCCGGACCCCCGATCGACCTGGCCGACATCACCGGGCCCATGCGCGGCGCGATCATCGCGGGCCTGCTGCTGGAGAAGGAGGCCGCGACCGCCGCCGAGGCCGGGGCGATCATCGACAGCGGCGAGGTGACCATCAGCCCCTGTCACGACGCGAACGCCGTCGGGGCGATGGCCGGGATCGTCACGCCGAGCACGCCCGTAGTGGTCGCCGAGGCCACGGGCGGCATCACGACGTTCTCCCCCCTGAACGAGGGGATCGGCGGCGCGATGCGCTACGGGTCGTACGACGAGGCGACGCTCTCGCGGCTGCGGTGGCTCGGCGACGTGCTCGCCCCCGCCCTCGACGAGGCCGTGCGGCGCTGCGATCCCCTCGACCTGCTCGCCCTGGTGGCCGAAGGGCTGCGGCGGGGCGACGACTGCCACAACCGGCTGGTCGCGACCAGCGCGTCCCTGCTCGCGGCGCTCGCCCCCGGCCTGCTGCGCGCTCCCCTCGACCGTGCGGACGCCGCCGACGTCGTCGCGTTCATCGCGGGCAACGGGCATTTCGCGCTGCCCTTCGCGATCTCGGCGGCCAAGGCGGTGACGGTCGCCGCTCACGGGATTCCCGGCAGCCCGATCGTGACGGCCATGGCGAGCAACGGACGGGAGTTCGGCATCCGCGTCAGCGGGCTCGGCGACCGCTGGTTCACCGTGCCCGCGCCGATCGGCGACCCGGTCCTGCTGGACGGGGCGACCATCGACGACGTGAATCCGACCATGGGCGACTCCATGGTCGCCGAGACGGCCGGCTTCGGCGCGTTCGCGATGACCGCGGCACCCGCGATCATGTCCTTCGTCGGCGGGGACATGGCCCGGGCCGTGGAGATCACCCGGCGCATGCGGACCGTCTGCGCCGGCACGAGCCGGCGTTTCCTCATCCCGGGCGAGGACTTCCGGGGCACGCCGCTCGGCATCGACGTGCACAAGGTGCGCGCGACCGGCGTCGAGCCCGTCATCAACAACGGCCTCGCGCACCGGGAGCCCGGACGCGGCCGGGTCGGAGCCGGGATCACTCCCATTCCGGTGGAGCCCTTCGCGGCGGCGAGCCGGGCGCTGGAGGAGGCCGGCTCCGCGCCGTCCGGCGCGACGGAGGAACTGGGGACGCGCGCGTGAGCGGTACGAACATCCCCGCCTTCAGCCCCGCCGACCTCGCCGCCGTCGCCGGCAGATGGGGACTGGACCCCGGCCTGGTGGTCCGGCTCGGCCCCGCCGTCGACCGCATGCGCGACGTCTACCGGCGGGTCCGCGATCTGGCTACCGAGGGGCAGGCCCCCGAACCGCCGCCCGTCCCCGTCACCCGGATCCCCCGCGGCCCCGGCAACCCGTACGGCGCCTGGCTCTACACGGTCGACGAGCCCGGGCCGCCGGGGAGCGGGCCGCTCGCCGGGCGGACGGTGACCGTCAAGGAGTCGATCGCGGTGCGCGGGGTGCCGATGACACTGGGCAGCCGTCTCATGGCCGGTTTCGTCCCCGCGTCCGACTCGGTGGTGGTGGGCAGGGCCCGGGAGGCCGGGGCGGTGATCCTCGGCACGTCCGTCTGCGAGGACCTGTGCTACTCCGGGTCGAGCTTCACCAGCGCCCACGGACCCGTCGGGAACCCCTGGGACCCGCGCCGCTCCGCCGGCGGTTCCTCCAGCGGCGCCGCCGTCCTGGTGGCGACCGGGCAGGCCGACTACGGCATCGGCACCGATCACGGCGGCTCGGTCCGCAACCCCGCCGCCTGGTCCGGCGTGTTCGGCCTCAAACCCACGTACGGGGTCATCGAGTACGACAGCGCCATGCCGACCGAGCGCACGCTGGACCACATCGGCGTGCTCACCCGGACCGCCGCCGACCTGATCCCCTTCCTGGAGGCGACCGCCACGCCGTACCCGGACGGAGACGGCGAGCCGTACGCCGGGGGCTACGCCCGGGAGATCGCCGGGCTGCGTGCCGGGCTGCTCATCGAGGGGTTCGGCTGGCCCGGCCGATCCGATCCCCGGCTCGACGGCCTGGTGCGGGAGTCCGGCCGGGCGCTGGAACGGCTCGGGTTGACCGTGTCCGAGGTGTCGGTGCCGCTGCACCGGCACGGAAGGGACATCCACCTGCCCATCTCCATCGAGGGCGGTCTCACCACGGTCTTCGAGTCCCGCCTCCAGGGCAACAACCACGACGGGCCCTACCACCCGAACTTCGGGGAGGCGTTCGGCGAGGCCCTGGTGCGGCGTCCCGAGGACATCCCGGTCGGCGGGGTTCTGGCCCTCGTCGGAGCCACGCTGCTCCGGGACGCCACCCACGGCAAGGTCATGGCGTACGCGCAGCGCCTGCGGCGGCGACTGCGCGAGCAGATCGACGACGCGCTGCGCGAGGTCGATCTCCTCGTCCTGCCGAGCGTCCCGATGCCGCCGCACCTCCTCCCGGCCGACCCGCGCGCGGCCGTGATCGACACCGAACTTCCCTTCGAGATGCACGACAACAACTGCGTGTTCAACCTCACCGGGCACCCGGCGCTCAGCGTCCCGTGCGGGTTCGTGGACGGGCTGCCGGTCGGCATGCTCCTCGTCGGACGGCCCGGCGCGGACGCGCGCCTGGTCCGCGTCGCCGCCGAGTTCGAAGAGCGCGTCTTCCGCTGCCCTCCGCCCCCGATGCGGCACGACCATCACGAGACCACGGGCGACGGCCTCACCACCGCGAGGAGCAGATGATGACCGAGCAGGCACTGAACGTCTTCGGCGAGCCGCTGGACCCCTGCGGCTTCGACCCGATCACCGGGTACCGGCGCGACGGCTACTGCTTCACCGGGCCCGACAACCCCAAGGGGCACACCGTCTGCGCGATCGTCGACGAGCGCTTCATCGCCTTCCAGTCGACGGTCGGCAACGACATCGCGACGCCGCGGCCGGACCTCGCCTTCCCCGGGCTGAAGCCAGGCGACAACTGGTGCGTCATCGCCTCCAAGTGGTACGAGGCGTACCTGGCCGGCTGCGCCTGCCCGGTGAACCTCGCGGCGACCAACATCCGGGCTTTGGAGGTGGTCCCCCGCGAGGCGCTGATGGAGTACGGGGTGGACCCGCGCCCCGGCCCGGACGGCCGGGGCGTCGAACGGTGAGCCGCTGGAACGCCCTGCGCGCCTACGCCTCTCTGCCCGCCGCCACCGGTTCCTGGTTCCTGGTGGTGACGCTGGTCGGCCGCGTCCCCGCGACCATGGGACAGCTCGGCGCGCTGCTGCTGGTCAGCGGGGCGACGCAGTCGCTCACGCTGGGCGGCGCCACGGCCGCGGCCTTCGCGGTGGGGCAGGCGGCGGGCGGTCCCCTCGTGGGGCGGACCGCGGACCGGTACGGGCACCGGCCCGCCGGCCTGGCCGCGGCCGTGGCGCACACGGCGGCCCTCGTCCTGCTGGTGCTGTGCGTGGGGGCGGATGCCCCCACGTGGGCGTCGCTGGCGTCCTCGGCGGTCGCGGGCTTCTCGGTGCCGCAGGTGGGCCCGCTGTCCCGGGCTCGCTGGACGGCGCTGGCTCATCGCGGCCGGCTGCCGGTGGACCGCCTCCCCACGGCGATGAGCTTCGAGGGAACGGGCGACGAGCTCGCGTTCGTCCTCGGCCCGGCGCTGGTAGGCGTGATCGCGACGGCGGCTTCGCCCCGGACGGCCGTGCTCGTGGCGGCCGGGCTCACCGTCACGACGTGCGTGGCGTTCGCCCTGCACGCCACGGCCACCCTGGTCGTCGGGGAACGGGAACGGGCTACCGGAGCCCGGGCGCCGCTGGCACCCGTGCTCATCCTCGCCGCCGGGCTGACCGGGCTCGGCTGCTACTTCGGCTCGATACAGGCCGGGGTCACCTGGCGGGCGGAGGACGCCGGCGCCGGCGGTGCGGCCGGGCTGATCTACGCGATCCTCGGGCTGAGCAGCGCCCTCGCCGGGGTGCTCGTCCCGATGCTGCCCGCGTCCCTCCCGCTCGTCCGCCGGCTGCAGGGCGGCTTCGTCCTCCTGGGCGTTCTCAGCCTGCCCCTCGCGATCACGGGCGGGTTGAACGCCGGTGGTCTGTGGGTGCTGGCCCCGTTGATCGCGCTTCCCGGCGTCACCATCGCGCCGATCCTCGTCACCGCGTACACACTGGCCGAGATGGCGGTGCCGGTGGAGCGGATCTCCTGGGTCATGACCCTGCTCACCTCCTCGGTCGTCATCGGCTACGCGATCGGCGCGCTGCTGTCGGGCTCCCTCGCCGACCGGTACGGCCCGGCGGCGCCCTTCCTGATCGCGCTCGCCGCGACCGGCGCCGGCGCCGCGGCCGGCACGTTCGGGTGGCGCCGGCTGGCGGCGCTCCGCCCGGGCGCGCGCATGGGCCGTCACGCTCCCGCGCGCTGAGATCCGCTCACCGCGGCACCGAGGGCGTGGTCCGCCGTTCCCCGTTACACTGGCCGCGTGATTCGTATGTCGTGTCTGGGCTGGTGGCGCTCCGCATAGGAGCGGCCATCTCACACGCGTACGACCGGGCCGTTCGGATGGACGGCCCTTTTTCGTGCTCCCTGGACGAGGGGTCGCCGTCGGAACGGCGAACCAGCCGCCAAGGGAGAGACCACATGAGCACGACCCTCGACACCACCACGTCCGACGACCTCGATGTGCCGGCCGCGCGACGGCGCAGCGCCGAACTGGAGAGATCGGTCCGGGAGCGGCCCGGCCGGTTCCGCGCGCTGACCGGCGACCGCCCGACCGGAAGGCTGCACCTGGGACACTACTTCGGCAGCCTGCACAACCGCGTCCGCCTGCAGAACCTGGGGGTGGACATGATGGTGCTCGTCGCGGACTACCAGGTCCTGACCGATCGCGACGTCGCCGAGCGGCTCGCCGAGCACGTGGAGGACCTGGTGCTCGACTATCTGGCCGTCGGCATCGACCCGGCCCGGGCCACGATCTTCACGCACAGCGCGATACCCGCGCTCAACCAGTTGCTCCTGCCGTTCCTCAGCCTGGTCTCGGTCGCGGAGCTGGGCCGCAACCCCACGGTCAAGGACGAGATCGCGCACTCGCGCCAGTCGGCGGTCAGCGGGCTGATGTTCACCTATCCGGTTCACCAGGCGGCCGACATCCTGTTCTGCAAGGCCGGGCTCGTCCCGGTCGGGCAGGACCAGCTGCCCCACCTGGAGGTGGCCCGCACCGTCGCACGCCGCTTCAACAACCGCTACGGCGCCCCGGGCAGCCCCGTGTTCCCCGAGCCCGAGGCGCTGCTGTCCGAGGCCCCGCTGCTGCTCGGCACCGACGGCGGCAAGATGAGCAAGAGCCGGGGCAACTCCATCGCCCTGGCCGCGACCGCCGACGAGACCGCCAGGCTGATCCGCGGCGCGAAGACCGACGCCGACCGCCACATCGCGTACGACCCCGTCGCCCGGCCCGAGGTCTCGAGCCTGGTCCTCCTGGCCGCGCTGTGCCTCGGCCGGGACCCGCACGAGGTGGCCGGCGAGATCGGGGGCAGGGGGGCCGCCGCGTTGAAGGCCACCGTCACCGAGGCGGTCAACGACTACTTCGCGCCCATCCGGGCGCGGCGCGCGGAGCTGGCCCGGGACCGCGCGCACGTCCGCGGCGTGCTGCGCGACGGCAACGAACGCGCCGCCGTCATCGCCGACGCCACCCTCAAGGAAGTACGCGCGGCGATGAACGCCCTCTATTACTGACTGCCGGCACCACCGGGCCCTCGGACGACGTGACCGGGGGCCCGGTGGTGTGGCTCAGCTGTCGCCTTCGAAGAGGCTGGTGACGGAGCCGTCGGTGAAGACCTCGGTGATGGCCCGGGCGAGCAGCGGGGCGATCGACATGACCGTGAGGCTGTCGAACCTCTTCTCCTCCGGAATGGGCAGCGTGTTGGTCACGACCACCTCGGAGATGCGGGAGTTCTTCAGCCGGTCCACGGCCGGGTCGGAGAAGATGGCGTGCGTGGCGGCCACGATGACGTCGGTCGCGCCGTGCTCGTACAACGCGTCCGCCGCCTTGCAGATCGAGCCGCCGGTGTCGATCATGTCGTCGATCAGCACGCAGGTCCTGCCGCGCACCTTGCCGACCACCTCGTGCACCTTCACCTGGTTGGCCACGTCGAGGTCGCGCCGCTTGTGGATGAACGCCACGGGCGTGCCGAGCGAGTCCGACCAGCGCTCGGCCAGCCGTACGCGGCCGGTGTCGGGAGAGACGATCGTGGTGGTCGCCGGGTCGAGCTTGCCGCGCAGGTAGTTGATCAGGACCGGCAGGGCGAACAGGTGGTCCACCGGACCGTCGAAGAAGCCCTGGATCTGCGAGGTGTGCAGGTCGATGGACATCATCCGGTCGGCGCCCGCCTGTTTGAACAGGTCGGCCATCAGCCTGGCGGTGATCGGCTCGCGGCCGCGGCCCTTCTTGTCCTGCCGGCTGTAGCCGTAGAACGGCATGATCACGGTGACCCGCTTGGCCGAGGCCCGCTTGAGGGCGTCCACCATGATCAGCTGTTCCATGATCCACTGGTTGATCGGCGCGGTGTGGCTCTGCATCACGAAGGCGTCGCAGCCGCGCACCGACTCCAGATACCGCACGTAGATCTCGCCGTTGGCGAAGTCGCGCAGCGCGGTCGGCGTTATCTCGACGCCGAGGGCGCTCGCGACCTCCTCGGCCAGCTCGGGGTGGGACCGGCCGGAGAAGAACATCAGGTTCCGCTCGCCGGTCGTCTTCTTGCCGCTCATGCCGCGCTCCTCGCGTGTCGAGCCTGTTCGCCGTACCGGGCGTGGTGAGGCCGGGCCGGCCGTGGCGCCGTTCCCTCGTTTCGCCCGGGGCTCGCGAACCCCTTCGCCCGGTCGATGTGGTCGGTCACGGTGTCCTCCTGGCCTGGCCCTTAGGCGCTACGCGGTCAGACCGCGCCTCGTACGTGTCTTTCCTGTCCCCGTACGGCCCGCGGGGAGGCGGGCCGCAGGTGGTCCTGATCGCCGGTCCTCATTACCGGCCCTGATCACCGGCCCTGGTCATTGGCCCTGGTCATTGGCCCTGGTCATTGGCGGGGTCTGCGCCGTTCGCCGCGGTCGTGTCGCGGGCTTCTGTCGCCCGCAGGGCCGCCTCCGCGGACCGGGTGCCGGCGCGGCGGCGCACCACCCAGCCCTCGATGTTGCGCTGTTTGCCGCGGGCGACCGCCATCGCCCCGGGGGGCACGTCGGACGTGATCACCGATCCGGCGGCCGTGTAGGCGCCGTCCCCGATCGTGACCGGGGCGACGAGCATGTTGTCGCTGCCCACGCGCACGTGGTCGCCCACGACCGTGTGGTGCTTGGCGACGCCGTCGTAGTTGACGAAGACGCAGGCGGCGCCGATGTTGGAGCCGACCCCGATCGTCGCGTCGCCGACGTATGTCAGGTGCGGGACCTTGGAGCCCTCGCCGATCCGCGCGTTCTTGGTCTCGACGAACGCGCCGATCTTGCCCGTGGGGCCCAGCACGGTGCCGGGGCGCAGGTAGGCGAACGGACCCACGGCGGCGCCGGGGCCGATCTCCGCGCCGTCGGCGACGGTGTTGCGCACGACGGCGTCCTCGCCGACGACCGTGTCGGTGAGCGTGCTGCCCGGCCCGACCTGCGCCCCCGCGCCGATCCGGGTGGCGCCCTTCAGCTGGGTGCCGGGATGGATCACGGCGTCGGGCTCGATCGTGACCCCGGCGTCGACCCACGTGCCGGCCGGGTCGACGACGGTCACCCCGGCGCGCATGTGCGCCTCCAGGATGCGGTCGTTGAGCACGCGCCGGACGAAGGCGAGCTGGACGCGGTCGTTGACGCCCTCGACCTCGGCGTGGTCGGCGGCCACGTGCGCGCCCACCCGGTGGCCGTCCTCGCGGAGGATGGCCAGCACGTCGGTCAGGTACTCCTCGCCCTGGGCGTTGGCGGCGCCGATCCGCTTCAGGCCGTCGGCCAGCAGCGCGCCGTCGAAGGCGTACACACCCGAGTTCATCTCGGCGATCGCGCGCTGCTCGGGGGTGGCGTCCTTCTCCTCGACGATCTCCAGCACCGCGCCGTCCTCGTCGCGCACGATCCGGCCGTAACCGGTCGGGTCGGGGACGACGGCGGTCAGCACCGTGACGGCGTTGCCGTCGGCGGCGTGCCGTTCGAGCAGGGCCGCCAGGGTCTCGGTGCGCAGCAGCGGGGTGTCGCCGTACGTCACCAGGACGGTGCCGTCGATCGGGCCCTCGGCTTCGAGGGCGGTGCGCACGGCGTGACCCGTGCCGTTCTGCTTGTCCTGGACGACCGTACGGGCGTCCGGCGCGGTCGCCGCCAGCTGGGCGCCGACCTGCTCGCGCGCGTGCCCGATGACCACGATCAGCCGCTCGGGGGCGAGGCCGCGCGCGGCGGCGAGCATGTGGTCCACGAGTGAACGACCACAGACCTCGTGGAGGACCTTGGGGGTTTTCGATTTCATCCTGGTGCCCTCGCCCGCGGCGAGGACGATCACGGCTGCCGGGCGCGGCACACTCACGGACTGAGGCTCCCTCGGCGTCGCGGCTTACACGGGATCGGCTGCGGCTTCCACGCGTCCACTACCCAGGAACCGCACGGTCACCCGCTCGACAAGGTGAGCTTACCTGCCGTGCCCCGAGAGGGAACCAGCCCCCCTGGGGCGCGGACGGACGGATGAACAGGCTCCCGGGGGAGGATTCGAACCTCCGTTGACAGAACCAAAATCTGTAGTCTTGCCCCTAGACGACCCGGGAAGGGCACAACGTCCCGCCTTGCCGGATTCCGGCGGCCGCCCGAATCCGCACTCAGGATACAGAGCCGACCGTTCACTGAGCATCAGTCTTTCCCAGTGATTCGCCCCATGCCCGGACGTGCCACGTCACATCGCACGACCGCTTCGCCCGGCCCGCGAGCCGGAGCCGGGGTCAGGAGCTCACCGGAGGGGGCGGAAGAAGGCCCTGACGTCCTCGACGAGCAGGTCGGGCGCCTCCATCGCGGCGAAGTGGCCGCCGCGGTCGAACTCGGACCAGTGCACGACGTTGTGTTCGCGCTCGGCGATCCGCCGGACCCCGGCATCGCCCGGGAAGACGGCGACGCCGTGCGGCAGCGCGGAATACTCGGCCGCCGCCCCCAGCCCTTCTGCCCCTCCTTGTAGAGACGGGCGGCCGAGGCGGCGGTCCGGGTGAACCAGTAGATGCTCACATCGGTGAGCATCTGGTCGAGGTCCACCGCGTCCTCGGGCAGTTCGCGGGCCGGGTCGGTCCACTCCTTGAACTTCTCCGCGATCCACGCCAGTTGCGCCGCGGGCGAGTCGTGCAGGCCGAACGTCCAGGAGACCTCGCTCCGCGCCCTCGCCAAGCTCGAACAGGTCCTCCCGTCCCGGCTCCGGCACCGCGTCGGCGACCTGCGGTCGGTCACGGTTCCCCTGACGGACCCGGCCTCGGCCGTGGACCCGGACGTGCTCACCGCGATCGCCGCGGCCGTCCGCCACCGGGAGAGCCTGCGGTTCGGCTACCGCTCCCACGACGGCGCCGAGGACCGTGCACGAGCCGCCCGAACTCGTCGAGCACATCCGCGCACTCGGCGCCCGCCTCGTCGCCGCGGCCCGGCCTCGGACCACGGAATCGTGATGCCGCCGCCTCCTGGCATGTCTCTCAAAATGAGGCGCTCCCGGGTGTTATCGAGACGGCATTACGGGCACGTCGCGGTCGACGCCGCGGCATCGACGGCGCGGCCGAGAGCGAGCACGAGGCATTACCAGATGGCCGACCGTTGGTGCAAGGCGTGGATTCGCCACCAGATATGGCCCGGAGCGTCACCTTCCACACATTCGCTCTTAGGGATTCCTAACTTACGATGGCGTAGGTTACGGTTGCGTAGCCAGAAATTCTTTCCCATCTCGTGAGGTAGCCCATGACCGTCCTGACCGACCGTCCCTCCCCACAGCCGAAGCCGGACTTCGAACCCGAAGGCAAGAGCAAAGCCGATCTGGTCGTCTTCGCACTCGTCGTCGGCCTTCCGATCCTCGCGGTCATCGTCGCAGTACCGTTCGCCTGGGGATGGGGCCTGGGCTGGACGGACGTCGCGATCGCCGGCGTCTTCTACATCGTGTCCGGCTTGGGGGTCACGGTCGGGTTCCACCGCTACTTCACGCACGGCTCGTTCAAGGCCAACCGGCCTCTGAAGATCGCGCTCGGGATCGCCGGCAGCCTCTCGCTGGAGATGTCGGTGCTGGACTGGGTGGCCGCCCACCGCAAGCACCACAAGTTCTCCGACAAGGAGGGCGACCCGCACTCGCCGTGGCGGTTCGGTCCCGGCTTCAAGTCGATGTGCAAGGGCCTGCTGTACGCGCACGTGGGCTGGCTCTTCGAGGTCGAGCGCGTCAACCGCGCCAAGTACGCCCCGGACCTGCTGAAGGACCCGGACATCAAGAAGCTGCACCGGTGGTTCCCCACGATCGCGATCACCTCTTTGCTGCTCCCGCCGGTCCTCGGCGGACTGATCACCTGGTCCTGGCAGGGCGCGCTGACCGCGTTCTTCTGGGGCACGCTGATGCGGATCGGGCTGCTGCACCACGTCACCTGGTCGATCAACTCCATCTGCCACGTGTTCGGCGAGGAGGTGTTCGAGTCGCGCGACAAGTCCCGCAACGTCTGGTGGCTGGCCATCCCCTCGTTCGGCGAGTCGTGGCACAACCTCCACCACTCCGACCCCACCTGCGCCCGGCACGGCGCGCTCAAGGGCCAGATCGACCTCAGCGCGGGTGTCATCCGCTGGTTCGAGAAGGCCGGATGGGCTCACGACGTGCGCTGGCCGACTCCCGAGCGCCTGGCGGCGAAGCGAATTGCCTGACGACTCAGTCAGTGCTGACGGCAGGGCCGCTCTCCGGAACACGGCGGCCCTGACCCTCGCACCGGCATCCCCCTCACCGCTGTCCCCCACATCGGCGCCTCCTTTACCGGCGGCGCCCTCCGTCCCCACGTCCCCGGCCGGTCCCGGCACTCGTACGGCCCCCGTCTCCGCGGTGGCCGTACCGGCGCTTCCGGCCACTCCTGCCGGGAGGACTCCTGCCGGGAAAACAGGGACCGCGACCGTCCCGCGCCGGGTCCGGGCCGCCGCACCCGCCATGATGGAACCCGTGAGCGAGTCCTCCCGATCCCGCAGACGCATGACCGGCGCGGAACGGCGCGAGCAGCTGATCCAGGTCGGCCGTGCCCTGTTCGCGGACAAGGGCTTCGACGGCACCTCGGTCGAGGAGATCGCGGCCAGCGCCAAGGTGTCCAAGCCCGTGGTGTACGAGCACTTCGGCGGCAAGGAGGGCATCTACGCCGTCGTCATCGACCGGGAGATGCAGCGCCTGCTCAGCCTGGTCACCCAGGCCCTGTCGGCCTCGCACGCCCGCATCAAGCTGGAGCGGGCCGCGCTCGCTCTCCTCCAGTACATCGAGGAGAGCAGCGAGGGCTTCCGCATCCTGGTCCGCGACTCCCACGCCGCGTCGGGGACGGGCACCTTCGCCAGCCTGATCAGCGACATCGCCAGCCAGGTGGAGGACGTGCTGGCGGACGAGTTCAAGGAGCGCGGCTACGACCCCAAGCTCGCGCCGATGTACGCCCAGATGCTCGTGGGGATGACCGCTCTCACCGGCCAGTGGTGGCTCGACGTGCGCAAACCGCGCCGCGAGGAGGTAGCCGCCCATCTGGTGAACCTGTCGTGGAACGGCCTGACGGGCCTGGACGCCAATCCCGTGCTCACCGGCGCGACGCGTGGCCTGGTCCTGTCCCCCACCGTGGACACCCGTACGGCGAGTCCCGCCGAGCGCGACTCGAAGGAGCAGGAGAAGCTCCGCCGCGAGCAGGAGAAGGCGCGCGAGCGCGAGCAGCGCGAACGCGCCAAGCAGCTCGAACGCCAGCAACGCGAGCTGGAGAAGGCCAAGGAGCGCGAGCAGCGCGAACGCGCCAAGGAGCTCGAGCGGCAGACGAAGGAGCAGGAGAAGCTCCGCCGCGAGCAGGAGAAGGCACAGGAGCGCGAGCAGCGCGAACGCGCCAAGGAACTCGAACGCCGCCAGCGCGAGCGGGCCAGGGAACTCGAACGCCTGCAGCGCGAGCGAGCCAAGGGACTCGACCGGCAGCAGCACGGAGAGGTCTGACCGCCCGCCGCGCGGGACGACCCCCGTACGGCGGGCGCCGCGGAGGCGCGGCGAACAGGGAAAACGGCGCCTGGGCACCACAGCCTGACGCTTTCGTTGCTACGAAGTTAACGTTCCGTTCAACGACTTAGGGCATATTTCGTTATATGTCCGCCCAAAGCTCCCCCGCCTCTGAGCCGGAGGAGACCGACCTCCCCGCGCACGCCCCGCTGCCCAACGACCGGTTCCTCAACCGCGAGGAGAGCTGGCTCCAGTTCAACGAGCGTGTCCTGGAACTGGCGGAGGACTCCTCGCTGCCGCTGCTCGAACGCGTCCGGTTCCTCGCCATCTTCGCGAGCAACCTGGACGAGTTCTTCCGCGTACGGGTGGCCGGGCTCAGGCGGCGGATGGCGACCGGCCTGCTGCTGCGGACGCCGGGCGGGCTGAAGCCGAGCGAGGCGCTGACGCGGATCGCGACGGTCGCCGACGACCTCGCGCGCAGGCACGCGGCGGTCTTCCACGACCGGATCTGCCCCGAGCTCGCCGAGGAGGGCATCGCGATCGTCCGGTGGGACGACCTCGCCAGGGACGAGCGGACGGCGCTGCGCAAGCTCTTCCGTGAGCGCATCCGGCCGGTGCTGACGCCGCTGGCCGTCGATCCCGCCCACCCGTTCCCATACATCTCGGGCCTTTCCCTGAACCTCGCCGTGATGGTGCGGAACCCGGCGAACGGCCACACGGTGTTCGCGCGGGTGAAGGTCCCCTCGCAGCTCCCCCGGTTCGTGACCGCCTCGCCGAGCAGGTTCGTCCCGCTGGAGGACGTGATCGCGGCGCACCTGGGCGAGCTGTTCAAGGGCATGCAGATCGTGCAGCACCACGTCTTCCGGGTGACCAGGAACGAGGACCTGGAGATCGACGAGGACGTCACGGAGAACCTGATGAAGGCGCTGGAGCGGGAGCTGCTGCGCCGCCGGTTCGGGCCGCCGGTGCGGCTGGAGGTCGAGGACACCATCACGCCCGAGGTGCTGGAACTGCTCGTCGACGAGCTGGGCGTGGCCGGCAACGAGATCTACCGCCTGCCCGGGCCGCTCGACTTGACCGGGCTGCACGCCATCGCCGACCTCGACCGTCCCGAGCTGCACTATCGGCCGTTCGTCCCCGCGGAGGCGATCAGCGCCGAGGACGACCTGTTCGCCATACTGCGCGAGCGCGACATCCTCATCCACCACCCGTACGACTCGTTCGCGACGAGCGTGCAGCGGTTCGTGGAGGAGGCGGCGGCCGACCCGGACGTGCTGGCGATCAAGCAGACCCTCTACCGGACCAGCGGCGACTCGCCGATCGTGGACGCGCTGATCGACGCGGCCGAGGCGGGCAAGCAGGTCGTGGTCGTGGTCGAGATCAAGGCGAGGTTCGACGAGCACGCGAACATCTCCTGGGCGCGCAAGCTGGAGACGGCCGGGTGCCACGTCGTGTACGGCGTGCTCGGTCTCAAGACGCACTGCAAGCTGTCGATGGTGGTCCGTCAGGAGGCGAGCGGCGAGCTGCGGCGCTACTGCCACATCGGCACCGGCAACTACAACCCGAAGACGGCCCGGCAGTACGAGGACTTCGGCCTGCTCACCGCCGACCCGCAGGTGGGCGAGGACGTCACGGACCTGTTCATCCACCTGACCGGCTACTCCCACCAGTCCTACTACCGCAAGCTGCTGGTCGCGCCCGACTCGCTGCGACAGGGTTTGCTCACCCGGATCGAGCAGGAGATCGCCCATCGCAGGGCGGGCCGTGCGGCGCGGATCCGGATCAAGACGAACTCGCTCGTGGACGAGCCCGTCATCGACGCGTTGTACCGGGCCTCGCAGGCCGGGGTGCCGGTCGATCTGTGGGTGCGCGGTATCTGCACGCTCCGTCCCGGCGTGCCCGGCCTGTCCGAGACGATCCGCGTACGCAGCGTGCTCGGCCGGTTCCTGGAACACTCCCGGATCTACGAGTTCGGCGGCGGACGGCGGACCGAGATGTGGATCGGCAGCGCCGACCTGATGCGCCGCAACCTCGACCGCCGTGTCGAGGCGCTGGTGAAGGTCGCCGGCCCGGAGCATCGCAGATATCTGTCCCACCTGCTCGATATGGCGTTCGAGGACACCACCACGGCCTGGACGCTGCATTCGGACGGCAAGTGGCTGCGCCACCGGGGCGAGGTGGATCTCCAGCACCACCTGATCGCGAGCCGCCGCTGGCGGGCCCTGGACGACGGGGCCGAGTGATGGGCGGCGGCATGATCAGGGCGGCCGGTGCGGTCGTCTGGCGGGGGAACGCCGACGACCCGGAGGTCGCCCTGGTCCACCGGCCGGCGTACCGCGACTGGAGCCTGCCCAAGGGAAAGCTCAGGCACGGCGAACACGTGATCGCGGCGGCCCTGCGCGAGGTGTGGGAGGAGACCGGCCTGCGGGTCGTGCTCGGCCGCGCCCTTCCGCCCGTGCACTACATGCGCGGCGGCCGGCTCAAGCGGGTGGACTACTGGCTCGCCCACGCCCCGGGGTACCAGCATGCGATCGGCGGCGACGGGCACGAGGTCGACGAGGTCGCCTGGCTGCCGATCGAGGAGGCGCGGCGGCGCCTCACCTACGCCTGGGACCGCAGCCTGCTGCGCGCCGTCGGCGCCGCTCCCCTGGTCACCATGCCGCTGATCCTGCTGCGGCACGCGCCGGCGGGCTCGCGGCAGGAGTGGAAGGGCGACGACGACCGGCGTCCGCTGGACGAGCACGGACACGCCCAGGCCGAGATCCTGGCCACGGTGCTGGGGGCCTACCGCCCGGTCACGCTGGTCAGCTCGCACAGCAGGCGATGCACGCAGACGCTGCGGCCGTACGCCGAGCGGCACGGGCTGGAGGTGCGCGAGGAGGAGGCGCTGTCGGAGAGCGGCTACGACCCGCGCGCGGCGGAACGCGTCGTCCGCGACCTGCTGGCCGAGCCCGAGCCCGCGGTGCTCTGCAGCCACGGCAAGGTCCTGCCCGAGCTGCTGGACATGGCCCACCGGGCGCCGTACGGCATGGGCGACCGCAACCTCGCCAAGGGCGGCTTCGCCGTACTCCACCGGGCCGTCGCGGGTGCCGTCGGCGACGACGCGGGTGAGCACGTGGTGAGCCTGGAACGCTACGCCACCCACGCTTGATCGTTCACAGGATCACCCGACCCGCCGTGCTCGCGACCGACTACGAGATCACGCGGGGTGGGGGAGGTGGGACCAGACGGCGGGGAACTCCTCGTGGGCCCGGGCCGCCTCGGCGCTCTCGATGCCGGCGAGCACGCCGTAGGTGAAGGTGTCCTCCCCCGCCTGCCTGGCCCGTTCCGCCTCCTCCAGCAGCACGCCCTGGGCGACGACGCCGTCCTGGTGCCGTCCGAGCACCTCCTGCACCTGTTCGGCGCGCTCGGCATGGCCCGGCATGCCGGCCGCCTCGGCCGTGTAGCGGGCACGCTTGGCGGCCTTGCGCACCTCGTGCATGGCCGTCTCCCTCTCCTCGCCCTCCTCCATGCGCCGCGCCGCGTCGTAGGCGTCGGTCACCCGGCGCCAGGCTTTGTCCACGATCTTCGGCAGCGCCTTGTCCGCGTTCTCGGCCGCCGTGGCCGTCAGCGGAGGGTCGGCGGCCAGCGCGTCGAGGGCGTCGAGCAGCGCGAGGTAACGCTCCCCGCCGAGGGCCGCCCGGATGCGGTCGTACGCGTCGTGCTCCCTGGCCCGCAGGTCGTCACCCAGCCTGCGGCGCGCGTCCTCGGTGACGAAGCGGGGATCGAGGGCGTCGAGCCGGGCGGCGAACCGGGCCCGGATGACCTCCAGGTCGCGCGCCTCGCCCAGCACCTCGCCGAGCCACCTGAGCTCCTCCCGGAGCTCCTCGGTGCCGGCGACGATCCGCTTGAACGCCTTGAGCGCGCTGCGCAGACGGCGGCAGGAGACCCTGGCCTTGTGGACGGCGTCCTCCTCGGCCAGGCGCACGTGCGGGTCCCGCGCGAGCAGGGCGGCGGCGTGAGCGCGGAGGTAGGCGGCGACGACCTCCCCGGCTGAACCGGGCTCGGGCCGGGTCACGGGCCGCGGCGCGGGTATGCGGTCGCCCAGGACGCGGGCGAGCTTGCTCGCGCTGTCCGCGGGAGCGGCGCCCGCCTTGCGCAGGCGCTTGGCCACCTTCTTCAGGAGGTCGCGATCGCCCTCCTTGAGCTCGGCCTCGACCTCGCGCCAGCGCCGCACCACCAGCTCGTCGCCGAGCACCGTGCCCTTGACCCGGTCGTCGGCGATCTCCACGAGCACCGTGTCGCCCGGACCGAGCAGCCGGGTGACCCCGCGGCGGGTCTCCAGCTGGGCCACCGGCGCGAGCGGGACGCCCCGCGTGTACGCGAGGACGAGGCTCGCCAGCTCGGCGGGCACCACCTTGGCGCCGCGGGTGAGCGGCCGGGCGATCTCCTGGCGGGCGCCCTTGGTCTTGGGCAGCTTGAGGTGCCAGCCCTCGTCGTCCCCGCCGCGCCGCCGTCGCAAGGTGACGCCCCGGGCCGCCAGCCGCAGGTCGGGGGTGTCGAAGTAGACGGCGGTCAACCGGTGGGAGAGCGGCTCGGCCACCCCTTCGCACCCCGGCAGGCCGCCGAGGTCGGGCAGAGCGAAGCCCTCCGGAACGTCGAACTTGTCCTCTATCTCAAGCGCCACCGTTCCCCCTTGTGGTGTCCCGGTCGGCGTCATACTGCCATGCGAAAGTGAACAGATTTCAAAGGTGCGCGGCCACGAAGATCCGCCGGAACGGGAACGGCGTGCCGTACGGCCTGGGCGGGTAGGCGGCCCGCAGGGCCCGGGCGCAGTCGGCGAGGAAGGCGGCGTGCCGCTCGGCCGGCAGCCGGTCGAGCAGGGGCCGCAGGGCCGTGCCCTTGATCCAGCCGAGCACCGGGTCCTCCCCCGGCAGGACGTGTACGTAGGTGGTCTCCCACGCGTCCACGACGAAGCCGAGACCGGCGAGCAGGTCCACGTAGCCGGCCGGATCCCCGACCGGCACACCCCGCGGCACGTCGCCCAGCTCCTCCCGCCAGGTCGTACGGCACAGCTCGCGCACGACGGCGTGGCTCGGCGCGTGGAAGTTGCCGGGAATCTGGAAGGCGAGCCAGCCGCCCTCGGTCAGGTGACCCCTCCACCGGCGCAGCAGGTCGGGGTGCTCCGGGATCCACTGCAGGAGCGCGTTCGAGACGATCACGTCGACCGCGTGCGGCGGGCGCCAGTCGCGGACGTCGGCCGTCTCGAACGTCGGCCCGGGCGGCGCCTTGGCGATCATCTCGGGCGAGGAGTCGACGCCGTGCACCCGGGCGCCGGGCCAGCGATCGCACAGGGTCGCCGTGAGCTCTCCGGTGCCGCACCCGAGATCGACGACGTACCGGGGCGATCGGGCGCCCACCCGGGCCACGAGCTCATGGAAGGGACGGCCGCGCTCCGTCGCGTAGCGCCCGTAGATCTCCGGATCCCACATACCACGCCTCCGTTATCTTGATGTCAAGATACTCGATATCGCGTGAGATATCTCGATGTCAAGAGAAGATAAACTCGGCCCATGACCTTCTCGAGGCCCGCCGAGGACGAGGTGGACCGGCTGGTAGCGGCCTGGAAGCAGGAGCGCCCGGACCTGGACGTGACACCTCTCGAGGTGCTGAGCCGCGTCTCCCGGCTGAGCCGGCACCTGGAGCGTGAGCGTCGTGCGGCCTTCGCCTCCCACGACATGGAGTCATGGGAGTTCGACGTGCTGACGGCCCTGCGCCGGGCGGGCGAGCCGTACGAACTCAGCCCGGGAGCGCTGCTGCGCGCCACTCTCGTGACCTCGGGCACGATGACGAACCGCATCGACAGGCTGGCCGCCGCCGGGCTGGTCACCCGGCGCCCCGACCCCGAGGACCGGCGCGGCGTGCTCGTACGGCTGACCCCGGCCGGAATGCACCGTGTGGACGCCGCCTTCGCCGACCTGCTGCGGCGCGAACGCGAGTTGCTGGCCGGTCTCGAACAGCACGAGCAGCAGGCCCTCGCCGCTCTGCTGCGTACACTCCTGGTCCCCTTCGACACCTCCAATGGGACAGGTCACTGAGCCGGCCGGCTCCACCTCCACCGAGTCCCCCTGGATTCGACAGCCGACGAACGCCCCCGTCACGGCACGGAAATGCCAATCTCTGCCATTTGTCTCTTTTGACGCTTTCGACTCCACAATTGACGCTTCGTCACCAACTTGTTGGCTTACTCTCCGCAGTGACACAACTCCTTACCACTGTGATTTTCGTCACATTTCTCCCTGGACCGGTCCAGTCCGGCCATGGAGTGAGGGACTCTCGATGGCTACGTGATCAGCGGAGACGAGTCCTGTAGGCGTACGGCGGAGCCGCCAGGACGGCGCATGGAGACCCTGTGGGCACTGATAGCAAATTCTGAAATTTCTGTTTTCAGAGGCTTTCTTCGTTATAACTTCCATCAGTTCCTTCACTGACGCATGGGGCGCAAGTGACGCCCCACGACAGACCAGGGAGATCCACCTTGAAGCGCACTCTCGCTCTCGGCGGCGTCGCGGCCGGCCTCCTGGCCTCCGCAATCGTCGCCTCGCCGGCCCAAGCCGACGACCAGATTCCGGCCATCAACCTCGCGAAGACCAACTTCGCCGCTCAGCAGGTGGCCGCGTTCTGGTTCGGCGAGGCCCGGGCCAACCTCATCAACGCCACGCCGTACAACGTCGAGACCAAGCTCCCGACCAAGCACGTGTCGACCGGCGGGACCTCCGCCAGCAGCAAGGCGGGTGTCGTCGGGTCGAGTGGTGACCAGAAGGCCGCCACCGGCAACCTGAAGAACGTCAACCTCCCCCGCACCGTGGGCAAGGTGTTCTTCATCGGCGCCGACCACAGGCCGCACTGGTGCTCGGCGACCTCGGTGCAGAGCGGGTACAAGAACCTGGTCGCGACCGCTGGTCACTGTGTCTACGACACGGTGAGCAACAAGGCCACCCTCGACAAGTGGGTCTTCATCCCGGGTTACTACCAGGGCAAGACCCCGTGGGGCATCTACGTGGGTAAGACCGCGTACACCCACTACGACTTCGACAACTACGAGGACGGCGACCGCAACTACGCGTTCGTCACCGTCTACAACGGCGTCCAGGTCACCGGCGTCAGCTACGACAAGTACGGCCGTGACGACCACCGTGGGCACAACCACGGGCGTGACGACCACCACGGTCGCGACGACCACGACGGCAAGAACCACGGACGCGACGACCACCGCGGGCGTGACGACCACCGCGGTCGCGACCGCGACGACCACCGCTCGTACGTGAAGCGCCTGTCCATCCGCGAGTTCCAGGCCCTGAACCGGGGCAGGGACCTCACCGGCAACGGCCCCTGGGCCAAGGGCACGGGCGTCGAGACCCGCGAGATCAGCGAGCGCCAGT
Organism: Microbispora sp. H10836; assembly: GCF_012999525.1. Taxonomy (NCBI): domain Bacteria; kingdom Bacillati; phylum Actinomycetota; class Actinomycetes; order Streptosporangiales; family Streptosporangiaceae; genus Microbispora; species Microbispora sp. H10836. The sequence continues at coordinate 217,602 of NZ_JABBWU010000010.1, forward strand.
ACAACAGCCGCTTCGACTCCTACCCGAGCGGCGACGGCAAGACCCTGTACTTCCGCAAGAAGGTCTGGGACCGCGACGACCACAAGGGTCCGAGGCACGACGACCACCAGGGCCCGAAGGACGACGCCAAGGCCCTCACGCCGGAAGTCGCGCCGAGTGGCCAGAACAACCGGCACCCCGAGCCCCCCAAGCCGGAGCCGAAGCCGACGGTGACCGTCACCACGACCGCGACCACGACCGCGACCGCGACCGCGACTGTCACCGCGACCGCGACCGCCACGGTGACCGCGACCGCGACCACGACCGTCACCGCGACCCCCACGGGCAAGCCGACGGGCAAGCCGGACTGGTGCGACGACGACCGTCCCCGCAGCAGCTTCTCGGACGACAACGACCGTCGGGGCGGCGGCAGGGACCACTGCGACGACAACAACCACCGGCCGAAGTACAAGTACTACGCCCGGACGTTCTGGGCGAAGTCGGTCCGCAACGACCACAGGCCGCACGGCACGCTGAAGATCAGCCTGAAGGACGTGGGGCGTCTCGGCGACAACGTCGGCGGTCAGGGCCTGGCCTACAACCAGAAGATCGGCACGAACGTCTTCGTGTTCGGTTACCCGAGCGGGTCGCACCCGGACGGCAACTACGCCTTCACCGGCCAGACCCTCAAGTGGGCCTACGGCAAGACCTTCAAGGTGAGCGTCCCGGCCGTCAAGGGCGAGGAGCTCGTCGGGGTCAAGACCTCGTTCACGGGCGAGGGCTCGATCGGCTCGTCCTGGCTGTTCCGCTACAGCAACACCAAGCGGCTCGGCTACCTGAACGGTGTGACCATCGGCCTGGGCGACGTGGACGGCAACGACCGCATCGACACCAGCATCTCGCCGTACTTCGACGGTGAGACCCTGGCCGTCTACCAGTACGCCGCGAAGTTCCACTCGGGCCGCATCGTCTGAGTGTTCTGACTCCTGACGGCGTCAGGAAGGGCCCGGATGGCTTGTCCATCCGGGCCCTTTCGTTTTCCCCGGGCTTCCCCGGGCTTTCCCGGGCTTCCCAGACTTTCCCCGAACGCGACGTCTCCTGCGCGGCCTCCTGCATGCCGGGCGCCGCTGTCATCCCCGTGATCCGGGCCCCCGCACGTACGTGTGGCCCCCCGGGCGCCCCGGCCGCCCGGGCGGCCGCCGGCGCGCGCTGAGGGTCGTACAGCCGGCCTCGGGGCCTCTACCAGGCCCAGATCCGGCCACTGAAATTCCGCGCGCACAGTGGAGAAGGACCCACTTCCCTCTCCCCGGCCTTGACAGAGGCGGTCACGGACTTCGGCCCGACGAACCAGAACGCGACCGAATGTCATTGGACCGATGCAATAAGCCAATGGCAGTTTTCGGACCGGTCCAAATTCCCTGCCGCCGCCGGCGTCTCCATGCCCGCGGAGCACGGCGAGACCTCCGCTCGCGAGGTTCTGTGGAGCAGCGGCATGGGCGGAGGCGGCGCGAGCGGGCCGAGCCGGCTTGCGAGGACGACTCCGCGGACGCGGCCGAATGCGTCCCCACCTGCGGCACAAGCGCTCAGACAGGCCCAATTCCCGCCACCCTGACAACGCCCCTCGTCTCCGATGCCCGCCTTCGCCGCGGGGCCGCTTCGACGCGATGCACACACTTCCGGTTTCCCTCCAAACCTGTGATTTAGGTCACATCCGAGGCTGAACAGCCCCGTCAGGAAGATTGATGCGCGACGTAAATGATCAGGCAAAACGCGTCCGAATCCCCTCGAACGGCACGGCTCGGGCACCGCCGGCACCCGGACGGAAGCCGCGAATGCCCTTACACCCCACATGACTCTCCTATACCTTTTCCCTCGTCTCTTACTGACGGATGGGGCGCAGGTGACGTCCCACGACAGACCAGGGAGAAATCCATGAAGCGCACTCTCGCTCTGGGCGGGATCGCGGCGGGCCTGCTGGCCGCCGCCGCCGTCGCCGCGCCGGCTCAGGCCGACTCGGACGTCGCCCCGCCCGTGAACCTGGCCAACACCAACTTCGCCGCCAAGCAGGTCGCGGCGTTCTGGTACGGCCAGGGCAAGGCGAACCTGATCAACGCCACGCCGTACAACGTCGAGACGACCGTCCCCACGCGGCACGTGTCGACCGGCGGCGCCTCCGCCGACAGCAAGGCCGGCGTTGTGGGCTCCAGCGGTGACCAGAAGGCCGCCACGAGCAACCTGAAGAACGTCAACCTGCCGAAGACCACCGGCAAGGTGTTCTTCATCGGTGGCGACGGCAAGCCGCACTGGTGCTCCGCGACCGCCGTGCAGAGCCAGTGGAAGAACCTCGTGGCCACCGCCGGTCACTGCGTCTACGACACGGTGAGCAACAAGAACACCCTCGACAAGTGGGTGTTCATCCCCGGTTACTACGAGGGCAAGACGCCGTGGGGTATCTACGTGGGTAAGACCGCGTACACCCACTACGACTTCGACAACTACGAGGACGGCGACCGCGACTACGCGTTCGTGACGGTCTACAACGGTGTCCAGGTCACCGACGTGGCTGTCGACAAGGTCAAGAACTGGGTGGACAACCGCGAGTTCGAGACCCAGGCTCTGGCCGAGAAGGCCCAGAAGGAGCTGGAGCTCAAGAGCACCGGCTTCGCGGGCAAGATCGTGCCCGTGGTGGACTACGGCACCAGGGTTCCTCTCCGTACCCCGGGCTCGCAGAAGGCGCCCGCCACCAAGAACCAGCTCGGCGGCAACGTCCCGGCGAACGCGGCCACCCTGGAGAACCAGGCCAAGGAGCACGGCACCTCCGTGTACCAGGACCGGACGTGGGGCACCGAGGTCACCCGGGTCTCCAAGGAGGAGTTCGGCAACGGCGGCTGGACGCCCGACGGCAAGGCCTTCTACTTCGCCAAGGACAACGCCTGGTACAAGGCGACCTACTGGGGCAACTTCGACGTCGACTACAAGCTCCGTGGTCACCTCGTCGACATCGCCCTCAAGGACGTCGGCACCCTGGGCGCCAACGTCGGCGGGCAGGGCCTGGCCTACAACCAGAAGATCGGGACCGGCATCTTCGTGTTCGGTTACCCGAGCGGGTCGCACCCGGACGGCAACTACGCCTTCACCGGCAAGACCCTCAAGTGGGCCTACGGCAAGACCTTCAAGGCCGCTGCTCCGGCCATGAAGGCCGAGGAGCTGGTGGGCATCAAGACCAGCTTCACCGGCGAGGGCTCGATCGGCTCGTCGTGGCTGTACCGCTACAGCAGCACCAAGCGTCTTGGCTACCTGAACGGTGTGACCATCGCGGTCTCCGACACCGACGGCAACAAGCGCATCGACACCAGCGTCTCCCCGTACTTCGACGGTGAGACCCTGGCCGTCTACCAGTACGCCGCGAAGTTCGCTTCCGGCAAGATCGTCTGAGACACCCTCTGACGCTCTGACTGGACCACAGGAAAGGGCCCGGCCTCCGGCCGGGCCCTTTTCGTGTGCCCGAGGGCGCCTCCTTCGTGGAAGCGACAGGCGGCGGGCCGGGCGTCCGACAGGGCCGTCTTTGACGGGAGAGAGCCCCATCTGGTTTCACCAGAAACTGTGATTTAGGTCACACCGCTGGCGCACAAACCACGGCAGCACAACCGAAACACACCCTTAATGATCAGCCAAAACGTGGCTCGGCACCCCGTTGGAAGGGGCGGCGCAGCGGGCGCTGCCGGAAGAGCACAAGCCGCGGAGCGCTTACACCTCACCAAACTCTCCTATAGCTTTCTCCTCGATCCTTCACTGACGGATGGGGCGCAAGCGGCGTCCCACGACAGACCTGGGAGAAATCCATGAAGCGCACCCTCGCTCTGGGCGGGATCGCGGCGGGCCTGCTGGCTGCCGCCGCCGTTGCCGCGCCGGCTCAGGCCGACACCGACGTCGCCCCGCCCGTTAACCTGGCCAACACCAACTTCGCCGCCAAGCAGGTCGCGGCGTTCTGGTACGGCCAGGGCAAGGCCAACCTCATCAACGCCACGCCGTACAACGTCGAGACGACCGTGCCGTCCAAGCACGTCTCGACCGGTGGCGCTTCCGCCGACAGCAAGGCGGGTGTCGTCGGGTCGAGTGGTGACCAGAAGGCCGCCACGGCGAACCTGAAGAACATCAACCTGCCGAAGACCACCGGCAAGGTGTTCTTCATCGGTGCGGACAACAAGCCGCACTGGTGCTCGGCGACCTCGGTTCAGAGCCAGTACAAGAACCTGGTCGCGACCGCTGGTCACTGTGTCTACGACACGGTGAGCAACAAGGCCACCCTCGACAAGTGGGTCTTCATCCCCGGTTACTACCAGGGCAAGACCCCGTGGGGCATCTACGTGGGTAAGACCGCGTACACCCACTACGACTTCGACAACTACGAGGACGGCGACCGCAACTACGCGTTCGTCACCGTCTACAACGGCGTCCAGGTCACCGACGTGGCCGTCGACAAGGTCAAGAACTGGGTGAACAACCGCAAGTTCGAGACCAAGGCCGAGGCGGAGAAGGCCCGCAAGGACCTCGAGCTCAAGACCACCGGCTGGGCCGGCGAGATCGTGGCCGTTCCCGACTACCGGCACCTGGCCCAGAAGGGCGAGGAGTCCACCAAGGGCTACGTCAGCTGGGACGACTTCTGCAGGCTGACCGGCTGGGCGAAGGAGAACACCGACGCGCTCGTGCGCGGTGACAGCACCGACGTCAAGCTGGGCAAGCGGGCTGGCTTCACCATCACCCGCGTCAGCAAGCAGGAGTACGGCAACGGCGGCTTCTCGTCGGACGGCAAGTCCTTCTACTACACCAAGGACAACGGCTACTACAAGGCCCAGTTCTGGGTCCTGTTCGACGTCGACTACATCCTCAAGGGCAAGATCGTCGACATCGCCCTGAAGGACGTCGGCACCCTGGGTGGCAACGTCGGTGGTCAGGGCCTGGCCTACAACCAGAAGATCGGGACCTCGGTCTTCGTCTTCGGTTACCCGAGCGGGTCGCACCCCGACGGCAACTACGCCTTCACCGGCAAGACCCTCAAGTGGGCCTACGGCAAGACCTTCAAGGCCGCTGCCCCGGCGCTCAAGGCCGAGGAGCTCGTCGGCATCAAGTCCTCCTTCACCGGCGAGGGCTCGATCGGTTCCTCGTGGCTGTACCGCTACAGCAACACCAAGCGGCTCGGCTACCTCAACGGTGTGACCATCGCGGTCTCCGACACCGACGGCAACAAGCGCATCGACACCAGCGTCTCCCCGTACTTCGACGGTGAGACCCTGGCCGTCTACCAGTACGCCGCGAAGTTCGCTTCCGGCAAGATCGTCTGAGACACCCTCTGACGCTCTGACTGGACCACAGGAAAGGGCCCGGCTTCCAGCCGGGCCCTTTTCGCATGTCCGGACAGTCTCCGCGAGCCACCCGTCCCGGCAGCGATGTCCGATCGACGCGGGTGAAACCACGCGTGAAGGCGGCGGCTCTCGCTCACGATCGTGACGCATCGACCTATGCGGAGGCGACCGAGGCGAAGGAAGAGTGACCGTTTTGACGGCATTGGAACCCTTCCCGGTTTCATCCAAAACTGTGATTTGCGTCACATTCAACATGAACCGTTCCATCACCCAAGGTGATCACCCATGGAACGGGCCATAGATGATCAGCCAAAACGCCACCGAGGCCTCTGGGCGCGGCCGCGCATGGGGCTTGGCGGCCGGAGAACGAAGGCCGCGGAACCACTTACACCACCCTTATTCCTCCTATACCTTTCTCCTCGTTCCTTCACTGACGCATGGGGCGCAAGTGACGTCCCACGACAGACCAGGGAGAAATCCATGAAGCGCACTCTCGCCCTCGGCGGGATCGCGGCGGGCCTGCTGGCCGCTGCCGCCGTCGCCGCGCCGGCTCAGGCCGACTCGGACGTCGCCCCGCCGGTCAACCTCGCCAACACGAACTTCGCCGCCAAGCAGGTGGCGGCGTTCTGGTACGGCGAGGCCCGGGCAAACCTGATCAACGCGACGCCGTACAACGTCGAGACCACGCTGCCCGCCAAGCACGTCTCGACCGGTGGCGCTTCCGCCGACAGCAAGGCCGGCGTCGTCGGCTCCAGCGGCGACCAGAAGCCCGCCACGGCGAACCTGAAGAACATCAACCTGCCGAAGACCACCGGCAAGGTGTTCTTCATCGGTGCGGACAACAAGCCGCACTGGTGCTCGGCGACCTCGGTCCAGAGCCAGTGGAAGAACCTGGTCGCGACCGCTGGTCACTGTGTCTACGACACGGTGAGCAACAAGGCCACGCTGGACAAGTGGGTCTTCATCCCCGGTTACTACGAGGGCAAGACCCCGTGGGGCATCTACGTGGGTAAGACCGCGTACACCCACTACGACTTCGACAACTACGAGGACGGCGACCGCAACTACGCGTTCGTCACCGTCTACAACGGTGTCCAGGTCACCGACGTGGCCGTCGACAAGGTCAAGAACTGGGTGGACAACCGCGTCTTCGACACCCGCGCCGCGGCGGAGAAGGCCCGCAAGGACCTCGAGCTCAAGACCACCGGCTGGGCCGGCGAGATCGTGGCCTTCGGCCCGAACGACGTCAAGTACCCCTGGAACGAGCGCTGGGGCTGGGAGGTCGCCAAGCACGGCCAGGAGTCCCAGAAGGTCGCGGTCGACTGGGAGCGGTACTGCGGCGGCACCTGCAAGCTGGAGGACGTCCTGGCGCTGGTTCGCGGTGGCCAGGCGGACTACAAGCTGAACCGCAGCAAGGGCTTCGAAGTCGCCCGCATCTCGAAGGAAGAGTACGTCGCTGCTGTGGGCAACGACCACGACGAGAAGATCGTCGGCGGCGTTGTCTACTTCCGCAAGGACAACGGCTGGTACAAGGCCACCTGCTGGGTGAAGTACGCCCTGAAGTTCAAGCTGCGCGGCCACATCGTGGACATCGCCCTGAAGGACGTCGGCACCCTGGGTGGCAACGTCGGTGGTCAGGGCCTGGCCTACAACCAGAAGATCGGTTCCGCGGTCTTCGTGTTCGGTTACCCGAGCGGGTCGCACCCGGACGGCAACTACGCCTTCACCGGCAAGACCCTCAAGTGGGCCTACGGCAAGACCTTCAAGGCGGCTGCTCCGGCCGTCAAGGCGGAGGAGCTGGTGGGCATCAAGACCAGCTTCACCGGCGAGGGCTCGATCGGTTCCTCGTGGCTGTACCGCTACAGCAACACCAAGCGGCTCGGCTACCTCAACGGTGTGACCATCGGCGTCTCCGACACCGACGGCAACAAGCGCATCGACACCAGCGTCTCCCCGTACTTCGACGGTGAGACCCTGGCCGTCTACCAGTACGCCGCGAAGTTCGCTTCCGGCAAGATCGTCTGAGACTCCCTCTGACGTTCTAACTGGACCACAGGAAAGGGCCCGGCTTCCAGCCGGGCCCTTTTCCTATTTTTGTCCCGTTTTCGATGACTATGCGGAAAGCGCAGTCACGAGAACGTCACCGAGGCCCCGAACGGCCCGCCGGCGCCGTGCCACCCGCTCGCACAGAAGCGCCCGAGAATCCGCCTCCTGGCGGCCTCTCCCCTGCCACCCCGGCGCGCGCCTGAAACCCACGCTCCTCCCCTGCGGACCTGCCAGGATCCACCTCTCCCAGGCACGGTGCGCAGCGTCCCTCAGTGGCGCATGGCAGGAGCGAGCCCGACTTTGACGCGGCTCGACCTCCCCTCGGTTTCACCCACTCAGTGTGATTCGCATCACATAGATGCCTGAACCGTTCCATGACTGAGGGTGACAAGAACCGAACAAAGCCACCCTTGATCAGCGGAAATAGGGTCAACATCGTTAGATCGGGACCTCTAACTGCCATTGGTGCCTTACTGGCAGACCTCATGAATCGCCTTACATACCCCTTCTTTCTCCTATAGCTTTTTCCTCGATCCTTCACTGACGCATGGGGCGCAAGCGGCGTCCCACGACAGACCTGGGAGAAATCCATGAAGCGCACTCTCGCCCTCGGTGGGGTCGTGGCGGGCCTGCTGGCCGCCGCCGCCGTCGCCGCGCCGGCTCAGGCCGACTCGGACGTCGCCCCTCCGGTCAACCTGGCCAACACGAACTTCGCCGCCAAGCAGGTCGCGGCGTTCTGGTACGGCCAGGGCAAGGCGAACCTGATCAACGCGACCCCCTACAACGTCGAGACGACGCTGCCCACCAAGCACGTCTCCACGGGTGGCGCTTCCGCCGACAGCAAGGCCGGCGTTGTCGGCTCCAGCGGTGACCAGAAGGCCGCCACGAGCAACCTGAAGAACATCAACCTGCCGAAGACCACCGGCAAGGTGTTCTTCATCGGTGCGGACAACAAGCCGCACTGGTGCTCGGCGACCTCGGTGCAGAGCCAGTGGAAGAACCTGGTCGCCACCGCCGGTCACTGCGTCTACGACACGGTGAGCAACAAGGCCACCCTCGACAAGTGGGTCTTCATCCCCGGTTACTACCAGGGCAAGACCCCGTGGGGCATCTACGTGGGTAAGACCGCGTACACCCACTACGACTTCGACAACTACGAGGACGGCGACCGCAACTACGCGTTCGTCACCGTCTACAACGGTGTCCAGGTCACCGACGTGGCCGTCGACAAGGTCAAGAACTGGGTGGACAACCGCAAGTTCGAGACCAAGGCGGACGCGGAGAAGGCCCGCAAGGAGCTGGAGCTCAAGACCACCGGCTGGGCCGGCGAGATCAAGCCCGTCGTGGACTACCGCACGGTGGTTCGCAACCGGCACGACGAGTCCCAGAAGGAGTACGTCAACATCCTCTGGTGGGCGTACGCCCAGGGCTGGGGTGACAACTACGCCACCCTCAGCAGCCCGTCCGAGCAGGACATCAAGGACATCGCGTCCAAGATCAACACCCAGCGCGGCGGCACCACGGAGTTCAAGGTGTCCCGGGGCACCGGCGTCACCGTGACCCGCGTCAGCAAGGAAGAGTTCAACGGCGCCAAGTACGGCGACGACGAGATCCGCGTCTCCGCGGACTACAAGACCGTGTACTTCGCCTACAACAACGGCTGGTACAAGGTCACCTTCTGGGTGAACTTCGACATCGACTACATCCTCAAGGGCAAGATCGTCGACATCGCCCTCAAGGACGTCGGCACCCTCGGCGCCAACGTCGGCGGGCAGGGCCTGGCCTACAACCAGAAGATCGGTTCCGCGGTCTTCGTGTTCGGTTACCCGAGCGGGTCGCACCCCGACGGCAACTACGCCTTCACCGGCAAGACCCTCAAGTGGGCCTACGGCAAGACCTTCAAGGCCGCTGCCCCGGCGCTGAAGGCCGAGGAGCTCGTCGGCATCAAGTCCTCCTTCACCGGCGAGGGCTCGATCGGCTCGTCCTGGCTGTACCGCTACAGCAACACCAAGCGGCTCGGCTACCTCAACGGTGTGACCATCGCGGTCTCCGACACCGACGGCAACAAGCGCATCGACACCAGCGTCTCCCCGTACTTCGACGGTGAGACCCTGGCCGTCTACCAGTACGCCGCGAAGTTCGCTTCCGGCAAGATCGTCTGAGACACCCTCTGACGCTCTGACTGGACCACAGGAAAGGGCCCGGCCTTGAGCCGGGCCCTTTTCTTATATCCCGGGACGGCTGTCACGCATCGCTCCAGTAACGGCCCTTACGTCCCACTGATCTTCTCCGATAACTTTATTTTCATCCTTTACTGACGCATGGGGCAAATGTCACGCCCCACGCCAGACCTGGGAGAACAAGTGAAGCGCACCCTCGCTATCGGCGGCGTGGCGGCCGGCCTGCTGGCTTCCGCACTCGTCGCCTCCCCCGCACAGGCGGAGAAGGTTCCGGTCGTGCCCCTGGCCGATACGAACTTCGCCGCCAAGCAGGTGGCCGCGTTCTGGTACGGCCAGAAGATGGCCAACCTGATCAACGCCACGCCGTACAACGTCGAGACCAAGGTCTCCTCCAAGGTCGTCGCCCACCTGCCGAAGGAGCCCGCCTCCGTCAAGGCGGGTGTCGTCGGGTCCAGCGGCGACCAGAAGCCCACCGGCACCTCGAAGAACGTCAACCTGCCCCGGTCCTCCGGCAAGGTGTTCTTCGTCGGCGCCGACAACAAGCCGCACTGGTGCTCCGCCACGGCCATCCAGAGCGGGCACAAGAACCTCGTGGCGACCGCCGGGCACTGTGTCTTCAGCACGGCGAAAGAGAAGGCCACGATGAACAAGTGGGTCTTCGTCCCCGGCTACTACCAGGGCAAGACCCCGTGGGGCATCTACGTCGGAAAGACGGCCTTCACCCACTTCGACTACGAGGTCTACGCCGACGGCGACTTCGACTACGCGTTCGTCGCCGTCTACAACGGTGTCCAGGTCACCGACGTGAAGACCGACAGCGTCAAGAACTGGGTCGACAAGCGGGTCTTCAAGACCCTGGCCGAGGCCGAGAAGGCGCAGAAGGACGTCGAGATCAAGCAGACCGGCTGGGCCGGCAAGATCGTGCCGTTCGTGTCGAAGCCCGAGACGGTCGTCAGGGACAAGAAGAACAAGGAATACCAGCAGACGTGGATCGACGTCTGCAGCTGGGCGCACTGGCAGAACCTCCAGGCGCCGGCTCTCACCGCCGAGAACAAGGCCCCCGTGACCAAGGACGCCGTGGAGATCCTGAACAAGGGCCGCGGTCAGACGACGGACTTCAAGACCGCGCCCGGCACCGGGATCAAGGTCACCCGCGTCTCGCTGACCGAGTACAACTCGGCCAAGGACGAGGTGAAGATCGGCGACGTCGTGTTCCGCGTCTCGGAGGACGGCAAGAGCGTCTACTTCATCTACGACAACGGCTACTACAAGGTCAACTTCTGGGCCAAGTACGACCTGGACTACAAGCTGACCGGCAAGATCGTGGACATCACGCTGAAGGACGTCGGCCGCCTCGGCGACAACGTCCCCGGTCAGGGCCTCGCCTACAACCAGAAGGTCGGCCAGCCGACCTTCGTGTTCGGCTACCCGAGCGGGTCGCACCCGGACGGCAACTACGCCTTCACCGGCAAGACCCTCAAGTACAGCTACGGCAAGACCTTCCCCGCCGTGGCGCCGTCCATCAAGGGCGAGGCCCTGCAGGGCATCAAGTCGTCCTTCACGGGTGAGGGCGCCCTCGGCTCCGGCTGGCTGTTCAAGTACGACAACAACAAGCGGTTCGGCTACCTGAACGGCGTCACCATCGGCGTCTCGGACACCGACGGCAACGACCGGTACGACACCAGCATCTCGCCGTACTTCGACGGCGAGACCCTGGGCGTCTACAAGGTCGCCGCGGCCACCGCGTCCGGCAAGATCGTCTAGTCGCCGATCGCATGCGAAGGGCCCGGCAGCCTGCCGGGCCCTTTCCTTTTCATCCGCCTACTGGTCGAGACGTTCGGCGAGCGTCATCCACTCCAGCTCGGCCGCCTCCTTCTGCGCGGCGATGTCGCGCAGCTCGGCGTCGAGCTTGGCCAGGCGCTCGAAGTCGCTCGCCGCCTCCGCCATCTCGGCGTGCAGCTTCGCCTCGCGCTCGCCGAACTTGTCGATCTGCCGTTCCAGCCGGTTGAGCTCCTTCTGCAGCTCGCGCAGTTCCTTGGCGGACAGCCCACCGGCCTGCACCGGCTGACTGTCCTGCGGCGCCTGCTCGGGAGCGCCGGCGCCGGAGGCCGCGCGGGCCGACAGGGCCTGGCCCGCCGCACGGCGCTCCAGGTATTCGTCCACCCCGCCCGGCAGCATCGACAGCGTGCCGTCTCCGAGGAGCGCGACGCAGCGGTCGGCCACCCTCTCCAGGAAGTACCGGTCGTGGCTGACCAGCACGAGCGTTCCCGGCCACGCGTCGAGCAGGTCCTCCAGCTCGGTGAGCGTCTCGATGTCGAGGTCGTTGGTCGGCTCGTCGAGCAGCAGCACGTTCGGCTCATCCATGATCAGCCGTAGGAACTGCAGCCGCCGGCGCTCGCCGCCGGACAGGTCGCCGACGACCTTCCACTGCGCCTCGCCCCGGAAGCCGAGACGTTCCAGCAGCTGGGAGGCCGACCACTCCTTCTTGCCCACCTGGACGTACTTGCGGATCTCCTCGACCGTCTCCAGCACCCGCCGCGTGGGGTCCAGCTCGACGAGCTCCTGCGACAGGTGCGCGAGCCGCACGGTCCTGCCGCGTACGACGCGGCCGGAGTCGGGCTCGACCGTGCCGGACAGCAGGCGCAGCACCGACGACTTGCCCGAGCCGTTGACCCCGATCAGGCCGATCCGGTCCCCCGGCCCGAACTGGTACGTGCACCGGTCGAGCACCAGCGGACCCGATCCCGGGCCGCCGGCGTGGAGCGTCACGTCCTCCAGATCCGCGACGGTCTTGCCGAGCCGCGCCGAGGCGAAGTTGAGCAGCTCGACCGTCTCCCGCGGCGGCGGCTCGTTGGCGATGAGCGCCTCGGCGGCGTTGATCCGGAACTTGGGCTTGGAGGTCCGGGCCGGCGGTCCGCGCCGCAGCCAGGCGATCTCCTTGCGCATGAGGTTCTGCCGGCGGTCCTCCGCGGCCTGCGCGATCCGCGCCCGCTCGGCCTTGGCCAGCACGTACGCCGCGTAGCCGCCCTCGTATCGCTCGACCGAGCCGTCGACGACCTCCCACGTGCGGGTGGAGACCGCGTCGAGGAACCACCGGTCGTGGGTGACCACCAGCAGCGCGGACTTGCGCTGGACGAGATGCCCGGCGAGCCAGGCGATGGCCTCGATGTCGAGGTGGTTGGTGGGCTCGTCGAGGATCAGCAGGTCGTGCTCTTCGACCAGCAGCTTCGCCAGTGCCGTACGGCGGCGCTCACCGCCGGACAGCGCGCCGGCGGGAGCCGCGAGGTCGATGTCGCCGAGCAGGTTGGCGAGGATCTCCCTGATCGCGGGATCGCCGGCCCACTCGTGCTCGGCCCGTCCGGCCAGCACGATGTCCTTCACGGGCGTGTCCGGATCGAACTGGTCACGCTGGGAGAGCGTGCCGACGCGCAGGCCGCGCGTATGCGTGACGCGGCCGCTGTCGGGCTTCAGCGTTCCCGCGATGATCGAGATGAGCGTGGTCTTGCCACCGCCGTTGCGGCCGACGACGCCGATCCGGTCGCCCTGCTCGAGTCCGAGCGAGATGTCGGCGAGCAGCGGCTTGGGCCCGAAGGCGTGGGAGACGGACTCCAGATTGACCAGATTCATGGCCTGTAAAGCTTATCCGGCCCCCGCACCGGCAACGGTCGCGCCGGGGACGGGACCGTGCGCGGTGACGACGGCCCGGCAGCCGTCGACGTCCGTGATCAAGCCGGCCAGCTCGTGCGCGTGCTCTGCCGACTCGGCCAGGAACGCGCAGGTGGGGCCGGATCCGGAGACGAGCGCGCCGAGCGCGCCGCGCTCACGCCCGGCGGCGAGCGTGTCCGCGAGCGAGGGACGCAGCGCCAGCGCCGCGGGCTGAAGGTCGTTGGCCAGCGCCTGTCCCAGCGCCTTCGCGTCGCCCCGGCGCAGGGCGTCGAGCAGCGTCTCGCTCACCGCGGGACGCGGTGCGGCCACTCCCGCCTCCTCGCGCAGCCGGTCGCACTCGCCGTACACCCTCGGGGTCGACAGGCCGCCGTCGGCGAGCGCGAAGACCCAGTGGAAGACCCCCGCGGTCTCCAGCGGCGCGAGCCGCTCGCCGCGTCCGGTGCCCACGGCGGTGCCGCCGAGCAGCGCGAACGGCACGTCGCTGCCGATGTCGGCGGCGATCTCCATCAGGTCCTCGACCGGCAGCCCGAGGCCCCACAGCTCGTTGCAGGCGACCAGGGCCGCGGCGGCGTCGGCGCTCCCCCCGGCCATGCCGCCCGCCACGGGAATCGACTTGCGGATCAGCAGATCGGCCCGGTACGTACGGCCCGCCCGGCCGGCCAGCGCCATGGCGGCCCGGACGGCGAGGTTGTCGTCGCTCACCGGAACCTCGCCGGTGTGGTCCCCCTCGACCCTGACCCTGAGCGGGGCGGCGGTGACGTCCCCGTCCGCCGGCTCGGCGGCGGTGACCTCGTCGAACAGCGAGACCGCGTGGAAGACGTTCACCAGGTCGTGGTAGCCGTCCTCGCGCAGCGGGCCGACCGCGAGCTGGAGGTTGACCTTCGCCGGCACGCGCACCGTGATCGCGCTCATCGCCCGCTCCCCCGCTCGTGTCGTCCTCGCGTGTGACGTCCTGGTGTGTGACGTCCTGGTTGTGGGCGACGGGCGAGGCCACGTCGTCTGTGCCTGACCATGGGACCCGAGCTTAGCGGCACCCGCCCATGGGGACATCTCGCGGATTTCCGCTGGTCATCGGTTGATTATCGGTTGGTTATCGGTGCCCGTACATGCGGAAAGGGCCCGGCTGGACGCCGAGCCCTTCCCTCAGTTCACCCGATGGCCGCGGGAGAACCTCAGACGATCTTGCCGGAAGCGAACTTCGCGGCGTACTTGTAGACCGCCAGGGTCTCACCGTCGAAGTACGGGGAGACGCTGGTGTCGATGCGCTTGTTGCCGTCGGTGTCGGAGACCGCGATGGTCACACCGTTCAGGTAACCGAGACGCTTGGTGCTGCTGTAGCGGTAGAGCCACGAGGAACCGATCGAGCCCTGGCCGGTGAAGGAGGACTTGATGCCGACGAGCTCCTCGGCCTTCATGGCCGGGGCGGCCGCCTTGAAGGTCTTGCCGTAGCTCCACTTGAGGGTCTTACCGGTGAAGGCGTAGCTGCCGTCCGGGTGCGACCCGCTCGGGTAACCGAACACGAAGACGTTCGTGCCGATCTTCTGGTTGTAGGCCAGGCCCTGACCACCGACGTTGGCGCCGAGGGTGCCGACGTCCTTGAGGGCGATGTCGACCAGCTTGCCCTTGAGCTTGTAGTCGACGTCGAAGTTGCCCCAGAAGGTGGCCTTGTACCAGGCGTTGTCCTTGGCGAAGTAGTAGGCCTTGCCGTCGGACGACCAGCCGCCGGCGCCGAACTCCCGCTTGGAGACCCGGTTGACGACGACGCCCCACGTCTTGTCCGAGTAGGTGGAGGTGCCGTACTTCTCAGCCTGCTCCGCCAGGGTCTTCTTGGCCGAGTCGATGGTGTTCGGGTCGACCGCGATCTGGGCGACGCTGGCCTCGACCTTCTTCGAGTCCGGGGTGCGCAGCGGCACCTTGTGGGCCCAGTCGATCCGGCTAACGATCTTGCCCGCGAAGCCGGTGCTCTTGAGCTCCAGCTCCTTGCGCGCCTTCTCGGCCTCGGCCTTGGTCTCGAAGTTGCGGTTGTCGATCCAGTTCTTGACCTTGTCGGTCTTGACGTCGGTGACCTGGACGCCGTTGTAGACCGTCACGAACGCGTAGTCGCGGTCGCCGTCCTCGTAGTTGTCGAAGTCATAGTGGGTGTACGCGGTCTTACCCACGTAGATGCCCCACGGGGTCTTGCCCTGGTAGTAACCCGGGATGAAGACCCACTTGTCGAGGGTGGCCTTGTTGCTCACCGTGTCGTAGACACAGTGACCAGCGGTCGCGACCAGGTTCTTGTACTGGCTCTGCACGGCGGTGGCCGAGCACCAGTGCGGCTTCTTGTCGGCGCCGATGAAGAACACCTTGCCGGTGGTCTTCGGCAGGTTGACGTTCTTCGACGTGCCGGTGGACGCCTTCTTGTCACCGCTGGAGCCGACGACGCCGGCCTTGCTGTCAGCGGAGGCACCGCCGGTCGACACGTGCTTGGTGGGCAGCGTGGTCTCGACGTTGTACGGCGTCGCGTTGACGAGGTTGGCCTTGCTCTGGCCGTACCAGAACGCGGCGACCTGCTTGGCGGCGAAGTTCGTGTTGGCCAGGTTGACCGGCGGGGCGACGTCCGAGTCGGCCTGAGCCGGGGTGGCGACAGCAGCGGCGGCCAGCATGCCGACCGCGATGCCGCCGAGGGTGAGGGTGCGCTTCAACTTACTACTCCCTGGTCTGATCGTCGGGCGCCGATTGCGCCCCATCCGTCAGTAAAGGACGGGTAAGAAGCTATCCGAGGATTTGCCAGTTGTGACCCCGTCTAGTGGTTTCAGTCTGATCAGCTGGTCAAGATCGAACCCCTGGCCGCCGCTCGAATCGCCCTGCGCGCCGTCACGTTTTCGCTGATCACGGAGGCCGCCGTCGCGACGTCGTCACTCAACGTCACTGATCCACGCAAGCCACCAATGTGACCCAAATCACATTAATCTGATGGAACGAGATGGCTAGTTGATCACGTCAAAATCGGTCCGACAGAGCACCTGCGGGCCCCGGCGCGCGTATGCCCGGGACCCCGTCCAGCGCGCCCCGCCCGGAGCCCAGCCGCGCGGTCAGGGCCGCGGTCAGGGCCGCGCGGGACACGGCCACAGGGGTCCTGGGCGCTCACCCGCGCCACAGCGGGCCCGCTCCACCAGCCGGCCCATCAGCGCGCCGGCCCGCTGCGCGTCGCGCCGCATCTCCTCGGTCGGGGTGAAGGTCCCGGCGAGGTGGACGGTGAGCGAGTGCACGTCGGCGTCGACGATCCGGTTGAGGAAAGCCGGCGTCGCCCCCGGCAGCCGGGACGCCGCGACGCCCTGCGAGAAGTGGTCGGTCACCCAGGTGCTGCAGCACGAGGCCGGCGACCAGATCGCGTTCGCCGCGGCGATCACGGCTGGGCCATGACCGGGACATCGCGACGGCCACCGGACAGCCCTGCCGCTCACGCCCGCAATGGCCCGGCCGCTGATGGAGGTCGCCACCCGGCGCTCACGGCCTCACGGCGCGCTCCAGAAGATCCGCACGCCCTGGGAGATTCGCGCGGCCTAGGCGATCGCGGCGGCCCGCTGCTCGGCGATGCGCGCGAAGTCCTCGATCCGCAGCTGCTCCCCGCGCGCGGAGGGGTCGATCCCCGCTCCGACCAGAGCCTTCTCGGCGGCGGCCGGCGTGCCGGCCCAGGAGGCGAGCGCGGCGCGCAACGTCTTGCGGCGCTGCGCGAAGGCCGCGTCGACGGCGGCGAAGACCTCCTGGCGGGTCACCGTCGTCGCCGGCGGCTCCCGCCGTACGAGCGAGACGAGTCCGGAGTCGACGTTCGGCGCGGGCCAGAAGACGTTGCGCCCGACCGGTCCGGCCCGGCGCACGTCGGCGTACCAGGCCGCCTTCACCGAGGGAACCCCGTAGATGCGCGACCCCGGCGACGCGGCGAGCCGGTCGGCGACCTCCGACTGCACCATCACCAGCCCGCGCCGCAGCGACGGCAGCACCTCGAGCAGGTGCAGCACGACCGGCACGGACACGTTGTACGGCAGGTTGGCCACGAGCACGGTCGGCTCGGCTCCGAGGTCGGCGGGCCCGACCTTGAGCGCGTCGGCGTGCACCACCTTCAGCCGGTCGGCCACCTCGGGGGCCCGCTGCGCGACGGTCAGCGGCAACTGCTCCGCCAGCACCGGGTCGATCTCCACGGCGACGACCTCGGCGACCTCCGGGAGCAGGGCGAGGGTGAGCGAGCCGAGCCCCGGGCCGACCTCGATCGCCACGTCTTCCGGGGTGACCTCGGCGAGCCGGACGATCCGGCGGACGGTGCCGCCGTCGATCACGAAGTTCTGCCCCAGCTTCTTCGTCGGCCGGAGGTTCAGCTTCTCCGCCAGCACACGCACTTCGACCGGCCCGAGCAGACTCATGGCTCCAGTGTGGGGCATCGGCGCGACTACCAGGCGCCGAAAACGGTCTCGCCGTTGGCCGTGATCCGGGCGGCGAGGTCGGCGACGTCCATGCTCTTGACCTCCGCGAGGCAGCGGAGCGTGAGCGGGATCAGGTAGGGCGCGTTGGGCTTGCCCCGGTGCGGCGTCGGCGGCAGGTAGGGCGCGTCGGTCTCGACCAGCATCAGCTCGGGCGGGGCCACCACCGCCGCCTCCCGCAGATATCCGGCGTTCTTGTACGTCACCGGGCCGGAGAACGACATGAAGTAACCGGCGTCGACGCACCGCTTGGCCATCTCGGCGTCACCGGAGAAGCTGTGGAAGACCACCACGTCGGGGGCGCCCTGGTCGGCGAGCACGGCGAGCACGTCATCGTGCGCGTCGCGGTCGTGGATGACCAGCGCCCTGCCGGTCCGCTTGGCGATCTCGATGTGCGCGCGGAAGCTCGCGTGCTGGTCGTCCTTGGACGCCCAGTCGCGGAAGTAGTCGAGACCGGTCTCCCCCACCGCCCGCACGTGCGGCAGCCGCGCGAGATCCTCGATTTCGGCGAGGACCTCGGGTGTGGCGGCGTGCGCCTCGTTCGGGTGGATGGCCACCGCCGCGTAGACGTCCCGGTGCTCACCGGCCACGGCGGCGTTCCACCGCGAGGACGGCAGGTCGTAGCCGACCGTCACCAGGCGCGTCACGCCGACCGACTTCGCCTCGCCGAGGATCGACTCGACGCTCGCCCCGGCCGCCTGGGCCGCCAGCGCGACCGGGTCGCCCGAGGACGCCTGCCGGTTGCCGACCATGATGTCCAGGTGGCAGTGGCTGTCGAACACCTCACCCGGCAACGCCTCGGGCTTCACGGGACGCTCATGCGACATGCCCCCAAACCTACCGCCCTGCGCCACACGTGAATTCCCTCGCAGCCGAGTATGCTCACTGCCTTGGGACTCTTCGCTGCTCAGAGGTGCCGTCGCGGCTAAGGGTAAGCCTCGGCAGGATCATCTGGGGCGGGGAGTTGGACATCAGTGGAGCCTAGGCGATGTCGGCATGCCGCTCTGTTCGCGTGAACACCAGGAACTCCTGCAGTTCCTGGTCGTCCTCGAACGTGTCGGCGGCGAGCTCCTCGACATGGCCGATCGGGCGGGCGTGCTTCAGCCTGATCAGCTCATCTACAGAGGTCTTCTTCCGAACGGGAGGGAAGATCGGGTGATCCGGCTGGTTCTCGCTCATGATCTCCCCTCCGCTGATTCGACCACTCTCCAGAGTACGTACCCACTCGCCCCGACGTCAGGACTTGGCGTCTTCCAGCCTCGGGAAGAGGATCTCGCCCTTGACGACCTGGGCGCCGGCGGGCAGCTTGCCCCAGGTGGCGACGTCGGCGATCCGCTGGTCCGCGAGCGCGCCGAGGTGCGGCTCCGCCCCGAGGGACGCCCACAGCTTCTCGCTGGTGGCGGGCATGACCGGGTGCAGCAGCACCGCGATCGCGCGCAGCGACTCGGCCGCCGTGTAGAGGATCGTCGCGAGGCGCGCCTGCCCCTCCGGCGAGTCGTCCTTGGCCACCTTCCACGGCGCCTGGTCGCTCAGGTAGCCGTTGACCTGCTTGACGAAGTCGAAGATGGCGCCGATGCCGCCGGCGAAGTCGAGGTTGTCGCCGATCATGGTGTCCGCATGGGTCGCCGCGGCGGCGAGGCCGTCCGCGACCGCCTGCTCGGCCGGACCCGCGTCCTTGGCCTCGGGCAGCACTCCGTCGAAGTACTTGCCGATCATCGCCGCGACCCGGGACGCCAGGTTGCCGAAGTCGTTGGCGAGCTCGGAGGTGTAGCGGGCGGAGAAGTCCTCCCAGGAGAACGAGCCGTCCTGGCCGAACGGGATCGCCCGCAGGAAGTAGTAGCGGTAGGCGTCCACGCCGAAATGGCTCGTCAGGTCGCGCGGCGAGATGCCGGTGAGGTTGGACTTGCTCATCTTCTCGCCGCCGACCATCAGCCAGCCGTTGGCGTAGACCTTGCGCGGCAGCGGCAGGTCGTTCGCCATCAGCATGGCCGGCCAGATCGCCGCGTGGAACCGGAGGATGTCCTTGCCGACCAGATGGACGTTCGCCGGCCAGGTGGCGTCGAACTTCGCCTGGTCGGAGCCGTACCCGACGGCCGTGGCGTAGTTGAGCAGCGCGTCGATCCACACGTAGATGACGTGCTTGGGGTCCCAGGGGATCGGGACGCCCCAGTCGAACGTCGAGCGGGAGATCGACAGGTCCTGCAGGCCCTGCTTCACCAGCTGCACGATCTCGTTGCGCGCCGAGGCGGGCTGGATGAAGTCCGGGTTCTGCTCGTAGTGCTCGAGCAGGCGCGGGCCGTACGCGGAGAGCCTGAAGAAGTAGTTCTCCTCCTTCAGCCACTCGACCGGGCGCTTGTGGATCGGGCACAGGTCGCCCTCGAGCAGATCGCCGGGCGACTTGTACTCCTCGCACCCGACGCAGTAGGGGCCCTCGTACTCGCCCCTGTAGATCTCGCCCTTGTCGTACAGGTCCTGCACGAACTCCTGGACGCGGTCGGTGTGGCGCGGCTCGGTGGTGCGGATGAAGTCGTCGTTGGCGATCTGGAGGTGCTCCCAGAGCGGCTTCCAGGAGTCCTCGACGAGCTTGTCGCACCACTCCTGGGGCGTCACGCCGTTCGCCTCGGCCGTACGCATGATCTTCTGACCGTGCTCGTCCGTGCCGGTGAGGTACCACACCTTCTCGCCCCGCTGGCGGTGCCAGCGGGTGAGCACGTCGCCCGCGACGGTCGTGTAGGCGTGGCCCAGGTGCGGGGCGTCGTTGACGTAGTAGATCGGCGTCGTCACGTAGAACGCCGACTCCCCTGATGCAGTCGTTCCTGTAGCCGCCATGTGCGAATCCTATCGGCCCCGGGGAGGTGACTCCCCGGGATAAAACCGTGGTGTGTCAGGCCACGGACTCGCGGCCGGCGGTCTCGGACTCGCGGCTGACGGCCTCGGCGGCCTCCTCGGCGGCGGACGCCGCGATGTCGACCGGGTTCTCCCGCGTACGGCGGATGCCGAGGATGCTGATGAACAGCGACGCGAAGATCGTCTGGAAGCTCATGACGAACGCGGTCGCCGAGGGCACGACGAGGCGCAGCGACTCGGCCGGGATCAGCTCGCCGAAGCCGCGACCGCCCCAATGGGCGAGCGAGGCCACCAGGCCGACCAGACCGGCCACGGCCAGGGCGCCACCCGCGAGCAGGCCCTTCTCCAGCGTGACGACGTCCACCAGCCTGCGGATGCGCCGGTCCTCGGGGAGGAAGCCCTCCTCGGCCGCGTACACCTTGGTGAACAGCGCGAACAGCACGGCCTGGAATCCGCTGATCACCATCGCGGACGCGCCGACCAGCGTGTCGACGTCGAAGGCGAGCTTGCCGATGTAGACCGGGCCGAACGTCAGCGCGGCGCCGACGACGAGGCCGAGGCTCATGAGCACCAGGCCCGGGATGAAGAACAGCCAGCGCGGGCTGTACAGCAGGAGGAAGCGCAGGTGGCGCCAGCCGTCCCGCCAGGAGCGCAGGTGCGGCGGGCGGGAGCGGCCGTCGGGCGACAGGGTGGTCGGCACCTCGCGGACGTCGAGCCCCTGCAGGGTCGCCTTCACGACCATCTCGGAGGCGAACTCCATGCCGCCGGTCTGCAGCCCCAGCCGCAGGATGGAGTCGCGGCGGAAGCCCCGCAGGCCGCAGTGGAAGTCGCCGATCGCGCTGGGGAAGAACAGCCGGCCGATGAACGACAGGACCGGGTTGCCCAGGTAGCGGTGCAGCGGGGGCATGGCCCCCGGAGCGATGCCGCCGCGGAACCGGTTGCCCATGACCAGCTCGGCGCCGTCCCGGAGCTGCTCGACGAAGGGCATCAGGTTCGTAAAGTCATAGGAGTCGTCGGCGTCGCCCATGATGACGTACTTGCCGCGCGCGGCGCGGATTCCGCCGATCAGGGCGTTGCCGTAGCCCTTCTCGTCAATGTGGACAACCCGGGCGCCCGCATCGCGGGCCAGCTGTTGCGAGCCGTCGGTGCTGCCGTTGTCGGCGATGACCACCTCGCCGTCGATCCCGTTCTCGCGCATGCACGTGAGAGCCTTGCGAACACAGATCTCCACGGTCTCGGCCTCATTGAGGCATGGCATGACAACGGTAAGTTCCACGTCGCAACTCCTCGCATATGACGGCAGGACACCAATGATGCCCGCTTCCCAGTAGCGTCCGAGTCAAGTCCGCGAAACGGCTGGCATTCTGTAACCGTGACTCCACCCACCGCTGGAGCGGCGGGCTTCCCGCGCCGCCGGCCGAGCGGCGACGCAGAGGACGAGCCCGGCCCGGACAATTCCCATCGCGCCGGCCACGCCGATGTGTACGGCATGCCCGCAGGTCACGCGCCGGATTTCGGCGCGGGCGGCGGAGTTCTCCTTCGCCCCATGCCCGCGGGTTTTCCGTGGCAGGCGCCGACAATCGAGGGGAGGAAGCGCGGAAACACCGGCCGGCCGACGCGGGCCGTGCCCTCCGCGCGACTTTGAATGGTCGCGATCGCTGATCCTCCCTCCGTGGACGCCTCCCCCGCCGGCGGCTGGGGCCGTACGGTCGCCTTGCTGCGCCGGCACCGGGTCTTCGCGGTCGCGCTCGGCGTCGCCTTCGTGCTGCGGATCGTCACGATGCTGGGCTTCGGCCCGGCCATGTGGTTCAACGACTCCTACGACTACGTGTCGGTGGCGCTGCGCCCGCGTCCGCACCCGATCCGCCCGGACGGGTACAGCTTCTGGCTGCTGCTGCTCAAGCCGTTCCACAGTTTCTCGCTGGTGGTGTTTACCCAGCACCTCATGGGCCTGGCGACGGCGTTCCTTATCTATGCGCTGCTGACCAGAAGATTTGGGATGCCAGGCTGGGGGGCGACGCTCGCCGCCGCTCCCGTGATGTTCGACGCCTACCAGATCCAGCTCGAGCAGCTGATCATGTCGGACACCATGTTCATCCTGCTCGTGGTGGGCGTGGTGACGCTCGTGCTGTGGCGGGAGCGGCTGACCTGGCGCGGCGGCACCGTGGTCGGGCTGCTGCTCGCCCTGACGGCGCTGACCCGGAGCATCGGCCTGCCCATCCTCGCCCTGGTCGTGGCGTACCTGGTGATCAAACGGGCGGGCTGGAAGCCGATCGTCGCCATGGTCACCGCGTGCGGGCTGCCCGTGCTCGCGTACATGGGCTGGTTCAAGGCGGTGAACGGCCAGTTCGCGATGACCAACAGCGACGGGGTGATCCTCTACATGAGGACGTCGCTGTTCGCCGACTGCCACAAGATGAACATCGACGAGCGCCGCGAGCTGGAGCTGGCGCTGCTGTGCATCAACGTCGCGCCCAAGGACCGCGGCCTGTCCGCGCAGGCGTACCTGTGGTGGGACGACCAGAACCAGCTCCACGTCTTCGGCTCGGGCATGAAGTTCACCCCGGAGATCAACGCCAACGCGAGCACGTTCGCGAAGAGGGCGATCCTGTCCCAGCCGGGTGACTACCTGGCCGCGGTGGCCAAGGACTTCTTCCGTGCCTTCCAGTGGGGCCGCCCCCGGTTCCCGGACGCCAAGACCTTCCTGCAGTACGAGTTCGACAACGAGTACACCCGCAAGCTGCCCAAGTGGAGCTCCTACCACAGCACCACGGACAAGGACGCCGAGGCGTACGAGAACGGCCCGGCCGCGACGCACGTGGTCTCGCCGTGGTCGGACATCATGATCGGATACCAGACGGTCGTACGGCTGCCGGGCCTCGTGCTGGGCCTGCTGCTGCTGGCCGGCCTGTACGGCGTGGCGCGCCGCTGGCGCGACCTCGGCGGGCCCGCGCTGCTGCCCTGGCTGGGGGCGGCGGGCCTGATCCTGGCCCCGGCGGCGACCGCCGAGTTCGACTACCGCTATCTGCTGCCCGCGGTGCCGCTCGCCTGCCTCGCCGCCGCCCTCACCGCGCGTGATCTTGTAGTTGGCCGCAGGAGTGGCCGCTGATCCGGGCCCCATCGGCGGGACGAACTACAAGGTCACGGCGAGGGGGTGGCGTGGACGGCGTTGTAGAGGTCGCGTTTGGGGACGCCGGCGGACTTGGCCACGTCGGCGATGGCCTGCTTGCGCGGCACGCCCGCGCCCTCACGCCTGGCCACCTCCTCGACCAGTTCCTCGATGCTCGGCGCGGCCTCCTCGGCGGTCCGTCCCGCCACCACCAGCGTGATCTCGCCCCTGACCTCGCCGGCCGCCCATTCGGCCAGCTCGCCGAGGCCCCCGCGCCGCACCTCCTCGTACGTCTTGGTGAGCTCCCGGCAGACGGCGGCGGGCCGCTGGGCCCCGAATGCCTCCGCCATCGCCTCCAGCGTCGCGTGCAGGCGGTGCGGCGCCTCGAAGAACACCATCGTGCGCTCCTCGGCCGCCAGCGCCGCCAGGCGCCTGGCCCGCTCCCCGGGCTTGCGCGGCGGGAACCCCTCGAAGCAGAACCGGTCGCTCGGCAGGCCGGAGACGGCGAGGGCGGTCGTCACCGCCGACGGGCCGGGCAGCGCCGTCACGGGCAGGCCGGCCTCGACCGCGAGGCGGGTGAGCCGGTATCCGGGGTCGGAGACGCCCGGCATCCCGGCGTCGGTGATCACGACCACGGTCCGCCCCTCGCGCAGCGCCTCCAGCAACTCGGCGGCCCGCGCGCTCTCGTTGGCGTCGTAGTAGGACACCACGCGGCCCCCGATGACGATCTCCAGGTCGGCGGCGAGCCGCCGCAGCCTGCGGGTGTCCTCCGCCGCGATCACGTCGGCGGCGGCGAGCAGGTCGCGCAGCCGTGGGGACGCGTCTTTGGGCTGGCCGATCGGGGCCGCGGCGAGAACGAGCACCCGTCCACCCTATGACCGGTGTGAAACATTCATCGCCGAAAGGCCTGTTGCCGCAATCCTCACGTGAGTCGTGTCCATGACGGGGACACACCAGTAATCTGTCGGCGTGACCGTGACCGACCATTCCCACAAGGCGTTCGAGCAGCCGGAAGAGGGAGCGCAGGACGAGGCTCCCACGGTGTCCCTGCGCGACCGGCTGGTGCCGCCCATGCCCGGCAGCGGCATGTGGGGCTGGCTCGGCCCCATCCTGGTCGCCCTGTTCGGCGGCTTCCTGCGGTTCTACCGGCTGGGCACGCCCCACTCGGTCGTCTTCGACGAGACGTACTACGCCAAGGACGCCTTCGCGACCATCAAGTACGGCGTCGAGCGGCAGTTCGTGGAGGGCGCGGACAAGCTCCTGCTCGCCGGCAACGAGAACATCTTCAAGCAGTGCGGCACGGTGGGCGAGTGCGCGTCCTACGTGGTGCACCCGCCGGTCGGCAAGTGGTTGATCGGCCTCGGCGAGCTGATCTTCGGCGCGAACCCCTTCGGCTGGCGCTTCGCCGCCGCGCTGCTCGGCTCGCTGTCCATCCTGATCCTCGCCCGCACGGCCCGCAGGATGACCCGCTCGACGCTGCTCGGCTGCGTGGCCGGCCTGCTGCTGTCCCTCGACGCCCTCCACTTCGTGCTGTCCCGTACGGCGCTGCTGGACATCTTCCTGATGTTCTGGGTGCTCGCCGGGTTCGCCTGCCTGGTGGCCGACCGCGACTGGTTCCGCAGCCGCCTGGCCGACTGGCACGAGGCGGGATCGCCGGCCGGCGGGGCGCGGCTGGGCCTGCGGCCCTGGCGCCTGGCCGCCGGGCTGTGCCTGGGCGCGGCCATGGCCACCAAGTGGACCGGCGGCCTCTACATCGCCGCTTTCGCGATCATGTCGCTGCTGTGGGACGCGGGCGCCCGGCGGGCCGTCGGGACCGGCCGGCCGTACGGCACGGTCGTCCGCCGCGACCTGCCGCTCGCCGCGGCGTGGATGGCGGTCGTCCCGGTCGTCACCTACGTCGTCTCGTTCACGGGATGGTTCGTCACCGACAAGGGATATGGCCGCAACTGGGACCAGGCCACCGCGAACGGGCCGGTCTTCTTCGTCATCGACTCGTTCCGGTCGTGGTTCGACTACCAGAAGCAGGTGCTCACCTTCCACACCGGCCTGGAGACGAGCCATCCGTACCAGTCCGAGCCCTGGCAGTGGCCGCTGCTGCTGCGCCCAGTGGCGTTCTTCTACGAGTCGCCGAAGAACTGCGGCGCCGCCTCCTGCTCCTGGGCGGTCCTCGGGACCGGGACGCCGATCATCTGGTTCGCCGGCGCCATCGCGCTGATCGGCATGATCGCCTGGTACGTCGCGACCCGCGACTGGCGCGCCGGCGCGGTGCTGCTCGGCTACGCCGCCGGGTGGCTGCCCTGGTTCTACTTCGCCATCGCGGACAACCGGACGATGTTCATGTTCTACGCGATGCCGATGGTGCCGTTCATGATCTTGGCGCTCGTGCTGGTCTGCGGGCTGATCATCGGGAGAGAGAGCCCGGCCCGGCCCAACCGGCGCGTGGTCGGCTCGGCCGTGGTCGGCGCGTTCGTGCTCCTGGCCCTGGTCAACTTCGGCTGGCTCTATCCCGTCATCGCCGCCGAGGTCATCCCGTACGACTCCTGGCACGCGAGGATGCTGTTCGACCGGTGGATCTGAGACCCCCGTATCGTTGGGCGCATAGCGTTGCGCTCAGAGGGGGTGGTCGCGAGTGATACCGGGTCGTCGTCAACGATGGGGTCGATACGGCAGACTGCGGGTCATGCCCGCACCTGACGTCGCCGCGCTCCTCGCCCAGCTGGAGCGCTCCGATCCGGACATCGCCGAGCCCGCCCGCGTCGCGGTCGAGTGGCTCGCCGGTGGCGAGGCGCTGGAGACCATCAGCCAGTTCGACGTGTGCGAGTTCCTCTGGTACACGCTGCCGATCAAGGTGCCGGGCGACCAGGCGACCATCGCGCGCGCCCTCGGCGAGCTGCTGAGGCTCGCCGGCATGGAGCGCTACGCCGCCCTGTGCGACTCCCCCGCCACCGCCCGGATCCTGCTGACGTACGCCAGGGAGGGCGAGGAGGCCGGGGCCGCGGCCTACCACCGGGAGCTGGAGGCCACCGGAGTGGTCCCCCCGGACATCGCCGAGCTGTCGTGGAGCTCGATCATGGGGCCGGAGGAGCTCGGGGCGCACGTCGCCTGCGCGGCCGCCCTGGAGCTGGCCATCGTCGCCGGAGACCCGGTGGACCGCGAGGAGCTGACCCGCCGCTGGCTCACCACCCCCCGTCCCGAGCTGGGCGGCGACTGCTGGCTGCACCGGGTCCACGGCGAGCGGCTGAACCGCTGGGTGCTCGGGCGCGGCACCGCCCGCCGCGAGCTCGCCCAGCCCTTCGAGGTGCGGCTGCACGCGCCGATCGCGGCTCCGGACGAGCCGCACCTGGAACCGCTGCGCTGGCTGCTCGGCCTGGCCCGCACGGGGGTCCGCCTCACCGAGCGGCTCAACGTCGGGCGGGCCGTGGCCGTCGAGGCGGCCGGCCGGTTCGGCTGGGCGGATCGGACGGTGCGCGGCGAGAACGACGTACCGGCCCTCACCGAACTACGGCAGATCGCCGTGGACGACCTCGGCGCGCTGCGGCGCAGCGGGCGGAGGCTGGTGCTCACCACCACGGGCAGGAACCTGCTGGACGACCGCGCCGCCCTGTGGGAGGCGGCCACGACCACGTTGCTCGTCCCCGCCCCCGGAGAGCACGACTTCGAGGTCTCCATCCGCGAGTCGGCGCTGATGATCCTGGTGGACGGCGGCGTGGTGCGGGACGACGAGCTGCGCGACCGGGTCGCCGAAGTGGTCAACGGCGAGGGCTGGCGCACGACGGACGGCGGCCGGGTCGGCGGCGCCGACCTCACCGGCCCGCTCGCCCGGCTCCGCCACCGCCTCGACGCCCTGGGCCTGGGGGCCGCGACCCACACACCCGAGGCCGCGTCCCAGGAGCCCGGGGCGGCGTCCCAGGAGCCCGGGGCGGCGGGACGGGAACCCGGGGCGGCGGGACGGGAACCCGTGCGGCGTGCCGGGGGCGCGAAGACCTGGCGGCTCACGACCGCCGGGCGCCGCGCCGCGCTGGCCGCGCTGCGCGCCCAGGCACTGCGCCCCCGGCAGTACGCCGGCCTCGGCTGAACCGGGCGGGCCCCCGCGTGCTGTACGGGGACGCCCCCGGCGCGGTTGAGGGCCTCAGCTGGTGACGATCTTCCTGGTGCAGGGCTCGCCGTTGAGATGCCACTGCACGGGGTTGGAGTCGCCCCCGGAGTAGGAGCCGTTGAAGCCGAGGTGCACCGTCTGATGGGGACCGATGTCGGTAGCCCAGGAGGGGGCCGCCGCCGTCACCTCGGAACCGGTCTGGGACCAGGTGGCGGACCATCCCGAGGTCACCGTCTGGCCGGGGTCGGTGAAGAGGAACGTGAGCCGCCAGTCCCTTACGGGCGTGGTGCTCGTGTTGGTGACCTCGATGGTCGCGGTCATCCCGCCCGTCCAGGTGACCGGCCGGTACACCACCTGGCAGTGGATCGTCTGCGGGAAGGACGGCGACGGCGTGGCGATGATGTCGTTGTAGATCCTCACGGTCACGGATCCCGACGCGGGTGAGACTGCCCCCTGTGTGTCGACGGCCACGACGTGCAACTCGTGGTCCACGAATGCGACACCGCTGGGCGGCCAGCCCAGAGCGAAGCTGCCACCGGTGGCGTTGGGCCCGAAGGTCGCCACGGCGGACGTGACGCCGCCCCGCGTCTCCTGCACCCGGTAGCAGGCGATGCCGTCCTCGTCGGTGGCGGGGGCCCAGCGCAGGCTGACCGCGTTCAGGAACACGTTGACGATCTCCGGCGTCCCCGGCGCGGTCGGCGGCGTGCCCGACGGCGATGTGCTCGGCTCGCACGGGATGGGCGTGGGCGGCGGCGGCGCCGTCGTGAGGGCGTAGGCCGTGGCCCCCGACTCGGTCTCGACCACCGCCGGCACGACGAGCGCGGCGGCCGCCAGGAGCACCGCCGTCATCCAGGCGCTCATCTCCGTCTTCGAACTCATCGTCCGCACTCCTCGTGTCGGTTGACGGCCCCGGTGACGGTGATCGTCCGCGTCGGACGGCGGCCGGTCAACGGACGCCGGCGCGGCAGGCCGTCCGCGCCTGGTGGGCGGTGCGCGGCTCTGCAACTTTCAACCGCGGCGGCCTTCGAGGACCTCCAGATAGTGGGCGTTGTACATGATCCCCAGGATGTTGCCGAACGGGTCGGTCACCGAGGCGGTCACGAAGCCGGGGCCGCGCTCCGTCGGCGCCTCGTGCTGCTTCGCGCCCATCGACAGCAGTCTGCCGAGGCTCGCCGCCACGTCGTCGACGTGCCAGTAGACGACGGCCCCGGCCGGTTCGGTGGTCGGGTGCGGCGCGTAGCGGCGGTCGATGAAACCGAGTTCGTGCTGGTGGTCACCGAGGCGGAACTCGGCGTAGGCGAGCCGCCCGTCCGGCCCCCGGCGCTCGAAGTAGGCCTCCACGCCGAGCACTTCCGCGTACCACCTCGTCGCCTCCTCGACGTCATCGGCCCAGAAATTCACGGTCGTCAGTCCACGCAACATCGGTTGCTCCCTTCGTCGATGACGTGAACGTTAGAAGGCATTGAGGAACGTGCGGTTCCTCAATGAACGGGATACTGCTCGGCATGCTGGAAACCTCCGTACGGCTGCTGCGGATGCTGGCGCTGCTCCAGACCCGGCCCGGCTGGTCGGGTGCCGACCTGGCGGACCGGCTCGGCGTGACCACGAGGACCGTGCGCAACGACGTCGAACGGCTGCGCCACCTGGGGTACGAGATCCGCTCGACCACCGGCGCGGCCGGCGGATACCGGCTGGGAGCGGGGTCCTCCCTGCCCCCGCTGCTGCTCGACGACGAGGAGGTCGTCGCGGTGGTCGTCAGCCTGCAGGCCGCCGCGGGCAGCACCGTGACCGGCATCGAGGAGACCTCGCTGCGCGCGCTCACCAAGCTCCAGCGGATGCTGCCGTCCCGGCTGCGCCACCGGATCGAGGCCGTGCGCGCCGCGACGGTCGCGGTGCCGGGGCACGGTCCCACGGTGGACCCGGAGACGCTGACCTCGATCGCCGCGGCCATCCGCGACCACGAGACGCTGCGCTTCGACTACCTCGACCACCGGGGGCACGAGGGGCGCCGCACGGCCGAGCCGCACCGGCTCGTCTTCACCGGGCGGCGCTGGTATCTGCTGGCCTGGGACGTCGACCGCCGCGACTGGCGGACCTTCCGCGCCGACCGGGTGCGGCCGCGCGTCCCGAACGGCCCCCGGTTCACCCCGCGCGAACCGCCCGAGGGCGACGCCGCCGCCCACGTCGTACGCGGGACGGGCTCGGCCGCCTGGAGGCACCGGGCCGTCGTACGGCTGCACGCTCCCGTCGACGTCATGGGCGCGCGGCTCACCGCCGCGGCCGGGCTGCTGCGTGCCGACGGGGCGGACGCCTGCGTGCTGGAGACCGGCGGCGACTCACTGCACAACCTGACGACCTTCCTCACCTCGCTCGACGTGCCCTTCACCGTGCTCGACCCGCCCGGCCTGCGCGCCCACCTGCGTACGCTCGCCGGGCGCTACCTGGCCGCGGGGGCGGATAACGTGTGAGGTCATGCCGGACGAGACGATCGCCAAGGAAGACGACATCCGGAGCGTGAACGCGTTCTGGCGGAGCCTGGGCCTGCCCGGCCTCGTCGACGTGCACACCCATTTCATGCCGCACCGCGTCCTGACCAAGGTGTGGGCCTACTTCGACTCCGCCGGGCCGCTGGTCGGCAGGGCCTGGCCCATCACGTACCGGCTGCCCGAGGACGACCGCGTCGAACGGCTCAGGACCTTCGGCGTGCGGGCGTTCACCTCCATGCTCTATCCCCACAAGCCCGGCATGGCCGAGTGGCTGAACGACTGGGCCGCCGGCTTCGCCGCCCGGGTCCCCGGCTGCCTGCACACGGCGACGTTCTTCCCCGAGCCCGGCGCCTCGCGGTACGTCGCGCGGGCGATCGAGGCGGGCGCCCGGGTGTTCAAGGCGCATCTCCAGGTCGGCGCGTACGACCCGAACGACCCGCTGCTCGACGGGGTCTGGGGGCTGCTGGAGGACCACGGCGTCCCGGTGGTCACGCACTGCGGGTCGGGCCCGGTTCCCGGGCCCCACACCGGGCCGGAACCGATCGCGGCCCTGCTCTCCCGGTATCCCCGGCTGCGGCTCGTGATCGCCCACATGGGCACTCCCGAGTACGCCGAGTTCCTCGCGCTGGCCCTGCGTCATCCGTCGGTCTGCCTGGACACGACGATGGCCTTCACCCGCTTCACCGAGGAGACCGCGCCCTTCCCCCGGGGTGCCATGCCGCTCCTGCTGGATCTTCAGGACCGCGTCCTGCTCGGCACCGACTTCCCCAACATCCCCTACCCGTACGCCGAGGCGCTGTCGGCCCTGGCCGACCTGGACCTCGGGGACGGGTGGCTGCGCGCCGTCTGCCACGACAACGCCGCCGGGGTCTTCGGCCTCCGGTCGGTCACGCCGGGGACATGACCTCGTAGAGGTTGCGCGCCGCGTCGACGAAGAACAGCCCGCGCGGACACAGTGGATGGTCGATCCGGCCGTTGTCGGGCTCGGCAGGATCGTTGCCGTAGGGCACCCCGGCCTCCCGCAGGCGGGCCAGGATCCCGTCGAACGTGACCGAGTCCACGTCGAAGGCCAGATGCACGCCGACGGGGTCCGCCACGGTCATGAAGTCCAGGGTCAGCGTGTCGTTCACCCGTACGGGCGCGAAGTGGCCGTCCCGTCCGGCGGGCGGGAGCTCCGGCAGACCCATGACCGAGGCGAAGAACCGGGCCGCCTCGCGGTTGTCCACGGCGGGGACGATGGTGTGGTTGAGCGTGACGGTCATGCCGCGCTCTCCCGGCTCTTGAGGGTGCCGTGCAGGAGGATGTCGACGAGTTCCTCCGGGGACGGCCCCTGGGAACGGGTGAAGAGCATCCCCAGGAAGACCGAGGCGATCTTCTCGGGTTCCAGGCGCAGCGCCGAGCGGTCGGGTTCGATCAGTTCGACGATCGCCTCCCGAGTCGCCTTCATCGAGGCCTCCCTGCTTCCCGGGGACGGCCGGTCACCTTCCCGGTCACCTTCGCGGTCGCCTTCGCGGGCACCGTCCCGATCGCCGCGGCCTCGCTCGCGGCGGTGACCGGTGCCGTGCAGGGCCCCGATCACGGTCCCCATGCGTCCCAGGTGGGCGCGCAGTGCCTCGGCCGCCTGTGTCAGCCGATCGGGAAGCGGTTCGCCGAGGGAAATCGAGGCCAGCTCGCGCAGCACGTGGCCGGGGTTCATCGCCTCGGTCAGGCACGCGTCGAGCAGTTCGTCCTTGTCGCCGAAGGCCCTGAAGACGGTGCCCTCGCCGATGCCGGCGGCCCGGGCGATCTGACCGGTGGTGACGGCGGCGCCGTGCTCGGCGACCAGCGGAAGCGCCGCGGCGACGATCATCGCCCGGCGCTGCTCGGTGCTCATCGCCGGCGCGCGCCGGCGTGTGGGGGAATCTGTCATGCCTCCGACAGTACGGAGTGAGTACTCACTCCGTCAATGGATTTGTGGGAAGGCTGTCGTCGGCCGGACCCGCCGCCGTGGCGGGAACGGCCGTGAGGCGCAGGACGAAACGGGCGCCGACGGGGCTGTCCTCGATTCCCAGGCTGCCTCCGTGGGTCTCCGCGATCTGCCTGGCTATCGCCAGACCCAGCCCCGCGCCCCCCGCGTCCCTGCTGCGCGCCGCGTCAAGCCGGATGAACCGGTCGAACACCAACTCGCGCTTGTCCCGGTCGATGCCCGGCCCGTCGTCGACCACTTCCAGCACGGCCGCGCCGTGATCCTCGCCGGGTTCGTGCCGTACGGACACGGTGATCGTCGTCTTGGCATGCCGTTCGGCGTTGTCGAGGAGGTTGGTCAGCAGCCGAGCGAGACCCACCCTGTCGCCGACCACGACGACCCCCGGCTCGAGCGCGCACTCGACACGCTTGGCCGGGTGACGGCGGTTGCGCAGCTCCGCGGACACGAGCTCGGCCAGATCGAGCCTGCACTGCTCGCCGCACACGCCGTGATCCAGCCGATCGAGGGTCAGCAGGTCGTGCACGATCGCCTGCAGCCGGTCGAGGCTGGGCAGGAGGACCGAACCCAGCTCGGGCACGCTGGTCTCCTCCGGCGCGAGAAGGCCGTCCTCCACCTCGGCACGCATGGCGGCTATCGGGGTGCGCAGATCGTGGGAGGCGTTGGAGACGAACTGGCGCTGGTGCCGCAGCGCGCTCTGCACCTGCTGCAACGCGCCGTCCAACCGGCTCAGCGTGCGGTTGACGCTGTCGGCCATCGCCCGGATCTCGTCATTTGTGGGCGGCACCGGCACCCGGCGGCCGGGGCAGTTTCCGTTGATCTCATCCAGCTCCGCGCGAATGGCGTTCACCGGTCTGAGCGATGCCCGCACGTTCCGGAAGCCGACATAGGTGATGGCCGCGGCCAGCGCCGCCGCACTCGCCCCCACCAGCCCGGCCAGCCAGGTATCCACCCAGGGCGGCACCACCGGGGAGGCGCTGTAGACCATCCATCTCTCGCCCATGCGGTGCGCCCACTGCGCCACGACGATGTTGCATTCGGCGGCCGGGAAGTCGCCGCCGCACACGACGCAGGTGGTGCTGTTCCTGGTGTCCGGCGGAACGAAGCGCGCCATTCTCGGCTTGCCCTGCATCTTCGTGGTCGACGCGACCACGCGGCCGGACGGGTCGAGCACCTGGAGATCGCGCGACTTGTATTCGACGAGAGGGTAGGTCAGTTGCCCCCGCTCGAGCTCGACGGCCACCCGGCCACCCGCCACCGCGACCTCCCTGGTGACGGTGTCGCTGACGTAACGATGAAAGCCCATCATGACGGACATGGCCAGCAGCGCACACAGCAGGACGGCCGTCGCCCCGGTGAACAGGGTGATCCGGCGCGTGATGGAGAAGCGGTCGTGCAGGCGCATCCTCCCCCCTCCTGGCCAGTGGACCACATGGGGCGGAAAGAGCCGGAAAAGAAGTGGCCGCCCGAACCCGACAGGTCGCCACGGTCCCATCCGCATCTCCGGCGGAACACCAAGGGTTCCCCGGCTCTCGTCCTCGTACGCTCACGACGGCGGGGTGGGACACGCGTGGCCGCTCAGACGGTCGCGCGGAGAAGCAGAGAGGCCGGTCCCGCTGGGCGGAACCGGCCTCTGTCGTGGTGGAGCTATGGGGATTTGAACCCCAGACCCCTTCGATGCGAACGAAGTGCGCTACCGGACTGCGCTATAGCCCCAACGACCTCGACTAGATTAGCAAACTCTGCGGGGTGTTCGCGCCACCGAATCAGTCTCCGGCCGCGCGGCGTCCGTCGGCGTACTGGTCGAAGACCTGGACGCGCCTGCGCGCCTCGAACTTGATGATCTCCGCCTCGCGGGCCAGCGCGGCCAGAGCGCGGCGGCGTTCCCGCTGGCGGCGCAGCTGCTCGGCCCGCGCCCGGGCGGCCTTCTCCCGCTGCTCCCTGTCCACGCGCACGGCCACCCGCAGCACGGCGAGGTAGCCGACGATGAGCACGCCCGAGGGCGCGACGGCCCACCAGGGCATCACGCGGACGGCCGCGGTGACCACGGAGGCCAGCACGAGCAGGATGCTCCACAGGAGCCGCCGCCGGCGCCGGGCGAGGATCCGGGCGCGGCGGTGGGCGGCGACGCGGCGAGCCCGCGCGTGCCGCTCCGCCGCGACCTGCTCCGCCGTGACGGTCTCGGCCTGGTCCGCGGTGACGATCTCGGCGCCCGGCGCGACCTCTGCGGAGGCCACGGCCGGCGGTGTGACGACCGTGTCGGCGTCGCCGCCCTCCGCCTCGCCGCCGGCGTCGTCGGAGCCGGCCTCCGAGAAGTCCTCGGCGGAGACGGCGGGGTCGGCGGCGGGCGGCTCGGACAGCGTGGACGCCTCCGCCTGCTCCTCGAACAGGTCGTCGTCGATGTGCCGGTCCCTACGCAGCCACATGGGCAGCAGGACGCTGAGCCACATGACGACGATGGCGAGGTAGAGGACGGCGCTACCCATGCGCCCACCCCCACACCCCCGGACGAAGGGCATGGTGAACACGTCCGTGGACCTGTGTCGGCGGAGAGGTGTTCACGTCACGCACCGTAGGACTGCGTGTCACTGAATGACGAGCATTCGGTCCGGTGTGTCGCGAGATCGTCAAAGCTCTTCATGTAATTCGATCCCGTGCGAGCGCGTGATCCTCACAGGCCACGCCCGTCATCGCGAGGACGGGCCACCCGGGTGCGATGGACGGAGCCTGCGTGCATGCGGACGTCTCCCGTGACGCGGTTTCACCTTTCGTCAGGCAGCATCACAGCGCACGCTGGTGATCGGTTTGCTCTTCGATTGCAGCGGCGCCCGCCCAGGAGTGCCGGGGCGAATCCGCCTAGCCGGGGCTGGACTCGCTGCGGCGGGCGGCGGAGTTCATCGTGCGGCGCCACTGGACGAGCAGTCCGCGCGGCACGTCCTCGACGGTCAGCGCGTAACAGATGTGATCGCGCCACGCGCCGTCGATGTGCAGTTGACGCCGGCGGATGCCCTCCTCGC
Organism: Microbispora sp. H10836; assembly: GCF_012999525.1. NCBI lineage: Bacteria > Bacillati > Actinomycetota > Actinomycetes > Streptosporangiales > Streptosporangiaceae > Microbispora > Microbispora sp. H10836. Next base: position 252,811 of record NZ_JABBWU010000010.1, read on the forward strand.
GGAACCCGAGCTTCTCCACGACCCTGCGGCTGGCGTGGTTCTCCGGCCGGATGTTGGCCTCCAGACGGTGTAAACCGGTCGTGAAGAAGCAGTGGTCGACGGCCATGGCGAGCGCGGTCGGAATGATGCCCCGCCCCGCCAGCGCGCCGTCGACCCAGTAGCCCACCTGTGCCGAGCGGGCCGACCCCCACACGATCGCCCCCACGGTGAGCTGCCCGGCGAACCGTCCCTCGTACGTGACGACCCAGGGCATGGCCATCCCCTGGCGGGCCTCGCGGCGCAGCGTGCCGACCATCGAGACGTACGGCCCGAGGCCGGTGCGGAACAGCGGGGTCTCGGGGTTGCTCGGTTCCCAGGGACGCAGCCATTCGGCGTTGCGCAGCCGGGTGTCGCGCCAGTCACGGACGTCACGCAGGCGCAGCGGCCGCAGCCCGACGGGCCCCTCGGCCATGGACGCCGGCCAGCCGCGAAGTCGATCCATTCGTCAATCATCCACCGGAACACGGTCAACGCGCCACGCGGGACGCCTCGCGTCCTCAGCGCGCATGGTCGCCGCCGTGCATCTGGTCGACGACATGAGCCAGGATCGGGGTCAGCACGGCCATGCCGTCCCGTACGCCGCCGGAGGAGCCGGGCAGGTTGACCACCAGCGTCCTGCCCGCCTGCCCGGCCAGACCGCGGGACAGGATCGACGTCGGCACCTTCTCCCTGTTGACCTGGCGTACGGCCTCGGCGATGCCCGGGATCTCCCGGTCCAGCACCCGGGCGGTCATCTCCGGAGTGAGGTCGAGAGGCGTCACCCCGGTCCCGCCCGTGGTGACGATCACGTCGTAGCCGGCGGCGACGCCCTCGCGCAGCGCGGCCTCGACGGCGTCCCCGTCGGGGACCACCTGGGGCCCGTCCACCCGGTCGCAGCCCGCCTCCTTCAGGAGGGAGGCCAGCAGCGGCCCGGAGCGGTCCTCGTAGACGCCCGCCGACGCCCTGTTGGAGACGGTCACCACCAACGCGCGCACGCCTTACTCCTGTCCGGAACGGGTCCAGTGGCCCTTCTTGCCGCCCGTCTTCTCCTCTACCCGGACGTCGGTGATCACCGCTGCCGGGTCGACCGCCTTCACCATGTCCACCAGAGCGAGCGCCGCGACGGTGACGGCCGTGAGCGCCTCCATCTCGACGCCCGTCCTGTCGGCCGTACGGACCCGGGCGGTGATCTCCACCCCCTCGTCCACGACGGCCAGGTCGACCTTCACCCCGGTCAGGGCGATCGGATGGCACAGCGGCACGAGATCGGGGGTGCGCTTGGCGCCCATGATCCCGGCGATCCGCGCCACGCCGAGCGCGTCGCCCTTCGGCACGTCCCCCGCGCGCAGCACGGCCACCGCCTCGGGCGACAGCAGCACCCGGCCCGTCGCGACGGAGGTACGCGCGCTCACGTCCTTCTCGGAGACGTCCACCATCCGGGCGGCGCCCGACTCGTCCACGTGAGTCAGCTTCATAGCGGTATCACCTCCACCTCGGTGCCCTCGGGCAGCGAGGTCACGTCCTCGGGCACCACGATCAGCGCGTTCGCCCCGGCCAGCGCCGCGAGCTGGTGCGAGCCCTGCCTGGTCACCGGCGCGACGCTCTCGCCGGTCAGCATGGCCCGTAGGTACGACCGCTTCCCGGCGGGAGAGCGCAGCGGCGCGGTGACGGTCGCGCGTACGGTCGCGGGCGGCCCGGCCGGGAGTCCCTGCATCACCCGCAGGGCCGGCTTCACGAAGAGGACGAACGAGACGAACGACGAGACCGGGTTGCCCGGCAGCGTGAAGATCGGCACCCGGTCCGGCCCCACGACGCCGAAGCCCTGCGGCATGCCCGGCTGCATGGCGACCTTCTCGAAGGTGACCGTGCCCAGCGGCGACAGGGCCTCCTTGACCGGCTCGTACGCCCCCATCGAGACGCCGCCGCTGGTGATCACGGCGTCGGCCCGCAGGAGCTGGGCGTCCAGGGTGTCCAGGAACTCCTTGGGGTCGTCGGTCACCGAACCGGCCCGGAACCCCTCCGCCCCCGCCTCGCGCACGGCCGCGGCCAGCATGAAGCTGTTGGACTCCCAGATCCGCCCGGCGCCCAGCGGGGTGCCGGGCTCGGCGAGCTCGGCACCCGTGGACAGCACGACGACCCTCGGCCGGGGCCGCACCCGCACCCGGCGGCGGCCGACCCCGGCGAGGATGCCGATCTGGGCGGGCCCGATCCTGGTTCCCTCGCGGAGCACCACGTCGCCCGCCAGGACGTCCTCGCCCGCCCGCCGGATCGCGTTGCCGAGCGGGGCCGGCCTGTCGATCCGTACGCGGGCGGTGCCGCCGTCGGTCCACTCCACCGGGACGACGGCGTCGGCGCCCGCGGGCATGGGCGCGCCGGTCATGATGCGGGTGACCAGGCCGGGGCCGAGGGCGTTCAGCCCGCCGTCGCCGGCCGCCACGTCCCCGATCACGGGCAGCGTGACGGGCGCGGCGGCCACGTCCTCGGCCCGTACGGCGTAGCCGTCCATCGCCGAGTTGTCGAACGGCGGCAACGGGACGGGCGAGGCGACGTCCTCGGCCAGCACGGCACCGAGGGCGGCGTCGATCTCGACCTCGAGCGGCGCGAGCGGACGCACCGCCGCGAGGATGTCGGCGAGATGGCGGTCGACGGGCTTCATCGGCTCACTGTCCGGACTTGTCGAGGAACTCCCGCAGCCACGGCATGAACTCGGGGGCGAGGTCGTCCCGGTTCGCGGCGAACTGCACCACGGTCTGCAGATACTCCAGCTTGTTGCCGGTGTCGTAGCGACGGCCGCGGAACAGCACGCCGTGCACCGGACCGCCCTCCTCCGGGCCCGTCGAGGCCAGCGTACGCAGGGCGTCGGTGAGCTGGATCTCGCCGCCGCGCCCGGGCGGGGTCCGCTCCAGCACACCGAACACGGCCGGGTCGATCACGTAGCGGCCGATGATGGCCCAGTTCGAGGGCGCCTCGTCGGCCGGGGGCTTCTCCACGAGGTCGGTGACGCGGACGACGTCGTCCTCGTCGGTCGGCTCGATGGCGGCGGCGCCGTACAGGGAGACGTGCTCGCGCGGCACCTCCATCAGCGCGACGACGCTGCCGCCGTAGGTCGCGCGCACCTCGATCATGCGCCTGAGCAGCGGGTCGCGCGGGTCGATGAGGTCGTCGCCGAGCAGGCAGGCGAACGGCTCGTGGCCGACGTGCTGCTTGGCGCACAGGACGGCGTGGCCGAGGCCCTTGGGCTCCCCCTGCCGCACGTAGTGCATGGTGGCGAGGTCGACGGGCTCCTTCACCTGGTTGAGCCGCTCTTCGTCGCCCTTGGCGCGAAGAGCGTCCTCAAGCTCGTACGCTACGTCGAAGTGGTCCTCGATCGAGCGCTTGTTGCGGCCGGTCACCATGAGGACGTCCAGCAGTCCGGCGGAGACGGCCTCCTCCACCACGTACTGGATGGCCGGCTTGTCGACGATGGGCAACATCTCCTTGGGGGTCGCCTTCGTCGCGGGAAGGAAGCGGGTGCCGAGACCCGCGGCGGGCACGACGGCTTTGGTCACGGGATCGAAGTCAGCCATGAGTAGACACTAACGGAGCGGTCTTTGGACAAGATGAACCTGCGTCGGCGTATCCTTCGCGGCCGATCGGAACTCGATGCCAGGACGCTGCGCGAGTCGTCGGCGTCCATCCGGGAGTTACTCCTCGACCAGCCGTGGGTGCAGATGGCGGGCCTGGTGGCCTGCTACTGGTCGACCGGCACCGAGCCGTCCACACAGGGGCTGATCCTGGCCCTGTGGAAGCACGGCGCCACGGTGATCCTGCCGGTCCAGCGCCCGGACGGCGACCTCGACTGGGCGGTGTACGACGGCCCCGACTCGCTGGCGCCCGGCCCCAACGGGATCATGGAGCCCGTGGACGTCCGGCGCGGCGTCGACGCGATCCGCACCGCCGCGCTGGTCATCGCGCCGGCCCTGGCGGTGGACCGGGTCACCGGCGTACGGCTCGGCCGCGGCGGCGGGTTCTACGACCGCGCGCTCGCCCGCGTCGGGCCGAACGTGCCGACGGTGGCGCTCCTGCACGAGGGCGAGTTGATGGAAGGTGTTCCGGCCGAGCCGCATGACCAGCGCGTACGCTTCGCCGCCCTCCCGAGTGGAATCGCCCGTTTGGTACAGATATGACAAGATTGACGTAACGGACGGCGAAGGGAGCGGGTGGGTCTGAACGTCTGGCTGCTCCTGTCCGCCGTCGTCGTCATCGCGGCCATCGCGTCCGTACGGATCGCGCATCGCACCGGCCTTCCCACGCTGCTCCTCTATCTCGGCCTCGGACTGCTGCTCGGTGAGGGCGGCATCGTCGGCATCAACTTCGACAACGCCCAGACGGCCCAGCAACTCGGCATGGTCGCGCTCGCCGTGATCCTCGCCGAGGGTGGTCTCACCACCAATTGGAACCACGTACGCGCCGCCGTGCCGACAGCGCTCGTGCTCGCCACGGCCGGGATCGCGGTCAGCGTCGTCGTGCTCGCGGCGGGCGTCGCGGTCCTGCTCGGCATGGAGTGGCGGATGGCGCTGCTGCTCGGCGCGTTCCTGGCGTCGACCGACGCGGCGGCCGTGTTCTCCGTGCTGAGACGGCTGCCGCTGCCGCCCCGGCTCGCCGGGATCCTGGAGGCCGAGTCGGGCTTCAACGACGCCCCGACCGTCATCCTCGTGATCATGCTGAGCGCGGGCTCGTCGCTCACCCTCTCGCTGCCGCACGTCCTGCTGGAGACCACCGTCGAACTGGTCATCGGCGCGGCCGTCGGTCTCGCCGTGGGCCCGGCGGGGGTGTACGCGCTGCGCCGGGTCGCCCTGCCCGCCTCCGGCCTCTACCCGATCGCGGTGCTGGCGCTCGCGTTCGTCACCTACAGCGGGGCGACCCTGCTGCACGGCAGCGGGTTCCTCGCGGTCTACCTGACGACGCTGATCCTGGGCAACGCCAAGCTCCCCCACCGCGCCGCCACGCGGGGCTTCGCGGAGGGCGCCGCCTGGCTCGCCCAGATCGGGCTGTTCGTCATGCTCGGCATGCTCGCGGATCCGCGCGAACTGCCGGGCGTGCTCGTCCCGGCCCTGGTGTCGGGCCTGCTGCTGGTCCTGCTCGCCCGGCCGGCGTCCGTGCTGGTGTCCGCGGCGATCGCGCGGCTCCTGCGCCTCGGTTCGCTGACGTGGCGCGAGCAGGTGTTCCTGTCGTGGGCGGGGCTGCGCGGCGCGGTGCCCATCGTGCTGGCCGCGATCCCCTGGGCCGCCGGCCTGCCGGGAGCGAAGGGCCTGTTCAACGACGTCTTCATCATCGTCATCGTGTTCACGATCCTGCAGGGGCCCACGCTGCCGTACCTCGCCCGGGTGCTCGGCCTGGCGGCGGAGGGCGAGGCCCGCGACCTCGACGTGGAGGCCGCGCCGCTGGAGGAGTTGAACGCCGACCTGCTGCAGGTCCGCATCCCGTCCGGCTCGCTCATGCACGGCGTGGAGATCTTCGAGCTCCGGCTGCCCGCGAACACCATGGTCACGCTCGTCGTACGGAAGGGGCAGTCGTTCGTGCCCACGCAGACGACCCGGCTGCTGGCGGGCGACCAGCTTCTCGTGGTCACCACGGCCGCCCAGCGGGAGACGGTCGAACGCCGCCTGCGCGCCGTGAGCCGCCGCGGCAAGCTCGCCGGTTGGTACGGCGAACGCGGCAACTGAACGGGGCTGTCCAACGGGCCTTGAGCGAAAGGGACGCCCCGGGGCAATAAACATGGCTGGAGTGGCGTTTGCGCTTGTTGGTTGCGTACGATTAGCAATCGACCCGGTCGAGTGCCAGTCTCAGGAGGAGCGAGTGCCTACCTACCAGTACGCCTGTACCGCTTGCGGTGAGCAGCTGGAGGCCGTCCAGAAGTTCTCTGACGACCCGCTCACGGAGTGCCCGGCCTGCCAGGGCAAGCTGCGCAAGGTCTTCTCCGCCGTTGGCATCGTGTTCAAGGGCTCCGGCTTCTACCGGACCGACAGCCGTTCGTCGAGCACGTCGTCGACTCCGGCCGCCACCGCGTCGTCCTCCTCCACGAAGTCGTCCGGCGACTCGGGCAAGAAGGAGGCCGCCGCGGCCTCCACGAGCTCGTCGAGCTCGTCGAGCACCTCCTCGTCCAGCACGTCGTCGTCCGGCTCCACCGCCGCCGCCTGAGGTTATCCACAGGGGTCGGCGGGACGCGCCGGGTGGGCGGCGGCGTTCGCTAGTGTCGGCCCATGGTCAATCGCGCAGACATCGGGGTAATCGGCGGTTCGGGGTTCTACTCGCTGCTGGAGGACGCCGAAGAGATCGACGTGACGACGCCGTACGGCCCGCCGAGTGACTCGATCACCGTGGGCCGCATCGGCGAGCGGACCGTCGCGTTCGTCCCCCGGCACGGCCGCGGCCACACTTTTCCTCCCCACCACATCCCCTATCGGGCGAACATGTGGGCTCTGCGGTCCCTCGGCGTCCGCCAGGTGCTCGCGCCCAGCGCGGTCGGGTCCCTGCGCCCGGAGATCGGCCCGGGCGCCCTCGTGATCCCCGACCAGCTCGTGGACCGCACCCAGGGCCGCGAGCAGACCTACTACGACAGCGGGGCCGTCCACGTGTCGTTCTCCGACCCGTACTGCCCCGTGGGCAGGGCCGCCGCCGTCGCGACGGCGCGCGAGACGGACTGGGACACGGTCGACGGCGGCACCCTGGTCGTGGTCCAGGGGCCCCACTTCTCCACTCGGGCCGAGTCGAAGTGGTTCGCGAGCGCGGGGTGGTCGATCATCGGCATGACCGGGCACCCCGAGGCCGTCCTCGCCCGTGAGCTCGCCCTCTGCTACACGACGCTCGCCCTCGTGACCGACCACGACGCCGGCGTGGAGGCCGGTGAGGGGGTCACCCACGAGGAGGTCCTGGCCTTCTTCGCCGCCAACGTCGAGCGGATGCGCGCTCTGGTCGGCCAGGTCGTCGAGGCCCTGCCGGAGGAGCGCGCCTGCCCCTGCGGCAGCGCGCTCGACGGCGTCAAACTGCCGATCGAGCTTCCCTGAGACCACCGATGCGTGCCACGACCCGTCGGCGGCGGCCCTCCGCCCATCGGCTCCTCCTGATCGCGCCCGGCCGACGGTGTGAGGCCGCTCGTGGAACAGCCGGAGCCCGTTTCGGGGCGGTGCGGCCATGCGCGACGTGAGGCGCCTGGCGGTGCGGCGTCGCCGTCCGATCGCCGCCGTCCTCGCCGGTCTGGCGGTGGCCTGCGTGCTGCTGGCCGTCCGGACCCCTGACGGGGTGGAGGTCCTCGCCGCCGCCCGAGACCTCCCCGGAGGCCGGCTGGCCCCCTCCGACGTCATGGTCGTACGGCTGCCGCCCGACGCGGTGCCCGCCGGGGCGTACGTGCCCGGCACCCCGGTGACGGGCCGCGTGGTCGCCGGTGCGCTGCGCCGGGGTGAGCCGCTCACCGACGCGCGCCTGCTCGGCCCCGGCCTGTTCCGCCAGGCCCTTGCCGGGCAGGCGCCCGCCGGACAGGTGGTCGCGACGCCGATACGGATCGCCGATCCCGACGCCGCCCGGCTGCTGTCCCCGGGTGACGTGATCGACGTCCTCGCGGCCTTCGATGACGGGCCCTTCCAGGCCCGGGTCATCGCCCAGGAGGCGCGGGTGATCGCACGACCGCCCGGCCGTACGGACGGCGGGGCGCTGCTCGTGCTCGCCACGACCCCCGGCCAGGCCGCGCAACTCGCCCAGGCCCAGGCGCAGGGCAGGCTCTTCGTCACCATCCACCCGCGCTGAGACCCGGCCGTCAGCGCGTGCTCGTCACAGGAGTGAGCCGAGCTTGGGGTCGTACTCCCAGTGCCAGGGCTCGAAGGGGCTGCTGTAAGCCCAGGCGGGGTGGAACCAGCCGAACCGCTTGCCGTTGGCCTCCAGCCAGTTGAACTGCGCCGAACGGAAGTTCTGCACGCCGCCGCACAGGTCGACGGCGAGCCCCAGTCCGTGGTTGCTCTTACCGGGAGTGGCCGCGAAACCGGGCCGCCGGTAGTAGACCGACTGCTGCTCGCTGAGGCTGCGGTAGCTGTCGGAGATGCATATCGAGGTGCCGAACCGCTTCTTGTAGGCGATGTTGAGATCGGCGAAGGCGATCGCCGCGTCCGCCCGCAGCGTCTCCCCACCCTGCGGCAGGGGGCACAGGATGTTCTTGGGCAGCAGGCCGTTCGGGTACTGCTCCGCCTGGGTGATCCTGGTGGGGTCGCATCCCCCCGCCCCCTGTGTCCCGTCGCCGATCTTCACGCCGAGCTTGATCAGCGCTCTGGTCAGCGATCGGACCAGAGTGGACGAGCGCTTGCGCAGAGCGGTCACCTGGGCGCTCAGCTGCGCCTCCTGCAGAAGGCTCGCCGCCCGGAGCTCCTGGGCCTCCTGGGCGAGCTGCTGCTGCCGCTCCAGCAACTTGATCGCGTCGCCGAGCACGTTGTTCCGCCCGGCGACCAGGTGATCGAGGTCGGCGATCCTCCGGAGCGTGTCCGTGCCGTTTCCCACCCTGAAGAACGGGCTGAGCCCGTCGACGGACGGGTCCTGATACAGCGACGACGCCAGGTCGGACAGCGGTTTACGCATCTTGTTGAGCTCCGCCGTGGCCTGCTGGAGGCTTTCGAGCTTGGCCACCAGCTCCTTCTCCACGGCGCCGAACTTCTTCTGGCGCGCCACCAGCGCCCTGTTCGCGTCCTCGATGGACTTGTACGCCTTCTGGGCCTCTCGCCGCAGCTCGGTCAGCGAGGTGGGCTCCTTGCCGAGCTCACCGGCCCAGGCGGTCGCGGTCGTCGAATCTCTCGCGGTGACCGTGGCGTCTGCCGAGGCGGCCGTGGCCGTGCCGTACGGCGCGCAGACGGCCAGCGAAGTCATCACCGTGGCGACCGCGATCAGCCTGGCTGATCGAGGAGATGACACGATCGACTCCCCCGTTTTGCGAACTCGTGACCTGGGTCAGGGACGCACGTTACTACAGCGCCCTGTGTGCCCGAGCCCCGGTTCGCATAAGCGCTATCGACCGGTCACGTCGCATTTGCGCGTTTCCAGCTCATCGCCCGCCTTCCGGGTGAGCCTCTTGTTCCCGGCAGAGCTCCCACAACCATGTGTCCCGCCACTCGGGCGCGCACCTGAAGGTCGTCTCCTCGCGAGGTTCCGGCTTCGCCTCCGCCGGACGCCGCACCTCCGGGGCATCCCTGTGGACGACCTCACGCACGGGCCGGACGATCGGAAGGATCCGTACGATCCCCTCGTAGAGACGCGCTGGACCAGTCGGCTCGGGCACCGGAGTCGGATCCAGCAGGGGCTCCCGCACCGCCCCCGCCATCGGAACCACGGCGATCCTCCAGGCTTCCGGGGCGTCCCCAGCGGGCGGCACGGTCGGCCGCGCGCCGGGCATCCCGGCGGGCACCCGGTCTCCCGCGGTCGCGGCGGGCGCTCCGGCACGCCCCTCACGCGCCGTCCCGGCCGGTTCCGCCCGTACGGCCGCGTCCGATGCGGAATCGCTGCGCGCCCGCTCCCCGTAGCCGGTGAAGTCGGCCATGAGCATGCCCGAGGCCAGGATCGCCGGCGCGATCAGCGCCACGACGAGCACCGCCGATCGCAGCCCGCGCGCGGCTCCACGTCGCGTTACGGTCACGGCCAGCGACGGTAACCGCCCTGCCTACGCCGCCGTACGGCGACTTGCCATGCCTTTACCGCAGGTCAGCCTGCCGGTGACCGGGGAACTCGAAACGACACCCCCGGTGGAGGCGCGAGCGGGCCCAACCTTTCGCTAGGCTTACTGATGCACATCAAGCCTCCGTAGCTCAGGGGATAGAGCACCGCTCTCCTAAAGCGGGTGCCGCAGGTTCGAATCCTGCCGGGGGCACCTAGTTGACCTTGTCATTCGCTCCTGACCTGGGGCTTCTCTCTCGGCATGGCTTCCTACCGCATGCAGCCGTAGGCCACGGGGAGCAGCCCTGAATCACCGTTCACGGAATATGCACGGGATGATCTTGTGGCCGTTCGGCCAGGTCAACGCAGATGGTGGTGCCGTTCTCCGGTCAGGTCTCGCATCAGTCATCAGCGGCCACAAGCAGCGAGAGGACGCCGGCCGTGCGGTCAATGAGGATCAGTTCGTGGAAGTCGGTGTGGACTCCGCCCCAGTCATGGAAGGCTTCGTGGCCGAGGTCCTCGAGCTGATATCGGCTCGTCGCCGCCGTGAGCAATGAGTAGACCTCTTGTTCCAGGCAGGCGGTCAGGGCAGGGGGAAGCGCCCCGAACTGTTCGGCCCAGCCGCGAAGGAGTTCGTTCGCGTGCTCCTCATTGATCTGGACATATCGGGCTGGGGTTATGTGCCGCAGCCAGTAGGGCCCATGCCGCAGTCCTTCGGCCTCTATGCCTCCCCCTGCGTAGTCGTCGCGAAAGGCCACATGGCCGGTCAACGCCGTCAACAACCAGTCGTCGCCGGGATCAGAGCGAGGCAGATCGAACCGCTTGACGTCGACCCATCGGAAAGCATGCCCGGCTGGGGAGTCGAAGTGGAAGTCACGAAAGTTGATGAAGGTCTGATCCCGGTAGGCGAGGCTTTCCGACACCTCTCAACGATAAAAGCGGCCGGGGCAACGACCCGACCGCTTGTCTTGAGACCAATAGGGCGGAACCTTACAGCTCCAGGGCTTTAGTGATCTGCCCGTTGGCGCGAGCCCGTTGCCCCTCGATGCACTTCGCATAGACGCGTAGGAGCACGTCAACGCCGTGCCCTGCACGCTGGGCGACCTCAGTTGGCGGGACGCCCGCGTTGAGCCACAAGGAGACCGCCGCATGCCGGAGGTCGTATGGGCGAGCCGCCAACGGCGACGCGACCTGTTCGACGGTGAAGGCCAGCCGCCGAGCCTCCTGCCAGACGGCGGAGTACGCCGACGAGGAGAACGGCCGACCCTTGCTCGTTCGGAAGAGCCTGCCGTCCTTCGCTGTGCCGTACGTCTCGATGTGCTCGTGGAGGATCGCGACGAGGACCTGAGGGATCGGAATTTCGCGGGTGTCGTCCTTGGCCCGGTGTTTTAGGCCGCGTTCATCGTGGGTCTCCCCCGAGTTCGTCCACCGCTTGTTCGCCTGTGGCCGCGCCTTCTCCAGCGTGATCAGGCCCCACCCCTCGGCGGGGAGATCGCAGTTCTGTTGGCACAGCCCCGAAGCCTCCTCCGGGCGGAGGGCGGCGTAGTACACGCAGGCGAACATGGCCATCATCCGAGGGCCGCGCGTACGGCCCACCTGGGTCACCGCGTCCAGCAACACCCGCGCTTGAGCCGGATTTACCACCGTTCGAGGGTCGACGGCCCCGGCGGCTTTCGGAGGTTTCCACTTCACCGCATGCAGCGGGTTTGCGGGCAGCTTCTTGAGCTCCACCGCGGATTCCATCATGTGATGGAGCACGGCCCGCTTGCGCCGTACGGTATTGGCCGCCGCCGGCTCGCCGTCGAAGCGGAGGGCGATAGCGTCGAGGGCCGAGCGGATCACGGCCGGTTCCATCAGGTCGACGAGGGGCAAGGACGCCGCTTCCAGCCAGGCGAGCGCCGCCTTGTGTTCCGGCCGCAGCTCTCCACGCCGCTTGTCCGGCAGGAAGGCGTACTCCCGCAACACCGCGCGGAGGTCCTCGTCCTCCGGCCTGCCCGTCAGATCCTTGACGAGAGCGGGGACGAGAGACAGCAGGGCGTACGTCATCGTCTCGCGAGTCCGGGCCGCCGAGTGGACCCAGCGGGCCGCCATGTACGACCGGGCGAAGTCGAAGAATGTCGGCCCGGTATCGGCTGGCTTGGCCATCGACTCGGGAAGCCCCGTACACAGGTCGAAAGCCTCGCCCCGCTTGGCCGCCTGCCGCAGATCGGACACAAAGTTCTCGGCGAGTGCCTTCGTACGGAAGGTCTTGGACTTCTCCTTGGGGCCGACCTTCCACCGCGTAACGTACGAAGGCGTCTTGCTGGAGGCGTTGCGACGGATGTCCCAGAACTTCACGTCATAACTGGTGCTCACGCGGCCTCCTGTAGTGAGGCCAGCCAGGCCGTGAGGTCGCTGCGCCAGACGCGGAGTTCGCCGTTGGGAAGCTTGATGCACTTGGGCGCGTGACCGAGTTCGCGCCAGCGGTAGAAGGTCCGGCGGGAGACGCCGCCCAGCTCGGCGAGGACCTCGGGCACCGTCAAGAGTTCGTCGCGCCGGGTCATCGGGCATCGCCCCCATCCGGTGGCGACGATGGCGGCAAGGGCACGCCCGCTAGTCCGGCGACGAGTGCGTCTCCCGGGGAGTAGCCCTTTCCGGCGTACTCCCATTCGCTGATCACAAGGACGGTGTCTTCGTCGAGGAGGGGCAGGCGACCGGTGGTGACGTCTTCGTCGCGGGCATGGTTCTGCCGGTCAGCGCGGATGTCTCCGAGGGTGGTGGAATAGCGGCGGGATCGGGTGGAGAAGTGACCGCGAAAGCCGAGCATGTGCGCCCACTGGGTAACCCGGAGTTCGGCCAGTTCCTCGAAGGTGCCGAGGTGGAGGCATTCGGCGATGAGCCGCCGGGCGTGGTCGCGGACGGGTAGGGCGGTCAGGTCCTCGCCGGGGACGATGCGCCGGTCGATGGTGCCGACGCATTCGGCGGCCTTCGTGGCGTACTTGGCCACGTACCCGGCTACGGCCTGGTCGGTTAGCTCGCCGTCCAAGGTGATCGGGCGGGCGTCGAGTTGCGTGCCCCAGCGCAGCACCCGTTCCGGGTGGCCGTCGTAGGCGGGCACCTTGGCCGTGACCACGGAGGCGGCGTGCCCTACAGCTGCTGCGAGCAGGTCGAGGGTGGCCCAGGCCGGGGGCGGGGAGATGGGTCCGGCCGGTCCGTCGAGGCGGATCACGGCGTGAAGGTGGACGACACCGCGCCGCTGGTATTCCGCGACCTTGGCGAAGGAGACGACGAGCTGGTCCCGCATGTCGCGCAGGGTCAGTCCGCCGAGCTTGGCCAGGTGCCGGCGAAGGGCGTCGGCGAAGCGCTTCCACAGCAGCGGCGCGACCGCATTGAACAGCACTGAGCCGGTGTAGTCGTAGCAGTCGGGGCACAGCGGCTCGCCGAGGCACTCATCCTCGGCGCCGTGCCGGGCGGTGCAGGACAGGACGCGCCCGTGCGGGCAGGTCTCGGCGTCGCGGCGGGGGTGGCAGGGCAGGACCCTCCTGTTGTGCTGCCTGCGGGTGTGGACCGGGCCGAACGACGGTGCGGTGAGCGTGACGAACAGGCACGGGTGCGCGGTCACCGACGCGGGGACGCCTTTGCCGCCGACGAGGCCGGCGCGGATGAGGTGGTAAGTGTCGGCGCGGTAGGTCTCGGCGCAGGCAGGGCAGCGGGAGGCGCGGCGGGTCTTGCAGGGCACGCGCAGGACGCCGTCGGGTTCGAGGCGGGTGCTGTAGCGGTGCAGCAGGGTCCCGGTGACCTTGTCCCAGTGTTCGACCTTGCCCCGCAGGTGGATCGGCTGCCGGCAGCCGCCCGTACGTCGGATCTGGGAGGCGAAACGGGAGCAGTCGGGGTCGTTGAGTCGGGCGATGACGCCGCGGATGGCGTGCGCGTTGGCGGATGTTACGGGCAAGATGGAGACCTCCTTTCACTCGATGGGGTGGAGGGATGGCCCCCGACCTGGCGGTTGTCTTGGCGGATGTACGGCCAGGCCGGGGGCGCTGCGGGTTCAGCAGAAGCCGAGCCCGTCACAGTGGCGGCAGGTCTCGCCGTAGGAGTCGAGACCGCCTCCGCCGCAGTGGCAGCACTGCCACCGCAGAGGCGTGATCGGCGCGGGAGTCGCAGGAGTCGCGGGCGGGGCCTGCTCGGTGTCGGGCATGGGCGTCACCTCCTTTCGTGGTCAGGCGGCCTGCGCCGCGTTCCCGTAGGGGACAGGGTCGGGCTGGATGCAGCCCTCGTAGCTGCGATCGGCCTCGTACTGGGCGCGGCGGGCGGCGAGGATGGCCACGGCCTTGTACTCCACCGGTCCGAAGTGAACCGCAGCGCCGTAGTGGCCGAACTCCTGGCTCGCCCGAACGCCGAGCAGTTCGGCGATGTGGTCGACCTCGGCGCACATCTCGGCATCCGTGGCTCCGTGCGGGAAGTGCAGGGCGTAGACGGAGCGTGGGACGGGAACGGCCGGGTTTGCGTCCAGGAAGTCGGCCAGAGCGCGGAGCCCGGCGATGAGCGCGGTCCGGCGGTCGTCGTTCATGGGCTGATCTCCTTTCGTCAGGCGGGTTCGGATGCGGTGCGCAGGGTGCGGAGCAGATCTGAGGCGAGCTGGTTGGACACGCCGAGGCGGGCGCGAAGCAGGTCGCGAGTGATCGGCTTGCCGTGCTTGGCCTGGTGCTCATCGGCCACGCGGCGGGCATAGTCGACCAGCGCCGGGGACGGTCCCGGCTCGCCGTCCTGCCCGTCCTGGACGGCGGGGACGAGCGCCGGGGCCGAGGACGGCGAGGACGGGACGGCGTCGACGGTCAGGACGGGCACGGACGATTCAGTACGAGGAGCGGCGGCGCGGCGTTCGAGCATCGAGACGGCGATGAGGAACGCCCCGGCGGGAGTGGCCGCCGTCAGCCAGCCCCACACGGTGAATTCGGCCTGGTGCAGGTTGGCGGCCAGCGACAACACGATCCCGCCGGCCAGGACGAGGGTCGGCCAGGACACGAGGCCGGTCCGTTGGCGGCCGGTCTTCTTGTCCCGCTGGCGTTCGCGGGCGGCCATGACGCAGGTGAGGTCGACGCAGACGGCCACGGCCCACGACATCCAGCCGGTCTGTCCGTGGTCGGTGGCGGTGTCACGGATGTGGGTGAACGATCCGGCACCCGCGATGGCGGCCAGGACGAGAACCGGCCCGGTGTCGAGCAGCCATGAGGCAAGGCGTCGCATCGTTACCCCCTTTCGTGATCAGGCGGACAGCAACTCGGAGAGCGCGGCCTCATCAAGGCCGGTGACGCGGCCGGACTGGGCGATCTCGGACCACGCGGGAGTGAGCCGGGACCAGTGCCGGGCGGTGTGTTCTGCGGTCTGCTCGGAGACGTGGCAGGAGCGGGCGCGGTACCACTGGCCGTCCTGATGGGCGACGATCGCGACACCGGGTGTCTCGGCGGGGATAGCGCGGGCGGACACCAGGGCGGCGGGGTCGAGATCGCCGAGCGTCATGGTCGCGGTTTCCGGGTCGTTGACCCGGTGGCAGATCCGCCCGGAGCACTGCGCCCGGAGGGCGGTGACGCCGGGGCCGAGGTCGGAGCCGATCCGCTGGCCGGACAGGAACAGGTAGATGCCGAACGCCCGCCCGAGTTGTGCGATGCGCAGCAGCGCGGTTGAGGTATGCGCGATCTCGTCTTTCTCGGACTTGTCGGCCATCAGGTACAGCTCGGCCAGCTCGTCGACCAGCACCACCACCGGAATCGGCCGCACGCCGGGCGGGAGTTGCCAGATGTTGCGGGCACCGGCCGTACGGCACAGCCCCATCCGGTCGACCATCACGGCCATCAGGTCATCCAGCAGGCCCACGCTCTCGGCCCGCGTGGTCGCCAGGGCCGACAGCCGGGGCGCGTACGGGGTGAACTCGACGCCGCCTTTGAGGTCGATACCGACCAGGGCGACCGGTTGCGGAGCGAGCCCGACCAGCAGGGCGTTCGCGAGGTTGGACTTGCCCGATTGGGTGGCGCCCGCGTTGATCCAGTGCGGGACGGTCCGGAAGTCGATCGTCCACAGCGCGCCGGTCTCCAGCCGCCCCACTTGGACGGTGAGCAGGTCGCCGGAGGCCGGCATGTGGTCGAGCCGGACCAGCGGGTCCCGCACGGTGGCGGCCAGGACGACCCGGGCGGGACGAGGGGACGAGACCCGTACGGCATGGACGCCCCAGGAGTGCGCGAGCCGCTCGGCGGCCTGGGCGTAGTCGGCGGGGATCTGCCCTTCGAGGGTGTGGACCGTGACGCGCCAGCCGTGCCGAGTCGGCAGGGGCAGCCACATGAACGGCTTGGTGTCGACCGCGACCCGCTGGAAGCGCCGCCGTACCTTCACGAGCCCGGTGGAGGCGATGGCGCCGGGGACGGTGGTGAACCACCAGCGTTGCCGCTTCTTGGTCAGCCCGCAGCCGAGGGCGACCTTGCGCCAAGTCGCCCGGACGGTGAGGGCGACGAGAGGGAAGCCGACGATCAGCCAGAAGGAGCGGAAGTGGTAGCGGTGCCAGGCCCACAGGCCGGCCGCCGTAGCGGCCAGGCCCGCGAGCAGTGTCAGCAGGGCGTCACGCATGGGCGGTCACGCCCGCCGGGACGATCGAGCTGGCCCGGTAGCTGATGCCCCAGCGGGCCTCGCCGCCCCGGGACATCTCCCAGACGTAGCCGACCAGGCCGACCGGCGTAACGTCCTGTCCGGCGGCGATCTGCGGCTCGCCGGAGGTGCCGACCTTGACGAGTTCGATCCGGCCGAACTCGTCCTCCACCGACAGGACGATCTCGTAGACAGTGTTGCCGTTCTTATCGGTCTTGATCTCGCCCGTGTCCTGGTTGAGGACGCGCGGGCGGGGCGCGCGGACGCAGACGAACTGCAGCTTGGTCACGTCGACCGGGATCGGAATGGTGCGCATGCGATGGACCTCCTTAGCCTCGTAGCCAACATAGTTAACTAGGTTGGCCTGGTTGTCAATGTTCTCTCGGTTGGCTTGGTCGTTTTCCTGTGCTGAGATGAGACTTGGGTCCTCAGGACAGGAGAGGGATGGTCAAGAAGACGGGACGGCCCGGTTACCTCCAGATCGCCGACGATCTGCGCGAGCAGATCCGCGGCGGATCTCTGCCGCCCGGCTCCCCGTTGCCGTCGACCAGCCAGCTCGCCGCCCGGTACGACGCCTCGCTCAGCGTCGTGAAGCTCGCGGTCGGAATCTTGCGAACCGAGGGCCTGGTCATCGGCCAGCAGGGCAAGGGCGTGTTCGTCCGGGAAGACGTCCAAGACGTCGAGCCGGGGCCGGCGGGTGACTTGGCGAGCGAGGTCATCGCGCTACGCACCGCCGTACAGGACCTGTCGGAACGCTTGGCACGGGTCGAAGAGACCTTGTCTCAGCAATCCGAGAGTTAGGACCACCGTCCCGGACTCTTAAGCCGGTGACGTGCCGAGCCAGCCGCGCGGACGCATCCCCAGAGGCGACCCCGCTACGCATGGCCTTGTCCTCCCGCCGGATGCCGACCAGGACCGCCAAATAGCCGACGGTCACAACCGCGGTCAGGGCCAGGGCGATGATCAGAGGCAGCGCGCTCACGACCAGATCACCCCCAGGGCGGCGGCGCCGAGCGGGCCACGCGGAGGACGCCGGGTGATGGCGCGACGCCGAGCGGCCCGGCGCCGGGCGACCTGACGGCGAGTCCACCGGTCACGAGCGATGCACTTGGAGCAGCGGGTCTGCCCCTCCTCCAGCAGCGCCCCGCACTCGCAGCCGGGGACCTCCTCCGGAGGGGCGATCGTGGTGTCTGTCATGGTCTGTTCTCCTTCCGTCGCAGGTAGTGGTGCGTTGTGACACCGAGAGTGCGACGGAAGGGCAGGACGAGATCACTACACGACGGGACATGTTCAAGACGTCCCGTCTACGATTGCCACGTCCCTGGACGTCCTGACGCGGCAGGTGAAATGGCCAACGAGCGACTACGCGCGGCCCTTCTGGAACGCGGGGTGAGCATCGCCGAGCTGGCGACTGCGATCCAGGTGGATCCCAAGACCGTCGAACGCTGGATCACCAAAGGCCGCGCACCGTACCGAAAGCACAGGTACGCCGTCGCCGCTCACCTGGGAGTGGACGAGAGTTACCTGTGGCCTGAGGCGTTGACCCGAGAACAAGTCGCCTCAGCGTCCGAGAGCGAGATCATCACCGTCTACCCGCACCGCTGGGCCGTCCCCCGGGACGCCTGGGGACGTCTGTTCGCGTCCGCGACCCAGGAGATCGGTGTCCTCGTCTACAGCGGCCTGTTCCTCGCCGACGACGCTGGAATCGTGCGAATGCTCGGCGAGAAGGCCGCCGCCGGAGTGAGGGTGCGCATCCTGCTTGGTGACCCCGACAGTCCCGAGGTCGCCCAGCGCGGTGCCGACGAGGGTATTGACGACGGCATGGCGGCCAAGATCCGCAACGTCCTCGTCCTCTACCGGCCCATTCGCGGTCGGGAAGGGGTGGAGATCCGTCTTCATCGCACGGTGTTGTACAACTCCATCTACCGCGGGGACGATCAGCTTCTCGTCAACACCCACGTGTATGGAGTGCCCGCCGGCAACGCCCCTGTCCTGCACCTGCGCAAGGTGTTAGGCGGGGACATGGTCGCCACCTATGTCGACAGCTTCGAGCGCGTGTGGGAGCAGGCCACGCCGGTAGAGTCGTGATCGTGGCCCGCCGGATCGACTACTACGACGACCCTGACGCTCCCAAGCCGAACAGCCTCGTCCCGTCCGTCAATGTCGTCGTCATCAACGACGCCGGGGACATCCTGATGATCCGCCGCAGCGACAACGGCAACTGGGCCGTCCCCGGTGGTGCCATCGACCTCGGCGAATCCCTCCCCCAGGCCGCTGTACGCGAGACCCTCGAAGAGACCGGCATCGTCTGTGAGATCACCGGCCTCGTCGGCACCTACACCGACCCCCGCCACGTGATTCTCTACACCTCGAACGGCGAGGCCCGGCAGGAGTTCTCCATCGTCCTCACCGCCCGCGCCATCAGCGGCGAACCGACCCCGAGCAGCGAGTCAACCGAGGTCCGATGGATGCCACGCGACAAGGTGGAGACGCTGCAGATGGACCGCTCAATGGCCCTGCGGATCGGCCACTACCTCACCGGCGCCGTCCTGCCGTACATCGGCTAAAAGGCCTTGACGCGCGGCCTGGAATTGTCAGATTAGGCCGATACAGTCCGCCCATGAGCTACGACTTGTACTTCGTCGAGCGAGAGCCGGGCCAATCCTGGGATGACGCTCTCAAGGCGCGCGAGGAGGCTCTGGAAGCGCGCGAGGAGGAGCACGAAGACGACCTCCCCTTAGACGTCGACGCATGGGACAAGATTGTGTCCCGGGTGCGCGGCGTCCTTGGAGAGGTTGACGTCTTCGAGAGCCCGCCTGTATGGGAGATCAGCCACGAAGCAACTGGCATCCAGTTGGGCTACTGCGAGGGACAGTGGGACATGACCGCCCCCTACTGGACCCACGGGGAAGACGCTGCCGACGTCGTTCGCACGATGCGCACTCTGGCTCCGATCGTCGAGCAGGAAACCGGGCTCGAATGCTACGACCCGCAGCTCGAACAGCCGCTCGCGGACATCGAGCCCGCGGACACGGCATGCGCAGTCGCTATGTTCAATCGCGTGGCCGAGATGCTTGGCAGGGCTTAGCACCTCAGCACGCCGAATGCAGTCGGGCGGTTCAGGCCCGTTGCGCGGCCAACGCGCTCTCGACCGCCTGCACCGCGGCCAGAATGCGCGGCGTAGACGTCGTGATGGAGCGGCTCACCAAATGCTCGGGGCCATAGCGGGAATGGATCTCTGCCAGTCGCTCGGTGACGTCGAGGTGCCGGCCGTCCGGGCCCGTGGTCATGTCGCAGTACGTCAGCGCCTCCACCAGCTCCGGCCGTTCCTGAGCGAACTCTGTATTGAGCACGTCGAGCAGACCGCGCTCGGCGGCCTCGTTGACCGCGCAGGAGTGATGGGCGACCAAGCGGCACAGGCGCTCGTCGGCGCCCGCCACATCGCGTAGGTAGCGGGCGCCATCAAGGGGGTGAAACCCGGTGTCGAGCAGCTCAGGGGAGTAGCCAATGTCGTGCAGGTAAGCGGCAGCGGTCAGCGTGTCGGTTTCCTCCCCGAGGATCGGGGCTAGCGACGTGGCTCGCGCCGCCACACCCTGGGTGTGTGCCCAGCGCCGGGGCAGCGGCTTGGCAAGGAGTCGTTCGGCCAGTTCACGCGCCCACTCAGCTTGTCCCACAAAGCAGACGATAGGCGCACCGGCCCCCACAAGACCTACGGCACCAACCCAGACGTCCTAGGACGTCCTATTCGTGGGAGCGGACGAACCGGCCCTTGCCTTGCCGGGACACAATCAGCCCTTCGCGCTCCAGCTCTGCGAATGCCTGCCGTACGGTGTTGCGTGAGGCGTCGTACAGCCAGCGGAGTTCCGCTTCGCTGGGCAGCAGGTCTCCGGGGCCGAGGTCGCCCCGCTCGATTCGCCGCCGCAGCTCCCGGGCGATGAGCTGGTAGCGGTAGGAGGCATCGACCGGAGCGCCAGGGCCTTGCACAAGCCGCCCCTTCGAGGGGACCGTCACGATCAACCCCTCTGCCTCCAAGGTCCGCAACGCACGACGCACTGTGTTGCGGGCAACGCGGAACTCCGCCGTCAGGGCGGTCTCCGAGGGCAGCGCCCGCCCCGCCGGGTAGACACCCGTCGCGATCCGCTCGCGCAGCCGCTCAGCCAGCTTGCCGGAGACTCGCTGCCCGGTCAGCCACGCCTTACGCCGTTCAGGAGCGGTGCGCATCGAGAATCTTCGTCAGGTCGATACCGAGCTCTCCCTGTTCACCCTCGCGCCAGCCCTCGCGCGCCGCCTTCTCGATCCGGTCGGCCGCCGGCAGCAGGCGCAGGCACGAGACCCGCTCGTCGTGCTCGTCGCCCCAGTAGAACCACAAGAACGCGAGGTGGACGTAGACCCGGCGGGGCCGTAGCCGACTGTCGGTCACGTTCAAGGCTGGCCGGTTCTTTTCATCCACGATCAGGACCCCCGTGATCCCGCGCTGTTCCAGCTCATCCCGCAGCTCCGTCAAGAGCTGTTCCTGATACTCGCGCTGCCGCTTCTGAACCGGCCGCAGTTGCTCCATGCCTGACACGCTCCTTCGGCTGGGGTGGGCGCGTTCATCGCGCCCATGCCGAACGAGCTTCCGCCGAGGCGAGGGAACCTCTACACCGCGACTAAGGGACGTCTAGGGACGTCTCGTGTTAACGTCGCAGGCAGAGCCGCCGCCCCTAGGAGGTACGCCCCCGTGAGCGACACCCTGCGCCATGCCCTTGCCCGGGCCAGACTCGGAACCGTCGACGTCGCCGCCGCCCTCGAAGTGGACCCCAAGACGGTCGATCGCTGGCTCAAGGGCCGCATCCCCTACCCGCGCCACCGCTGGGCGCTCGCCGACATGCTGCAACTCGACGAGAGTGACCTGTGGCCCGCCGTCGCCCAACCACGGCGAACCATTTCCCACGAAGTGAAAGCCGTCTATCCCCACCGCTGGGCCGTGCCGCAGAACATCTGGCGGCGGCTCTTCCAGTGCGCAAGTCGCGAGATCGACATCCTGACCTACAGCAGCCTGTTCCTCGCTGAGGACACCGGCATGATCCGCCTGCTCGCCAGCAGGGCCGAGGTAGGCGTGAAGATCCGCATCCTTCTCGGCGATCCGGACAGTCCCGAAGTGGCCGCCCGAGGAGCCGAAGAAGGTATCGGAGCCGACGTTATGGCCGCCCGAGTACGCAACGCTCTGATGCTGTACCGGCCGCTCCAGAAGGCCGACGGCGTGGAGGTCCGCCTCCACCGCACGACGCTCTACAACTCCATCTACCGGGCCGACACCGAGTTACTGGTAAACGTCCATGCTTACGGCACCGCGGCGGCCCAGGCCCCCGTGTTGTACCTCACTGCCACCAGGGACGAAGACAGCACAGCCGTCTACCTCACCAGCCTCGAACGCGTCTGGGCCACAGCCGAACCGCTCTGCTGACAGCCCGTCTCGCGGATCTAAAACTGACGGACATCGTTGACACCTGGGTCTCCGACCACTACGGAGACCATCTATGTCGACTCCCCCGAACCCCCCACTCGACCGTGAAGCCAAACGGCGCCTGGCGGATCCTCAAGCGCCTGGACATGGGCCGGTTGCCGGCCTCCCAGCGCTACAAGCGCCACGACCGCCGCTGGAAGCGGTACGAGAAGCAGCTGCCCGGCCACCGCGTCCAGATCGACGTGAAGTTCATCGAGCCGATCGCCGGTGTCACCAGCCGCAAAGGCGGCCGAAACAAGTACTACCAGTTCACCGCGATCGACGACTGCACCCGGCTGCGCGTCCTGCGCATCTACCCCCAGCTCAACCAGAAGACCGCCATCCAGTTCCTCGACTACGTCCTGCAGCGCCTGCCCTTCCAGGTGCAGGTCATCCAGACCGACAACGGCGCAGAATTCCAGACGGCCTTCCACTGGCACGTCCTGGACAAGGGCATCAACCACGTCTACATCAAGCCCCGGACCCCGCGGCTGAACGGCAAGGTCGAACGCTCCCACCGCATCGACGCCGAAGAGTTCTACCGGATGCTCGAGGGCGTCGTCATCGACGATGCCCAGGTGTTCAACGACAAGCTTCGCGAATGGGAGGACTACTACAACTACCATCGACCCCATGGCGGCCTCGGCGGCCAGACTCCCTACGAACGCCTCAAGCAGAAGACCACGGCCCAGGCGTAAACGATCACCGTCGGTTGCACAGTCAAGCATCAGCCGAGGTAGGACACAGCCCGTCTCGCGACACAAAGCAACTTTTCTTCTCGCTATTAAAGCGGCCCGCTGCGCGGCCCGCCGGGAGCGCCGGCTGGCAAGCGTGCCCGGCTGCGGCTCTTCGGCCGGTCCGGGCACGCACCGCCCGCGCTCCCGGAGTACCAGCAGCAAGGCCACCAAGAGCGTGACGAGCGCTCACTTAGCCCCGCCCTGTGGGGTCCACCGCCCGCCCCGGCCGTCGAGCGCGTCGGAACCGTCGAGCCGCTCGTGCGGTTACTCCCGTCCAATTTTTCCGTGCTCGCATTGTTCCTAGTCGCGTCGCCGTCGTTGAGGCCGGCCTATGGGTGGGCCGTCATACCCTTGCAGGTGGCGATCGCGCTGTGGCTGGCTACCGTACGGGGCTGAGGGCGATCGAAGGCCCGGGACCTCGTTCCTCAGCCCCGGCCCACTGGGCTAGCAGGGCTGAGCTACGTAGATGCGACCTCGGGGCAGCTCTCGGCTAGTCGGGAAGCACGGCCCACGCGTATATCCACCTCACATGACAACCGTCAGGTGGAGCCGCGCAGAACAGTCTGCTCGATCCAAGTAGATAAGTGTCCTACCTGTTATTTGCCCAGCGCACGGAGCATACCTTCCGACCGAAGCCAATCCGTCAATCGAATCTTTGAGGTGATGATGTTCGCCAGGTCATCCCCGCTCACCGCGAAGATCATGCCGCCGCCCGCCTGAAATATCTTGAGGCGATCAAGAAAGGTCCGTGAAAAACCAGACATAGATACGAAGATACCTATCTTGCATATAGCATTTCTATCCTGAATCTTAGACTCGAGCACTCGCAACTCTTGCACGCCTGGCCTATCTCTCCAGTTTTTGCATTCGATCATTATGAGGGGACTTCCTTGCGCCACCCAAAAAGGGTTCGTGAGCCCATTGGCGACTACGACATCAATCTCTTCTTCGCGCGTTCGGAAATTCTTCTCTATAACTTGGAGCTCCGGCGCCTCTGTCTTCAGTATTGCGACGATCAAGTCTTCTAGCAGATTGCCCCGTTCTCTCATTGTGGTTTCACTCAAAGATGATGCAGCCAGAAGACGGCCATGCAAATCGGCTGCTCGCGCAAACCAGAAGTGTCGGCTGAGTTTGCTGTCGAATGAAGCTAGAACGCCAAACAGATGGCCCATGGTGTGTGCCCACTTCGTCAGCCCCTCTGCCGCCTGAGTCCAATACTCTGCAGCGTACGCCTGAGCCTCTTCTTCCGTGGTGACACCAGCGGTAGCCTCTGCATCTTCTGTGAGGTCTAGGGTGACGACACTCTCCGCCCGCAAGTGTTGCAAAAAAATGCAAATAATGATGGGCCACGCTAAGACGGGAGCATCTCGATACAGATAAGCAAGCGATTCGGCAGCTCTCACTGCGGCGAATGTATTGGGAATGCCTGCCTGCATAGCCGCTCTGAGTACCTCGTCGCAGACATGACCCGGATTCGGGATGTCACCATCATATGTGATGTCCTTGATCAAGGGAACGTCGTCAGCATCTCCGTCATTCCATTGATAAGCCATCAACTCGCCCAAGGCGTTGAGATCCACCTCGGGCGACAGAATCAGAAACTCTTCAAATTTAGATTCAAACTCTGCTTCTGGCACCTCTCCTGAAAACAGCGCGCCGGCGAGCATGCCAGTAGATACGCCTCGGGCCATCCGAATATCCGAATAGGCGGACAACGTCGCGTGCCATCCCAGGCCGATATCTGCCAGGTTCTCTAGAATCTCTTCAACGCGTGCTTGATAGGTTACACTGATGACCGTTTCATCGGCTCCCTCTCGACGGCCGATCCTCAGTTGATCATGTCGAAAGAGAAGGCGAGGAATGTTGCCAGCATATTTGCGCCACATCAATATGATGCGGCCGTCAATCTTTAGGTACGTGTCGAAGCCCATACGGCATCTTACCGCCATAGGAGACAAACGTCAGGTGGTCGCGAGGCTTATCTAGCAACAGTGAGAGTCGTACCTGTCGGGCAGTGATGCCCCAAGCAAGATCTCTACTTCGCCAAAAGGGCGCACTCTGTCGGAGGCGTAGGCAATCATCAAGGATGTGGAGCCCATACATCGGCTTACGACCGAGTCCGGCCGCGTCCTGGAGGTCAACGGCGAGCATCGACTGTACGCCGCAACGTACCTCACGACGAAGGAAGCCCGCTGGAGGTCGAGCAATGGCCCGAAGATTGACGTGCTCGGCTGGACGCCAGTCGCCCAGCTCGCGGTAAAGTCCGATACCGGGGCTTGGATGATCGCTGTTCCGTCCCGCGTCGCACCTGCTGCCATGCCCAGCGACCTCTCCGTCAATGAGGCGTTCGTTCTCGGCGCGCTGGTAGGCGACGGTTCGATCAGTAGCAGTAAGGCTACAGTCGCACTCACGACCCCTGCAGGCGAGTTCGTCGACGCCTTCATTACTGCAGTAGAGGCGATCGGTGACCGGGTGACTCAGTACGAGACCGGAACCCGAGTCGCCACGTGGGGTGTCCGTGCTCGTCCAGAGAATCGGATTGGGTCCGGCCGAGGGGCACGCAACTCCTGTCGAACCCGAGTTCTGCTGCGCCGGGTGGGGCTTATGGGAGCTAAGAGTGCTACTAAGTTCATTCCCGACGAGGTCTTCGGATCAAGTAACGAGGCGCTCGCGGCTTTCTTTGGTGGCCTGTTCGCCGCAGATGGGCACATGCAGATCGGAAAGCCATCCGGGCCCAGATCACGAGGGGCCAGCCAAGTTACGCTTGTCACGGTGAGCGAACGCCTCGCACGGGATGTGCAGGAGGCTCTTCTGCGGTTCGGTGTGAACGCTCGCCTTAGATATCGGAAGAATCTGCGCGGCGGTCTGCCCTCCATGGAGGGCAAGATCTACTCCTCGTGGGAAATCGCGGTCAGCACCGCATCCGATGTCCTCGCCTTCGCGGAGGTGATTCGTGTTCCCGGTAAGCAGGGCCAGCTTGATCTCCTCGCGGAGCGTGCCCGCAAAGCACTCATAGCCAAGCCACACGGCGGCAACGTCAAGCAGTGGCGGACCAGGCATCTGAACGCTGACCTACGGTGGGAGAAAATCAAGTCTGTCGAGATGGTCGGAACTGACCAGACCATCGGCAATGCGGGTTAGCCGTCAGGCACTAGGAGACGTGCGTCCACGCTACCGAACCAGAAGCACGTAGGGACGCAAACCGGCAGGTACAGCCTATCGGCGCGACCTTCCACGTCGGCGATGCCCTTCGACGCGCTCGGGTGTCTCGGCGGAGTCTGGTAACCGGGCATTCCCATTCCGATGCCGGCCAGCATATGCGAGCGAGTCTCAGCTTAACCAATCGGCAGGGATGAGCTTGGTCCCGCCTCGCCAATTGTGTTCGACGGATTCGCGGAACCAAGGTTCGGAGAGATTGGCATGGTCGCCGACGATGATCTGCAGGCCGGGCGAAAGTTCCTGGATGACGTCGTACAGCAGCCGGAAGGTCCGCAGGACGGCGCCGCGATCGGCGTCGCCTTCGGGGACGCCGCTCTGTAGGGACATGTCGGAGGGGTAGTGGGCCTGGGTTGGCTGGTCGAGGATGAGGAAACGGGGTACGGGCCTGTTCTGCCTGGTGAAGTAGCGGTGGAGTGCCAGGTGGGTCGCCAGGTGGTAGCCGATCCAGTTGGCGGCACTGCCGATGCGTTCCAGTCGGATGGGACCTCGTTCGGTGTCGGTGACGACGGTGAGGCGGGCGAGGTCGAGGCGGACGCTGCCCTTGCTGTGTTCGAGTTCGAGCCGGTCGGCGTAGGCGGTCATGTCTTGGCCGACCAGGAAGAGCCGTGAGGTGAGCTGTTCGCGGTCCTCGTCGTCATTGAGTTCGGCTTCGAGGGCGGCAACGGTCGCGGCTGCACTTTCGGCGGCCGCGCGTAGTCTCTGCAGTTCAGTGTCGTCGGTGGAATCGACTCGGGACAGGATTGCGTCGATGCGTCCGCGAGTAAAGTCGCGTCCGTCGGCTGAGGTGAGGTCTGTGACCCGGTTGGTGGTGCGCAGCGCAGTCAGGGCGGCTTCGGTGCTGGCGAGTTGGTCGCGCAGGGAACTTGCCTGGCCGTCGAGGGCGATGAGGGCGCTGCGCTGGGACGGCCTCGCCTCGGCGAGGTTCTCTAGCTGCGCTTGCAGCAGGGTCAGACTGGAGCGGAGGGCTGCCGGAGTCGGGTCGGCGTGTTCGGTCTCGTGCCCACAAGCCGGGCAGGTGGGGGAAACCGAGGGCCCGGATTCGGGCGCGGCGTCGATGAGGCCGAGGCTTGCCAGACGTCCGGCCTGGAGCTGCAATGCCTCCTCGTAGTCCGTTTCCCCATCGCGTTGGTCTAGTAGTAGAGCCCGGTCGGCCATGACCCGGCCGAGGTCGGCCCGTAACGTTTGTGCCTGGCGTTCCAGAGCGATGTATTGGTCCTGCTGGGCGATGTCATCGACCGCGGGACGGGGCTGTTGCGGAGGCGGCGCGACGCGGGCGCCCTGGAGGACGCGGACCAGCCTAAGACGGTCGGTGACCTCTTGCTCAGCGATCAAACCGACGGCGCGGGCCTCGCTATACAGGGCGCGCAGCTCTACATCGATGGTTTGAGCTGCCAGTTCCGCACCGCGAAGCGCGGCTTCGGCGCGTTGGAGAGCATGTTTGGCGCCTCGGAGCTGGGCACGTTTGATCGCTTGGTCCTGCGGGACGGCCCCGAGGAAGTAGGGGATGGTGTCGCGCAGGCTGTCGGCGATGCCGCGTTCGCCCTGACGGTGGAACAACGTGGTGGAGCTGGCGATCTCGTTCTGGCTCTGAAGGCAGAGCAGGACGGCGTGGGCGAGAGTCGCCTCCAGCGGCGCGCGGCCGCCGGCTCTAGGGTCGGTGATGTTCTCCTCGATGCCGATCCGTCGGCCGATCTGGGTGCGCAGAGTGGCGGCGTTTGTGTTGACGACGAGGTCTTCCAGCGCTGGCGGCTGGCGGAGGTCGTTACCGAACTCCAGCATGGCTTGCTGGGAGGACGCCTTCCCTGCGGCGGGTGCGGGGCGGGCAATGAAGACCTGCCCCTCATCCAGCTGCCAGAGGGTCGCATACCAGACGACGGTGTCGGTGATCGGCCCTTCGGGAACCTGGATGGACTTGCGCCCCAGGCAGTAGTCCACGATGGTCAGCAGCGCGCCTTTGCCTGTCCGAGACTCACCGGTGACAATATTCAGACGTCCGGGCCGAAAGTCGACACGGCGGACGGCGCCCTGGGCGTTGTAGAGGATGACCGACAGCAGCTGCACCGAATTAGGGTGCCACACCGAAGAGCGCGAAGAGGGTTGCCGGTTGATCTACCCGGGTGAACCACTTCCCGATGAGCCCGGACGCGCGGACGATCTGGGGGGCGTCACCGGCCTTGATCGGCATGACGGTGGCTGCGAGCGTGCCATGCAGTCCGCCGTCGCCGGTCACCGTCAGCATGCGGTTGGCCATGCCGAACCGCAGCCCTTCACGGACGTGCTCGGTCAGGGCTTGGGCGCGCTGTGGGAATCCCGCCCGGATCACGGCGTTATCGGTGATCCAGGTTGAGAGGTGGGTGCGGGTGTCTCGTGGCAGCGCCTCCCGGGTGCCCTTGTGGAGGACGAGGGGCGCAATCAAGAACGTCAAGTACCAGGGCATCGCTTGGCTGGACTGGCGTTCGTACTGGATGGCCCCGTTCGCGGAGATGACGGCCATGAGTGCGGGGTTGAGAAGGGCAGCCGCCTCGCGAGGTCGATCCGCCCACGCTCTCACGGGCCCTCCGATGCCTCGACCGGGGCGGAGACGCTGAGGAGTTCCTCAAGACGGGACTGGAAGTCAGGGTGCCACCCGATCACCCGGTTCTCGGCCAGCACGTGACGTCGGCCGCGGGCGAAGAACGCGTCGTTGTAGCGTGGCCGCACGTTGACCGAGGTGGAATCCCGCAACGTGCGCAGCAGCGCCTTACCTGCGGCGATCTTCGCGTTCTCGTCGGCGTCGAGCCCGAGGTCTTCCACCATGTCGGCGAACGCCCGATCCCATTCGTCGCGTAGGTTGTCCTCGAACTTCCCGAGTTCATGCAGGCCGATCAGGTCCTCGGTGATCCATTTGGTCGCCTGCGTGACAGCGCGGTAGTAGTCGACGATCGCTTTGCGGAGATTCACCTCGTTGCAAGCGACCCAGCGCATCTGATGCACGAAAACACTGTCGGTATGCAGGGCGATGACGTGGTTCTCATCGACATCGGCCAGCTCCACGGTGGTGGGCAGATTGTCTTCGCTGAACTGATCACGTAGATGCGAGAGCATGGCCTGGGCCTCGCCCGCGCCCACCCTCTGGCGGCGGCGTTGCAGCATGTCCAGAGCGACTCCAGCCCACCACTTCCACACCATCGACAGGTACAGGTCCTGGTTGGCGTGCGGCAGTGCAGCCCACAGGAGCTTGCGAAGTTTCTCGTCCAGGTCATCGACGCCGAGGGCTCCATCGGCCACGGTCACACGGTTCAAGAAGATCTGCTGTTCGGCCTCGGTGAAGTCCAAGAAGCGCTTGCGCGCGTTCTCGGTGATCTTGTTCGTGGACGTACGTGCCGCGTCGTTGAGCTTGATGACCGCCGCCTGGGTGTTGCGGGAGTCTCGCCGCAGAGCATGGGCGGCAGTATTGGCAGCTGCCACGGCCGTAGTCACCAGGATCAGCGCCGGACCCTGAGGATCCGTGGGTTGCGCGGTGTTCATCCACACCGTGAGCGTCTTCCACAGGTCGACGTCCTTGTCGCCCAGCGCGGTGGCGGAGCCGATGTGATGCTTGGCTTGCAATAGCTCAACCGGGGAACCGGCCTGTTCCCAGGCAACATCATCGTGAGTCTCGATGCTGATCGCCTGGTCGGGCCGGTCGGGAGCCCGCTGGAGCAGTTCGATCAAACACCAGTTCACTTGGTAGAGATACCCGATCGCACTCGCGGAGGCGTCGTGCTGACCGGCAGGCATAGATCGAGTTTCTACCGGTCCCGGACCCGTGTCCAGTGGTGACTGATGAGCGCCTGGTTGAGGGGGTGGACGCTGGCGGCGCTCAGGTGCGGTTTGAGGTCGCCGGCGCGCTTGCCCCCACAACTCGGCGAGCGCGGCGCCGATCTAGGCATCGGCAACCTCGGCCAGCGGCCGATCCCGGCCGACCAGCGCCGTGACGCGGTCGATGGCCGAGGCGTAGGCGCGGTGGGTGTGGGTAGTTGACGGTGCGCGGGGTGGCCAGGAAGGCGTCGGCGGCCGCGGCGGTTGAGCCCGTACGTGGAGGACGGGCCGTGGCCGGGGGTACCCGACGTCTTTCGTCACCTGGTGGAGGAGTCCCCGTTCTGTGACGAGGACGGCATGCCGGTGGTGACTGCATGCCTGTGGTGTGAAACCGGGATGAGCATTGGCAGGTGAGGGACATCGAGTACTCGGACGGTGAGGATGACCCGGATGGAGCCGCCCACCTGTTCGGACTGCGCGTCGATCCGTCGCCGGAAGCGTTTCGGCGGTTCGCCGAGGACTATTACGAGATTTCTGTGGACCTCGATGCAGTGCGGCACGTCTATGCTCTTCGCCCGCTGACCTCGGCAGTCGTCACTGCGCTGAACCCTGATTTCACCTTGGAGGACCTTGCCGAAGACCTCCGGCGGCAAGGTATCCGTCTGCGGCCGGCTGAGTGATTGCTTCGTGGGCATTGGGTGGGGTGCCTCCAGGGCCGGCACGCCCCGGGCTGACTGCTGTACAGCAGTCCGTACAGCAACACCGCCTCACTCGATCACACTCCACCGGCCCGTATCCATCGCTTGATCTGGCCGTGAGGCCGCTGATGAGGCGTGTGCCCTTGCCTACGGATCAGATGGCTAGGGATGCGGTGTGCGCGCCTGTGGGTGGTGTCCACACAGCCGGCAGCAGCTCGGTTGCTCGCTGGTAGGCACGCTGGAGGGTGGCGTGCCGGGCGGCCGCGGTGTCGCCGGTCTGGGCTACGAGGACTTCGCGCAGCGGATGACGCGACTCGATGAGGTCGTTGTTGCGTTGCTCCAGCCAGGGCATCCAAGCTTCGTGCGGTGCTTGGTCCCGCTTGGTGTCGTTGCACAGCTTGCACGACAGCACCAGGTTCCAGACAGCGTCGACGTCCGGCCCGTCCCACCGGCGGGTGAGCAGCTTCCAGGGCAGGACGTGCTCCACGACTGGCCCGGATCCCGTGTCCTGTGCCATGAGTTGGTTGCAATAGGCGCAACGGCCGTCTTGGTACCCGTTGAGGGCCGCGACGACGCCGGTGACGCTCTTTCGACGCTGCTTGGTCTGCAGGACCAGGTGCTGGGTGTCGGGGTCGTAGACAAGCGCAGGGTTCAGGATGGCGCCGGCTACGCCTGTCGCCCATGCCGTCTCCACCAGCCGCCATCGGGCGGCGGTCTCAGCGTCGAGGTCGGGGGCATGCACCGATCCGGCGAGTGCGAGGAGTTCGTCGCGCAGCACAAGGCCCGGGGCGGCGGAGTTCTTGCGCCGATCCTCGTAGTAGCGCACTGGTGCGGGATTGCCACTGAGCTGGGGGAAGGCGTCGATGACGTTGGCGAAGCCGAGCTGGACGGTCCGTTGGTGCAGCGTGTCCCGGTCGAGTTCGCCGGCGTTGAAGGTGCGGCAGGCGTCCAAGAACCTGCTACGGGCGGCGGTGCCCTGCCGGGGCTGGCGCTGAAGGGCCTGACAGAGCAGGTCGGCGTACCGCGGCGCAAGCTCCTCCAGCGTGATGCGGCTACGGCCGGTGGCAGCGACCTCCAGCAGGGTCGTGCCGAAGGCGAACTTATAGGTGGCCGAGTTGGAGCCGTACAGCACGATGGCACGCCATACGCTCTCAGCTGTGACCACGCCGCGTTGGTAATCCACGCGAGCAGTATTGGGCAGGAGGGTGACATTTTGGGCCAGGAGCAGGCGATCGTCTACGGCAAACTGGTCCGTGACCGGATCCCCGAGATCATCGAGGCCGACGGCCGGACGGCCAAGGTACGCGTCCTTGACGAGTCGGAGCTGGTCCCCGCGCTGACCGCCAAGCTTGCCGAAGAGATCGAAGAGCTGCGCCAGGCCAGTCCCGGCGATCACCTGAGGGAACTGGCCGACATTTACGAGGTACTGGCGACCCTCACCGAAATACTCGGATTCTCCGAAGAGCAGGTCCAGGAGGCGGCACGTCACAAGCGGGCCGAGCGAGGCGGATTCAGCCGCCGCCTGTGGCTCCACGAAGTGATCACAGATGACTGAAGGATGCCAATCCCGACACGGCCCAGGGTAGCGCGTGGCCGTTGATCCCGGCGGCGGGTGCTTCGGACCTTTAGATTTCGGTGTCCGCCCTGGCAAGACGCGCTACGAACTCGACCTGAGGTGTGCCGAGAGGGCCCCAATCGCTGAAGCTGGCTACTGCGTTTTCGACCAGGACGCGAGTGGCCTGTGTCCATTCCTCTGCTGTAGTGGCAAACAGCAATCGATCGGCGCGTAGCCAAGCGGCCGCACGGCACTTCTTGAGGACCTCCTGCTTGCCCTTCTTGCCAGTTAACTCTCCGGGCGTCTTGCACTCTGCCACGGTCAGAACATCGTCGGTGTACGCCACCAGGTCCACCTCAACTTGTGGTTGGTTCCCCCGCAGAATCGCGACCTCCTCCAGGTCGTCGAACATTCCACGCTGTTCCCTGTGTTGCTTCCGCAGGTACGCCGACAGCAGAGCCGGCACCTCACCGTGTTCGCTCAACACATGGCGGCCCACCGGGTGCAGGTCGTAGAACCACTTCGGTTCGTCTGGGGGAAGCTTCCATGCGTGCCGATCAAGGTCATTCAACGCGTCGCAGCGGACACAGCTCCAGTGCTGGCCGAGTTTGTCGACCGTCTGGAACTGCTTCTGCTCACAGGTCGCGCACCTGAGCACCATTCCCCGGCGCAGTACTCCGGCGCGGAGTGCGGCATCGGCATGTTCGCGGACGTCGGCCAATTCCAGATCAGCCACTCGCGCGCAGATGCCGGCAAACGTCAGTACACCTTCGGTCGATGAGAGCGAGACACCCTCCCCATCGGGGTACGCCTCATTGGTTTTAGCGCTAGTCGCCAGCATGGCGCGGAGAGCCGGCAGTAACGGGCCACCGAAGAGATTGACATATCGCCGACGCCCGCCGAGCATGTTGGCCAGTAGCGACGTGCGCCGTCCGGCCTCGCTGGGCAGCACAGCGAGGTCGTGCTCGGCCGCTTTCGCTCGGACCCAGGCGGCGAGGCTGAGGTGTCGGAGTGCGACACGTGCGAGGGTGTTCTCCGATCGGGTGCCTGCCAGGACGACGTCATACCGTCGTGATCCATATGTCACGCCATGGCGACTGCTGCGTGCCCATGTCAGCATAAATGGGGGCTGGTCGGCGAAGATCTCCCGGCTGTCCAGCCCGCGTCGGCGCACGGTGTGGCCCGGCTGCCAATGAACGTCGACCTGCCATTCCAGATCCGCGTGCGCGGCCAGCTCCCCATTGACCAGCACGGGTGCTGGCAACGGAGCGGCCATGCGGCTCGTGCCGTCCTCCGCCACGGATACCGGCACGGTGACCTGACTGTCCCACTGATCCTGCACAGCCAGGCCCACTGTCGTAGCCTGCCGCCAGGGCAGCTCCGGGCCCAGGATGACCGGAATAGCGTCATCGTTCTGCGGGCTTCTCATCGGGTACGCCGCCAGAAGGCGTTCACGCCAAAGCTCTAAATCATCTTTCAGCCTCGACATCGACGTGATTACGAGGCGATTGTCGCGCCGGGCGAGGTCCCGCGCGATCCTCGTCACGCCATATCCAATGGGCCACGGCACGGCGTCCTCGTCCAGCATGGACGGCAGCCAGTAGGTGTTGCCATATGTCAGTTGCCAAAGGCGCGACAACGCGAAATCTTCCGCGCTGTCGCCCACCACCAAAAGCCCCGTACGGTGGAAATCGAGGCCGGTGATGATCTCGACCAGATGCGCCTTGGTGCGCTCATGCGCGGTCGGCGTTGTTCGTCTGTCCACCCCGAAAGCCAGGCCCGGATGCCACACCAGTTCGTTGGGCACCAAGCCGTCCGGCTGGCCTAGGAGCCAAGACGCTAGCGCTTTGCGGGCACCGTCATCAAGCTCGGGTTCCTCCGCGTCGCGCGACGGCGGGGCGGCAACCCCGGCATAAGAAGCCACCGCGGCACCCACTACGCCACCCCAGTCTGTCGGGCAGGCAAGGACAGATGCCTGCCATGTACCCGGCATGTCGAGGACGTTCGCAAAGTGACCGCTCGACTCCTCGCGCAGTGACGTAACGTGCTCATGCCACCCATCACCTGTGAATCGGGACCGGTAGGACGAACACGCAGCGACTACCTGCTTCCGGGCCGCCTCGTCCTCCGCGCTCGGCACATCGTCAGCACGCACCATGGCGAGCAATCGCTCGCGATCGACTCCTTCGAGAGGCTGGCCGTCATCTCCGCTAAAGGAGATGAGACCGGGACGGAAGTGCTCCATATCCGCGACCGTTGGGCTGTACGTCACGACGAAGTCGGGGTCGTATGCCTCGCACGCCCGTAGAAGCACCGCGTTCACCTGCCCACCCTGGTGCGGGACAACCGCGAAACCAGCACCGCCCCAGACCTTGTCCGCACGATAGAGCGCGCGGCGCACCCAGTAGCTCCAATGCTTGCCACCTTCGACCACGATGACGACTCGCGGCGGACGAGGGGTGATACTGACCGAGGCGTAGGACAGGGTCTCGTTCGACGTCACTTCCGAACTAAACCACGGCCTACCGACAGTCACTCCATGAGTACCAATCAGCGCGCCGGCGGAGGGCGGTAGACCGGGCGGTCGCTCACCCGGCCAGGTTCAGTACGCGAGACCGCGATCCCTCAAGCTTCTGTCCGCGAAGCATGTGCGAAATGATCAAAAAAGGGGGAGGCACGGCCTCAGTGGTAGCCGCAGGTCAGGACACCTAACCAACCATGATTGCAACCGCTCTCCTGAAGCGGAGCCCATAACACTCACCGACGACCAGGGCACCAGCTGGACCTCCCTCGCCATCCCAGCTCTGTCGGCACCCATAGGGCGATGACGTCGTGCCCTTAGCGCTCGCGGGGGCGACGTCACCGTACGGCTTCACCGAGCCTTGAATGAGCCACGCGAAGGCGGCGACCTCTCCGGGGTTGTCTCGACAGTCGCGGCGCCCCGTCATAGAAAGCTCAGAGATCAGTAGAAGTGTCAGGAACGCCGTAGCCACGGAACAACTGTCAACGGACTCCCGATAGTTTTCAGGATCCCCGACAACAACAGGTTGATCCACTGCGATGTCCACGTGGACAGTCCTTAACCACCGGTACCCCTTAGGGAGCAGGCTCATGGTCGAACTCGGTTTCACCGGTGCCAGCCGCCCCGCTCAGGACTACAAGTTCCTGTCTGTGACCGATGGAGACACCCCGAACATCGGCTGGTCGGCCTCGATGTCCAAACGCGCCACGTTGGTGCTGGACGCCCTGGACATGGCGTTGTGGCGGCGCGACCGCGCCGGACACCCCGCTGGCTCCGGCCTCATCCATCACTCCGATGCCGGCAGTCAATACACCTGTTTCCGCTTCACCGCCCACCTGATGACCGCCGGTATCGACGCCTCGATCGGCACGGTCGGGGATGCACTCGACAACGCGCTAATGGAATCGCAGATCGGCCTGTACAAGACCGAACTGATCAAACCACACGGGCCGTGGCGTGGCCTGACCGAGGTGGAACTGGCCACCGCCGAATGGGTCGAGTGGTTTAACACCACCCGCCTGCACTCCTCCATCGGCAACATCCCGCCGGACGAGTACGAAGCTCTCTACTACGCTCAACACCACCCCAGCGAACCCGCTGGAATCAACCCCTGAGGTCTCCACCAAAGCCGGGGCGGTTCAAGCCGTCGTGTGCGGGCAGGGCAACCAGCATGCGGGGAAGGTCACCGGGGGCAGGTACACGCGAACGACGGCAGGCCAATCGCTAAAGCCGCTCAAGACCTGTACCTGGTCTCGCCGCGGACAAACGCCGACCGTCACCGTCTCGGGCAAGGGCTCGGGCCGAGTCTCCCTGGCGGGCTTGCAAACCCGGGCAACGGACCCGCCTGATCTTCCACATGCTGCTCTACCGGGGCCGTAAGAACGAGCGGAAAGGGTTCCGCGAGGACTAAGCCCGCCTGTTAGACGCCTCTGGCCGTGGGACTCCTTGTCGGCGATCTGCCCTTCTATAGGAAATACTTTGTCAATAGCCAACCTCGGCCGGAGATCCGTCCAGATTCTTAGGGCTGAGATTGACTGTGACCTTATTGACTGTGGCCGAACCTCTGCTTCCTGCTCCTTCAGCTTCGAGAACCCACACCTTAATGCCACCCTTGGCAGACTTCTCTCTCGTCAGGGTAAAGGAGAACTCGATCTCGATGTCCCCCACATCGAACGGCATCTCGGTTCCTTCGCCCAGGCGTCTTGCCTCGAGCAACTCATTTCTTACGGCGTTTATGGCCTCGGATAGTCTCATCCATGCATGATCCGACATCAATCTTCATCCTCTCTTGTTTTGATAGGAACTGCTTCCGCAACTCCACGAAGAGCGTCGGCTAGCCCTTGGAGAGCTTCGGCTATCTGCGATAGTCCTTCTTCTTGGAAACTCGATAGCCTGCGAGTATCTCTGGTTAGGACGCCGGCTGCGTTCGACAGAGTTGGACGTAGCTCTTCTAGCTCTCGGTGCAGCTTCCGAGACAACGAGAAAACTTGTTCTGTATCTTCTTCAGCATGCATAAGGCGTTCGGCTACGCGAGTTAGCGATCTGCTGGACTCATACAAGATGGACCAGTAGTCTTCGAGGAAGTTAGAAAGGGAAGGCGCCACGCTGAGGGCATCATCTAATGCGGAGCGACACTCCTCTAGCTCTTCCATTGCTAGGTCGATCGCTTCAATAGCGGAACCAATATCGACGCCACCTTCACCTTCCAGCGAGAAGGCGTCAACGTACATATCCCATAGCTCTGCTGATGCATCACCTTCCTGTGCTGATCCCGATGCCGCAGCTACTACGTGTCGTATGCGATCCGATTGGGATGGGTAGGCTCGGCGCAGAACTCGCTCCACAGCTCCCGGATGTCCGACAACAAGGCCTGCACTAGC
This sequence comes from Microbispora sp. H10836, assembly GCF_012999525.1. Taxonomy (NCBI): domain Bacteria; kingdom Bacillati; phylum Actinomycetota; class Actinomycetes; order Streptosporangiales; family Streptosporangiaceae; genus Microbispora; species Microbispora sp. H10836. The sequence goes on from NZ_JABBWU010000010.1 coordinate 289,486, forward strand.
CACCATCTCGAAGCGAACATCGTGTGTCCTCTCACTAAGAAAAGTGGCCATAACTTCTCCGATCTTCGGCTCGCTTCCCGCAAGGCGGAAAAGTGTAGTCAGGGCGCGCATCTGTTGGAGCCTGGAGAGTTTGGGCATCGGTGATAGAAGCGTCTCAGTATTCTTGAGCAAGTTCGTCTTCAACAAACGATCACTGAGCGCACCTATGCCAAGCGGCGTAAAGTAGTCTCCATCTCGACCGGGGTAAAGGTCGTGAACGATATCGACGACGAGCAAGCCGTCATCAACCTCTAGGTCAGCAATCAATGTAATCAGTCGTTCGGCCTCCGTGTGGGTGGTAGCGCCGTACAGAACAGCTGCGGCTAGGATGTTCTCCAAGCGACTAGAATGCATTCGTAGCCCGTTAGAGCGAAATGCTCTACCCATGTGTTGAATTTCATTCGATAGAAGCGCCTCTTCGGGTTGATCTTTCGTCTCCGGACTACTTATGGCCAGTATCCATCTCAGGGCTCGTAGATGGATATTAAGGATTGTCATCACAGACTCTGGCGCGAAATACGCATCGTTGGAGGCGTTGAGTATCGAAGAATCCAAGATAGACGAAGATCCGTTATTGATTCGATGGTCGAACGCCTGCGCGGCCGCGGTGAATAGGCTTCTAGCGTTCTGGCCGCTATCGGCGACATGCTCTAACCTGAAGACGCGCGCACCTGCGACAGCTGAAGGAGGAAGTTGATGCCCTAATTCTTCCCACCACCAGCCTGCTGATCTGGCAAGCATAACCAGGCGGACGGAAATACCATGGTTGTATGCAAGGATGCTAGCTAGCTCAGCAATGTAAGCTGGCTTAAGCTCGGCGTTGTCAATGACTATAAGGGTATTGACGGTTAGCATACTGAGGCGTCTAAGTTGTTCGCCTGTAGCGCTAACTGGCCCTCTACCTGCTAGCAGTTCTGCACTCCATCCATTGCTTCGAGCATCGCGGATGAGCTGTATGGCGGATCGAGTTTTTCCGACGCCTACTTCCCCAACCAACATACCCAGCGCAAATCCCGGAGAGTCCATCCACGACGTAATAGCCGTGAGATCGCTCACGCGACCTGTATATTCAACTACCTCTTTCGTAGGGTCAAGTAGTTGTGAAGGAAGAGTGTGATTTCCGAGAAACGGAAAAGTTCTTAGCGGCTCTGCAATGTTGACAAGCTCAACGCTCTCAAATGACATAGAAGCGTTCGTGTGGCGCAAAGCTGACTTGACTGTTTCCAGTCCATGAGACAGCAAGTGAACAGGCGTTGCCTCAAGTCGATTGTATGGAGGGTCGGGCTGGGCATGGGTAACGATACCAATTAGAAGGTCTTGAAAAAGTACCGGAGCGCCTGATACGCCGCCCCACGGATTTAGCGGTTTACTTGCTTTAGTCACAGCCGGATCGATCCACCGACCACTGGTCACTTGTATCTGGATTCTATTTATATCAGACGTTGTGATTGGATTTACGGTTCCAATTGCCTGCTCTATGCGCCACTGATTGTTGACGCGTTGAAAAACTGGATAGCCGATAACCTCCGTGCGGAGTTCGGGAGCTGCGGAAGTAATGACCCCTAGCCGTGCGGGATTAATGGGCAAATCCGCGACAGGAGTGGCAGTTCGTAGAATCGCAACATCTAAATCTTTGTCGCTCCACGTAAGTTCGACTTCTGCCCCTAGCGTGCATGCAGGGCCTTGAATGCTCCCGGCGGTCCGACCGACGTGATACGCCGTTATTGCTAGAGAGGAGTCGAGTAAGTAGCCGGTGCCTCTTCTGCCGCCGCTTCCGAAAGTGGGAAGTACGGCTACCACTCGCGCTTGACGTCTGTCCATAGATCCCAGCTTCATGCGACTGCCAGAGTAAATCTTAAAGCAGGGAGGGGTGGTTGCCTAGATCTCCCACATCGAGGTGCGGAAATTTAGGCCCGTCGCAAACTATAACTTTCGGCTGCTGCCGATTAGGGCGATCAACCTCAATCACCTTGACCTTCGCGCTGCTCAGATGACGAGCCAGGGCGGCACCGTAGGAGCCGGTACTCTCACCCCCCACCGCATGCAGCCAACCGAAGGAACATATCCACTCCGGCATGCCCACGTATCCCGCTCTGGTTGCCGGAACTCGCGATCGGCGATCCGGCGCGCGTTCATCAACATCACCGCGGGCATGGTGAGTGTTGACCTGGGTATCGATCCCGCCTTCGTAATGTTGGCAGCGACTCAGACCTCAAGGGGCTGCGGGCTGCGTGACGATCTGCGTGACAACGAACAGGGACGATCACGGTCACCGCGGACGTTCGCGCACTGTCGAGGCAGGTCGTCGGCCTGACCCACAGGTGGAGGATCACATGTTCGAATTGCCTTGAATGCAGGTGGTCTGTCGAGACGGAGTGACGGCAACGTCGGGCACCAAGCCCACATGACGCGTACTCTTGACGGCGGCCCGGCACCTGGTCTGCCTGACTGGGCAGGGGGATCGTGACTGCTAACAGGCGCTTATCGCGTGGGCGAAGACGTCGGCTGCGGTGGCCGCCTGCTCGCTGATCACGTGAACGTAGACGCGGAGGGTGATGGCCGCGACGACGTGTACGGGGACGCCTGCCATGAGCAACGTCGTGGCGTGGATGTGCTGGAGGTCGTAGAGCCGGACGCGGGGAAGCGGTGCTTTGGGATGCTGGTGTTGTGGGCCCGATGAGTTTGGGCATGAGCGAGCTGGGTGTGCTGAGCCCGAGGACTTCGCCGCGCCGGAGGCCGAGGGCTAGGAGGATCACAAAGGCGGCGTGGAGCGATCAGTTGTGGCGGGCGTTTAAGCCGCCTTAGGCGTCGTTGCCTAACATGTGCTTCATCCACAGCTTCTCCTGCCGTGCAATGAACTCCCGTTCTCGCCCTGCAGGGATCCGTACGATCACAGCCATCCCACCCCCTTCCGGAAGCTCCCCCCAGCCCTTGGGCCAGATGTTGGTCAGTAACTTTGTCGCGACCTTGGCTCCGCCAAGATTGAGGTCCTCCTCAGTTGCCTGCACGCCCGAGAAGTTGACGGCGTCGCCAAACTCCGCCAGCTCAAAGGTCGTGTCCTTGAAATCCACGCCCGCAAATATCGCATCCCAGGCCACCATCAAAGATGTGAAATTGGCGGACCGCAGAAACGACGAGCCGTGGAACGACAGTGCGCCGCGAAAGTCGCAGGACGCGAAGCTGGCGTGCTCGGAGAAGCGGCAATCTACGAAGTGAGCGTCATACTCGAAAGCGGACCTTCCGAAGTAGGATGCACCGTAAAATGATGCACCTGAGAAAGAGGTGGCTCCGTGTACCTTACTTCCCGAGAAGTAGAACTCGCCATTCAGCTGTGCGCCGTCAAAGGATAGGCTTCCTTCGATCAAGCTGTTCTCCAACCATGTGTCGCCGAGGAATTCCGCGTTCTTGAAGCTTGCCGACGCGACGTATGTGTGCCTCAGATCGATGTTCTTCAGCCGCGCCCCTTGCAGGTCGATCTCCATACCCTGCCAAAAGGCGGGTGATGGTTGCGGATGATACATTCGGTCAGGCCAGGTGATGTGGCGGGCGATGATGTCCTGTGCCAGGATATGCGCGTCATCCACACCTCGTCGCCGATTGTCATTTCTCAGATAGCGGCACAGTGCGGAGATGACGTTTCGCCTCATGGCGGTCGAGCTCTCACCGACTTGTTCCAGCATTTCCAAGGCTCCCGCACGTACTTGCACGTCTTCATTGGCGAGAAGGGAAGTAGCCTGGATATAAAGAGCAGTCTGGTTCGAGGTGGTCGCCAACCTAGGCTGCACGACATTTTCGATGTTGCCAATTCCAAGAAACTGGGCCTTGACTCTTTCCATGGATGGTCGGTCGAGGATTGCCACCAGTCGCTCAATATGATAGATCTCGCATGGCACCTGCGCACTGTCGCGCAAATCTCGACGCTCCGACAATGTCAGCTCTTGATTCGTTACAAAAGCCAAGCCGCATGCGCCATTCTTCGGTGCTCCAGCAATATCTGACTTGAATTTACTTTTGATCGTTGCGAATGCCTGCTGCCCACGTGGGAAATAGACGGCCATGATCCACTTCTCGCCCCCGCGCTGCATGGAAGCGTCCATCGTTCCGTCGGGACCACCTAGTGGGTGACTGGGATCGAGGTTTTCAAAGCCTTCATGCAGCATCACCTGTGCGGCTAGGCGCTCCGATGGAGCCTGGCCAGACGTCCACATGAGCAGTCTGTGCCACGTCTCGTCCCAACGCTCAGCCATGAGTGCATTGTGGACTCATCTGGTCTGGAGAGTCATCGGGCCTCGAGCTATAACGTCTTCTGTCGCCGGCCCTGGCATCCAGCGCTGACGGATGGTTCACGCCGACGTGCCTGTGACACGTCGCTGCCGCCTTTTCCATGAGTCTCGGTCTGCCGCGCCGCTCCCGGTGCTCAGCCCGAGCGGCCCTGCGCTCCGGGCGGCTTGTCATCGGATGACCCGGTGACCGGGTCAGCAGGTGCCGCGGGACATGTGCGGGATGATCAAGCGCGCGATGCGAGCTCATCAACGCGTTTCAGCAGGTTGACCTATGCGATTAGCAGCATCTGCCCGCTCTCTCCTGATCCGAAAATCGGACATTCACCAGGCACGCGGCAGCGAACCTCACGTGGTGATGCGGAGCAGGGGCGCGCAGACCGGGATAGTCACGCAGCCGGTTCGAGGGTGACGCGATAGCCGAGAGC
>NZ_JABBWU010000011.1:0-291861 GCF_012999525.1 Microbispora sp. H10836
CTTCAGGACAAGGTGTGGGTCCACGGCCCCGGCGGCGAGCCCTGGGAGGTGTACGTGGTCAAGGCGGACGCCGACACCCTCACCAAGCAGACCGACTCCGTCCGCCGCGCCACCGACGACGCCGAAAAGGAGGCGGCGAGCGCGAGCAAGTCCTGCTGCTAGGCAGGACGGAAGACGCCCGGCACCAGATCGGGCAGGCCGATCGAACCGCGCAACCTCGCCCGGTCCTTCGCCCGGATCGTGGAGACGCACAAGCTCCGGCCGATCCGCGTTGACGACCTCCGGCACACCGCCGCGTCCTTGCTCAAGAAGCTCGGCGTCGCGCCGCGTGACGCGATGGAGATCCTCGGGCACAGCCGGATCTCGGTGACGATGGAGATCTACACGCACGGGAGACGCGAGAGCCGCGAGAATGTCCTCAAGAGGGTCACGGGACTATTCGAGTGAGTCTGTTGCAGTACCCGGAGTCTGTTGCAGTACCCGGAGTCTGTTGCAGTACCCGTTGCAGCAGAACGCCCCGAAGCTTGACCGCTTCGAGGCGTCTATCGAGGTGGGGCTACCAGGACTTGAACCTGGGACCTCTTCCTTATCAGGGAATCCGGGGGCTCGTTCGGGCTGGTCGCGTGAGGCTGCTACCTGCTGCGATCGTCCGTCGTCGTCCGCGAGTGTCCAGCGTCGTCCGTTGACGTTGTCACGCAGTTAGTCACGCAGGATTGAGCCACTGACCTGCGAGTTTGCCCTGTCCCGCCGTACGCTCGTCACGCACCACAGCCCCCCGCCCCCGATAGCTGCCAGGAATCGCGACTGTCGGCCGGGTTCTGTCAAGTCCGGCTTCGTGTGTCCATGTTCCCGGTGACCTTCCGTGCGCGCTGGTCGTCCTGCCGACACCTGCCGGACTTGACGGGTTCCGGTCGCCGCGAAGACTGGGCAGCGGGGGCGGGGGAGCCTTGCACCTTCCAGCCCAGCCGAAACGAGACCTCAGCCGTGTGAACCGTGGACGTAGGGTGACTAGGCTCGCGTCATGAATGGGAGACGGGTGTTGTTCGGCCTCCTCCTTGCGGCGGCTTTCGGCGTGGCGGCCGGGCTGTTCAAGGGGGACGAAACTGGGCTGAGAGCCGGGATCGGCAACCTGAGTGCTCCCTGGCTTCTGGTCGCTTTGCTCCCTGCAGTGAACTGTCGGACGGTGCCGCGCGGGGCACTCATGGGTTTCACCAGCACCCTCGTGGCACTCACCGGCTTCTATGCTGCTCTCACGGCCGTATTGGCCGGTCATCTCGGCGGGGGAGGGTATTTCACCGAGTTTCTCGTGGAGGCACAGGCCAACCGCCTCTACTTCCTTGGTGGCTTCGTTACGGGACCGCTTCTCGGTGCGGCCGGTGCCTGGATCGGTCGCAGTCGGCCCCGGTCGTTGTGGCCTGTCGTGGGGGCACTGGTAGCTGGTGAGATCTTGGTTGTCGCGCTTGTACAAGGTCGCCAACTCCTCCCGCCTCCGCTCTTCTTCCTCTGGGCCGTCGATGATTGGACCCCCTACATCGGCGAGTCCGCCGTCGGAATCGCGATCGTGCTTGTCGCCCTTTGGCGGACGCGCTCAAAGGCTCCGCCAGATAGTCCGACACGGGCTCCAGTGGCACAGGCTTCCCCCAGGCAAGTGAGCGAGGCCGACTAGATGGCCTTCGGCAGCCGGTACGCCCACGGTGCGGTGTGCCGCTACGGGAGTCAGCCCCTGCCCGTTGGGTGTGCCTCAGGGCCAGCAGGGCCGTCCGTCCAAGGCTCTGACCGTGGCGCAAGCCGAGGAGGTTCTAGAGGCTGCTGAGGGCAGGAGCTTGTACGCCTACGTCGTGGTGTCGCTGCTGACCGGTGCTCGAACCGAGGAGCTTCGGGCGTTGACGTGGGATCACGTGGACTTGGAGGGCTTGCCGGACGCGACTCCTCCTGTTCCGCCGTATGTAGCGGTCTGGCGTTCGGTGCGGGCCGGTGGAGACACCAAGACCAGGAAGTCTCGCCGTACACTCGCGCTGCCTCAACGCTGCGTGGACGTGCTCCGGCAGCACCGGGACGAGCACGAGCTGCGCCGCAGCTTCGTATCTCTCCTGTCTGACTCCGGGGTTCCTCTGGAAGAGATCTCTCGACTCGTCGGGCACAGCAGCACCGCCGTGACGGAACTCGTGTACCGGAAGCAGATCCGGCCCGTTCTCCAGGGCGGCGCGGTGGTCATGGATCAGATCTTCAACACGTGATCCACGGAGCTTAGTCACGCAGATAGACACGCAAAGATCAAAAAGGCCGCTCTCCTGTTATTGGAAAGCGACCTTTGAGCTGGGTGGGGCTACCAGGACTTGAACCTGGGACCTCTTCCTTATCAGGGAAGCGCTCTAACCGACTGAGCTATAGCCCCGCACCGCGCAACGAACGTTACCGCATCCCGTTTCCGGTGGCGAATCCGTCGTTCCGAACGAGGAAAAGCTTACCGTGTCCGGGCCTCTGGTCGTGCCATCGAGCGCGCCTCCGTACGGCGGGCCGCTCGGGTGGGGGCGGCCAGCCGTACCATGCGGCCCGGGGTCACTCGGCTTCGCTGAAGGTGACCTCGACACCGCCCACGAGGTCCGCGGAGATGTTGTAGATCACCGCGCCGAGGGTGGAGAGCGCGGTGATGAGCACGACGTTCAGCGCGCCCAGCAGCGCCGCGTACCCAAGGATGCGGACCGGCTCGAACCAGCTGCCGATGTCGATGGTGCCGACCCCGTTGCCGGCGGCGCCGCCGCTCGTGGTGAGCTGCGTGACGGTCTCGGTGATCGAGGAGAAGACGCCGAGTGCCGACAGCACGCCGTACAGCACGGCGACGGCCACGAACAGCACGACGAAGCACACCAGCGACACGACGAAGCTGAACTTCATCGCCGACCACGGCTCGATCCTGCGCAGGACGAGGTGGGCCTTGCGCGGCGGGCGCAAGCCGGACTTCTTGTTCTTGTCCTTCTCCTTCGAGGGCTCGGCGCGATCCCCGGCGGGGCCGAAGCTCAGCCCGCGTACGGAACCGCCGTCCACCGAGGGCCGGGCGTTGTCCACAGGCGGGCGTCCGTTGTCCACAGGGGGTGTGGACGTACCGAGGCCCGTGGGGCGGGGATACTGCGCGGTCGCCCCGCCGGTGTCGGACCTGCCGTTCTCGGACGCGCCGTCCGTGGCCGCCTGCCGCTTCCATGGCTGGTCGGCGGCCGAGGTCCTGATGCGCATGGTGTCGTCGGCCTTCGCCTTGTCGGCGGCGGTCACGTCATCTCCTTCGGAAGCCACCTTGGCGACGCTACCGCCATCGTGTGCCCGCGCGGTAACCCCATTCGGGGACGACGCCGGGCGGGCGCCCGTCGGTCTCTGCTTGCCGCCGGGTGTCCGCGGCCCGCCCGTGTCACTCATGCCACACCCTCGCCGGACGCCGCACTGTGCTTGTCGAGTCGCTCGTTACGCTCGCTCATGCCTCGTCTCCTGCCCCGTTGTCCTCGGTCTCCAACGACTCGGCGTTGCGAGCGAGGGCCACAACGCTGTCACCCTCGGCCAGGTTCATCAGGCGGACGCCCATGGTCTGGCGGCCCGACTGCTTGATCTCGCCGGCGCTGGTACGGATCACCCCGCCGGCAGAGGTGATCGCGAAGACCTCGTCCTCGGGACGCACCATGACGGCTCCGACCAGCTTGCCACGAGCGCTGACGATCTTCGCTGTCAGTACGCCCTTGCCGCCCCGGCCCTGGACCGGGTACTGGTCGGCGGGTGTCCGCTTCGCATACCCACCCTCGGTCGCGATCAACACGTCGTCGCCGTCGCTCATGACGTTCATCGCGAGAAGTTCGTCACCGTCGACGAAGCGCATGCCGATCACACCGCTGGTGGCCCGGCCCATCGGGCGCAGCGCGTCGTCCGAGGCGGTGAACCTGATCGACTGCGCGTTCTTCGACACGAGCAGCAGGTCATCACCCTCGGAGACGAGACGGGCGGCGATCACCTCGTCATCCTCGCGCAGGTTGATCGCGATCAGGCCACCGGATCGCGGCGAATCGTATTCGGACAGCCGCGTCTTCTTCACCAGGCCACTACGGGTCGCCAGCACCAGGTAGGGCGCCACGTTGTAGTCCCGCAGGTCGAGGATCTCCATCACGTGCTCGTCGGGCTGCATGGCGAGCAGGTTGGCCAGGTGCTGGCCGCGGGCGTCCCGGCCCGAGTCCGGCAGCTCGTACGCCTTGAAGCGGTAGACCCGGCCCTTGTTGGTGAAGGCCAGCAGCCAATGGTGCGTCGTGGTGACGAAGAAGTGCTCCACGATGTCGTCCTGGCGGAGCTGCGCTCCCCTGACCCCCTTGCCACCGCGCCGCTGGGCGCGGTAGAGGTCGGTGCTCGTCCGCTTGGCGTAGCCACCGCGCGTGATCGTGACGACCACGTCCTCCTCGGCGATCAGGTCCTCGATGGACATGTCGCCCTCGTACGCGATGATCTCGGTCTTCCGTTCGTCGCCGTACCTGGCGACGATCTCCCCGAGCTCCTCCGACACGAGCCGGCGCTGCCGGGGCTCGGAGGCCAGGATGTCCTGGTAGTCCGCGATCTGCGTCATCAGGCCGTCGTACTCGTCCTGGATCTGCTGCCGCTCCAGCGCGGCCAGCTTGCGCAGCTGCATGTCGAGGATGGCCTGCGCCTGGACCTGGTCGATGTCCAGCAGCGTCATCAGGCCGCCCTGCGCCTCGGCCGCCGAGGGCGACCGCCTGATCAGGGCGATGACGTCGTCGAGCCGGTCGAGCGCCTTGAGCAGACCGCGCAGGATGTGCGCCCGCTCCTCCGCCTTGCGCAGCAGGAACCGGGTCCGCCGGACCACGACCTCGATCTGGTGCGTGATGTAGTGGCGGACGAACTGGTCGAGCCGCAGCGTCCGCGGCACGCCGTCCACCAGCGCGATCATGTTCGCGCCGAACGTGGTCTGAAGCTGGGTGTGCTTGTAGAGGTTGTTCAGCACGACCTTGGCGACCGCGTCGCGCTTGAGCACGATCACCAGCCGCTGGCCGGTGCGCGACGACGTCTCGTCGCGGACGTCCGCGATCCCGGTGACCTTTCCGTCCCTGACCAGCTCGGCGATCGTGAGCGCGAGGTTGTCCGGGTTCACCTGGTACGGCAGGGCCGTGACGACCAGGCACTGCCGCCCCTTGGGGTCCTCCTCGACCTCGACGACGGCCCGCATGATGATCGAGCCGCGGCCGGTGCGGTAGGCGTCCTCGATGCCGCGGCGGCCGACGATCAGCGCGCCGGTCGGGAAGTCGGGGCCCTTGACCCGCGCGAGCAGCCCGTTGAGCAGTTCCTCGTCACTGGCCTCTGGGTTGTCGAGCGCCCACTTGACGGCCTCGCCGACCTCGCGGAGGTTGTGCGGCGGGATGTTCGTCGCCATGCCGACCGCGATGCCAGCGGATCCGTTGACCAGCAGGTTCGGGAACCGCGACGGGAGGACGACCGGCTCCTGCGACCGCCCGTCGTAGTTGGGCTGGAAGTCGACGGTCTCCTTGTCGATGTCCCGGAGCATCTCCATGGCGATCGGCGCGAGGCGGCACTCGGTGTACCGCATCGCGGCGGCCGGGTCGTTGCCCGGCGAGCCGAAGTTGCCCTGGCCGTCGACCAGCGGGTAGCGCAGCGACCACGGCTGCGCGAGCCGTACGACGGTGTCGTAGATCGACGTGTCGCCGTGGGGGTGGTAGGAGCCCATGACGTCACCGACGACGCGGGAGCACTTGAAGTAGCCGCGGTCGGGCCGGTAGCCGCCGTCGAACATCGCGTACAGCACGCGGCGGTGCACGGGCTTGAGGCCGTCGCGGACGTCGGGCAGCGCGCGGGACACGATGACGGACATCGCGTAGTCCATGTAGCTGCGCTGCATCTCGGCCTGGATGTCGACCGGCTCGATGCGATCGGCGGGAGGCCCAGGCGGCGTGTTCACTTCCGTCACGAAAAGTCCTTCTGGTCGGCCACGCTGCTCAGACGTCGAGGAAGCGGACGTCGCGTGCGTTGGTGATGATGAAGTTCCTGCGGGCCTCGACGTCCTCGCCCATCAGCACACTGAACAGGTCGTCGGCCTGGGCGGCGTCGTCGAGGGTGACCTGGCGCAGCACCCGGGTGTCGGGGTTCATCGTGGTGTCCCACAGCTGGGAGGCGTTCATCTCGCCCAGACCCTTGAACCGCTGCACACCGTCGTGGAGGCGGGGGTCGCGCCGGCCGCGGGCGACGCCGTCCTCGATGATCGCGTCCCGCTCCCGGTCGGAGTACGCGTACGAGGCGTCCTCGCCCTTGCGGTCCCACTTGATCTTGTACAGCGGCGGCTGGGACAGGTAGACGTGCCCGGCCTCGATCAGCGGGCGCATGAACCGGAACAGCAGCGTCAGCAGCAGCGTGGTGATGTGCTGGCCGTCCACGTCGGCGTCCGCCATCAGGATCAGCTTGTGGTAACGCAGCTTCGAGATGTCGAACTCGTCGTGCACGCCGGTGCCGAGGGCCGTGATGAGCGCCTGGACCTCGTTGTTCTTGAGGACCTTGTCGATCCGGGCCTTCTCGACGTTCAGGATCTTGCCGCGGAGCGGGAGGATCGCCTGGAACTTCGGGTCGCGCCCGCCCTTGGCCGAGCCGCCGGCCGAGTCGCCCTCGACGATGAACAGCTCGCACTTCTCCGGCTCCGACCACTGGCAGTCGGCCAGCTTGCCCGGAAGGCCGCTGCCGCTCTCCAGCAGGGACTTGCGCCGGGTGAGGTCGCGGGCCTGCCGTGCCGCGATGCGGGCGCGGGACGCCTGGAGCGACTTGTTGATGATCTCCTTGGCCTCGCCCGGGTTGCGCTCGAACCAGTCGCGCAGGTGGTCGTTGCAGGCCTTCTGGACGAACGACTTCGCCTCGGTGTTGCCCAGCTTGGTCTTGGTCTGGCCCTCGAACTGCGGGTCGGCCAGCTTCACCGAGATGATCGCGGCCAGGCCCTCGCGGACGTCGTCGCCGCTGAGGTTGTCGTCCTTGCCTTCCTTGAGGAACTTCTGCTCGCGCGCGTACCGGTTGACGATGGTCGTCAGCGCCGCGCGGAAGCCCTCCTCGTGGGTGCCGCCCTCGGCCGTGTTGATCGTGTTGGCGAACGTGTAGACCGACTCGCTGTAGGACGCGTTCCACTGCATCGCGATCTCGACCGAGATGCCGTCGCCGTGCTCCTCGAAGTCGATGACCGAGTTGTGGATCGCGTCCTTCTTGGAGTTCAGATGGCTGACGAAGTCGGACAGGCCGCCCTCGTAGTGGTACGTGACGACCTTGGGCTCGCCGTCGATGATGTGGTCGGGCCGCTCGTCGATGAGCTTGATCGTAAGGCCCTTGTTGAGGAAGGCCATCTCCTGGAATCGGCGCGCGAGCGTCTCGAAGTTCCAGGTCACGGTCTCGAAGATGGCCGGGTCGGGCCAGAAGCTGATCGTCGTGCCGTGGTCCTCAGTGGGCTCGCCCTTCTGCAGCGGCCCCGTCGGCTTGGCCGTCAGGTACTTCTGCCGCCACACGTGGCCGTCGGTGCGGACCTCGACCTCCAGGCGCGTCGACAGCGCGTTGACGACCGACGCGCCGACGCCGTGCAGGCCGCCCGAGACGGCGTACGACTTGCTGTCGAACTTGCCGCCGGCGTGCAGCACGGTGAAGACGACCTCGACGGCGGGCCTGCCCTCGGCGGCGACGATGCCCACGGGGATGCCGCGTCCGTGGTCCATCACGCGCACGCCGCCGTCGGCGAGCAGGGTGACCTCGATCAGGTCGTTGTAGCCGGCCAGCGCCTCGTCGACCGCGTTGTCCACGATCTCCTGGACCAGGTGGTGCAGCCCGCGCTCACCGGTGGAGCCGATGTACATGCCAGGGCGCTTGCGGACCGCTTCCAGCCCTTCGAGAACGGTGATAGAGCTAGCGTCGTAGGACAAGTGCGAAATCCTCCTGCCGCGGACACGCGGCGGGCGGCACCGTGGATTGGCTGCCCCTGCCGTTGCCCGTCACCGTCGTGAGTGCCCCGATGCGGCACCCAGGGAAAATCGGCCCGTGAGGCCGGGGTGACGCAAACCGGACGTGTCCTTGAGTCCGTTTACATTCTACCGGTCCGACCGACAACAGGTGGCATTCACGGGGGCTGTGATGCCCTGTCGCTTGATGATCATGTTTCCGAGCACCCCCCACACGGAATGGGGGTCGGGGCCTCACACGCGATTTTGGGCCGGTTCGGGCTCTCCACGGGTCGGTTCGACGCTCGTCACGGGCCTCGGGAGACGCTCACCGCCCCGCGATCAGCCGTACGTGTCGCCGGGCCCGCGGCTTCCGCGTACGCGCAGGCCGCCCTCCGGGCGGTGCCCGGCACCGGGGCCGTGCACCTTGACCCGGGTCACGGTGCCGTCGCCGAGCTCCTCGTTCAGCCGCCTGACCAGGGTGGATGCGAGCAACCGCACCTGCGTCGCCCAGGCGGTGGAGTCGGCGGCGACCAGCACCTCGCCGTCCTCGAAACTCTCCGGCCTCGTGTGGACGGCCAGTTCCGGTCCGACGATCTCCGCCCAGCGGCCGAACACGCCGCCCACGGCGACCGGCTGTTCCCATCCCCGGGCGGCGAGCAGGTCGCGGATCGCCCGCCCGAACGGCAGCGGGTCGCCGGAGTCCCGCCGCGGGGCGCCCGACCCGGAGCGGCGGCGCGGCTCGCTCCGCGGGAGCTGTCCCCGCTTCAGCGCGTCGGCCTTCGCCTGGGCCAGCTTCTCCCGCGCGAGCGCGGCGCCCCGCGCGACCGAGCCCTGCGGCGACTGTCCACCGGCTGTGGATATCTCATCGGACACGGGACACGCTCCCTTCCATCACGTCGAACCGGGCGCCGGTCAGCTCGGGGGGCACGTCGTCCGGCACCGCCGCCGTGATGAGCACCTGCTCGGCCGGGGCGACGATCTCGGTGAGCCGCCTGCGCCGCTGGCCGTCCAGCTCGGCGAAGACGTCGTCCAGGATCAGCACGGGGTCGCCGCCATCCGCTCTCAGCAGGTCGTAGGCGGCCAGCCGCAGCGCGAGCGCGAACGACCACGACTCGCCGTGGCTCGCGTAGCCACGGGCCGGCAGCTCGCCCAGCCGCAGCAGCAGGTCGTCGCGATGCGGGCCGACGAGGGTCACCCCGCGTTCGAGCTCGGCCTGGCGAGCCTCCGCGAGGCCCGCCCGCAGGTGCTCGGCCAGCAGTTCCCGGTTTGTCCCCAAGGTGGGGATATCTGTGGATAACCCCGATGGTCGGTATTCGAGATCGGCGAGTCCCGACGACGGGGCGAGAGTGGCGTACGCCTTCGCCGCGAGTGGGCGCAGCGCGTCCACCAGGCGCAGCCGCGCCGCGAGCAGTTCCGCGCCGTGACGCACAAGGTGGGAGTCCCAGACCTCGAGCGTGCTCATGACGTCTCCCGCGCCTGCCGCGGCGAAGGCCACGTCGTCCTCCTGCCGGCGGCCGCCGCGCCGCCGTCCCGCCCTCGTCGCCGCGGCCGTACGGAGGAGGGCGTTGCGCTGCTTGAGCACGCGCTCGTAGTCGGCCCGCACGCCGGCGAACCTGGGGACGCGGGCCACGAGCAGGTCGTCCATGAAACGGCGGCGCTCCGACGGGTCGCCCTTCACCAGCGCGAGGTCCTCCGGGGCGAACAGCACGGTCCGCAGCAGTCCGAGGGCGTCGCGAGGCCTGGGGACGGGCGAGCGGTTCACCCTGGCCCGGTTGGCCCGGCCGGGGTTGATCTCCACCTCGATCAGCGCGCGCCGGTCGTCCCTGACCACCGCCCCGCGCACGATCGCCCGCTGCGCGCCGTGCCGTACGAGCGGCGCGTCGGTGGCCACGCGGTGGCTCGAATGGGTCGCGAGGTAGCCCAGTGCCTCGACCAGGTTGGTCTTGCCCTGCCCGTTCGGCCCGACGAACGCCGTCGCCCCAGGTTCCAGCACGAGTTCGACCTCCGGGTACGACCGGAAGTCGGTGAGGGACAGGCTCGCCACGTGCACCCCGCCAGGCTAGTGCCGGTGCCCGGCCTTCGTGTCCCGACCATGGCGCGCTGTGGAGAAGCGGGCGAGTGCGGGCCGGTGATCCACAGCCTGTGGAGAACCGGCGCCGCGTGTCAGCGCTCTGCCTCCACCGGCGGGGTGACGTCGGCGCCGGGGGCGTCGGCGCCCTTGCCGCTCTGGCCCTCCATGGAGGCGACCGCGTGCCCGCCGAACTGGTTGCGCAGTGCCGCGACCATCTTCATCGCGGGGGAGTCGGCCTGACGCGAGGCGAAGCGGGCGTACAGCGCGGCCGTGATGGCCGGCAGGGGCACGGCATGGTCCACGGCCGCCTGGACCGTCCAGCGCCCCTCCCCGGAGTCCTCCGCGTAGCCCTTGAGCTCGGTGAGGTCGGGGTCCTCCTCCAGCGCCCGCACCAGCAGGTCGAGCAGCCACGACCGGATGACGGTGCCGTGCCGCCAGCTCTTGAACGTCTCGGGGACGTTGGTCACGGCGTCGCTCGCCTCGAGCAGCTCCCAGCCCTCGGCGAAGGCCTGCATCATGCCGTACTCGATGCCGTTGTGGACCATCTTCGCGAAGTGACCGGCGCCCACGCCGCCGGCGTGGACGTAGCCGTCCTCGCCCTCGGGCTTGAGCGTGTCGAAGATCGGCGTGAGCCGGCGGACGTGCTCCTCGTCGCCGCCGGTCATCAGCGCGTAGCCGTAGTCCAGGCCCCAGACGCCGCCGCTGACGCCCACGTCGACGAAGCCGATGCCGTGGGTGCCGAGGTCGGCCGCGTGCCGCTGGTCGTCCAGATAGTGCGAGTTGCCGCCGTCGATGACGACGTCACCCTCCGACAGCAGGTCGCGCAGCTGCTCGATCGTGCTCCGCGTCGGCGCCCCGGCGGGGACCATGACCCAGACCGCGCGCGGCGCCTGCAGCCTCTCCACGAGGTCCTTGAGGCTGCCGACGTCGCTGACCGAGGGATCGCGGTCGTAGCCCACGACCTCGTGGCCGCCGCGCCGCAGCCGCTCGGCCATGTTCCCGCCCATTTTTCCGAGCCCGATCATGCCGATCTGCATCTGAGCCACCCCTCCACCTCTGCGTCGTCCACGGAGGCACGCGTACCCATGCATCGGGGGTCCATGCCCGGAGGAGATCGTACGCCCGGGGTGTCAGGGCAGGGTCAGCTGGACAACCGGATGGGCATGATGAGGTAGCGGTAGTCCTCGCTCCCGCCGTCGTCCACAGGCTTGCCCCCGGTGAGGATGGCGGGCTTGGTCGGCGTGGTGAACTGGAGCCGCGCGACGTCGGAGTCGATCGCCCCCAGGCCCTCCAGCAGGAACTGGTGGTTGAAGGCGATGTTGATCTCGTCGCCGTCGAACTCGACCGGCAGCGCCTCCACGGCCTGCGCCTCGTCGCCGCTCCCGGCCTCCAGGACGACCTCTCCGCCGCGGAAGGCCAGCCGTACGGGGGTGTTGCGCTCGGCGACCAGAGCGACGCGCTTGACGGCCTCGACGAACGAGGCTGTGGACAGATCCGCGCGCGCGGAGAACTCGGTGGGCAGCAGCGAGCGGTACTTGGGGAATTCGGGGTCGAGCAGGCGGGTCGTCGTCCGCCGTCCGGAGCTGGAGAACCCGATCATGCCCTCGCCGGTGCCGCCGGCCGAGCTGAGCGCGATCTCGACCTCGGCGCCGCTGCCGCCCAGCGCCTTGGCGGTGTCCGCCAGCGTACGGCCGGGAATCATCGCCACGGCCTGGAAGCCGGGCTGCTCGGGCTGCCACTTCAGCTCGCGTACGGCGAGGCGGTAGCGGTCGGTGGCGGCGAGGGTCACGGTGTCACCCTCGATCTCCATCCGTACGCCGGTGAGCATCGGGAGCGTGTCGTCCTTGCCCGCGGCGACGGCGACCTGTCCGACCGCGGAGGCGAACACGTCGCTGCCGACCCGTCCGGCGGCCGGGGGCATGGCCGGCAGGGAGGGGTAGTCCTCCACAGGCATGGTGAGGAGTGTGAACCGTGCGCTGCCACAGGTGACGACGGCCTTGGCTCCGTCCACAACCAGTTCGACCGGCTGTGCGGGAAGCGCGCGGGTGATCTCGGCGAGGAGCTTGCCGGAGACGAGGACCACGCCCGGCTCCCCGGTCTGCACCTCGAGGGTCACCTCGGCGGAGACCTCGTAGTCGAAGCCCGACAGCTTCAGCCGCTGGTCGTCGGTCACCTCAAGCCGCATGCCGGCGAGCACCGGCACCGAGGGACGGGCCGGAAGGCTCCGTGCCGTCCACGCCACGGCCTCGGCGAGCACGTCGCGATCGATCCGGAACATCACGTGGATCAGCCTCCTGGGTGTCGCTGCTTCGTCAAGTCTTCACTCTCCCGCACCTGTGTGCCTCCAGAACCCCTTCTATGGTTCTTGAGTTCTTTAGAGGGAGAGATACAAGTCGTCTCATTAGGCAGTGTGGATATGTGGATGTCGAGCATTTTCGCAGCTCACGCGAGCTGATTCATCCACTGCGGGTGTGGGGGAGACGTGGACGGACCCCCTGTGGATTGTGGGTGGTCCCGCTGTCCCCACACCCGTTCCCCAGGCGGAGGGCCCTCTGTCCACGAGTAATCCACCATGTTTCCACCGGTTGTCCACGGGGTAAAAGGGACAGCCGAGTCGGCTGTGACGAGTACGCACAGGGCGTCCCCAGCTCGTCCACGGGTGTTCCCCAAGTAGTCCCCAGCTTTTCCCCAAAGTTGTCCCCAAGTGGGGACGGCGTGTTGGAGAGCCGGAGATGGTTTGGGTAACGACAGCGCGGCCGCCGAGGGCCGGAATTTTTGATCCACAGAGTTATCCACAGCTGTGCACTAAGCGTTGCGTGCGCGCTGCTTGATCCGTGTCGTCAACTCGTTGACCTGGTTGTACATCGAGCGCCGCTCGGCCATGAGCGACCGGATCTTACGCTCCGCGTGCATCACGGTGGTGTGGTCGCGCCCGCCGAACTGCTGGCCGATCTTCGGCAGGGACAGGTCGGTCAGCTCACGGGCCAGGTACATGGCGATCTGCCGGGCGGTGACGAGGGCCCGCGAGCGTGAGCTTCCACACAGGTCGTCGAGCGAGACGCCGAAGTATTCGGCGGTTGTGGACATGATGAGGGAGATGGTGATCTCCGGGCTCGCGTCCTCGCTGATGAGGTCCTTGAGGACGATCTCGGCGAGCTGGATGTCCACAGACTGCCGGTTGAGGCTGGCGAACGCGGTGACCCGGATCAGCGCGCCCTCCAGCTCGCGGATGTTCGTCGCGATGCGGCTGGCGATGTACTCCAGCACGTCGGGCGGCGCGGCCAAGCCCTCCTGGATCGCCTTCTTGCGCAGGATCGCGATGCGGGTCTCCAGCTCGGGCGGCTGGACGTCGGTGATCAGACCCCACTCGAACCGGTTGCGCAGCCGGTCCTCCAGCGTCACGAGCTGCTTGGGCGCCCGGTCGCTGGAGATGACGATCTGCTTGCTGGCGTTGTGGAGGGTGTTGAAGGTGTGGAAGAACTCCTCCTGCGTCTGCTCCTTGCCCTCGAGGAACTGGATGTCGTCGACGAGGAGGATGTCCACAGCGCGGAACCGGGAGCGGAACCCGTCGGCCTTGTGGTCGCGGATGGAGTTGATGAAGTCGTTGGTGAACTCCTCGGAGCTCACGTACCGCACCCGGGCGCCGTCGTACAGGCTCTGCGCGTAGTGGCCGATCGCGTGCAGCAGGTGGGTCTTGCCCAGCCCGGAGTCGCCATAGATGAACAGCGGGTTGTACGCCTTGGCGGGGGCCTCGGCGACCGCGACGGCGGCGGCGTGCGCGAAGCGGTTGCTGGCGCCGATGACGAAGGTCTCGAAGGTGTACTTGGCGTTCAGCCGGGCCGGCTCGCCGGAGGTGCGGCCGCCCCGGGCGTCCCAGCGGTTCTGCCCGGCGCCGGGCACCGGCCCGGAGACGGGGCCCGGCCCGGGAACCGGCTCGGGTTTGGGCGCCGCGGGCGGCTCGGGGGAGTAGCCGCCGGGCCGCTGCGGGCGGTCCGGCGGGGACATGTGCTGCGGAGGCTGTGGATACTGCTGGCCCTGTGGATAGTGCTGCCCGTGCGGCTCGGCGTCGCGCCGGATCGGGCCGTCCTCGCCTAAGGGGAAGCGGGTGGCCTGGGATCCGGCCTGTGGATAACCTGTGGACGGCAACTGTGGACGGTGGTCGGCCGCCGGCGCGGTGGTGGGGTCGGACGGCGCGGACATGCCGGCGCCGGGATCCACCATCACGGCGATCCGCACGGGCCGGCCGAGCTCCTGCGACAACGCGTGCACGATCAGCGGGCGCAGGCGTACCTCGATGACCTCCTTGGCGAAGTCGTTGGGGGCCGCCAGGAGAATCGTGTCGTTGATGAGGCCGGAGGGCTGCGTCATCTGCAGGAACGCCCGCTGCTGCCCCGAGACGCCCTCATCGAGCAGGGTCCTGAGCGCCCGAGCCCATACAGCGTTGAGATCGACGCCTTCCATGGCTCGGCCCCTCCTCCCGTTGCGCGGCCCCGCTCGCCCGCCGCGATCCGTGTCGTGTCAGTCCCGTACGCCTCGCGGCACCGGCCCTCGTCCGGATGCCATCCACATATGATCCACATGATGTGCACAGCCCGCGCGTCCTCCCCGGGCACATTCACGCTGATGGGGGGAAGGGCCGGACGGCCGACAGTAGCGGTGTGCGCAACCTGCGTTCAAGGCGTTGTCCACAGCCTAATGGGCCATGGTCGCTCGCCGTACTCGCTTGGCGGCACGGGTGCCGGTTTGACCTGACGTACGGTGGACCCGTAACGTGTCCCGGTCGGCTAATCACGCGACGGCTATTTCGCATGCCCGCGCATCTGACGAGCCGTGACCATGGAATGCACCGCGCCCGCGGAACGCCGCGGACGTACTTGACGCCTGGAGCCCACCCGTGAGCAAGCGTACTTACCAGCCGAACAACCGTCGCCGCGCGAAGACCCACGGCTTCCGGCTGCGCATGCGCACCCGGGCCGGCCGCGCCATCCTGGCCGCGCGCCGCCGCAAGGGCCGCGCCGAGCTGACGGTCTGACAACCAGACGCCGCCCGCCCGTGCCGAGCGGAGCGGGCGGCCGTACGTCGATAGAGGAAGGCCCGGTGCTGCCGTCCGCGTCCCGCATGCGGCGGGGTGACGAGTTCGCCGACGCGATTCGCCGTGGGCGGCGCGCCGGGTGTCCCACCCTGGTCGCACACCTGAACCTGCGCGACGCCGACGAGCCACCGCTGGTCGGCTTCGTCGTGAGCAAGGCGGTCGGTGGCGCCGTGGTGCGGAACCAGGTCAGGCGCAGGTTGAGACACCTCGTGCGGAACCGCCTGCCGATGCTGCCGAGAGGTAGCCTTCTGGTGGTACGCGCCAATCCACCGGCTGCGTCCGCGCGCAGCGAGCACCTGGCCGCCGAACTCGACGTCGCGCTGAGTCGTTTACTCCGGCGGCGCGGGTCCGATTCCCGGGCCCCGACGGATGGACGGTCATGACAGCGCAGCAACCGACCCCGGCAGTGGTGCCCGGGGAGGCCGACCGGCCCGCGACCGGGCCGGTCGCTCGTGTGCTGCTCGCGCTCATCAAGTTCTACCGCGCCTTCATCAGCCCGATGCTGGGGCCGAGGTGCCGGTTCGAACCGTCCTGCAGCGCCTACGGGTTGGAAGCCGTCGCCGTTCATGGAGCGGCGCGCGGGGTATGGCTGACCGTCAGGCGCATCGGACGGTGTCACCCGTTCCATCCTGGAGGTTTCGACCCGGTGCCCCCACGCCGAGTCCGGTCTCACGACGAAACGCAAGGGAGCTAGCTCGGTGGAGCTGCCATTCCTGAACTGGCTGTATACGGCCGTGGCCTGGGTGATCACCCACATCCACGCCGGCTACAGCACATTCATTCCCTCCAGCAGCGGTCTCAACTGGGCGCTGACCATCATCACGCTGACCGTGCTGATGCGTCTGTTGATTTTCCCGCTCTTCATGAAGCAGATGCGCTCGTCGCGCAAGATGCAGGAGCTCGCGCCCAAGGTCCAAGAGCTGCGCAAGAAGTACAAGAACGACAAGCAGCGCATGAACCAGGAGGTCATGCGGCTGTACCAGGAGGGCGGCGCCAACCCGCTGGGGGGCTGCCTTCCGATCGTCGCGCAGTTCCCGATCTTCATCTCGATGTTCACCGTGCTGCGGGCCATCGCCGAGGATCGGGCCGTTTTCGGGATGTCCAAGGAACTCGTGGAGAGCGCCCGGCAGGCGCACGTCTTCGGAGCTCCGCTGCCGGCGACCTTCTTCACGAGCGCGGCGGACATCGAGCAGTTCGGGGCCGACCCGCTGATCACGAAGATCGTGCTGGCGCTCTTCGTGGCCGTCAGCTCGCTCACCACGTTCCTCACCGTCCGGCAGAGCGTGAAGCGCTCGATGGCGCAGATGCCGGACAACCCCATGGCGCAGCAGCAGAAGATCCTCATGTACATCTCGCCGCTGTTCGCCGTCTTCAGCCTGAACTTCCAGCTCGGTCTGATCCTCTACTGGGTGACCACCAACCTGTGGACCCTCGGCCAGCAGCACTGGTTCTACAGCCGCCACCCCATGCCGGTGGTGGACGAGAAGGGCAACGTCACCACTCCCGAGCCGACGAACGGGATCTTCACCAGGCTGGTGGGGAAGCCCAAGGCGGCGGAGCAGCCTGAGCCGGCACCCGCCCCCAAGATCGTCCGTCAGCAGCCGACGCGCCAGCCTCGCAGCAAGCGCACCGGCAGCAAGAAGTCGTAGGAGAAGGAGAGTCCGGACGTGACCGAAGCTGAGGAGACCCTCAAGCCTGCTCCCGACCTCGAAGCCCTCGAACAGGAGGGCGAGATCGCGGCGGACTACCTTGAGGGCCTGCTCGACATCGCCGACCTGGACGGCGATATCGACATGGATGTCGAGGGAGACCGTGCCGTCGTCTCGATTGTGGGCATCAAGGGCGATGAGCTCGTGGGTCCCGGCGGAGAGGTGCTGGAGGCGCTGCAGGAGCTGACGCGCCTGGCCGTGCACCGCCAGACGGGGGAACGTTCGCGGCTCATGCTCGACGTGGGCGGCTATCGGGAGCGGCGCCGGGCCGAACTCGCCAAGGTAGGCGCCGCGGCGGCCGACGACGTCAAGCGCACCGGCGAGCCGAAGGCGCTCAAGCCGATGACGCCCTTCGAGCGCAAAATCGTGCACGACGCCGTAGCGGCGGCGGGCCTGCGCAGCGAGTCCGAGGGCGAAGAGCCCCGCCGCTTCGTGGTGGTCCTGCCCGCCTGACGCCTTTCACAGTTCCGACGCGGGGAAGCCGCCGGTCCCACATCCGGGACCGGCGGCTTTTCCGTCCTGTACGTGCCTTTGTCCCTGCCCCTCCCGGCCGGCGGACGCCGGATGTACGGCTGGC
The DNA here is from genome assembly GCF_012999525.1 of Microbispora sp. H10836. Taxonomy (NCBI): domain Bacteria; kingdom Bacillati; phylum Actinomycetota; class Actinomycetes; order Streptosporangiales; family Streptosporangiaceae; genus Microbispora; species Microbispora sp. H10836. The sequence continues at coordinate 17,408 of NZ_JABBWU010000011.1, forward strand.
CGTCGCCGAGGGGGTAAGGACGGTTACCCTTGGCCCAGAGCGTTCATGAATGAGTGAGTGATGACGGAGAGCAACGAGCTGCCCGAGGCGCCCCCGGTGGCGCGAGAGATCTTCACCGGCGAGGCGTTGGAGCGGGCCCGGCTGTTCGCCGAGTTGCTCGCCGGGCCGGGCGTGGTACGGGGACTCCTCGGGCCGCGTGAGGTGTCCCGCATCTGGGACCGGCACCTGCTGAACTGCGCGGTCGTGGAGGAGGCGGTCCCGCCGGACTCGACCCTCGTCGACATCGGCTCGGGCGCGGGGCTGCCCGGGCTCGTGCTCGCGATCGTCCGCCCCGATGTGACGGTGACCCTGTTGGAGCCGCTGCTGCGCCGGACCGTGTTCCTGTCCGAGTGCGTGGAGGCGCTCAAACTCGACAACGTGGAGGTGCTGCGGGGGCGGGCGGAGGAACTCGCGCGCAAGCGCGTCTTCGATGTGGCGACGGCCCGCGCGGTCGCGCCGCTCGACCGGCTGCTGGCGTGGTCGATGCCGCTGCTGCACGAGGGCGGGGAGCTGCTCGCGATGAAGGGCGAACGGGCGCAGGAGGAACTGGACGCCGCCCGTCCCCAGTTGGAGGCGTTCGGGGTGAGGCACGTCGAGTTGGTCACCGTGGGGCACGGTAAGGTCGAGCCGCCCGCGACCCTCGTTCGCGTCGTCGCCGGACGGTCACCGCGAACGGACACGCGGAGGCGACGAAAGAGGTGAGCCGGTGGCGGACGCCGGATCAGTCGGTGTGACAGCGGGCCTGGGTTGGCCGGAGACCCGGCTCCCCCTACGCTGGGAGATCGCGACAGCAGGCCGGTCCTCCGGGGTGGGCTGGCCTCGTCCCTCTGCTGCGCCGGTCGAAAGGACGACGACCGTGTCCCAGACCCCCCTTAGCCCTGGCGATTCGCCGCTGGTACGAGAGGCACTGAGTTCTGTGGTTTCACGTGAAACAGCCGCACCCCCGCAGGCGGCTGCGCCTTCCGTCGGTTACTCGACGCGCGATGAGGGGGCCTGGCCCCGGCCTTCCCGGTGCCGCGTGATGACGGTGGCCAACCAGAAGGGCGGCGTGGGTAAGACCACCACAGCCGTCAACCTGGCGGCCGCGCTGTCCATGCACGATCAGCGCGTCCTCGTTTTCGATCTCGACCCACAGGGCAATGCGTCCACCGCGCTGGCGACGGAACACCGGTCGGGGATGCCGTCGGTGTATCAGGTCCTCGTGGACGACATGCCGCTGTCGCAGATCGTGAAGCCGGTCCCCGACATGCCGAACCTGTACTGCGCTCCCGCCACCCTCGACCTCGCGGGCGCGGAGATCGAACTGGTTCCGATGGTCGGCCGGGAGACCCGCCTGCGTCGGGCGCTGGCCTCGTTCGACGCGATGGAGTTCGACTACATCCTCATCGACTGTCCGCCGTCGCTGGGGCTGCTGACCGTGAACGCCATGGCGGCGGCACAGGAAGTGCTGATCCCCATTCAGTGCGAGTATTACGCCCTGGAGGGGCTCACCCAGCTTCTGCAGAACGTCGAGCTGGTGCGCGCGCACCTCAACCAGACGTTGTCGGTCACGACCATCCTCCTCACGATGTACGACGGCCGGACCCGCCTCGCTTCTCAGGTGGCCGAGGAGGTGCGGTCCCACTTCGGCGACACCGTGCTCGACGCCGTCATCCCCAGGAGCGTCCGTGTCTCCGAGGCACCCAGCTACGGCCAGTCGGTCATGACATACGACCCGGGCTCGAGCGGAGCGCTCGCGTACATGGGCGCCGCGCGCGAGATCGCCTACCGTGCGGCGGCCCTCGCCGGCGCCTGACAACGCCGCCCAGAGCCGCACAGAGCCGCGGACGGCGCGCACAGGCCTGGAAGGCGACGGCGCGCGGACGAGGCGGCACGATCCAGGTGTCCCGGAGCATGCAGTGCTTAGGGCCATGGGATGCGCTGTGCTGAGACGTCACTGCGCCGGCCGGAAGGTCCGGTCCTCGCGAAGCCCGCTCCGCTGGGCCTTCGCTGCGGTCCTCCCTCCCGCCCGCTCCGCTCCTCCCCGGCGATGCGGGGCGTCGGGCGGGTTTGTACACAGCTCGATGCACGGAGACTCATGGGGACGCCGTCACAGCGGTACTCTCTCCTGGTGTGTGCGTGCCGGTGCCCAGTGACCCCGAGTCGCTGGGCACCGCCTTCTGTGCGGGTATGAGGGAGCAGCGGTGAGCCAGCAGCGTCGGGGACTGGGCAAGGGTCTTGGGGCTCTGATCCCCACAGGACCGATCGTCGATCCGGCGTCCATGGCGAGCGTTTCGCCTGCCGGCCCACCGACGGCTGTGCCGGGGATGGACGTGGCGGGACTGCGTCCCGTGGAGGGCGCCTACTTCCAGGAGATCGAGGTCGACTCCATCTCCCCGAACCCGCGGCAGCCGCGTGAGGTGTTCGACGAGGACCGTCTCGACGAACTCGCGGCGTCCATCAAGGAGGTCGGCCTGCTGCAGCCGGTCGTCGTTCGTGCGGTGGACGGCGGTCGCTTCGAGCTGATTATGGGGGAGCGGAGGTGGCGCGCCTCGCAGCTCGCGGGGCTGGACCGCATTCCCGCGATCGTCCGGAGCACGCAGGACGACGAGATGCTCCGTGAGGCGCTCATCGAGAACCTCCAGCGGGAGCAGCTGAACGCGCTGGAGGAGGCTGCGGCCTACCAGCAGCTCCTGGACGACTTCGGTGCCACCCACGAGGTGCTCGCCAAAAAGGTGGGACGGTCACGCTCGCACATCAGCAATACCCTGCGCCTGCTGAACCTCCCGCCCGAGGTGCAGCGCCGGCTGGCGGCCGGAGTCATCAGCGCCGGGCACGCGCGGGCGCTGCTCGCGCTCAACGATCCCGCCGCTCAGGAGCGGCTGGCGAGCCGGATCGTGGCGGAAGGGCTGTCCGTACGGACCGTCGAGGAGATCGTGGCCCTGGGCGAGGCGACGGCGGGACCGGCTCCGCGTAAGCCTCGGGCGAAGAAGCCGACCGCTCCGGCGCTCCGCGACCTGGCGGACCGGCTCTCTGACCACTTCGAGACCAAGGTGAAGGTCGACCTCGGCAGCCGGAAGGGCCGCATCGTCGTCGAGTTCTCCACGATCGACGACCTGGAGCGGATCATCGACACGATGGCACCGGAGGCCGCCAACGCGATGCGCAGTAGGGGCATCACGACCGACTAGGGCGCTGTCCACACTCATGCCGGTTGGGGGAGCGGAGCGGAAGGGAGCGAGGACCGCAGCGAAGGTCCAGCGGAGCGGACTTCGCGAGGACCGGAGGTTCCTTCCGGCGCAGTGACCAACCCCGCCCAGCGCTCGTCGACACCCCGCCAGCCTTACGGTTTCACGTGAAACACGCGTCCTAAGGCGCTCAAGGCGCAAGGTCAGACCTGGTTCTCGGCACCCCCGGCCAGGGTCGCTTGCAGTGATCGATCCCGCTCAAGGTCGTGGACGTCCAAAGCGATGCCGTCAGAGTGATGGGCGTCCCGGGCGAAGGCACCGTCTGCCTTTACACCCCTCCAGGCGGAGAGGGATCTCCTTGAAGCCTGGAGGGGTGTTTCACGTGAAACGGCGGTGGGATCAGGCTCGGGTGGCGGCGAGCTCAAGAAGTCCCTTGCACAGGGTGCCGAGGTCTCGGCCCGCGGCCTCCGCGGCCATCGGCAGCAGGGACGTCTCCGTCATACCGGGTGCCACGTTGACCTCAAGGAAGTACGGCTTGCCGGAGCCGTCGACGATGAGGTCGGTGCGAGAGAGGTCACGCAGGCCGAGGGCGGTGTGTGCGGCGACCGCCATCCCGGCGCATGCCTCGGCGACCTCGGGGGAGAGCCGGGCCGGTGCGAAGAACTCCGTCTGGCCGGCTGTGTAACGGGCCGCGTAATCGTACACGCCCCGGTCGGGCACGATTTCCACCGGCGTCAGAGCGACCGGCCCGTCGCCGAGATCCACCACGGAGACCGCGACCTCCACGCCTTGGACGTACCGCTCGATGAGCGCGGTGTCGCCATAGGCGAAGCAGCCGACCATCGCGGCGGGCAGTTCCTCCGCCGTGCGTACGATGGACGCGCCCAGCGCGGAACCGCCACGGGAGGGCTTGACGAAGAGCGGCAGGCCGAGCCGATCGATGATGCGGGCGAGCACGGCCGTGGCGCCGAGATCGTGGAACGTCTCCTTGGGCAGCGCCACGGAGTCGGGCGTGTTCAGCCCCCAGGAACGGACGACGGCCTTCGCCGTGGGCTTGTCGAAGGAGACCCGGCAGGCGTCCGGCGTCGCGCCCACGTACGGCACGTCGAGTAGTTCCAGCACCGACCGGATGGCGCCGTCCTCCCCGGCGCCGCCGTGCAGGGTGACGAACACCGCGTCCGGCGGGTCCGCCAGCACCGCGGGCACGAAGGTGGCGTCGGCGTCGCGCGTCTCCACGTCCACGCCGACCGCCCGCAGCACCTCCGCGACGCGGCGTCCGGAACGGATGGAGACCTCACGCTCGTAGGAGAGCCCTCCTGCGAGGACGAGCACGTGGCCCAGATCGCTCATGGCGCCTCACCGCCCATGCGGACGGCGGCGCCGGTTCCGGTCCGCGCCCCCCTCCACGGACGCACGGGGGGCGATCCTTGGGTCATCGTTCGCTCGCTCACGAAGAGGGCCTTTCTCGCCTCGAGAAGTCAGTACGGCCAGCCTGAACAGGCTAGTGCCCCGCCCGCGCCGGTGTGTCCCCCGGTACGCCAAGTCGTCCCAGGCAGGCGTCGCGCACTTCCATCCATAGCGTAGGAGCCGCCCATGAGGTCCCATGGGCGGCTCCGACATCGCGGGGGGCAGCGGCCGTACGCGCTAGGCGAGATCCGGGCTGGGAGTGTCGACGCCGGCGTGTCCCGGCGCGGAGCCGGTGCCGAACGTGTCCCGCAGCCTGAGCTCCTGCTCGATAACGCCCGCCAGGCGGCGCACGCCTTCCTTGATGCGGTCCGGCTCCGGGTAGCAGAACGACAGGCGCATGTTCCGCGCGCCGCCGCCGTCGGAGTAGAAGCCGGTGCCGGGCACGAACGCGACCCGCTCGGCGACCGCACGGGGGAGGATCGCCTTGGAGTTGAGTCCCTCCGGCAGCGTCATCCAGACGAAAAACCCGCCGGCGGGGCGGGTCCACGTGCAACCGGGCGGCATGAGCACGTCGAGCGCGCCCAGGAGCGCGTCACGCCGCTCGCGGTACAGCTCACGGAACGACTTGATCTGCTCACGCCACGGCTGGGTGGCGAGGTACTGGCCGACGGCGAGCTGGGTGAAGGACGAGTGCGACAGCACCGCCGACTCCATGGCCAGGACCAGCTTGTCGCGTACGGCGTGCGGAGCGAGGGCCCAGCCGACGCGGAAGCCGGGGGCGAGGGTCTTGGAGAACGAGCCGAGGTACACCACGCCCTCGGGGTCGTCGGCGCGCAGCGCCCGCATCGGTTCCCCGTCGAACCCGAGCAGGCCGTACGGGTTGTCCTCCACCACGAGGACACCGGCCCTGTGGCAGATCTCCAGCACCTGGCGGCGGCGCACCTCGTTCAGCGTCACACCGGCGGGGTTCTGGAAGTTCGGGATCGTGTAGAGGAACTTGATCCGGTTGCCGGCCGCCTGGAGCGCGTAGATGGTCTGGGCGAGGGACTCGGGGATGAGGCCCTGGTCGTCCATCGCGATGTGCACGACCTTGGCCTGGTAGGCGCTGAACGTCCCGAGCGCTCCGACGTACGAGGGCCCTTCGGCGAGCACGACGTCGCCGGGGTCGATGAAGATCCGGGTGATCAGGTCGAGCGCCTGCTGCGAGCCCACCGTGACGACCACATCGTCGGCGTTCGCCTCGATGCCCTCCATGCGCATGACCTCGCAGATCTGCTCGCGCAGGGCGGGGTCGCCCTGCCCGGAGCCGTACTGCAGGGCCACGGAGCCGCGCGTGCTGACCAGGTCGGCGACGAGCTCGCTGACCAGGTCGAGGGGGAGCGCGTTGACGTACGGCATGCCGCCGGCGAGCGAGACCACCTCGGGCCTCGACGCGACGGCGAAGAGAGCTCGGATCTCGGAGGCGACCATCCCGGCGGCGCGGGCGGCGTACCGGTCGACGTAGGCGTCAATGCGCGACCCGTGGGCCGCGTTAGTCCGACCGTGATCAAGCTCTTGTGCCACGGTCCACCTCCGATCACGTAGCCAGGAAATCCAGAGTACGGTAACGCGCCACGCCCATCACAACTGGGTATTGACCATCAATGGCCCCTTTTCTTGCATTCCTGCCCCACTGGTTTCGGCCCGGCCAACCCCTTTAATGGTCGTGGGCGGCTGTTCGTGGCGCACCCGCTCCTGCCCTTCCGCTGAGTTACGATGCGACCTGGAGACGCCGTTTTCGCGCGCTTTTCTGGCAGGACTCCTGACGGGGATTGGGGCATCACGTGTCGCGTCGGCTGGTCAACGTCACCCTCGACAATCTCGATGACCTGCCGCGCCGGTGCCGGCGGTGTGTGTTCTGGGAGCTCGACCCCGTCAGCGGCGAGCGGGCGGTGGAGGCGGGCGACCCGGGGCTGGAGAAAGAGGCGTGGATCTCGGCGACCCTGCTCGAATGGGGGAGCTGCGGCAAGATCGCCTATGTCGACGGGGTGGCGGCCGGGTTCGTGCTCTACGCTCCGCCGCTGTACGTGCCACGCTCGGTGGCGTTCCCCACGTCTCCGGTCAGCTCCGACGCGGTGCTGCTCATGACCGCGCACATCGTGCCGGAGTTCACCGGCGGAGGCCTGGGCCGGATGCTCGTACAGGGCGTCGCCAAGGACCTGACCCGCCGCGGCGTACGCGCGATCGAGGCGTTCGGCGACCTGAAGTGGGAGCAGCCGGGCGGCTGCGTGCTGCCCGCGGACTACCTGCTGTCGGTCGGGTTCAAGACCGTCCGTCCGCATCTGCGCTTCCCCCGGCTCCGGCTGGAGCTCAAGACGGCCGTGTCGTGGCGCGAGGACGTCGAGGTGGCGCTGGAGCGTCTGCTGGGATCGATGTCCCCGGAGAGGGCCCTGCGGCCCGTCTGAGGGGATCTCAGGGGCCCGTGTGACCGCCGACGACACAAGAGCCCCCCGCCGACGACACAAGAGCCCCCCGCCGACGACACAAGAGCCCCCCGCGCGGGCGCGGAGGGCTCTGCTTCCGGTGGTGCCGCCGGCAGCGGCGTCAGATGACGCCGTCGAGCTCGCGCAGCAGCATGGCCTTCGGCTTGGCGCCGATGATCTGCTTGACGACCTCGCCACCCTTGTAGACGTTCATCGTCGGGATCTGGAGCACGCCGTAGTCCCGCGGCGTGACCGGGTTCTCGTCGATGTTCAGCTTGACGATCGTCAGCTTGTCGGCGTGCTCGGTGGCGATCTCCTCGAGGATCGGCCCGACCTGACGGCACGGACCGCACCACTCGGCCCAGAAGTCGACCAGAACCGGCTTGTCGCTCTTGAGGACCTCGGCCTCGAAGCTCGCGTCCGTCACGCTCTTGATCGCGCCCACGGTATCTCTCCCCTTGCGTGAGTGGTGTGGCGGTGCAGACAACCGCGGGGACCGTCCCCGCATTCCCGATGCCGGGACTCAGGCGTTCAGCGTCAGCCAGCGCTCGGCGTCGAGTGCCGCCGCACACCCGGTCCCGGCCGCCGTGATCGCCTGACGGTAGGTGTGGTCGACGACGTCCCCGGCCGCGAACACTCCGTCGATGTTCGTGCGCGTCGACGGGGAATCGACCACGATGTACCCCTCCTCGTCGAGATCGACCTGACCCTTGACGATGTCGGTGCGGGGCTCGTGCCCGATCGCGATGAACACGCCCCCCACCGGGAGGTCGGTCTCCTCGCCGGTCTTGACGTTGCGTACCCGCACCCCGGACACCCGCTCCTCGCCGAGCACGTCGGCGACCTCGCTGTCCCAGACGAAGCGGATCTTCTCGTTCGCGAACGCCCGATCCTGCATGATCTTGCTGGCGCGCAGCGAGTCGCGGCGGTGGATCACCGTCACCGACTTCGCGAACCGGGTCAGGAAGATCGCCTCCTCCATCGCCGTGTCACCGCCGCCGACCACCACGATGTCCTGGTCACGGAAGAAGAACCCGTCACACGTGGCACACCAGGAGACGCCCCGGCCGGACAGCCGCTTCTCGTTCTCCAGCCCCAGCTCGCGGTAGCTCGAACCGGTGGCCAGGATGACCGCCTTGGCGTAGTAGGTGTCGGTGTAGGTCTTGACGACCTTCGGGTCGGCCTGCAGATCCACCTCGACCACGTCGTCGGCGACCAGCTCGGCGCCGAACCGCTCGGCCTGCTTGCGGAAGTTGTCCATCAGGTCCGGGCCCATGATGCCGTCCGGGAACCCGGGGAAGTTCTCCACGTCAGTGGTGTTCATCAGGGCGCCACCCGCGGTGACCGAGCCCTCGAAGACGAGCGGCTTGAGGTCCGCGCGCGCGGTGTAGACGGCCGCCGTGTAGCCGGCCGGCCCCGACCCGATGATGATCACGTTCCGAACGTCGCTCAACGGACCCGCCTTCTTCGATCCCGGTGGATATGCAGTGCCGTCAACAGATCCTAGGCCCCGGTCATTCCCGGGCCGACCCCTGCCATGACGAAGCCCCCCGGAGGTCGCGGGGGGCTTCGTCACTGCTGATGGTACGGCTCTCGCCGTGTGGTCACTTCCAGCTGGCCAGACCCTCGGGGCGCAGCTTGCGGCACCCGGAGTCCACGACGACCACCCGGACGGCGTTCATGCTCTTGTCCTCCCAGAACGCCATGATGGTGGCCTCGTTGCCGTTGTAGAGGGCCTTGTCGACGCCGATCGGCGTGCGGTCGAGCTCGTTCGAGAACCGCTTGACGCAGGTGTCGAGGTCCTCGTCTTCGTTGGTGCCCGAGCCGGGCGCCACGCCGAAATACCCCAGCAGCGGCCCGCGCAGCTCCCGGCTGGTGTAGTTGTGGCCGCTGGCGTAGGTCGAGTAGGTCAGCGCCTGGACCTTGGCCGGGCTCTGGCCGGGCTCGCCCTGGCTCACCACCTGCTGCGACGGCGAGTCGCCGAACGAGAGCAGGCCGGTGGCGAGACCACCGCTGCCGATCACCACGGCCGCGGCCGCGGCGGCCACGGCAGGCATGGCCCAAGCGCGCCGTCTGGACGCCTTCCCGCCCGTCGTACGCGTCCCGGAGCGGCGCCTGGCCGGCCGGATCGTGCCGTCGTCGGCGACGACTCCCAGTGGAGCGACCGGCGCGGGCTCGCGCTCCGGCTCCACGGAATCGGCCACCGTGGTTTCGACCAGAGGCTCGACCGTCTCCCACGGAACGCTCTCCAGCGGAGCGCTGTCCCAGGGGGCGTCCCGCATGATGCGGTCCCAGTCCGGAGCCTCGGCGGCCAGCGCCCGGTCTATGCGCCTGGCGACGCCCAGAGGCATCGCAGGCACCGGCATCGCCGCCAGGACCTCGCGGACCGCGGCCAGGTCGGCAAGACTCTCCCCGCAGGGGTCGCAGACCGCGAGATGCTCGCGGACCCGCCGGGCCGTCGTGTCGTCGAGGAGACCCTCCGCCAGCTCGGCGAGAACCTCCAGGTCGTAGTGCGTGTCACCCGTCACGAAGTTCTGCTCCCTTCCCGGATGAGACGCGAGTGAGGTCAGATCGGTTCCGTAGATGCGAAAGAATCGGGGCGAGTTTCGCGCGGCCCCGCGCACAGCGGCTCTTCACCGTGCCCGGGGGGACCCCGAGCACCGCCGCCGCGTCGTCCACCGCGTACCCCATCATGTCGACCAGCACGAGAGCCGCCCTCTGGTCGGGCGGCAGCAGCTTCAGCGCCGCCGTGACCTCCAGGGAGACCTCGCGCTCGCCCGCGTGGTCGGTGGCCGGGGTCTCGCGCTCCGCGGCCTCGATGAGCTCGTCGTCGGCGATCGGGCGCACCGACTTGCGGCGCATGCGGTCGAGACAGGCGTTGACCACGATGCGGTGGAGCCACGTCGTGACCGCCGCCTCGCCGCGGAAGCTGTCCGCCTTGCGGTACGCCGAGACGAAAGCGTCCTGGACCGCGTCGGCCGCCTCGTCGGGATCGCCGAGCGTACGCAGGGCGACCGCCCACATCCGGTCGCGGTGCCGCCTGACGATCTCGCTGAACGCGTGAGGGTCACCGCCGAGATGGCGGGTCAGCAGATCGGCATCGGACATCGCGCGGCGCGCATGCTCAGCCGTCGGGGGATTGTCTGGTGGGGAGTTCACAAGTCCCTGCTATGCCGATCCGGGGGAGTGCACCGTTACGTCGTAGATAGTGCCACGATACTGCCCGTTGTAGGGGGGAAGTCGGGTGAACCAGATCAAAACGTACTGGCCTGTGGTGGCCTTTTCCGGAGTGAGCGTCACCGAACCCGACGCGCCCTTCTTCTCCGCCACGGTCTTCAACGAGGACAGCTCCGCCGCGTCGCCCACCTTGAGCTGCACCGTCGCGCCGCCTCCGTTGCCCAGGGAGACGACCACGTCGGCGACGGGGACCGGCTTCCCCATGTCGAGGATGAGCCCGACGCCGTCCTTGAGCCGTCCCAGGTCGGCGCTGCTGTAGCTGTCGGTGTGCCAGTCGGTGGACGGCTTGCCGTCGATGGCGAGCGGGGCGATCTCCGGCTTCTCGGCGCGGTCGGAACCGAGGGGGTCGAACCCCGCCGCGCTCACCGCCTTGACCGTGACCGGCTTGAGCGAGGGGGACGGGGGCCGCGCGGCGTCCGACTGGGCCACTCCCCTCGGGGTGTTGCCGAGGTTCTTGCCCACGGTCCAGGCGCCCACGCCGACGGCGGCCATCACGAGCAGGACGATGACGGTCAGCAGGATCTTGCTCGCGGTGCCCGTCTGCGGGCGCGGCGGAGGGACCATCGTCATCTGGTGGGACGGCATGCGCGGCGGCATGGTCGACATCGCCGGCCCGTCCGGCGCCTCGCTGCGCAGGTTCAGCGCGGGCGGCGCGGTGGTGACGGGGGCCGGCGCGGGGCGGGGCACCTCGGCGAGGGCCTCGGCCACGTCGGCCGGGGTGGCCAGCGGCGGATGACCTCGTCGCGGCTCCTGCAGCAGCGCGCGGCAGGTGATGGCGTCCAGATAGCCGGGAACTCCCGCGGTGACCTGCCGTGGTGTGCAGACCTTGCCGTCGTCCAGCGGCGCCGCGGGCAGCCCGCAGTCGGAGTCGCCGGGCCAATGGCCGGTCAGCGCCGCGTAGAGCAGCCGGCCCAGCCCCTCGGCGTCCTCCCGGGCGGGCTCGTCGCTGCTCAGGTCGAGGATCGCGGCGTCGACGGCGAGTCCGAGGAGCTTGACCGTGCTGCCGCTCGTCCAGACCAGGCGGCCGGGGGTGAGGTGCAGGTGGGTGAGGCCGGCCGCGTGCGCGTGTGCCAGGGCCTCGGCGGCCTCGGCGACCAGGGCCGCGCCGCGCTCGGGCTCGATCGGCCCGCTCTCCAGCAGGTCGAGGAGCGAGTCTCCGCTCACCCACTCGCTCACGACGTACGCCGTGCCGTCCTCGTCGGCCGCGTCGAAGACCTGGGTGAGGCGGGGGTCGGTCAGGCGGCTCGCCAGGCGGGCGGCGGTGACCACCTCCTGGACCCGGGGGAAGTCGGGCGTGAACGTGTGGACCGCGACCGGCCGGGCGAGGATCTCGTCCAGGGCCTTCCACAGGGTCGCGCCGCCGGACTCGTGCACCCGGTCCTCGAGGCGGAACCGATCCGCCAGCCGGGTCCCCGGTTCGACTGTGGACATGCTCATACGGCCGCCCCGCTCCGCGGCCCGTCGGCATGCATCAGCCGATGCCGGGTGGTTCCGCCCACGCCTTCCCGCTTCCGCTCGCCGGTCCGATACTCCAGATCGCGTCCCTGAGACCCTCCTGCCTGCCGCCTCCACCGGTTGGGCAAGATCTGCGGGACGCACTCCCTGGCGCACCATGCTAGTGCCGTGCCGCTTGTGCCCGCCTTCCCGATGGAAAACGTCCGAATCGGACTTCTGGGTTACCTTCCAGTCGCCGGTCGTTCTTGAGGACTCTTACCGTCCTACCCGGCTTGCGACAAGTCCAATGATGGAGCGGACCTCGGGCACCCGCAGCCGGTGCGCGGCCACCATGTACAGCAGCAGCCCCGCGCCGCCGCCCACCGCGAGCACCACGGCCGAGCTCACCGCGGTGATCGAGGTGAGCTCCCTGGCCAGCCACAGGACCGCCAGCGCCAGCGCGGCGGCCGGGATCGCCGCCGCGTACATCCGGCCGAGTCCGGCGGTGACCTCACGGCCGTCGAGCCCGCCGACCTTCCGGCTCGCCAGCACCCACGCGACGACGCAGAGCACGACGTACGTGATCAGGTAGGCGAACGCCAGCCCGATGATGACGTACCGGTCGGGAAGCGTGAAGTAGGCGACCAGGCTGAGCGTCGCGTTGATCGCCACGTTCACCCCCGCCATGATCGCAGGGGTGCGGGTGTCGCCGAAGCTGTAGAAGACCCGCAGCAGGAGCTGGAAGATCGAGAACGGCACGAGCGCGACGCCGAACACCTGCAGCACGTGGCCGATGTAGATCGCGTCGGTCGTGGTCATGCGGCCCCACGAGAAGATCAGCGTGGTGACCGACGGGCCGAGGACCATCAGCAGCAGTCCCGCGGGGACGATGACGGACGAGACCAGCCGCACCGCCGAGGCGAACTCCGTGCGCACCGAGTCCAGCTCGCCGTCGGCGACGTGCCTGCTCATCCTCGGCAGCATCGCCGTGATCACCGAGACCGCGATGATCCCGTACGGGAGCTGGAAGAGCTGGAACGCGTACGCCCACGCGCTGTTGCCGGCGCCGGGGGCCCGTGCGCCCGCACCGGTCGCGAGCTTGGTGGTGACCCAGAAACCGATCTGCGTGATGCCGGTGTAGGCGAACGTCCACACGGCGGCCCTGGCCGCCTCTCCCAGCCCCGAGCCGCGCAGCCCGAGACGGGGACGGAACCGGAAGCCCGCCCGGTGCAGCGCGATGATCAGGACTGCCGCCTGCGCCACGATGCCGCCGGTCGTGCCGAGACCGAGCAGCGAGAGGTCGCGATCGCTCACCTTGTCGATGTCGGACGACGCGACGGCGTAGTAGGCGGCCAGGACTCCCATGACCACGAGGTTGTTGAGCACCGGCGCCCACATCGGGGCGGCGAACCTGTCCCGCGTGTTGAGGATCGCCCCGGCCAGCGAGCCGATCCCGAAGAACGCGATCTGGGGGAGCATGTACCTGGCCAGCGTGGCGGCCACCTCGACCTTGTGCTCGGACCAGTTCGAGGCCGTGTAGAGGTCCATGATCGGCCGGGCCAGCAGCACGCCGACGAGCGCGACGGCCGTCAGCACGATCACCGCCAGCGTCATCAGCCGCTGTTCGAACGCCTGGCCCCCGTCCGGGTCGCGCCGCTGCGCCCGGACGATCACCGGCACGATCACGCTGCTCAGCACGCCCTGGAGCAGCAGGTCCAGCAGGATGTACGGGATCATGTAGGCCGCGTTGTAGGCGTCGCCCAGGGCGAACGTCCCGATGGCGGCGGCGAGCATCGCCGTACGGACGAAGCCGGTGAGCCGCGAGACCATCGTCCCGGCCGCCATGATCGCGCTGGCCCGCAGCATCCTGCTCATGGTGTTCCTGGCCGCCTTCCTCCGGATGGTCCCAACTACGGTGACTGGGTGCGCTCGGCCGGGACGGCTCCCGGCCGGTCCCCGGGCGGGCCCTCCTCGTCCCTCGGCCCGTCGAACGGGAACGCCTTGCGCGACCTGCGGCGCAGGACACGCATCACCACGGCGGCCAGCATGATGACCACGGCCGCACCCACGATGACGAGGGCGATGCCGGTGTAGCCGGTCGCGCGCACGACGACGCGCACCGCGCTGCCGTACTTCTCGTCCGCGTCGGTCAGAAGCTGCACGGAGATGCTCGCGTCGCCGCCCTCGTTGCGGACGATCACCGGCACGTTCACGAGCTGGCTGCGCCCCGCGAGGATCCTGGTGGTGGGGGTCACGTAGACCCCTCCGGGACGGTCGATCGCGAGCCGTGACTTGCTGGCCGAGGTGACCCGGACCTTGATCTGGATGTCCTTGTCCAGGTTGTTGGCCACGCTCACCGGGACCTGGCCGTTGCTGCCCGCGACGGCGCGCGGGGTGTCGAGCACGGACACATGGCCGATGCGGTCGTCGATCGCCTTCTGCACCTGGCCGGCGAAGGAGACCGCCCGCTTGCCGTCGCCTCGCCAGGAGGCGGAGGCCAGCCGGAGTATGGCCGTGTGGAAGACGTCCGTGTGCTCCTCCGTGACGGTGGCCACAGCGTCGGCCTTGCGCTCCAGCTTCCGTACGGTGGCCAGGTAGGAGCGGCTCAGCTCGGCCTGGCGGTCGCGGTCGGTGTAGGTCAGGTCGCCGCGCGGCGTTCCCGCCCGGCCGGCTTTGACCGAGTCGAGCGAGGTCATGCGCAGCCAGGGAGCGCCGGAGGCGGCCTGCAGCAGGCCGGAGACGAACGCCGGGTCGGGGGTCCACAGGTGCGACTCGGGCGCCGCGATCACCGTGCGGGAGGCCGTCTTCGCCGTCGTGTCCTGCCCGGTCTGGCCGGTCTGGCCGACCTGCCCGAACTGGCCGAACTGGCCGGTCCGCTGGCTCTGCTGCTCGAAGGCGATCATCGCGGTCTCGGCGAGGAACCGCTGCCGCGCGAGCATCGCGGTCCCGGGAGCGGACACGTCCCCGCCGAGGAGTGTGCTGAGCGTGGGGTCGGCGAGCAGCGCGGTGACCGGGTTCTCCGCGACGGTGTCGAGCCTGGCCGCGGCGTCGGGAGTGGTCGGCGCCGGGGGGAGGACGGGCTGCCCGTCCTGCGTGGCGGCCCGGGGCGGCAGCGCGTCCCCCGACAGCAGCACGGATGTGACGCCCGACATCGCCAGTTCGTCCACCGCGTCGCGGTCGATCTTGCCGCCGGCCGGCCACGCGGTGGTGCCGCGGATCTCCCGGCCGAGCAGTTCGGTCGCGAGCGCGGCCCCGCGCTGTACGGACGCCGCGGCCTGCTTGTCGAGGCCGTGGTGGACCAGCGCGGCCACGTCCGGGTCGCCGTACGGCGTGGCGACGACGGTCTTGTCCGTCAGCGCGCTGCGCAGTCCGTTCAGCCACTGGCCGGCGGCGGGGTCGGCGGCCTTGCGCGTGCCCTTCACGCTCCGGGGGCCGGAGGACAGGACGCGGACGTCGTCGAGCAGGGCGGGGTCCACGAACCAGGTCACGCCGTCGCCGGTGTCCTGCGCGGTCTGGAGCAGCGACGCCAGGCGGCCGGACGCGAGCGAGCCGGACAGGTCGTCGTCCATGAACGTCGCGTCGTCGGCCCGGTGGGGCCGGTCCACGAGCGGCAGGGCGACGGCCAGCTTGACCGTGGGGATCTGCTGGCCCTTGGGGGCGTACGTCAGGAAGGTCCGCTTGATCCCGAGCCGCTGGCCGGTCGCGGCGTCGGTCACCTCGACCTCGAAGGGGTAGACCCCCGGCCGGGGCAGGCCCAGCTCCTGAGGGGTCACGGTGAACCGGAAGGGGAGCTTCCCCGACTGGTCGAGCGGCGTGGCCTGGATCCTGGTGCTCCAGTTGGTGGTCCCGTACCCCTGCTCGGCCAGGTAGGCCGCCATCTCCGTCCGGGAGGCGAACGGCCGGCCCCGGGAGTAGCGGACGGCGACCCGTACGGAGGACCCCGGCGTGCCGGACACGGTTCCCGCGACCGTCACGGGCGCGGCGGGGGTGCGCACGACCTCCGGCGTGATCTCGCTCACGAGGAGCGGATCGGCCGGAGCCGCCGCCGCGACACGACCCGGAGGCGCCGCGACAGCCGTACCGGCCATGCCCGCGGGGGATGCGAGCAGGGCGGTCAGCAATGTCAGCAGCGCGGCCTTACGGATCATGTGCCGGCCGGCGGTGAGGTACGGCGCACGCCCAGAATGCTATGGCCTATGCCGTCCGCATAGGACTCACCAGGCTCGCGAGACCTCTCCTCTGGGCGGTGCTCAGGTCGACGGTCTTGGCCGCCACCAGGTCGAACAGGTGGATGGCGCGCAACCGCAACGCGGTCCGGCGCTCGCCGGTCGCGGTGTGGACGACCTCGTCGGGATCGATGCGCTCCATCAGCCGCTGGTCCACGAGAACGGTCAGATCGTCGGGCAGCAACAGCGGGCAGACCAGGCCGTGCGCGTAATCGGTCGCGGAGTTCACGGTGTAGGCGGACGCGGGGGTTACCCTGTGGGCGCGCAGGACGGCGCCCACCTCCGCCGGCCCGGGACAGGAGTTCACCGCGCTCACCACGGCCACCTCGTGTGTCCGTCCGCGCGTCGACACCTCGAACAGCGACACGTACAGGCACGTCTCGGGAGTGACCCCCAGCACCTCGGGAAGCTCGTCCGAGCATGTCAACGGGCGCGGAAGACGTACGATCTCATGGTGGATCTGGTGGGCGAGGAGCCAGCGGTGAATCGCGAGAGCGTCTTTCATCTCGGGTGCTCCTTGCGTCGTCCAGCGCCCCCGAACCGTCCGTGGCCTGGTGATCGCTAGGTGTGTCTCCCCCTGGGCGACACCCGACCACCTGGGCCATCGGGGGAGAGTTTCTGTTCCGTGACCGAAGGACCTACCCAGCCTTGTCCGTTTCAAATCTGAGCGACAGCCAGCAGCGCGCCGTGAACGAACTGTTCCGCCGGATCGCCCCGGTCGCCGACGAGCTCGGTGAGCTGTTCTCGGCCCGGGGGCACGAGCTGGCCCTGGTCGGCGGCTCCGTCCGCGACGTCCTCCTCGGCCGTGCGAGCAAGGACCTCGACCTGACCACGGACGCCCGTCCCGAGCGGGTGCTGGAGATCGTCAAGGACTGGGCGGACGCCGTCTGGACGATCGGGATCGATTTCGGCACCGTCGGCGTGCGCAAGGGCGGGTGGCTGCTGGAGATCACGACCTACCGCAGCGAGTCGTACGACCCCGCCTCGCGCAAGCCCGAGGTGATGTACGGCGACTCGCTCGACGGCGACCTCGCCCGGCGCGACTTCGCGGTCAACGCGATGGCCGTACGCCTGCCGCAGCACGAGTTCGCCGACCCGTACGGCGGGCTGCCGGACCTCGCCGCGAAGACGCTGCGGACACCGGGCAGGCCCGAGCAGTCGTTCGACGACGACCCGCTGCGGATGCTGCGCGCGGCGAGGTTCGCCGGTCAGCTCGGGTTCACGGTCGCGCCCGAGGTCGTCGAGGCCATGACCGCGATGTCCGGCCGCATCGAGATCGTCTCGGCCGAGCGCATCCGCGAGGAGCTCGACAAGCTGATCCTCGGCGCGTACCCGAGGGCCGGGCTGGCGCTGCTGGTGGATACCGGGCTCGCCGCCCACGTCCTGCCGGAGCTGCCCAAGCTGCGGCTGGAGATCGACGAGCACCACCGGCACAAGGACGTCTACGATCACACGCTGATCGTGCTGGAGCAGGCGATCGGGCTGGAGACGGCCGGCCCCGACCGGGTGCTGCGATGGGCCGCCCTGCTGCACGACATCGGCAAGCCGAAGACCCGGCGCAACGAGCCCGGCGGCCGGGTGTCGTTCCACCACCACGAGGTGGTCGGCGCGCAGATGGCCAAGAAGCGGCTCACCGAGCTGAAGTTCCCCAAGGACGTGGTGTCCGACGTGTCCAAGCTCGTGGAGCTGCACCTGCGCTTCCACGGCTACGGGACGGGGGAGTGGACCGACAGCGCCGTGCGCCGCTACGTCCGCGACGCGGGACACCTCCTCGAACGCCTGCACAAGCTGACCAGGGCCGACTGCACCACCCGCAACAAGCGCAAGGCGCAGGCCCTGTCGCGGACCTACGACCAGCTGGAGGAGCGCATCTCCCGGCTGGCCGAGGAGGAGGAGCTGGCCAAGATCCGGCCCGAGCTGGACGGCAACGAGATCCAGGAGATCCTCGGCGTGCCGCCGGGCCCGGTCGTCGGCAGGGCCTACAAGCACATGCTGGAGATCCGCATGGACCAGGGCCTGATCGGCAAGGAGGCCGCGAGGGACGCCCTGCTCGCCTGGGCCCGCGACACCGGAATCCTGTCGTAGGCGGTCAGTCGGCGGCGGGGACCGGCGGCCTTCGTGTGGTGGTGGGCAGCACCACCCGGTACAGCACCGCGCCGAGCAGGTACCCGACGCCGATCACGCCGAGCGCGAGATAGGACCTGCCGTCGGGCGGCAGCAGCGCCGCCGCGAGCACCGCGCCGAGGACCGTCATGCCGTTGAACAGCATGTCGTACACGGAGAACGCGCGGCCGAGATAGGCGTCCTCGACGTCGCGCTGCACGACGGTGTCCGCGCAGATCTTCACGCTCTGCCCGGCGACGCCGATCACGAGCCCGGCGGCCACGAACGCCCACTCGTGGAACGTCGCGCACAGCGCGAACTCCAGGACGCCGCAGGTCACGAGCATCATCGGGACCCAGGTCTCGATCCGGAACCGGTCGGTGGCCCACGGCGTGACCAGCACCGCGGCGAAGCTGCCCACCCCGACGGCGCCCAGCACGAGCGTGATGCCCTTCAGCGCGTCGTCGGGGTTCGTGGTGAAGCTGTAGCGGTAGAGCATCACCACCGTCGCCGTCGAGATGCCGAACATGAGGCGGTGGACCGCCATGCCGCCGAGGGCCGCCGCCGCCGAACGCCGGTGTGCGAGGTGCCGCGCGCCGTCCACCAGGCCGGTCAGCACGTTCCGTACGGCCTCGCGGGCCTGCGGGAGGTCCGGGTCGTACGCGGGGCCGAGCAGGGAGCGCTCCATCGTCCGCGCGATCAGCGCGCTCAGCCCGTAGACGAGGCCGGAGCAGACCAGCAGCACCGCCACGCCCCCGTCGCCGGATCCGGCGACCATGCGCAGCAGGACGCCGGCGCCCATCCCGATGAACGTGGCCACCGTGCCCGACGTGGGCGTCACCGCGTTGCCCATCATCAGGTGCTCGTTCGGCACGACGTGCGGCAGCGACGCGCCGAGGGCCGCCAGGAAGAATCGGTTGACCGCGAGGACGCCGAGCGCCGCCGCGTAGAAGACGCCGTCGGAGGCCCCCGCCGCGACGAGACCCGCGGCCAGCACCAGCAGCGTCCCGCGTACGAACGGCGCGATGACGAGGATCTGCCGCCTCGACCAGCGGTCGATGAACACCCCGACGAACGGCCCGAGGACGCTGTACGGCAGGAGCAGCACGGCGAGGCCCGCCGCGATCGCGGTCGCGCTGGCCTGCCGGTCCGGGCTGAAGAACGCGTAGCCGCCTACGGCCAGCTGGAAGATCCCGTCTGAGAACTGCGAGACGAGCCGCGTGGCGAAAAGCCGCCGGAAGTTCGACCCCCGCAGGACCACCCGCAGATCGGAGACGTAGGACACGGCGACAGCCTACGCGGGCGATCAGTGCCGGGCATCAGGATGAACCCTGATAAAGCCCCTCCGTCACACCAGCATCGAGGTGATCACGTACTCTCGCAGAGTGACCTCACAGGAACATGTCGTGCTGCTCGACGGCGAGGGCAACCCGATCGGCACCGCTCCCAAGTCCTCCGTCCACACTGCCGACACTCCACTGCACCTGGCGTTCTCCAGCTACGTCTTCGACCGGCGCGGCCGCGTGCTGTTGTCCCGGCGGGCGGGCACGAAGCTGACCTGGCCCGACGCGTGGACCAACAGCTGCTGCGGGCACCCGCTGCCGGGCGAGCCCCTGTCGTCGGCGGTGATCCGCCGCCTCCGGTTCGAGCTGGGCCTGGCCGTCGAGTCCGTCGACCTGATCCTGCCGGGCTTCTCCTACCGGGCGGTGATGGACAACGGCATGGTGGAGAACGAGCTGTGCCCGGTCTACCGTGCCGTGGTCTCGGAGGAGGCCGCGCCCAACGCCGAGGAGGTGGGCGCGGTCCGGTGGGAGCCCTGGACGCGCTTCGCCGCCGAGGTGATGAGCGGAGAGCTGGACATCTCGCCCTGGGCCCGGAAGCAGGTGCCCCAGCTCGTCGCGCTCGGGCCGGACCCGCTGGCCTGGCCGGTCGCCGACCCCGCGGCCCTGCCGCCGGCCGCGCGCCCGCTCAGCGCGAACCCCTGAGACCCGCCGGACGTGGGACCGCCCCGGTCCGATCGACGGAGCCGGGGCGGGACACGCGGTGGACGACGGACGTCAGCGCTCGATCGTGCCGCGGATGAACTCCTCCACGGCCTCGCGGGCGGCGTCGTCGGAGTACTGCTCCGGCGGCGACTTCATGAAGTAGGACGAGGGCGACAGCAGCGGGCCGCCGACGCCCCGGTCGAGGGCGATCTTGGCCGCGCGGACCGCGTCGATGATGATGCCGGCCGAGTTGGGCGAGTCCCAGACCTCGAGCTTGTACTCCAGGTTGAGCGGGGTGTCGCCGAACGACCTGCCCTCGAGGCGGACGTAGGCCCACTTGCGGTCGTCCAGCCACGGCACGTGGTCGGACGGGCCGATGTGGACGTCGGCCTTGGCCATCTCGTGCGGGATCTGCGACGTGACCGACTGGGTCTTGGAGATCTTCTTGGACTGGAGGCGGGTGCGCTCCAGCATGTTCATGAAGTCCATGTTGCCGCCGAAGTTGAGCTGGTAGGTGCGCAGCAGCTCGACTCCGCGGTCCTCGAACAGCTTGGCCAGCACGCGGTGCGTGATCGTGGCGCCGACCTGCGACTTGATGTCGTCGCCCACGATCGGGACGCCGGCCTCGGTGAACTTGGCGGCCCACTCGGGGTCGGAGGCGATGAAGACCGGCAGCGCGTTGACGAAGGCCACCTTGGCGTCGATCGCGCACTGCGCGTAGAAGCGGTCGGCCTCCTCCGAGCCCACCGGGAGATAGGACACCAGGACGTCGACCCGGGCGTCCTTGAGCGCCTGGACGACGTCGACCGGCTGCTCGTCCGACTCCTCGATGATCTCGCGGTAGTACGTGCCCAGCCCGTCGAACGTCGGGCCACGCTGGACGGTGACACCGAGCGGCGGCACGTCGCAGATCTTGATCGTGTTGTTCTCGGAGGCGACGATGGCCTCCGAAAGGTCACGGCCGACCTTCTTGGCGTCCACGTCGAAGGCCGCGACGAACTCCACGTCGCCGACGTGGTAGTCGCCGAACCGCACGTGCATGAGGCCCGGCACACGGCTGCCCGGATCCGCGTCCTTGTAGTAGTGGACGCCCTGCACCAGCGATGAGGCGCAGTTGCCCACACCGACGATGGCTACGCGCACCGAACCCATAGCACTCGCTCCTTTACCTATCTGCCTCGGGCGTGTCCGCCCTCTGGGTCTCTTCCTGTACGGCTTGCGCGGGATCCGGGGGGTGATCCCCCTCGCCGGGAGCCGATCGGCTCCGTCGTTCCGAGTCGATGAGCTCGTTGAGCCAGCGGACCTCGCGCTCGACCGACTCCAGCCCGTGGCGCTGGAGCTCAAGCGTGTAGCTGTCCAGGCGCTCTCTCGTACGGGCGAGAGCCTCGCGGACACGGTCGAGTCGTTCCTCCAGGCGGCTGCGGCGGCCCTCCAGGATGCGCAGGCGCACCTCCGCCTCCGTATGGCGGAAGAAGGCGAAGTGGATGCCGAAGCTCTCGTCCTCCCAGGAGGACGGGCCCGACTGGCTGAGCAGCTCCTGCAACCGCTCCTTCCCCTCCGCTGTGATCTTGTACACGATCTTCGACCTGCGGCCGAGAACCGTGTCCTCAGGAGGCTCCTCCTCGGCGATGAGGCCCTCGTTCAGCAGGCCCCTGAGGCAGGGATACAGCGAGCCATAGGAGAACGCACGGAACATGCCGAGCAGCGTGTTGAGCCGTTTGCGCAGCTCGTAGCCGTGTAGCGGCGTTTCGTGCAGCGATCCCAGGACGGCGAGCTCCAGCACACCTCCACGAGAGCCCGTCACTGGAACCACCTCCTGTGTCCGACCGATGTATCGACTCGATACATCCGCAGGATACGTCGGGGCGTCATATATGGCAACGGGTCAACGGTTGGGCAAGATTTGGCAAAGGGCCGTAATCTGGCCGTATGTGGTCACAGCGGTCGGTCGTGGACTACGGCCTCGCGAAGCGGGCGGCCGTGCAGTCCGTCCGCACCGGCCGCATGCGGGCACGGGAGGTGTGCGACGCCCACCCTTATCTGCTGCGCGCGGCTCGGTTCCACGGAGAGCCCACGAGCCGCATCTGCCCCATATGTGAACGAATGAACGTGACCAACGTCACATACGTATATGGGGACGAACTAGGACGGGCGGCCGGCCAGGCGAAAGGGCTGGCCGAGCTCAGCGCGATGGCTCGGGAATACCGCGAATTCCGGGTCTACGTGGTGGAGGTCTGCCAAGGTTGTTCCTGGAACCACCTGGCGGTGTCGTTCGTCCTCGGAACAGCCGATCCCCCGGGCCCTTCTTCGTAGGCGACCTCCACCTCCAGGAGGACTGCCCGCCGGCCTGCCGGCCGACGTCGATTCATTCCCCGAAACACCTGACGAGGACGCGTGACTAACAGCAGCTACGGACCGGAGCCGACCGGCCGTCCCGAGGACGCCTCGGGCTCCGGTGGATCATCCCGCCCTGGGCGCCGTCGTCGCTCGGCCCGGGAATCCGACGAGTACGGCGAGCCCGCTCCGCCGCGACAGCCCGGCAGGGGCCCGGCTCCGCAGTCGCCGCGCGATGCCCGGCCCGCAGGACCGGAGCAGCGCCGGCGGGAGGCCGCGGCCTTCGAGGACACCGCGGCGATGAACGCGGTGCCCCCGGGCCCGCCGCAGAGACCGGCACAGGGACCCCAGCGGGGACCCCAGCAGGGACCTCGCGGACCGATGGGCCGTGACCCGCGTTACGCCGGCGGTCCCGCCGGTCTCGGTGGTCCCGGCCGCCCCGGCGTCCCCGGCGCCGACGAGCGCACCCAGGCGATGGGCATGCCGGCGGGTGGCCGCCGCGGGGATGCCGACGGGCAGAGCACCGAGGCGATCCAGACCGGCGGCCGTCGCCGCAGGCCCCCGGCCCGGGGCGGCCGCGGCCCCGGCGGCCCGGGTGGACCGGGCGGCCCCGAGGGGCCCGGCGGGCGCGGCCCGCGGGACCCGCGCGACTTCGACGACTTCGACGAGGACGACGAGAAGCCGCGCCGTACGGGCTGGAAGCGCTTCCTGCCGAGCTGGAAGATCCTCGTGGCGGCCTTCACCGTGCTGGCCGTCGGCACCTTCGGCATGATCGCGGTGGCGTACGCCAACACCCCGACGCCGACCGCGACCCAGGCGGACGCGATCGCCGAGGGCAGCGCCATCTACTACAACGACGGCAAGACGCTGATCGCCAAGGTCGGCACCCCGCGCGTCATCGTGAACGACATCAAGAAGGTGCCGCGGCACGTCCAGGACGCCGTCATCGCGATCGAGAACAAGACCTTCCGCGACGACTCCGGCATCTCCATCCCCGGCATGGTCCGGTCGGTCTGGATGACCGCGACCGGCCAGCAGCTCCAGGGCGCCTCGACGATCACCCAGCAGATGGCCCGCAACTACTACGACGGCCTCAGCCAGGAAGTCTCGATCAAGCGGAAGTTCAAGGAGATCTTCGTCGCGGTCAAACTCGACCAGGAGATGACCAAGGATCAGATCCTGCTGCAGTACCTCAACACGGTGAACTTCGGGCGCGCGTACGGCATCGAGGCCGCCGCGATGGCGTACTTCAAGAAGCACGTCGACCAGCTCACCCCGGAGCAGGGCGCCTATCTCGCCGCGCGCATCCAGACGCCGGCGCTGGACGCCGACTCCCCGCAGCTGCAGGGCCGGTTCAAGGATGTCATCAACGCCATGGCGGCCCTCGACCCGGCCAAGTACGGCGAGCTGCCGGGCACGGCCAAGTTCCCCAAGCCCGTCAAGGAGAGCAACGCCAACTACCTCGGCGGCCTCAAGGGCTACATGGTCATCCAGGTGCTGCAGGAGCTGAAGACCCGGATGAACCTGTCGCCCGACCAGGTCAGGAGCGGCGGCTACAAGATCATTTCGACTTTCGACAAGAGGCTCATGCAGGCCGCCAAAAAGGCGGTGACCGCCACCACCTCCACCATGTCGAAGGAGTTCCACGCCGGTCTGGCCGCCGTGGATCCCCAGACTGGGCGTGTGCTCGCGTTCTATGGCGGCAACGACTACGTCAAGGACCCCTGGAACGAGCCGTTCGACTCCAAGAAGCAGGCCGCCTCGGCGTTCAAGCCATACGTGCTGGCCGCCTGGCTGGACGCCGGCTACAGCCTGAACAGCTGGCTGCCCGGCAACCAGACCGTGCCCAAGGAACTGCCGGGCCAGGCGAAGGGCGGTATCACCAACGGTCACTCGGTGCCCGCCGCCATCAACGCCATCTACGCGACCTCGCACTCGATCAACACGGCCTTCGCCTCGATGGCGTACAAGCTCGACGAGGCGAACGGCACGATCGGGCAGCTCAGCGCGGTGAAGCAGATCGCGGAGGAGGCCGGCCTCGACAAGAGCCGGCTGGAGAACGACATCAAGGAGCACAAGTACCAGTTCTCCATCGGCAGCGCCCTGGTCACCCCCGTTGAGCAGGCCGCCGGTTACTCGATCTTCGCCAACGAGGGCAAACACGTCGACTACCACGTCGTCAAGGAGGTCCGGAAGGACAAGGACGTCGTGATCGCCGAGCGGCGTGAGGTCAAGCAGGTGATCACGCCCGAGGCGGCGGCCGACTCCGTGGCGGCGATGGAGGAGGTCCTCAAGTCGGGCACGGCGGCGGGCAAGGGTATCGGCCGCCCGGCCGCCGGCAAGACCGGCACCAACAACGACGAGAAGGAAGCCTGGTTCGTCGGCTTCACCCCGCAGTTGTCGGTCGCGGTCGGCATGTACCGCGAGCAGTGCGTGACGAAGAGCGGCAAGACCGTGCAGCCGCTGTACTCCAACTGCCCGACCACCCCCGGGGGGAAACCGAGCAAGAAGTACGGCCCCAACAACCCGTACACCCATGTCAAGGAGGTGTCGCTGGGCTTCGAGGGCGCCGGCCCGCCGACCACGATCTGGCGGACGTTCATGATGGAGGCGCTCGCCGGCAAGCCGGTCGAGCAGTTCCCGCAGAAGGCCGGGCTGGGCAGCCCGGAGAACATCGTGCCGAGCCCGACGCCGACGCCGAGCCCGGAACCGGACGACGGCGGGTTCCCCAACGACATCCCGAACGACTTCCTCGACGACAACGGCTGCTATGACGGCGGCCCGGGATGTGACAACGGCCACGGTGGCGGCCGGGGCTTCGGCGACGACCCGGGCCAGGGCGGCCAGGACGGCGGCCCAGGAGCCGGCAACGACGTCCCGCTGAACATCCCCGCGGCGATGCCCTCCGGGCCCGGCGCCGGCAAGGACGGCAGCGGCGCCTGAGCCTCGATCAGGCACTCCCGAAGGGCCCGTGGCGACCTCCGCCGCGGGCCCTTTCGGTTGGCGGAGTCGCCAATCCGAGGCGTTGGATGGTGCAATACCGAGCATGACGACCCGGACCACGAACGACTCCGCCCCGCTGCCCGGGGTCGCCGCGCGGGCGGTGCCGTACCTGCCTCTCGGGCTTCTCGCGGGGCTCGGCGCCGTTCTCGCGTACCTGTGGAAGTATCCCTGCCGGTTCGGCGGAGCCTGGAACGGCGGTGTCGGGCAGTTCACCAACTTCTGCTACACCGACATCTATCCGCTGTTCTGGGCGGAGAAGCTCAACGAGGGCAAGGTTCCCTACGTCGACTACCCCGTCGAATACCCGGTCGGCATCGGCGGGATCATGGAGTTCGCCCGCCGGCTCGCGGGCGGCGACGGGATCGTGTTCTACGACGTCACCGTGGTCCTCATGGGAATCTCGCTGGTCGCGGGCGTGCTGCTGACGGCCGCGCTCGCGGGCCCGGCCCGCCGCTGGGACGCCCTCTGGTACGCCGTCGGCCCGGCCGTCATCCTCACCGCGTACATCAACTGGGACCTGGCCGCGGGGGCGCTGGCGCTCGGCGGCCTGCTGGCCTGGGCCAAGGACCGGCCGTGGCTCGCGGGCGTGCTGCTGGCCCTCGCCGTGGCCACGAAGTTCTACCCGCTCATGTTCTTCGGCGCGTTGTTCCTGCTCACGGTGCGCACGGCCAAGTGGGTGCCGTTCCTGAAGATGGCAGCCGCGGCGGCGTTCACGTGGCTGCTGGTGAACGTGCCGATCATGCTGGTCAACTTCGAGGGCTGGAAGCGGTTCTACGCGTTCAGCAGCGAGCGCGGCGCCGACTGGGGCGGGCTGTGGTTCTTCTTCCAGAAGACCCAGTGGTTCGGCGTGGAAAGGCCCGGCTTCCTGGCCTTTCTCGGTGATCCGGAGAAGCTGAACACCATGGCCATGGCCGCGCTGGCGGTGCTGCTGCTGGGCGTCGCCGTGCTGGCGCTCGCCGCGCCGCGACGGCCGCGCCTGATGCAGCTGTGCTTCCTCGCCCTGGCCGCCTTCATGATCACCAACAAGGTGTGGTCGCCGCAGTACGTCCTGTGGCTGGTGCCGTTCGCGGTGCTGGCCAGGCCCAGGTGGGGCGCGCTGGCCGCCTGGCAGGTCGCCGAGTGCTGGTACTTCTTCTCGATCTGGCTCTACCTGGTCACCCAGACCGGCGAACCCGCCCTCGGCATCGGCGACGACCCGTACTTCCTGTCGGTCTGGGCCCGGGCGCTGACCATCGTCATCCTCATGGCGCTCGTCGTCCGCGACATCCTGCGGCCCGAGCACGACGTCGTACGCCAGGCGGACGCCGACGACCCGTCGGGCGGGGTCTTCGACGGCGCCGAGGACCGCCTCGTCCTGCGCCGTTCGCTCCTCGCGCGGGGCGCGCGGCAGCAGCCGGAGACGGTGTGAAGCCCTGAAACTTACATCGGATTTGGCACCCCTCGCGGCGCGGCCGGGAGCCGTCCGAGCCGAGGCATCGCGTACCGTCGCGTGAGAGTGTGTGCGACGAACGGGGGAGACGGCGATGCGCCGGAGGCCGCCATGGCTCCTGCTGCTGGTCTGGACGGCGACCCGGGGAGCGCTCCTCCTCGTCGCGACACAGACCATCCCGACAGGGCACGGCGAGGCCTTCAGCAACGACGTCACGCTCTACCGCGACTGGTCCGACGTCCTGGCCGAGGGGGAGTTCCCGGCGGGTGACGAGAAGTGGCAGTACCCGCCGTTCGCGGCGCTGCCGCTGCTCGCCCCCCGCCTGCTGCCGCTGGATTACCACGTCGCCTTCTCGCTGCTGGCGCTGCTGTGCGACCTCGCGATCCTGCTCCTGCTGTGGCGGTTCTCAGCCTCGCGGTCCTCGGGCCCGCGGCACGGCGGCGGCCGTACGGGCCCGTGGGCGTGGACCGTCGGCGCGGCCCTGCTCGGCCCGGTGCTCCTCGCCCGGTACGACCTCATGGTCACGCTCGTGGCGGTGCTGGCGCTGACGACGTCGGCCGGTCCGGCGGTGCGCGGGACGCTGATCGGCGTCGGGCTCCTGGTGAAGGCGTGGCCGGTCGCGCTGCTCGCCGGCCTGCGGCGCTGGCGCGAACTGCTGACCGCGTCCGGACTCACGCTCGTCGTCGCCGTGGCGGGGTGCGGCGTGACCGCCCTGGTCGTGCCGCACGCACTGGATTTCCTGACCGCGCAGGAGGAGCGGGGCCTGCAGATCGAGTCGCTGGCCGCCACGCCGTTCGCGCTCGCCCGGGCCCTCGGCTGGTGGGACGGCTACACCACCTACAAGCACGGCGCGATGGAGGTCGTGGGCCCCGGCGCGAACGCCACGGCACTGCTGAGCCTGGCCGCCACCCCGGTGGCGCTGGCCCTGGTCGGCGTGTGGTGGCTGCGCGCGGCCCCGAGCCCGCGGTCGTACCACGACGCCGCGCTCACCACCGTGCTCTTCCTGGTCGCCACCAGCCGGGTGCTGTCGCCGCAGTATCTCGTGTGGGTGGTCGGCATCGCCGCCGTCATCCTGTCGGTGCGGCGCGACCGGCCCGGCCCGACGCAGCGGCCGGCCGCCCTGCTCGTCCTGGTCGCCGCCCTGCTGACGGGGATCATGTACCCCTGGATGGAGTTGGACTACAGCTGGACGGGCGCCCTGCCGGGGACGCTCGTGCTGGTCGTGCGCAACCTCGTCGTCCTGGCCGCGGCGGTCACGTCGTAC
Source organism: Microbispora sp. H10836 (assembly GCF_012999525.1). Lineage (NCBI taxonomy): Bacteria > Bacillati > Actinomycetota > Actinomycetes > Streptosporangiales > Streptosporangiaceae > Microbispora > Microbispora sp. H10836. Next base: position 45,498 of record NZ_JABBWU010000011.1, read on the forward strand.
GTGCAGTTGTGGCGCGCCACGCGCAAGCCCGGACGGGTGCGGGGCGTGTGGGACCTTCAGACAGCCGTACCCACTGCCTGAGGTTCTCAATCCGCAGAGTTGTCCACAGGGTGTGGACGAACGTCTACAGGTGCTTGCGCAGGTACGCGATGTCGTCGGCCTGGCCCTCAAAGGGCGTCTCGACCACGATCGGCGCCCCGGCCGTCCGGCAGACCTCCAGGATCAACTCGGGGTCGATCTGCCCGCTGCCGAGGTTGGCGTGCCGGTCGGCGCCGGAGTCGAAGGCGTCCCGCGAGTCGTTGCAGTGGATGAGGTCGATGCGGCCGGTGATCGCCTTCACCCGCTCCACGAGCCCGGCGAGCTCCTCGCCGCCCGCGTGGAAGTGGCAGGTGTCCAGGCAGAAGCCGACGACCGAAGGATCGGGGGCGCCGGCCGTCACGGCGTCCCACAGCCGGGCGATGCGCTCCAGCTTGCGCGCCATCGCGTTGCCGCCGCCGGCCGTGTTCTCGATCAGCACCGGGATCGGGCACTCGGTGCGCTCGAAGACCTTGCGCCAGTTGTCGAAGCCGGTCTGCGGGTCGTCGCCGGCGTTGACGTGCCCGCCGTGGACGATCAGGCCCTTGGCACCGATGGCCGCCGCCGCCGTCAGATGCGCGTCGAGCAGCTTGCGGCTCGGAATGCGGATGCGGTTGTTCGCCGTGGCCACGTTGATGACGTACGGCGCGTGCACGTAGACGTCCACGTCCGACGCGCGCAGGGCGTCGGCGGTGGCGGGTGTCGCCGGGCTCTTCCACCCCTGGGGGTCGCCGAGGAAGAACTGCACCACGTCGGCGTCACGGGCGGCCGCGTGCGCGAGCGGGTCGTCCTGGTCGACGTGGGCCCCGATCCGCGAGCGGGCGCCGATGTGGCTGTCCATGCCGTTCCTCCAACTGCTTGCCTGGATGAGAGGGGGGCCGCCGACGCGAAGGGCGAACTCTAGGCGCTCTCCAAGAGCGTTTCAAGAGGGCGCGCTGTTTCAGAGGCGCGAATCAGGGCAGTCGCGTCTCACGCGCCCCCAGAACCCGCGCGCGATACTACTTCGTCCTCAAGGAGACGAGCATGAGATATCGCTTAGGCAGCTTCCTCCTTCTCATCTACATCCTCGTCGGGCTCTACGTGGCCTGGGTCCACGACTACATCACCCCCACTCTCCTCAGGCAGGTCGCACAGGCCCTGATCGCGGTCTTCCTGTGGTTCCTCGTGCTGCTCGGCGTCGACCTGCACATCGGCGGCTGAGCCACCGCTCCTCAGCCGCGCAGTGAGAATCCGCGGGGGAAGAAGCCGCCGTGCGCAATCCCCAGCGCGGCGCCGACGAACGACCCCACGACCCCCACGATGATCAGCGCGCGCTGTCTCGTGGTCGACGAGACGAACTGGGCGTACAGTCCGCCCCAGAACCCGATCGCGCCCACCCACGACGCGATCATGTGGGCCATCACGATGAAGCCCGTGACGAACGCCACCAGGCCGCACACGAGCGTCGCGATCGTCATCGCGTTCTCCGCCGGGTGCGGCCTGCCGTCCGTGTTCAACGTGAGGTGGACGGGGTGCCCTCTTTTTCGGCCGACGGCGTCTGGCATCGCCTACCCCCTCTCCGACCTCCAGTTTCGCTCTTCGGAACGGGCGAGGCCAAGTGGCTGGTAGCCTTATTCGACTGCGTCTGATAAGGGCCGGGGGCATCGCCGTCCGGCCGAAGCGCAGGGTCCTCCTGTCACGGCAAGGCGTCGTGACCGCAAGAGTCCAGAGGAGGTTGGATCACTCATGCGTCGCTACGAGATGATGGTCATTCTCGACCCGTCCCTCGACGAGCGCACCGTGCAGCCGTCGCTCGACCAGTTCCTCACTGTCGTCCGCAACGACGGCGGCACCGTGGAGAAGGTCGACGTCTGGGGCCGTCGCCGCCTGTCCTACGACATCGCCAAGAAGTCCGAGGGCATCTACGCCGTGGTCGACCTGACCGCCGAGCCCGCCACCGTGAAGGAGCTGGACCGCCAGCTCAACCTGAACGAGGGCATCCTCCGCACCAAGGTCATCCGCCCCGAGCTTCACTGAGCTCAACTGGCAGAACCCCGAAGCCCGGCGGTTTGTCGGGCCCGGGCCGTACTCTGAGCCCTTGACGGCTCAGCTGACGGGATAGGAAGGCGAAAGCGACCGATGGCAGCAGGCGACACACAGATCACCATCGTCGGCAACCTTGTCGACGACCCGGAGCTGCGCTTCACCCCGACGGGGCAGGCCGTGGCCCGGTTCCGCATCGCGTCCACTCCGCGGTTTCTCGACAAGCAGACCAACGAGTGGAAGGACGGCGAGGGCCTGTTCCTCACCTGCAACGTCTGGCGGCAGGCGGCGGAGAACGTCGCCGAGAGCCTCCAGCGCGGCATGCGGGTGATCGTGCAGGGACGGCTGCGCCAACGGTCGTACGAGACCAAGGAAGGCGAGAAGCGCACGGTCTACGAGGTCGAGGTCGACGAGGTCGGCCCCTCGCTGCGCAACGCCACGGCGAAGGTCAACAAGACCACGCGCCAGGGCGGTGGTGGTGGCGGCGGCTTCGGCGGCCCGGCGAACGACCCGTGGGCGACCGCGGCGCCCGCTCCCCAGGGGGGCTTCGGCGGCGGCGGCGGTGGCGGCGGTGGCTTCGGCGGCCCGCAGGGCGGTGGCGGCTTCGGCGGCGACTTCAGCGACGAGCCGCCCTTCTAGGTCGGGCCCTTCCGGTCCCACCCACTGTAAACACAACCGAGCGACCATTCCCGCTTCATGCGGGGCTCTGAGAGGAGCACCACGATGGCGAAGCCGGCGATTCGCAAACCCAAGAAGAAGGTTTGCCTTTTCTGCCACGACAAGATCTCCTACGTCGACTACAAGGACACGGGGCTGCTGCGGAAGTTCATCTCCGACCGCGGCAAGATCCGTGCCCGCCGGGTGACGGGCAACTGCACCCAGCACCAGCGCGACGTGGCGACCGCTATCAAGAACGCCCGTGAGATGGCCCTGCTGCCGTACACGAGCACCGCGCGCTGAGAAAGGAGACTCAGGACAAATGAAGCTCATCCTCACCACTGAGGTCTCCGGCCTCGGCGCCCCCGGCGACATCGTCGAGGTCAAGGACGGCTACGGCCGCAACTACCTCATTCCCCGTGGCTTCGCCATTCGGTGGACCCGCGGCGCCGAGTCGCAGATCGCCTCGCTGAAGAAGGCGCGTGCGGCCCGCGAGATCCGTGACCTGGGCTCCGCCAAGGAGGTCGCCGGCCAGCTCGGCGCCCTCAAGGTGCGGCTCAAGACCCGCGCGGGCGAGTCGGGCCGGCTGTTCGGCTCGGTCACGACCGGCGACATCGCCGAGGCCGTCAAGGCCGCCGGCGGTCCGCAGCTCGACCGCCGCCGCATCGAGATCGGCAACGCGATCAAGAGCGTCGGCACCCACAAGGTGAGCGTCCGGCTGCACCCGGAGGTCGCCGCCACCGTCGACATCGAGGTGGTCGCGGGCTGACACCCGTCGCAGCCCGTCGAGGGCCCTTCTCCGTACGCCGGAGAGGGGCCCTTCGCGGTTCTTCCCCGCAGGACGCGGGCGGCGAGGCGATTCCCCTCAGGTAAACAAGGGTTATACGGAACGCTAGTATCTTGCCGTCCGATTCAGCGGATTTCGTGGTAAGTCCCCCCGATGGAGGCTGTGATGCGCCGTCCTACTCTCCTGCTGGCGTCCGGCGCCCTTGTGCTGGCGGCCGCCGCCTGCGCACCGGCGAACGACACCTCCACCACCGCGAGCGGCGCCGCGAGCCCGGCCGGTTCCGCGGCCGCGAACGCGTGCGCGAAGGAGAACCTGAAGCTCACCACTGCCGGCAAGCTCACGATCGGCACCGACAAGCCGGCGTACGAGCCGTGGTTCAAGGATGACGACCCCTCCAACGGCCAGGGCTTCGAGAGCGCGGTCGCCTACGCGGTGGCCGAGAAGATGGGCTTCACCAAGGACGAGGTCGCCTGGGCGGTCGTGCCGTTCGACTCGTCGTTCGCCCCCGGGCCCAAGCAGTTCGACTTCGACGTCAACCAGATCTCCATCACCCCCAGCCGGGCCAAGGCCGTCGACTTCAGCCAGGGCTACTACACGGTCAAGCAGGGCGTGGTGGCCCTCGACGGTACGAAGTTCGCCTCCGCCACGAGCCTCGCCGAGCTCAAGGACGCCAAGATCGGCGTCCAGGCCGGCACCACCGCGCTGGAGGCGGTGCGGTCGGTCATCCAGCCCGCCAAGGACCCGAGCGTGTTCAACCAGCAGGTCGACGCCGTCAACGCGCTGAAGAACAAGCAGATCGACGCCATCGTCGTCGACCTGCCGACCGCCTTCTACGTCACCGCCGCCCAGGTGGAGGGCTCGAAGATCGTCGGCCAGTTCGCCGCGAACAGTGGACAGCCCGAGGAGTTCGGCCTGCTGTTCCAGAAGGGCAGCCCGCTGGTGAGCTGCGTCGACAAGGCGCTCGGCGACCTGAAGTCGTCCGGCGAGCTGGCGCAGATCGAGAGCCAGTGGCTGACCGCCGCCGCGGGCGCTCCGGAGCTCAAGTGACCGACGGGCAATCCGCCGCGTCGCCGGGGATGCCGGAGCACGCCGAGTCGCCCGTGTGGGTGAAGAGCGAGCGGCAGCGTCGCCGGGAGGCGGACCTGCGCGCCCGCGGGCGGCGGTCGATGTCGGTCGCCACCGCGTCCACGATCGTCGTGGTCGTCACGCTGATCGTCGTGGTCACCTCGTCGCCGGGATGGCCGCGGGTCCAGGAGTTGTTCTTCAGCCCCGAGGCGTTCGTCGCCGCGCTGCCCGACGTGCTGCGCGGCTTCCTGCTCAACATCAAGATCTTCCTCATCGCCGAGCCGCTGATCCTGGTGGTGGGCCTCCTCGTCGCGCTGGTGCGCGGCCTGCGCGCGCCGGTGTTCTTCCCGCTGCGCGCGCTGGCCGTGCTCTACACCGACGTCTTCCGCGGCATCCCGACCATCCTGCTCGTCTACCTGGTCGGATTCGGCATCCCCGCGCTCCAGTTGCAGGGCGCGCCGAGCGACCCGGTCACGCTCGGCATCATCGCGCTCGTGCTGTCCTACGGCGCGTACGTCGCGGAGGTGTTCCGGTCGGGGATCGAGTCGGTGCATCCCAGCCAGCGGGCGGCGGCGCGGTCGCTGGCCCTGAGCCACGGGCAGACCATGCGTCACGTGGTGCTGCCGCAGGCCGTCCGCCGGGTGATCCCGCCGCTGCTCAACGATTTCACCTCGCTGCAGAAGGACACCGCGCTGGTCGCCGTGCTCGGCCCGCTGGAGGCGCTGCGGCAGGCGCAGATCCACGCTGCCTCCTCCTTCAACTACACCCCCTACCTGGTCGCCGCGCTGCTGTTCATCCTGCTGACGGTGCCGATGGCGCGGTTCACCGACCATCTCGCCGCGCGGGCCGCCCGGCGCCGGACGGGAGGCGGCACGGCATGAGCCTGCTCAAGGTCGAAGGCGTCTGGAAGCACTATCACGGGCTGAGCGTGCTGCGCGGGATCGACCTGGAGGTCGCGCCGCACGAGGTCGTCTGCCTGATCGGGGCCTCCGGCTCGGGCAAGTCGACGCTGCTGCGCTGCGTCAACCTGCTGGAGACGATCGACGACGGCGCCATCTACCTCGACGACACCGAGATCACCGACGTCCGGGCCGATGCGGACGACGTCCGCCGCCGCATCGGGATGGTGTTCCAGGCCTACAACCTGTTCCCGCACATGACCGTGCTCGACAACATCACGCTCGCACCCCGAAAGGTGCACGGCGTGCGCCCCGAGAAGGCCGAGGCCAGGGCACGGGAGCTGCTCGACCGGTTCGGGCTGGCCGACAAGGCGGGGGAGTATCCCGACCGTCTGTCCGGCGGTCAGCAGCAGCGGGTGGCCGTCATCCGCGCGGTCGCGACCGACCCCCGCCTGCTCCTGCTCGACGAGGTCACCTCCGCGCTCGACCCCACGCTGGTCACCGAGGTGCTCGGGGTGATCCGCGAGCTGAAGGAGACCGGGATGACGATGATCCTGGCCACCCACGAAATGGGCTTCGCCCGCGACATCGCCGACACCGTGTGTTTCCTCGAAGGTGGCGTGCTGCTGGAGAGCGGTCCGCCCGAGCAGATCTTCAGCGCACCGGAGCACCCCCGCACCCGGGCGTTCCTCCAGCGCGTCTTGGAGGCCCGCCGCATGTGATGTCAGGCGGCGGTCCGCGAGGCGCCGGTGACCATCCAGGCGGTGCCGTACGCGCGGCGGGCGAGCGTGACGAGCCGGGCGGCCATCCAGGCGCCCAGCGCGAGCCACAGGCCGACCAGGCTGCCGGCGACGGCGGCGAACGGCAGGTAGGCCAGCGTCGTCCACAGCCCCGCCCAGGCCAGGTAGCGCTGGTCGCCCGCCCCGATGAGGACCCCGTCCAAGACGAACACGACGCCCGCGACCGGCTGCAGGAGCGCGACCGGCCACAGCACGGCGAGCAGCTCGGCGGCCGCCTCGCCCTGCGCGTCGAACAGGGCCGGGACCAGCGGGCGCGCCAGCAGGACCGCCCCGCAGAAGGCGACGCCGCACGCGACGCCCCACATGACCATGCGCCGGGTGGCCGCACGGGTGCCCTCGGTGTCGCCCGCGCCCAGCGCGCGGCCCGTGATGGCCTGCCCCGCGATGGCGATGGCGTCCAGGGCGAAGGCGAGGAACGTCCAGATCCGGGCGGCGATCGTGTGCGCGCCGATCTGGTCGTCGCCCATGCGGGTCGCGAGCCCGGTGGCGACGAGCAGCACGGCCTGCAGGCATGCCGTACGGACGACCAGGGCGAAGCCGGCAGTGCCGGCGGCCCGCACCCCGGCGAGGTCGGGCAGCAGCGAGGCGCCGTGCGCGCGGGCGGTCCGCACGACGATCGCGAGGTACGTCGCGGCGGCGAGGGACTGCGCGACGACCGTGCCCCAGGCCGACCCGGCGATCCCCCAGCCCAGGCCGAGCACGAACCAGATGTTGAGCAGGCCGTTGAGCGCGAACGACGCGACGGACACGGCCAGCGGCGTACGGGTGTCCTGCAGCCCGCGCAGGACGCCGGTGCCGGCGAGGATCAGCAGCATGCCGGGGGTGCCTAGGAGGCTGATGCGCAGATAGGTGACGGCCTGTGCGGCGAGCTCGCCCGTCGCTCCGAACAGGTGTACGATAAACGGAGCAAGAGGCCAGCACGCCACGCTGACGGCCAGACCGATGATCGCGGCCAGCCACAGGCCGTCCATCCCCTGGCGCATCGCCTGCCTGACGTCCCCCGCCCCCAGCCGCCGTGCGACCGCGGCCGTGGTGGCGTACGCGAGGAACACGCACAGCCCGACGAGAGCGGACAGGGCCGCGCTGGCCACGCCGAGAGCGCCGAGCGCAGGATCGGGGAGGTGGCCGACGATGGCGGAGTCGGTGAGCAGGAAGAGCGGCTCGGCTACCAGTGCCCCGAATGCCGGGATCGCGAGCCTGAGGATCTCCCTGTCGCGGGCACGGCCGTGTCCCGTTCCGGAGGTAAGTGGCATAAGCCTATTTTGCGGCTTACGGAGCGATGCTCGATCGGTATCAAAAACTTCGGTGAGTTTCTTCCTTCCACAGGCCGTGGATACCGAAATCCCTGGTGGGAGCGGACTTTCGCGATGCGGCCACATCTCTGTCCACAGGATCGTCCCCAGGGTTTTCACATGTCCCACGCACGGACTGCACACGTTGTCCACAGGGTTGTCCACTGGTCAAGTTGCCGCGCACCCCTGCGCTTGGGGAGACTTGCGCACCGGGCTGGTGATGCTGTGACCACCGGGCAGGGGGTGTGAGGTGAGCGTGCTCGACTTCCCGGGGGGACCGGGAGGCTCCGATTCGATGTTCGAGCGGACGCCGCCGCACAACATCGAGGCCGAGCAGTCGGTCCTGGGCGGCATGCTGCTGTCCAAGGACGCCATCGCCGACGTGATCGAGGTGCTGCGCGCCGACGACTTCTACCGGCCCGCCCACCAGATCGTCTTCGAAGTGATCACCGACCTGTACGGCCGGGGCGAGCCCGCCGACTCGGTGACCGTCTTCGACGAGTTGCAGAAGCGCGGCGAGGTCGCCCGCGTCGGCGGCGGCGCCTACCTGCACACGCTGACCGCGATCGTGCCCACCGCCGCGAACGCCGGCTACTACGCGAAGATCGTCCGGGAGCAGGCCGTCCTGCGCCGCCTCATCGAGGCCGGCACCCGCATCGTCTCCTACGGGTACGGCGGCCAGGGCGAGGAGGTCGACGACCTGGTCGACCGCGCACAGGCCGAGATCTACAAGGTCACCGAGCGCCGCACCTCCGAGGACTATCTTCCGCTGGCGGAGATCATGCCGTCGGCGCTGGACGAGATCGAGGCCATCGGCAGCCGCGGCGGCCAGATGGTCGGCGTCCCGACCGGCTTCCAGGACCTCGACGCCCTGACCAACGGCCTCCACCCCGGCCAGATGATCGTCGTGGCCGCCCGACCTGCGATCGGAAAAAGCACACTAGGTCTGGATTTCGCCCGATCTGCGGCGATCAAGCATGGGATGACCACGGTTGTCTTCTCGCTGGAAATGTCGCGCAACGAGATCACCATGCGTCTGCTGTCGGCCGAGGCGCGGGTGGCGCTGCACACCATGCGTTCGGGCATGATGAGCGACGACGACTGGACGCGGATGGCCCGCCGCATGGGCGAGGTCGCCGAGGCGCCGCTGTTCATCGACGACTCCCCGAACATGTCGATGATGGAGATCCGGGCGAAGTGCCGCCGCCTGAAGCAGCGTCATGACCTGCGCTTCGTGATCGTCGACTATCTCCAGCTCATGAGCTCGCCCAAGAAGACCGAGAGCCGCCAGCAGGAGGTCTCCGAGCTGTCCCGGGCCCTGAAGCTGCTGGCCAAGGAGCTGGAGGTGCCGGTCATCGCGATCTCCCAGCTCAACCGTGGTCCCGAGCAGCGTACGGACAAGCGTCCACAGGTGTCGGACCTGCGTGAATCGGGCTCCATCGAGCAGGACGCCGACATGGTCATCCTGCTGCACCGGGAGGACGCGTACGAGCGGGAGTCGCCCCGTGCGGGCGAGGCGGACCTGATCGTGGCCAAGCACCGTAACGGTCCGACGGCCACGGTCACGGTGGCCTTCCAGGGCCACTACAGCCGCTTCGTGGACATGGCCACCCACTGACGACAGGCCGACCTGCCGGCGTCCGGACGCGGCGCACACGGCCCGGTAGGCACGCCACTCGGCCCCGGTGAGCGTGCGGCCGGAGGCCAGGCCCCCGGCCTCGCCGCCCGCGACTGCCTGAGCTCGCGGAGGCGTCGTGTCCTCCAGAGCCGAAGCGTCTGGTCGAGGCCGAGGGAGGCCGCGGGCTCCGTGGAAAATCGTCACTCGGCCGCGGTGTGCCCGGCTTTCTGCTGCTCCAGCGCCGCCACCCGGGCGGCCGCCCACTCGGCCCAGTCGCGCTGCGCGGCGGTGAGGCGAAGACCCCACTCCAGGGCGATGTCGCCGTACAGGCGCAGTGCGTCGTCGCCCTCGCTGATGACGAACTCGCGGATGCCGCGGAGTTGGTCGTGCTCGTGTACGGCCCGCTCGGCCAGTCGCTCCAGGTAGCCGCGGGCGGCGTCGGAGCCGACCTGGTCGAGGAAGAAGACGCGCAGCAGCATGTCGCTGCGCCGGGTCTGGTTGGGCGGCACCTCGACCAGCCAGTGGTGCAGCTCGGTGTGGCCCTCCTCGGTGATCTCGTACTCCTTGCGCCCGCGCGGGCCCTCCGCGACGACCCGCACCAGGCCCTCCCTGGACAGCCGGCCGAGCTCGGCGTAGAGCTGGCTCTGGGTGGCGGGCCAGACGCTGGCCAGGGAGATCTCGAAGGTCTTCAGCAGGTCGTACCCGCTGGCGGGCCCGGCCGACAGCAGGCCGAGCATGGCATGACGAAGGCTCATGGGTCCGATCGTACATTCCTGTGTTGACATGTCGCGAGTGGAGGTTCTACTTTCGACATGTCACTCATGGAACGTCGTTGAAGGAACCTCCCGTGCTCCGTTACGTCCTCACCTTCCTCCCCTGGATCGCCTTCGCCGTCCTCAGCACGAACGGCGAGGCCAGAGTCGGAGCCGCGGCCGCGCTCCTCGTCTCGGTCGTGCTGCTCGCGGCCGACCGCCGGGCGGGGCGCGGCTGGGACGAGATGGTCATCGAGCTCAGCTCGGGGGTCTTCTTCGCCGGTCTCACGCTCACCGCGTTCACGGTCTCGCCGGCGCCCTTCGGCGAGTACGGCCCGGCCGTGTCGGTGGCCTGGCTGGCCCTCACCGCCTGGGGGTCGCTGGCCATCGGCAAGCCGTTCACCATGGGCATCGCCCGCCGGACCACCCCCGCCGAGGTGCACGCGACCCCGCTGTTCTACCGGGTCAACGCCGTCATCACCGCCGTGTGGGCCGTCGGGTTCACGCTGAACGCGGCCGGTCTCGCCCTGCTGTTCGCCCTGGCCCCGCACGCCACCGCCGCGATCATCGCGGTGAAGGTCTGCGGCTTCGCCCTGCCGGCCCTGTTCACCATCCGCTACCCCCAGATCGTCCGCGCCCGCTACGCCGCCTGAAGGGAGTCCCCCGACATGACAGAGCTGACCGCCTCCTACCTGACCGGCCACCTCGCCCCGGTCCCCGACGAGATCGACGCCCTCGACCTGCCCGTCGAGGGGACCCTGCCGCCCGAGCTCACCGGCCGTTACTTCCGCAACGGCCCCAACCCCCGCCCCGGAGAGGACCCGGGACACTGGTTCGTCGGCCACGGCATGATCCACGGCATCCGGCTGCGCGACGGGCGGGCCGAGTGGTACCGCAACCGCTGGGTGCGCACCACCCGCTTCGACGGCGCGCCCTACGTGCACGAGCACGGCGTGGACCTCGCCGCCGTCCCCGCCAACACGCACGTCATCCGGCACGCCGACAAGATCCTCGCGCTCGTGGAGAACGGCCTGCCGTACGTGATGACGCCGGAGCTCGACACGGTCGGCCCGTGCGACTTCGGCGGGCGGCTGGCCACGGCGATGACCGCGCATCCGAAGGAGGACCCGGTCACCGGGGAACTGCACTTCTTCGGGTACGGCTGGGCCGAGCCGTACCTCACCTACCACCGCCTGTCCGCGGGCGGCGAACTGGTGGAGAGCCGGCCGGTGGACGTGCCCGGGCCCACCATGGCCCACGACTTCGCGATCACCGAGAACCGCGTGGTGTGGCTCGACCTACCGGTCGTCTTCGACTTCGACCTGGTGGGCCGGGGCATGCCGTACCGGTGGGACGACTCCTACGGCGCGCGGCTGGGCGTGATGAGCCGCAGGACCGGCGAGGTGCGGTGGTTCGAGATCGACCCCTGCTACGTCTTCCACGTGGGCAACGCGAGCGAGGACGAGCACGGGCGCGTCCTCGTCGACGCCGTGCGCTACTCGCCGGGGGCGTTCTGCGGCTTCTGGCCGACCATCGGCGGCACGGCCAACCCGGCCGCCCACACGGGGGGCGCGGCCCTGCACCGCTGGATCCTCGACCCCGCCACCGGCGTCGCCAAGGACGAGCCGCTCGACGACCTGGCCGTCGAGTTCCCCACGATCAACGAGGCGCGCACCGGTCTGACCAGCCGCTACATCTATGCCGTCAGCAAGGGCGCGATCCTGAAGTACGACACCGCGACCGGTGCGAGCCGGGCGTACGAGACCGGCGAGCGCTCGCCCGGCGAGGCAGTGTTCGTCCCCGCATCGGGGGCGAAGGCCGAGGACGAGGGCTGGCTGCTGTCGATCGCGGGCACCGGGCACGGTGCGGAGCTGCTGGTGCTCGACGCGGCGGACCTGGCGCAGGTGGCGTCGGTACGGCTGCCGCGCCGGGTGCCCGCGGGGTTCCACGGCTCGTGGATTCCGGACGCCTGACGGACGGTCAGGGCACGGGCCGGTAGTGGGTGGTGATCCGGCCGTCGTCGAGCACGTGCAGGGCGATGGCCGGCGGCAGGTCGTGGTCGACCGGCGGGTGTGCCGGGGTCTCGGACGGCAGCAGCGCGGTGCTGACCACTCCCGGCGCGACCAGCAGCGGCAGCCCGGCGAACGTCGTGGCCGCCGCCGTGTGGGCGTGCCCGGCCAGCACCGCGATGGCGTGCGGGTGGCGGCCCAGGACCTCGGCCAGTCCGTCCGGCCGCCCGAGCCGGATCCCGTCCACGTACGGGATGCCGAGGGGGACGGCGGGGTGGTGCATGCCGACGAAGGCCGGCACGCCGGGCGTGGCGGCGAGCACGGAGTCGAGCCAGGCCAGGGTGTCGTCGTCCAGTGCGCCCTCGGGCCGGCCGGGGATGCTGGAGTCGCACAGCGCGATCGTCGCGTGGTCGAGGTTGAGCGCCTGGTTGACCGGGTGGTCGCCGTCCTGCTCCAGCAGGACCTTGCGGAGGTGGCCGCGCGCGTCGTGGTTGCCGGGGCACAGCACGAGCGGCACGTCGTCGCCGGAGATCAGCTCGCGGACGATCTCGTACTCCTCCATCGCACCGTGGTCCGCCAGGTCGCCGGTGAGCACGATGGCGTCGGGCCGCAGCGAACGGGCGTAGGTGAGCGCGCGTGCGGCGCGCGAGGTGTTCCGCTCGCTTCCGTCGATGTGGATGTCGCTGACGTGCGCCAGCACGAGCATGTGCTACCTCCGGGCGATGGTGGGGGACTCCAGCTTCTCACGCGAGAGGGCAGCGGTCAGGGTGGTGAAACGGTGTGACGGGCACCCGGATCCGGTGAAATCGTTCAGGATCCGTTCGCGGGCCGCCCGGAGAGCCGTTCGGCGAGGATCCGGGCCCGGGCGAGCTGGACCTTACGCGCCTGGCCCGCCGCGAAGCCCAGCAGGAACCGGGACGCGCTCACGTCCAGCCGGTCGTCCATCCGGGTGCCACCGTCCTGTGGGAACAGGTCGAACCGGTAGCCCAGCTGTACGCCGCCGGGGCTGCGCACCTGCCCGCGTACGGACAGTCCCCCGGCCGTGCGCTCGGTCAGCAGCGTGACGGCGATCGGGTTGTCGTACGACAGGCCGAGGAAGCGGAACCGTTCGACGGAGGTGTACCGCACGACCCCCGGCTCGGACCGGTCGACGTCCCGCACGGCGACCACGAGCGGTGACAGGCCTATGTAGCTCTCGGGCGTCGTGAGGTGCTGGAAGACCTCCTCCGGCGCGGCGTCCACGTGGAACGTGTTGGTCAGCACCCGTGTGGGCACCCTGCTCTCCCCCCCACCCCGGCCTCCCCCTGATTCGGGCCTGGCTCGATGGGGGAATTGTGGCAGGGCCGCGTCGCCGAGCGGACGCCGGTTGATCACGAAAGGAGGACGGCGGCCGTCGCGGCGTCGGCCGGATAGAACGACTCGATGGCCAGCTCGGAGACCGTGATGTCGAGCGGGGTGCCGAAGGTCGCCACGATGCTGAAGAACGACAGCTCCCGCCCGCCCCGCCGCACCCGCAGCGGCACGAGGATGTCCCCGGGGCCGGGCAGCTCCACCTCGGGCTCGGGCTGGTCGCAGGGGTAGTCGCGCAGCTCGGCGTACAGCTCGGAGAGCCGGGGATCGGCGGTGAGCGTGATCTGCCGGCGCAGCCGCCCGAGCAGGTGCGCCCGCCACTCTCCGAGGTTGAGGATGTGCGGGGCGAGCCCTTCCGGGTGCAGGCTCGCCCGCAGCACGTTGCTCAGCAGGTCGGGGTCGATCCCCTCCGCGAGCAGGGAGATGCCCTCGTTGGCGTCGACGAGGTCCCAGGCGCGGTCCACCACCACGGCCGGATAGGGGTCGTGGGCCGACAGCAGCCGCCGGACCGCGTCGTACACCGCGGCCATGCCCGGCGAGTCGAGCGGCGACTCGGTGTAGACGGGGGCGTATCCGGCGGCCAGCAGCAGGTGGTTGCGCTCGCGGAGCGGAAGATCGAGATGCTCGGCGAGGTGGAGCACCATGTCGCGGCTGGGAGTGGCCCGGCCGGTCTCCAGGAAGCTGATGTGCCGCGTGGAGATCTCGGCCTGGTTGGACAGTTCGAGCTGGCTCAGCCGCCGGTGCTCGCGCCACTGACGCAGGAGCTCGCCGAACGGCCGCTGATGAAGCGTGGCGACGGTCACGACCCCGACGCTATCCGCTCGCCGATCGGCCCGGCGATTACCCCTGAGGTAGCCGCGGAGCCGACGGCGGCTACTGCCAGCGGAACAGCCGGGCCGCGGCGAGGCCGGCGGCCAGTGCCCAGCCCGCCAGTACGGCGAGGTGGAGGGGCTGGGGGGCGTGCCCGCCCAGGGCGTCCACGAGGCCCTGGCCAAAGGCGCCGGTGGGGGTGAAGTCGCTGATCCGGAGCAGGACCTCGGGCATGAGCGGCCGGGGCAGCCACATCCCCGCGAGGAAGAGCAGGGGGAACATCAGGGCCGCCCCCGCGCCCTGGACGACCCGGGAGTTCGGCGCCACGGCGGCGAGCAGCAGCCCGAGGGCGAGCATGGCGACCGAGCCGAGGACGAAGACCATCGCGAACGCCCAGGGCGCCTTGGGCAGCGGCACTCCGAAGGCCAAATGGCCCACGATCAGCGTCAGCGCGGTCGCCACCACCGACACCGCCACGTTGACGAGCAACTGGGCGGACAGCAGCGATCCGGGCCGTACCGGCGTGGTGGACATCCGCCGCAGCACGCCGCGCTCCCGGTAGAGCACCAGGGCCGACGGCAGCGCGCTGAGCGCGAGCGTCACGATCGACAGCAGGATCATCATGCCCGTGAACGGCGCGTCCACGAAGCGCTGCCCGTCCAGCGACGGGTCCGCGTCCCGGAAGCCGGGAATCGTGCCGCCGAGCGCGAGCAGCAGCCCCACCGGCAGCACGATCACGAAGAACACGGCCGCGGGCTCGCGGAGGAACAGCCGGGCCTCCACCGCCGCGAGCTTTCCGAATGCCTTGGTCATGACTCCTCCTGGCCGGTGAGAACGAGAAACGCGTCGTCGAGAGTGGTGCGCTCCATGCGCAGGTCCCGCATCCGGGCGGGGGGCAGCACGGCGGTGACGGCGCTCAGCAGGTCGGTGGTGCCGGTGACCGTGACCTCCGCGTCGTCCCCGTCGGCGGTCACCGCGACGGACGTCACCTCGGGCAGCGCCCGAAGGCCGTCGACGGGCTCGCCGGTGTGGAAGACCAGGCGCTGCTCGCCGCCCGCGCGGGCGACCAGCCCCGCGGGGGTGTCCACCGCCCGCACGCGTCCCCGGGAGATGACCGCGACCCGGTCGCACAGGCGCTCCACCTCTTCCATGAAGTGGGTCACGAGCAGGACCGTCACGCCGCGGTCCCTGATCCGGGCGACCAGGTCCCAGGTCTCGCGGCGGGCCCGCGGGTCGAGGCCGGTCGTGAGCTCGTCGAGTATCGCGACGCGCGGGCTGCCGACCAGCGCGAGCGCGACCGACAGCCGCTGGCGCTGCCCGCCCGACAGCTTCGCGAAGGGCGCGCGGAGGTCGAGCCCGGCCTCCTCGGCCAGGGCCCGCCAATCGGCCGGGCGGGAGTAGAACGAGGCGTAGAGCGCCAGCGCCTCCCCGACCCGGATCTTGTCGGGCAGCGAGCACTCCTGGAGCTGCACGCCGACCTGTTCCTTCAGGTCCGCGTCCACGGTGACCGTGCCCGCGGTGGGGGTCCGGAGCCCGGCGACGCACTCGACCGTCGTCGTCTTCCCCGCCCCGTTGCGGCCCACGATGCCGAAGACCTCGCCCTCCTCCACGGAGAACGACACGTCCTCGACCGCCACCCGCGTTCCGTACGTCTTGCGGAGGTGGTCCACGGTGATGATTGCCATGCCGACGACGCTAGAAAGCGGGCGGGCGGCCCGGAATGCGTCTGCGGACCCGGCGGGGGTGCACTTTCCCCCACCCCCATCGGGTGGCCCGGGCCACTGTGCCGGCCCGGCGGAAGCCCGCAAACTGGGTGCATGACCTCAGCTCGCCCGACTCTCGTCGCCCTCGGCCGGGGCGTCGCCCTCGCCGGTCTCGCTCTGCTGGGACAGGTCGCGGGCCTGGTGATGCTGGCCGCCGTGCTGCTCACCTTCCTGGTCGGCCTGGTGGTCGTCTTCCCGCCGGCCGTACGGCTCGCACGGGCCGTGACCCATATGCAGCGTGGGCTGGCCGCGCGATGGTCGGGCATATCGATCGACGAGCCCTATCTGCCCGCGCCGCCCCCACCGGTCCCGCAGGGTGACGGCTGGTACCGGGACGGCCGCACCCTCTACAAGAAGCCCACGATCCCGGCCTTCAACAAGCGGTGGAACTGGATGACCAAGGATCCGGCCACCTGGCGCGACTTCGCCTTCCTGATGGGGGATCTGTGGATGGGCGGCCTGCTCGTCGCCGCACCGCTGCTCGCGACCGCGTACGGCGCCGTCCGCCTGGTCGCGGGCGACCCTGCGGGCGCGGCCTGGATCCTGCTGCCGGTGAGCACCGCGTACTGGTACGCCCCGTGGGCCGTGCGCGCGCACAGCGGGATCGCCGCCGCGCTGCTCGGGCCCACCGAGAAGGCCAGGCTGGCCCAGCAGGTCAGCCGCCTGGACGCGGCGCGCACCGAGGTCGTCGACTCGCAGGCCGCCGAACTGCGCCGGATCGAGCGCGACCTGCACGACGGCGCCCAGGCCCGCCTCGTCGCGATCGGCATGACGATCGGCGCGGCCGAGCAACTGCTGGAAAGCGACCCGAAGGCCGCCCGGGCGCTGCTCGGCAAGGCGAGTGAGGCCTCGGCGACCGCGCTGCAGGAGATCCGGCGGCTGGTGCGCGGCATCCATCCCCCGGTGCTGGCCGAGCGTGGTCTCGGTGACGCCGTACGCGCCCTCGCCCTGGACAGTCCGCTGCGCGTCCACGTCACGGTCGACCTGCCGGAGCGCGCCTCCGCCCCGCTGGAGTCCGCGGCGTACTTCGCGGTCAGCGAGCTGCTGGCGAACGCCGCTCGCCATGGCGACGCGACCGAGGCGTGGGTGGACGTGAGCGCGCAGGGCCCGGCGCTGCGCGTGACGGTGACCGACGACGGCCACGGCGGCGCGGACCCCGAGCGCGGCACCGGTCTGCACGGCATCGAGCGCAGGCTCGGGGCCTTCGACGGCGTCCTCGCGGTGAACAGCCCTGTGGGCGGTCCGACCACGGCCGTCATCGAGCTGCCGCGGGCGTTCCGGGTGCGGTCGGCGCCGGTGTCGGCGTGGCGTTACTTCGGCCGGATCTGCTGGGCGCTGTGGCCGATCGCGCTGTTCCCGCAGGGGCTGGTCGCGATGGTGTTCAAGCTGGTGGGATCGCCGGTGAAGTCCTGGTTCCTCGGCCTGTACGTGGCCGAGCCCTTCCAGTGGCCGGTCATCGTCGGCATGATTGCGCTCGGTGGCGGCCTGCTGGCCGTCGCGCTGGCGACGACGGTGCGGAGCAGGGAAGCGGAGGGCGGCGGGTGCGGGTAGTTCTTGCGGAGGACCTGCACCTGCTGAGGGAGGGCCTGGTCGCCCTGCTGCGCGCCCACGGCTTCGAGGTGGTGGCGGCGGTCGAGTCCGGCCCGGAGTTGCTCGCGGCGCTGGTCGGCGAGCGTCCGGACGTGGCCGTCGTGGACGTACGGCTCCCGCCGACCTTCACCGACGAGGGGCTGCAGGCCGCCCTGGCCGCGCGGCGGCAGGTGCCGGGGCTGCCGGTCCTCGTGCTGTCACAGCACGTCGAGCAGCTGTACGCCAGGGAGCTGCTGGCCGACGGGTCCGGCGGCGTCGGCTACCTGCTGAAGGACCGGGTGTTCAACGGCGAGCAGTTCGTCGACGCCGTACGCCGGGTCGCGGGCGGGGGGACGGCGATGGACCCCGAGGTGATCGCCCGGCTCCTGGCGAGCAACGCGCGCAACGAACCGCTCGGCCGGCTCACCCCGAGGGAGCGCGAGGTGCTGGAACTGATGGCGGAGGGCAGGTCCAACGCCGCGATCGGGCAGCGGCTGTTCCTCAGCGACAGCGCGGTGGGCAAGCACACGGCGAGCATCTTCGGCAAGCTCGGACTGGCGCCCTCCGACGACGACAACCGCAGGGTCCTCGCGGTGCTCGCCTTCCTCAACAGCAAGTAGCGCCACTGGGATTGTCAGTGCGGCCCGCTACTTTGGACAGCGAGTCGTGGCGCAGGCAGGAGGTCGGCATGAAATTCCAGGTGAACCGCGACGTCCTGGCCGACGCGGTGGCGTGGGCGGCCCGGGTGCTGCCCGCCCGGCCCGCGGTGCCCGTTCTCGCGGGCCTGCTCCTGGAGGCGGGAGACGACCTGCGGGTGTCCGCCTTCGACTACGACGTGTCGGCCCGGGCCGACGTCGAGGCCGACGTCGCCGAGCCGGGGCGGGTGCTGATCCCCGGCAAGGTCCTGGCCGAGATCACCCGGAGCCTGCCCGCCCGGCCCGTCGAGATCGCGACGAGCGGGTCCGAGGCGGTGCTCGCCTGCGGCAGCGTGGAGTTCAATCTGCTCACCATGCCCGACGAGGACTTCCCCGCGATGCCGCCGATGCCGCCGAAGGTCGGCGCCGTGGGCGGCGGCGTGTTCGCCGACGCGATCCGGCAGGTCGCGGCCGCCGCCAGCCGCGACGACACGCTGCCCATGCTGACGGGCGTCCGGGTGGACATCGAGGGCGTGCGGGTCGCGATGGCCGCCACCGACCGCTACCGCATCGCCGCGAGCGAGTTCCTGTGGCACCCCGAGCGCGAGGACGTGCGGCACGGCGTGGTCGTGCCGGCGCGGGTCCTGGTCGAGGTGGCCCGGTCGCTGCGCGGCGGCGAGGTGGCGATCGGGCTCGGCGACAACGTGGCCGGCTTCGAGAGCCAGGGCCGCACGACCACCGTGCGGCTGCTGGACGACCAGTTCATCGACTACCGCTCCCGGCTGACCGGCGAGTGGGGCATCCACGCCGACGTGGCGGTGGCGCCGTTCGTGGAGGCCGTCAAGCGGGTCGTGCTGGTCGCCGAGCGCAACACCGCGGTCCGGCTGGCGTTCTCGCAGGGGCAGGTGCAGATCAGGGCCGGAGGCGGCGACATCGGCAGGGGCTCGGAGATCGTGGACGCCGAGCTCGAGGGGCCGGACATCGAGATCGCCTTCCAGCCCCACTTCCTGCTCGACGGGCTCGAAGGCGTCGGGACCGAGCGGGCACGGATCCACATGGAATCCCCGACCCGTCCCGCGCTGATCACCGACGAGGGCGAGGACCCCGGGTTCCGCTACCTCGTCATGTCGCTGCGGCTCGGCTGACCGTGCTTATCTGACCGTGCTTACCTGACTGTGCTCTCCTGATTAGGGCCCCGCGGGCGCCGTGGGGAACGGACCCGCCGGGCGGAGGGTTCAGGAGGCGAGGCTCAGGACGTGAGGGTGGCGGAGTCGGTGAGGGCGATGAGGATGTGCTCCATGCACGCGTGGCCGGCCCGCTCGGCCGCGGTGGCGTCGCCGGCGACGATCGCGCGCACGATCGCGTCGTGGGGGATGTAGTTCTGCTCCAAGGAGCCGCCGGCCGCCGCGATGCTCGCGCGCAGCGCCGCCGAGAAGTCGACGTAGAGGTCGATCAGCACCCTGTTGTGCGTGGCCTCCACGACCGCCACGTGGAAGGCGAGATCGGATTCGACGAACGCCTCGGGGTCGCCATCCGACCACGCCTTCTCCCGCGCGGCCAGCGCGGCCTCGATCGACGCGACGTCGCCGTCGGTCCGCCGCGTAGCCGCGAGCCGGGCCGCCTCGACCTCCAGGGCGCGACGGACCTCGAGGATCTCCAACTGCTCGGCCGCCCGCAGCCGCCTGGCCATCGCGCCGGACAGCTCGCTGGTGGCCCGCACGTAGGTCCCGTCGCCCTGGCGGCATTCGAGCAGCCCGGCGTGGGTCAGTGCGCGGACCGCCTCACGAACCGTGTTCCTGCCGACTCCGAGGTGCTCGGCGAGCACCGTCTCGGTGGGAATCTTGGCATGCATCTGCCAGGAGCCGGAGGTGATCTGCTCCTTGAGCTGGTCGATCACCTGGTCCACGAGAGACGCCCGCTGCGCCGTCCGCAGGCTCACGTCAGCCTCCTTTGGGTTGCCAATCATCCGATGATGGAATGAGTGGTAGACCCTTATTATTCCAGAGC
This sequence comes from Microbispora sp. H10836, assembly GCF_012999525.1. Lineage (NCBI taxonomy): Bacteria > Bacillati > Actinomycetota > Actinomycetes > Streptosporangiales > Streptosporangiaceae > Microbispora > Microbispora sp. H10836. The sequence goes on from NZ_JABBWU010000011.1 coordinate 65,608, forward strand.
CTCCAGAACAAGTCCGGAGGCCCCGGGAGGCTATCGAGCGAGCACCGTCGTGGTCATGGAGCCCGGAATGCTCACCCGGATCCCGACCGCTTCCAGGGCTCTACGATATGCCCCTGACTGCCGGTCGAGGGCGCCGGCCTGGCCCCAGAGGTCGCCGAGCATGCGCCAGGCCCGGGCGGTCTCCCGGTCGGGCGTCACACTGTCCAGCACGTCGTGTGCCCGGTTCAGCAAGGGAGCCGGATCTTCGGACCGTGCCAACGCGATCTCGGCCAGAACCATGTTCGCGGTGGCCGCGGTGGTCCCCGTGACGCCGTCCAACAGATGCAGTGCCCGATCGGCGAGTTCGGCTGCGGATTCCGTGTCTCCGATCCGGAACCGTACGGAACTCAGCACCACAAGGCTCCGCGCGTGCTCCTGCCGTTCGGCCGGGAACTCCGCGAAGACCTCGGCCGCGGACCTCGCGAGCGCGTTGGCTCGGTCCAAATCGGCGCCTTCGGGATTCGCCGCGGTGAGGCGAGCCCAGTGCATCGCGATGCGGGCGCGGCGGACGGCGATCCGGGCCGGGCGGCCGGCGGCGAGGGCGTCCTCGGCGAGCTGCACGGCCAGCGCCGAGTCCTCGCCTTCGGCCGCCGTCACGCTGGCCTGCCACAGCGCGAGGATCTCCGTGCTGCGGTCGCCGGCGAGCTCCGGGCCCGCCGTCGACAGCACCCGCTCGACGTACGGCAGACCGGTCTCGGCCTCGACGAGCGCCAGCGCCAGCGCCACGGCCAGCTCGCCCTCGATCACGCCGAGCCGGTCGACCTGGCCGAGCGCGTGTGCGCCGAGGTCCCGCGCCCGAAGCCGGTCGCCGGCCCGCTGGTAGCAACGGCACAGCGCGATGGTCAAGGGCAGGTCGGCGAGGCGCTCGGGGTGCGCGGTGGCCTCGCGGCGCAGCCGCTCGTACGCCTCGACGGCCCGGCCGACGCGGCCCTGGGCCTCCAGCGCCCGCGCCACACCGAGCCGCGCGTGGGCGGCGAGCATCGCGTTGTCCTCGCCCGCCGCCTTGACGATCTCGCCGAAGCGGTCGACCGCCACGGCGGGATCACCGTGATACAACTCGAGCTCGGCATGTCGGAGGCCGAGCTCGGTGTCGATGCGCTGCCGGGGTTCTATCCCGTGGAGCAGGAACTCGGTGGTGCAACCGAGCCGCTCGGCAAGCAGCCGGGCGACGACCGGCGTTGGCGTCCGCTTTCCGGACTCGATGAGTGAGACGTAACTGTCGGATAGGTCGGGTCCGGCCAACTGGGCCTGCGACATGCGCCTGCTCAACCGCAATCCGCGGACGCGGTCACCGATGGTTCCCTGACTCGGCATCTGATCTCACAGGGCGGGGGAAGGGTCAATAGTGTCGCCATAATGGCACGAAGCGACCGAATCGTGTAACCCTCCGTCAAGAATCACGACGGTGAAGGTTCGATCACGGTGACGAGATACCGGACGGTCGGACCGCCGTCAGTCGTCGTCCCCATCCTTGCTGGGGAAGATCATCTGACAGACCTCGAGATACAAGGTCTCGGGATAGGGGATGTGGGGGACGGTACGCAAAGCCTGATCCTGGCCGGCCGACTCCATCACGAACTCGCCGTAGCCGAGCATGCGGCCGAGGAGCGAGCGCTGGAAGCTCATGTCGGTGACCTTGCTCAGGGGCATCATCGCGACCTTGCGCGTGATGAGGCCGGTGGTGAGAAGCATGCGCTGGGAGGTGACGACGAAGTAGTCGACCGACCACTCCGCGACCTTCCATACGAAACGGACCAGCAGGAGGAGCCAGGCCCACCAGACGAGGGCGAGGGCCTGGCTCGCACCGTTGTCGCTGAGGAACTTGCTGAGGACTCCGGCGAGGATGAGCCCACCGAAGATCTCGGCGACCGGGCGCAGGAGCACGGCGGGGTGGCGCCGCACCATGATGACTTGGTGTTCGTGGGGGAGGAGGTAACGGTTGACCGACGACGGGGCGGAGTCCCCGTGGGTCACAAGTCTCATGTCAGGGTGGCGAAGAACTGCGCCATCGAGTCGGCCGCGCTGACGATTCCGTTGAAGGCTCCGTGGACCGTTTGGGCCGCGTCAGTCGGTCTTGTGAGCAGGTAGAAACCTGCCGACACGATGAGCGTCCACTTGATGACTTTCTTCGCTTGCACCGCCGTCACCACTCCCATGACCAATACATTACCCAGACGCCCCGTTTGGTAAAGCGGCTAACCGCGAACGGGTTGAGCGATCGACGGCGTCATCCCCGCTCCGCGGCGGCGGTCGCCAGCACCCGCAGGTGCTTGCGGGCGATGCGCTCGACCAGTGCGGGGTGCGCGTGTCCGGTGACCTCGATGGCGCCGTGGTGGGCGGCCTGAACGCACCGGGTCACCGTCGCGGGAGGATGAACCTCCGCGAACTCGTCCCTGAGCAGGGCCTCGAGCTGTTCGTAGTGCTCGCCGGCCGGATGCTGGATCATCGCTCTCCCTGGTGGCGCGCCGCTCGCGAGAGCGCGAGGTGACGTCGTCATCACAGTAAGTACCCTACCGGGCGCGCTGTGTAACCATGGGTGAGATGTGGACGGACCGCGCGGAAAGGAAAGGGAAATCAAACCGCGGGGGATCAGAGCGGGGGAATCCAGGGCGCGGGGAATCCAGGGCGCGGGGAATTCAGACGACGCCGTACAGGCGGTCGCCGGCGTCGCCGAGCCCGGGCACGATGTAGCCGTTCTCGTTCAGCCGCTCGTCGAGAGCGGCCGTGACCACCCGGATCGGCCGGTCGCCGCCGCGGAACGCCTCGTCCAGGTACGCGACGCCCTCGGGGGCGGCCAGCAGGCAGATCGCGGTGACGTCCCGGGCCCCGCGGTCGAACAGGAAGTGGATCGCCGCGGCGAGGGTGCCGCCCGTCGCGAGCATCGGGTCGAGCACGTAGCACTGCCGGCCGGACAGGTCCTCCGGCAGCCGGGTGGCGTACGTCTGGGCCTGCAGCGTGGACTCGTCGCGGATCATCCCGAGGAAACCCACCTCGGCGGTCGGCAGGAGCCGGGTCATCCCGTCGAGCATCCCCAGCCCGGCGCGCAGGATCGGGACCACGAGCGGCGCGGGCCGCGCCAGCCGTACGCCGCTGGCGGGGGTGAGCGGCGTGTCGACCGTGACGTCGGTGACCCGCACGTCCCTGGTGGCCTCGTAGGCGAGCAGGGTGACCAGCTCGTCGGCCAGGCGGCGGAACGTCGGCGAGTCGGTCCGCACGTCGCGGAGAGTGGTGAGCTTGTGGGCGACGAGCGGGTGGTCGACGACGAGGGTCTCCATGGGGACAAAAGTTACCCTCTCCTGGGCGAACCCTCGACGCCGGCTGAGTCTTTGATCACGATTTGGAGTGAGCGCCGTACGGTGGGACTCCGATTCTGCGACGATTGCCTGCGTGAAGAGCGCGCGGTGGGGAAGACGATGACAGACGTGGACACTCTTGACTTCGCCATCGTCGTCTATCGCGAGGAGGACCGCTGGGAGGCGGAGATGCTCCCGGTGGCGCTGACCTCCGACCTGGACGGCCTCATTCACGCCCTCCGCCAGACCCCCAGCATGGGCACCACGATTGGCATGGTCGCCGTAGGGGATGACTTCTTCGTGGCGTTACGGGTCTTCGGCGAGCAGGTGGACGTCTTCCTCTCGGACCTCACGGCCGCCTGGGAGTGGCCGCTGGCGCAGCAGGTCCTCGAGTACCTCGACGTGCCTGTGCCCGAGGAGGAGGAGCTCGACAGCGTGCTGCCCGCCGGGGACCTGTCCATCTTCGCCGACCTCGGGCTCGACGAGATGGAGCTGGGCGCGCTGTCCGGCGACCTCGACCTGCTGCCCGACGAGGTCCTGTCCAGCATCGCCGCACGGCTGGGCTTCTCCCAGCCGTTCGAACGCGCCGTCGACGCCGCCATCGGCTGACCTGGGGAGACGGCAATGCCCTCCAGATCCAACCTCTTCTCCGCCGGCTTCGCCCGCATCGACGGCCGCTGGACCGGCGCCGAGGTCGACCTCGGCGAGGCCGAGATCGCCGACGACCTGAGCGACGCCCTGCAGGAGGCGCTCGGGCTGAGCGGTGACGAGCTCGCCCTGCTCTGCGTCGAGGTCGAGGACGAGTGGTTCGCGATCGTTCGTTATGAGGACGACCTCGACCCTCGCGTTTTCATCTCCGACGCGCACGCCGTGCAGAACGACTCACTCGGGGAGATCTTCGCCGAGCTCGCCGGCGCCGTGGTGGACAAGGACGCGCCCGACCTCGGCATCCGCCCGGTGGGCGACCTCGAGCTGCTCGGCGACTTCTCGCTGAGCGCGGAGGAGCTCGTGGAGCTCAGCATGGAGGAGGGTGTGCTGCCCGCCGACATCCTCTCCCTCATCGCCGAACGGCTCGGCTTCGCCGACGAGCTCGACCGCCTGCGGTGACCGGCTCGCCGCAGGCGGAGGCGTACGAGGCCGCCATGCGGCTGGCGCTGGCGGAGGCCGTACGGGCGGGCGAGCGCGGCGAGGTGCCGGTCGGCGCCGTGGTGCTCGGCCCGTCGCGGCCCGGCTCGGTGGTACCGGCAGAGGTGCTGGCCGCGGCGGGCAACGACCGCGAGGCTAGCGCCGACCCCACGGCTCACGCCGAGGTGCTCGCCCTGCGCGCGGCGGCGGCCGCGACCGGCGACTGGCGTCTGACGGGCTGCACCCTCGTCGTGACGCTCGAACCCTGCACGATGTGCGCCGGCGCCGCGGTCCTCGCCCGGGTGGACCGCGTGGTGTACGGCGCGGTGGACGAGAAGGCCGGGGCCGCGGGATCGCTGTGGGACGTCCTGCGGGACCGCAGGCTCAACCACCGGCCCGAGGTGGTCATGGGCGTGCTGGCCGGCGAGTGCGCGGCCGTGCTGACCGAGTTCTTCTCCGGCCGCCGCGCCTGACCGGGCGGGCGGACGGAAACGGATGCACGCGCAGTGGTGTTCGTCCGGTAAGCTGCTGCGCGGTGGAGTCGCCTAGTGGCCGAGGGCGCACGCCTCGAAAGCGTGTGTAGGGCAACCTACCGTGGGTTCAAATCCCACCTCCACCGCTCGACGGAAGAGCCGCCGATCCCGATCACAGGGGCCGGCGGCTCTCTGCGTTCCAGGGGCCGATCGATGTTCAGGGGCCGATCGATTCAGAGGGCGTTCGTCGCCCGGGTCCCGGCCAGCCGCCGTACGCCCGCGGCCACCCAGATCCCGGCCAGCCCGGCATAGGCGGCGAGCAGCGCGGCGGTGGCGGAGGACAGGAGCGCCGCCAGGGCGGCGGCCAGTCCCAGGAGGATCGCGTAGCCGTACAGGACGGCGCGGGCGCGGGGCGCGCCCGTGTGTGCCGCCTCCTGAACGGGGGTGACCAGCGCCATGACCGCCGCGCCCGCCACTCCCACCGCCTCCTGGGCGGTCGCCACGCCCGTCACGAGCAGTGCCGCTCCGGCGGCGGGCAGGCAGCAGCACACGAGGGCCACCCGCGCCTGCGCGCCGTCGAAGAGCAACCGGGTCGCCCTGGCGCGGGCCAGGCGCAGGGTGGTGACCGCTTCGGCGACCCAGGCCGCCCAGTGCAGGAGCGCGATGAGGACGAACAGGGCGATGACCGGAGGCACGGCGGGCAGCAGGAACAGCATCCGCCATCCGCCGGAGAACGTGCCGCGCAGCCGCGCGAGCAGGCGGTAGACCGGGTCGCGCCGCTTGAGCGCCGCCACCAGGAGGTCCCTCGCCTGGTCGAAGCCCGGAGACAGGCGGAGCACCTCGCGGAACGCGCGGGCGGCCTCGCCGGGCGAGCCGAAGGCGAGCTGCGCGCGCCCGTACGCGAGGTGGGCCATGGCGCTCTCGGGGTCAAGTCCCAGGGCCCGCCCGGCGGCCTCCTTCGCCCCGGCGGCGTCGCCGTGCCCGGTCAGGGCCAGCGCGAGCAGGGCGGCCAGATCGGCGTTCTCGGGCTCGACGGCGAGCCCGCGGCGCGCCGCGCCGGCCGCCTGCGGCCACTGCGCGACGTAGACGTGCGCCCGGGCCAGCAGTTCCCACGTCGGCGCGTGCTCGGGGTTGAGCGCCAGACACGTCCGCGCGGCGGCGACGGCCTCGTGCGGATAACCCGCCCGGTGGTACGCGTGCCCGCTCACGTAGTGCGGGAACCAGTGGTCCGGGGCGAGCCGTACGGCCTCGGCGGCCTCGCCGATCGCCTCTGCCGCTCTGCCCTGCCGGGTCAACGCCACAGAGAGGAAAGCGTGCCCGTCGACGTTCTCCGGCTCCTGGGCCAGCAGGCCGCGCAGTTCCCGCTCGGCCTCCGCCGGGCGGCTCAGCCCCAGCAGCGTCCGCGCCCGATCGAGCGAGGCCGCGGTGGTCACCACCTGGCGTTGCCGCGCTTGCCGTCGATCCAGGGCATCAGCTCGTCCCAGGCGCCGGAGTCGTTGGCGTGCAGGACGTAGTTGCGCGCCGTCCCGAGCCACTCCTTCACGGCCGTCGGCCTCGTCGCCCGGGCCACCGCGAGCAGGTCGTGCGTCGTCAGCGGGAGGGGACGGCCGGCGCTGATCGACTGATGGAGCTTGCTCTCCACCGCCCGGTCGACCACACCCTTGAGGTCCGCGCCCACGAACCCGTCCGTCACCTTCGCCACCGCGTCGAAGTCCATCTCGGCCAGCGGTTTGTCGCGGCACAGGATGCGCAGGATGGCGGCGCGGGCCGCGGGGTCGGGCGGAGGCACGAACACCAGCTGGTCGAACCGCCCTGGACGCCGGAACGCCACGTCGATGTACCAGGGCGCGTTGGTGGCCGCCAGCACCAGGACGCCCTCGTTGGCGTTCTCGTCCACGCCGTCGAGCTCGGCGAGGAACTGGTTGACCAGCTGCCGATGGTGCGCCTGCCGCATGTCCGACCGGCGCGCGGCGAGCGCGTCGACCTCGTCGAAGAAGAGCACGCACGGCCGGTTGCGGCGGGCCATCTCGAACGTGGCCCGCAGGTTGCGCTCGCTGGAGCCGATGTACATGTCCAGGATGTCGGCCAGCCCGACGTTGACGAACGCCGCGCCGAGCTCGCCCGCCGCCGCCCTGGCCAGGTGGGTCTTGCCCGCGCCCGGAGGGCCGTACAGCAGCACGCCGCCGCCCGCCCGCTTGCCGAACGCGGCGAACAGTTCGGGCTGCTGGACGGGGAGCAGGAGCTTCATCCGCAGCGCGTCCTTGACCGCCTCCATGCCGGCGACGTCGGCGAAGCTGACGCGGGAGCGCTCGACCTCCGCGTCGGCGCCCCCGGCCGAGTACGGCGCGCCGGACGGGGCGGCCTGCGGCGGAGGGGACGGGACGGGTTGCGGCGCGAGCCGGGCGGCCAGATCGGGGTCGGACAGCGAGGGGTCGCGGGAGACCGCGTCGTGGTACCGGCGCGCCGCGCCGGCCACGTCGCCCTCGCCCAGCAGCGCCCTGGCGGCGATCACCCCGAGGCGTGGCGCGTGGCCGGGCTCCGCCAGGAGCGGTTCCAGCACCGACAGCGCCGGGCCGTGGGCGCTCTGCCGTACGAACGCCTCCGCGAGGCCGGCGACGACGTCCGGATCCTGGGGCGACAGCACGAGGGCGGCGCGGAACTCGGCCTCCGCCTCGGCGAGGTAGCCCTTGGCCAGAAGCTGCTCGGCGAGATGGCGCCGCAGGGGAAGGTTGTCCGGGGACAGCCGAGCCGCCTCGCGGAGGGCGTGGAGTCCGGCGTCGTCGAGCACCGCCCGGCTCCCTTCTGTCGGGATCAGGTCACGTCAAATGACCGTAAGGTTACCGAAGCGGTCAGACAGTCCGATCTTGCGCCGTCAGCCCTGCAGCTCCAGCACGCGGGCGTGCAGCACCGAACGCTGGTGCAGCGCGGCGCGCAGGGCCCGGTGCAGGCCGTCCTCCAGGTACAGCTCGCCCTGCCACTGCACCACGTGCGGGAAAAGGTCGCCGTAGAAGGTCGAGTCCTTGGCGAGCAACGAGTGCAGGTCCAGCACAGCCTTCGTGGTGATCAGCGTGTCGAGCCGGACCTGCCTGGGCGGGATCTGCGCCCACTCCCGGGACGACAGCCCGTGCTCGGGATAGGGCCGTCCGTCGCCGACCAACTTAAAGATCACGGTACGTAGTTTAGAAGACGACGCAAAGACTCGCGTCCGAGGCTCCTCCGGGGTTTCTCAGATGCTTCCCGAGAAGGTGTCGCAGCGCGCCGGGTCACCCGACGAGTAGCCGTTCGTGAACCACTTGGTCCGCTGGGCCGAGGTGCCGTGCGTGAACGCGTCCGGGTTGACCCTGCCCTGGGCCTGCTCCTGGATGTGGTCGTCGCCTACCGCCGCGGCGGCGCTGAGCGCCTCTTTGATGTCGGCGTCGGAGAACGGCTCGGCGTAGAAGCCGGTGTCCACCGCGTTCTTGGCCCACACGCCCGCGTAGCAGTCGGCCTGCAGTTCGAGCCGCACCGAGCCGCTCTCCGCGCCCTGGTCCTGGCCGACCCGGTTCATCGTGCCGAGCAGGTCCTGCGCGTGGTGGCCGTACTCGTGGGCGATCACGTACGCCTGCGCGAAGGGGCCGCCCTTGGCCCCGAACCGCGACTGCAGCTCGTCGAAGAACGACAGGTCCAGGTAGACGTGCTGGTCACGAGGGCAGTAGAAGGGGCCGACGGAGGAGTCCGCGGCGCCGCAGCCGGTCTGCACCCCGCCGGAGAACAGGGTGGTCTTCGCGCCGGTGTACCCCTGGATCTGCTCGCTCCAGTATTTCTGGATGCTGTTGACGACGCCCACGACCCGGCACTTCTCCGACTGGTCGGCGTCGGCGCCGGTCTTGCACTGCGCACTCAGATCGCTGGTCGGCTGCAGGCCGGCGGGCTCGCCGCCGCCGCCCGTGATGTCGCCGGGGTTGATGCCGAAGATCAGTGCCACGATGAGGGCGATGATGCCGGCGGCTCCGCCGCCGATGGCCAGGCCTCCGCCGCGGAAGCCGCCTCCACCGCCGACGTCCTCGACCTGTGAGGTGTCGAGCTGCGCTCGGTCATCGAAATCCATCTGCGACGCTCCCGGTAGGGTTCCCGTCTGTGTTTCCCGCTTCGCTCGTCGGGGCGCTCGCACCCGCCTGGTCGTGCCGGAGGCGCGCAATTGAACGCCTCCCTCGTCACGCTTGGTCGCTTCGCTCCCGCGCGTTCCTCAGTCCAGACCGGCGGCGCGCCCCTCCGGCTCGCTCGGTGTTTCCCGCTTCGCTCGTCGGGGCGCTCACTTCCGCCGCCTTCCCTCGTCACGCTTGGTCGCTTCGCTCCCGCGCGTTCCTCAGTCCAGACCGGCGGCGCGCCCCTCCGGCTCGCTCGGTGTTTCCCGCTTCGCTCGCCGAGGGCTACTGCCCCGGATAAGGGTGATCATGCCAGGCGATCACGCCATGCCGGATCCGTCTTGCCCCGATCATCATAATTTGCCGGGTTAGGATCACCGCGTGGCTCGGAGCGCCTTACCCCGGCTGGTGCCGCCGATCCCGGGCGGGCGGGGGTGGCTCGGCCCGTTGGTTGTGGCCGCTTTCGGGGGTTTCCTCCGGTTCGACCGACTCGGCACCCCGCACGCGTTCGTCTTCGACGAGACCTACTACGCCAAGGACGCCTACTCGCTGGTCCGGTTCGGCGTCGAGCGGCACTTCGCCGACGACGCCGACCGGACGATCCTGCGCGGCGGCACGGACGTCTTCAAGACGTGCGGGACGTTCGAGGAGTGCGCCGCCTACGTCGCCCACCCCCCGCTCGGCAAGTGGCTGATCGGCGCGGGAGAGTGGCTGTTCGGCCTGACGCCCTTCGGGTGGCGCTGCGCGGCCGCGCTCGCGGGCACGCTCAGCGTGCTGGTCCTGGCGCGGACCGCCCGCCGGATGACCCGCTCGACCCTCCTCGGCTGCCTCGCCGGCCTGCTGCTGGCGCTGGACGGCCTGCACCTCGTGCTGTCGCGCTCGGCGCTGCTCGACGTCTTCCTCACGTTCTGGGTGCTGGCGGGCTTCGCCTGCCTGGTCGCCGACCGGGACGCGGCCCGCACCCGCCTGACGGAGTGGTACCGCACCTCCGCCCTGACCGGGCCGGCCCCCCGGCTCGGCCCGCGGCCCTGGCGGCTGGCGGCCGGTCTGTGCCTGGGCGCGGCGGCGGCGACCAAGTGGACCGGTCTGCTGTTCGTCGTGGCATTCGCGATCATGGCCCTCGTCTGGGACTGCGGGGCCAGGCGCGCCGTCGGCCTGCGCCGGCCGTACCGGCAGGCGGTCCGCCACGACTGGCCGCCGGGCCTCGCCTGGCTCGGGGCCGTGCCGCTCGCCGTGTACGTCGCGTCGTTCGCCGGATGGTTCGCCTCGGCCGGTGGGTGGGGCCGGAACTGGGACCGCGCCACCTCGAACGGCTGGGCCTACTTCGTCTTCGACTCGATGCGCTCGCTGGTGGACTACCAGAGCCAGGTGTTCGGCTTCCACCAGGGGCTGAGCGCGCACCACGACTACCAGTCGGACCCCTGGGGATGGCCGCTGCTGCTGCGGCCGACCCTGTTCTTCTACCAGTCGCCCCGCGGCACGTGCGGCGCGGCGTCCTGCTCGCAGGCGATCCTCGGGACCGGCACCCCGGTGATCTGGTACGCCGCGCTGCTCGCGCTGCTCGCGATGGTGGTCCGGTACGCGGCGACCCGCGACTGGCGGGCGGGGGCCGTCCTACTCGCCTACGCCGCGGGCTGGCTGCCGTGGTTCTACTTCGCGCTGGCCGACAACCGCACGATGTACCTGTTCTACTTGCTCCCGGCGGTGCCGTTCATGATCCTCGCGATCGTGCTGGCGTGCGGGCTCGTCCTCGGGCCGCCGGGCGCCCCGAATGCCCGGCGCTCCACGGGCGCGGCGCTGGTGGGCGCGTTCACGCTGCTCGCGCTGGTGAACTTCTGGTGGCTGTCGCCCGTGCTCACCGCCGTGCCCGTGCCGTACGACGTCTGGCTGAGCCGCATGCTGCTGCGCAGCTGGATCTGAACGGGGGCGAACGTGGGCAGCACGGCCGAGATCACGGGACGTGCCCCAACCCCGGGTGTGGGGATGCGCCGGCGGACGGCGGCGGCGATTCCACCAGGTGATCGCGCAGGAGGGCGTGCCTGAACTGGTAGGTGCTGCCGGCCTGACGGAGCAGTCCTGATTGGTGCACCTGCTCCAGGAAGGTTCCGAACCGCCAGGGCAGCCGGCCGAGGAGGGCGAGGCGAATGCGAGCCAGCAGGTAGAAGGGCCAGGCTCCGGAGAAGAAGGAGATGAGCCACGTCATGATGCCGCCCTCGATACCGCCGGTCATGAACAGCCCGTACGTGATCTCACGGTTCACCGCCAGGGAGGTCGCCAGCGCGAAGGTGGCAGCCACGCTGATGGCAAGCAGTGCCGAGCGGAACAGCACGAGAGCTCTGTCGGAGCGCAGGGCGGAAAGAGGGGTGGCCGCCGCGTCGGAATCCAGGGGCAGACCCGCCCACTGCACCAGGCCGGTGACAAGACCGAATCCCAGTCCGAAGACGACCCCCGGCCAGAAGCCGATGGCGAGGGGAGGGGCGCCGTCGCCGCCGATACGGCGAACGGCTTCGGTGAGCGATCCGACGAGCAGCCCGAACACGGCACCGTTCATCGTGTCCAGGCCCACGATACGGAGGAAGGTCACGCGGCGGCCCGTCACCCTCAGGTCCGTTCGCACCGGTTCGGCGGGCGGGGCGAGCACACCCGCGAAGGTCACGCCGAGCCCGAACGCCAGGCCGACGACCAGCCCGTATCCGAGTCCGGCCACCAGTCCGACGGTCAAGCCGTAGCCGATGGCGGACATGAGGCCCTGGATCAGGCCGTACATGCTTCCGGCGGCCAGGCCCACCAGGCCCACCGCCCTGAGCGGGCCACGCGGAGGCACACCCAGATGCTGAGACAGCAGGCTCGCGACCAGCGACGCCATACCGTAGGCTGCTCCGTGACCTAAACCGTGGCTGAGGCCGTACGGCAGGTCATGGCGGAGTCCCGTCTTCACGCCGTAGACGATCCATCCGCAGGCGAACACGATCGTCGCCACGGTCGCTGCCCGTCGCGCCGGGCTCCGCAGCCAGGGCGAGCTGCGGTAAAGCAGCCACCAGGCGAAATCGTGGCTGTTGGTGCCGTCCAGGTGTACGGCGAGGGTGCGCAGCCAGCGGCGTGTCTGCTCACCCGTCCACCGGACGCGGGTCGCGCTCTCGGCCTGCGCCGTGACGGGCACCAGGGCGCTGAGAAGATGCCGCTGGATCGACGCCTGATCCGGAAATCGGTCGACGGCGAGGAGTTCGGCGGGGTCCGCGGGTCCGGAGCGGTACACCAGGACCGCGAGGGCGATCATCAGCGGGCTGGAGAAGACGCCCATGATGGGCTGACGCTCACGCCGTAACTCCCGGAAGACCGGCTCCCATCGCTGCAGCCGGACTCCCGGTGGCGTGCGCTGCCGGATGTAGGCGATCGCGTCGTGGGTCCGGACCGGCAGGGGGCGCACCACCGCGGCGCCGGTCAGTACGTCACTGTTTCGAACCGCTTCGGCGAACTCCTCCTCCCGCGAGGTCACCACGAGCCCGCCCATGGTCCCCATCGCCTGGTTGATCGCGGGCAGCGCGGCACTTCGCCGTCTCAGCGGCAACTCGTCCAGCCCGTCCAGCACGAGCAGGATGCGCCTGGAGGTGAGCAGCCTCAGCGCGGCGTCGGCGCCGTACGTTCGCGCATCGCGCATCGCCGGATAATCCTCGCCTATACGGCGGGCCGCCCACTTGACTAGGGGTTCCTGCACCGGGTCCCAACCCGACGACAGCGACAGCACCACCGGTACCTTGCTCGCCCCGCGATCGCCTTCCTCCAGTAGGGAGAGAGCCAGCAGGATCGCCATGCTGGTCTTGCCCGATCCTGGTGGGCCCGTCACGACGAGTCGTGGTTCACCCGAGCGTCGCACGGCGTCGATCAGCCGGTCGAGGTCGTTCGTACGGGTGGAGATCGCCGTGGTCACCACTTCGGTGTGGTCGGCCGTCTCCGCGTGGACACGGGACCAGCGCACCCGTAGCGGCTGCGGGTCACGCAGCTCCTGCAGGGCGGCTTCCTCCCGCCACTGCGCCTCGATGAGGCGGCGCAGCGCCCCCTCCGCCTGGCCGAGCTGTTCGCGGGTGCCGGCTGACGGTGGACGCGACTGGTTATACGCCCAGCTCACCGAGCTGACCAGTAACGCCAGCAGCGACAGCACTGCGGCGACCCAGCTCGCGAACTCCATCCCGTGTTCGTGCACCGATACGGCGATGGCGCCGAGAACGCCTGCGGTGAAGGCCGCCGCGACGAACCATCGCCACCAGCGAAGCGCTCGACGCATAGGCTCCATGCTCGGCGAGGGCGTTGGGCGGCGGACGCCAGGTGATCAGTTTGTTATGCGCCGGGTTGCGGGCGTTCTCACCGTTCCCGACGCTCTGTGCACGCGGTTGCGGCACCAGAAAGGGGTGAGCCGATGATCGACCCGCCCCTTCTGAGGTGGCGGAGCATATGAGATTCGAACTCCTGAGGGGCTGCCCCCAACTAGAGGCGAGTCGCGACCCGGACCAGCCCGGCGAGGGCCCGGGAGCGGCTGTGCGGCGGCCATGCGATCACCGTCGTCACCGCCGGCGCGTCCAGCACCGGCACCGCGGCGAGGTCGGGGCGCAGATAGGCCCGGCACGACTCCGGGAGCACCGCCGAAGCCCGGCCGAGCGCGATCAGCTGGAGAAGCTGCGCATGGTCCCGTACCTGCGGACCGGGACCGTCCGGGTACGTGCCGTCGAGGTTGGGCCAGCGTGGCAGGGGCAGTCCGGGCAGCGCGGTGACGTCGGCCATCCGCAGATGTGCCCGGGCGGTGAGCGGATGCCCGGCCGGCAGGACCACGACCTGCCCCTCCGTGCACAGCTCCTCGGCGTCGAACCCGGCCGTCGAGTCGAACGGCCGGTGCAGCAGCGCCACGTCGGCCCGCCCGTCGCGCAGCAGCCGCTCCTGCTCGCCGATGCCGCACAGGAGCACGTCGACGGCGACCGCGCCGGGTTCCGCGGCGTACGCGTCGAGCAGCTTCGGCAGCAGCTCGCCGGCCGCTCCGGCCTTCGTGACGAGGACCAGGCCGGGGCGGCCGGTCGCGGCGAGCGCGGCGCGGCGGGCACGTCGCTCGGCGGCCTCGACCGCGTCGAGAGCCGCCCGGCCCTCGGTCAGCAGCACCGACCCGGCCTCGGTCAGCGTGACGGAGCGGCTGGTGCGCTCCAGCAGCGTCACCCCGAGCCGCCGTTCGAGCTGACTGATCGCCCGCGACAGCGGCGGCTGCGCCATCCCGAGCCGCTGCGCGGCCCGTCCGAAGTGCAGCTCCTCGGCGACGGCGACGAAGTAGCGCAGCTCTCGCGTCTCCATACCGCCACGCTATCTCCCGGGCCCCCGGATCGATACCCGGGAGGTATCGCCGCCCACCCGATCGGTGTTGGAGGTTCCGCCGTTGTCGCGGACAGGATGAGACGCATGAGCGAAAACACCATCGCGCTGGTCACTGGCGCGAACAAGGGGATCGGGTACGAGATCGCGACTGGCCTCGGCGCTCTCGGCTGGAGTGTCGGCGTCGGCGCCCGGGACGAGGAGCGCCGGGAGGCCGCGGTGGAGAAGCTGCGCGCGGCGGGCGTCGACGCGTTCGGCGTGCCGCTCGACGTGACCGACGACGCGAGCGTGGCCGCGGCCGCCGCGCTGGTCGACAAGCGCGCGGGGCGCCTGGACGTGCTCGTCAACAACGCCGGGATAACCGGCGGCCCGGCACAGATGCCCACGACGGCCGACCTCGCGGCGGTGCGGGAGGCCGTGGAGACCAACGTGATCGGCGTCATCCGCGTCACCAACGCGATGCTGCCGTTGCTGCGCCGCTCGGCGTCGCCGCGGATCGTGAACATGTCCAGCACCGTCGGCTCACTCACCCGGCAGACCACCGCCGGCGTCGAGACGGGCCCGATCGCCGTCGCCTACGCGCCGTCGAAGACGTTCCTCAACGCCGTCACGGTCCAGTACGCCAAGGAGCTGCGCGACACGAACATCCTGATCAACGCCGCCTGCCCCGGTTTCTGCGCGACCGACCTCAACGGCTTCCGCGGCGTCCGTACCCCCGAGCAGGGGGCGGCGATCGCGATCAGGCTCGCGACCCTGCCCGACGACGGCCCGACAGGCGAGTTCTTCGAGGACGACGGCCCGGTGCCCTGGTGAGCCTGTGCCCTGGTGACCGGCTCAGGTCGAGGTCCGGACACACGAAAGGCCCGGCTGGATGGACCGGGCCCTGCGTGTTCTTGCTGCTCAACCAAGCGCGGAGGATAGGAGATTCGAACTCCTGAGGGGTTGCCCCCAACACGCTTTCCAAGCGTGCGCCCTAGGCCAACTAGGCGAATCCTCCGTCGGACAGCTTAGCTCACTTCCCGTGTGGTTTCGACGTGTTGCGACACGGCCCGCGCACACCCGTCGAGTGGCTAGACTGTCCTAGGACCCCTCGCGCGGCGTCATCCTGTGAACCTCCCCAGGGCCGGAAGGCAGCAAGGATAAGCGGGCTCTGGCGGGTGTGCGAGGGGTCTCTTCAGTTAGCGGGTACGCCGGCCGGGTCGACCCCCCGAGGAGGCGGCATGAGTCTTGCGCTGTACCGCAAGTACAGGCCCGGGACGTTCGCCGAGGTCAAGGGGCAGGAGCACGTCACCGACCCGCTGCGCCAGGCGTTGCGCAGCGGCCGGATCCACCACGCCTATCTCTTCAGCGGCCCGCGCGGTTGCGGCAAGACCTCCAGCGCCCGCATCCTCGCCCGCTCCCTGAACTGCGAGAAGGGCCCGACGCCCGACCCCTGCGGCGAGTGCGAGTCCTGCGTGGCGCTGGCCCCCACCGGGCCGGGCCACCTCGACGTGATCGAGATCGACGCGGCGTCCCACGGCGGCGTGGACGACGCCCGCGATCTGCGCGAGCGGGCCTTCTTCGCCCCCGTCTCGGCGCGCTACAAGATCTACATCATCGACGAGGCCCACATGGTCACCCGTGAGGGCTTCAACGCGCTGCTGAAGCTGGTGGAGGAGCCGCCGCCGCACCTCAAGTTCGTCTTCGCCACCACCGAGCCCGAGAAGGTCATCGGGACGATCAAGTCCCGCACCCACCACTACCCCTTCCGGCTCATGCCGCCCGCCACATTGAAGCGGCTGATGGAGGAGATCCTCGAATCCGAGTCCGTGCCGTACGAGCCGGCCGCGTTACCGCTGGTCGTACGGGCGGGCGCGGGATCGGCCCGGGACACGCTGTCGATCCTCGACCAGCTGCTCGCGGGCGCCGACGACTCCGGCATCACCTACCAGCGGGCGGTGTCCCTGCTCGGCTACACCGACGGCGACCTGCTGGACGAGGTGGTCGACGCGTTCGCCAAGCGGGACGGCGCGGCCGTTTTCCACGCCGTGCACCGGGTGATCGAGGGCGGTCACGACCCCCGCCGCTTCGCCACGGACCTGCTCGAACGCTTCCGCGACCTGGTGATCCTGTCCAACGTCCCCGAGGCGGCCGGCAGCGGCCTGCTCGACCGGCCGGCCGACGAACTGGAGCGCCTCCAGGCGCAGGCGGCGTCCATGGGCCCCGCCGAGCTGACCCGGGCGGCCGAGGTGTTCAACGCCGGGCTGACCGAGATGCGCGGCGCGACCTCACCCCGCCTGCTGCTGGAACTGATGTGCGCCCGCGTGCTGCTGCCCGGGGCCGACCAGGGCGAGGCGGCGCTGCTGACGCGGCTCGAACGGCTGGAGCGCGGCGTCGCGGCCGGCATCCACACCGCCGCGCCCGCACCGGCGGCATCTCCGGCGCCGGCCGTGGCCGCTCCTCCGGCCCCGGCTTCTGCCCCCGCCCCGGCCCCTGTTCCGACCCCGGCCCCCGCCCCGGCTCCCGCATCGCAGGTTCAGGCGGCCGCCCGGAGCGCCGACGACTGGCCCACCCCCGTACGGCCCGGCTCCGGGTCGGCTGCGGCACCGCCTTCGCAGGCGCCGCAGGCCCAGGCACCCGCGGCGGGCGGAGGGCCGGTGCAGCAGGCCTGGCCGCAGGTGCTCGAAGCGATCAAGAACCGCCAGCGGGTGGCCTGGATGATCCTCAACGCCCAGGGCAGGTTGCTCGGCGTCGAGGGCAACGTCGTGACCGTCGGCTTCGAGAAGCCGGGCGACGTGCAGGGCTTCCTCAAGGGCAAGCGAGACGAGGTGGTGGCCGCCGCGCTCGGCGACGTGCTCGGCGGCACCTGGCGCGTCGATGTGGTGGTCGGCGGCTCGGGTCCCGGCCCGGCCGGTCCCGCCACCCGCGGGCCGTCCGGTCCTCCCGCCCCCCAGACGCCGCCTCCCCCGGCTCCGCCCTCCGCACCGGCCGCGCAGCCCGCGAAGTCCCCGCAGGCCACACAGCCCACGCCCGCTCCGACGACCATGCCGCCCACAGGCGCCACGCCCGCCCCCGCTCCGGAGCGGAAGGCCGCCGCGCCCGCGGCGACCGACGAGTCGTGGCCGGACGCGCCGTCCGACGACTACGACGCACCGTCCCCGTCCTCGCCGCCCCCGTCCTCGCGGTCGGCGCCGGGCCCCGGCCTGGCCGCGGCGCGTTCGGCGGCCAGGGCCGCCGCCCAGACGGGACCCCGGCAGGCCTGGCCGGAGACGGTGCCGGGCCGTACGGGCGGGGCCGCCCGCCCGGACGACGACGTGGACCCGCTCAACGACGACGACGCGGACGTCAGCGAGCTGTCCGGCATGGCCCTGATCCAGCGTGAGCTGGGCGGCCGCGTCATCGAGGAGATCGATCACTCCTGAGCGCCTTCCCCGCCGGAGGGACGGCCGCCGCATGGACGGACACTGGTTGGGTAACCGGTGTCCGTCCGCCCGCGACAGGCCGGAGACCCGCGCGGAACACGCACGCCGCGCCGGTGCGGAAACCGGGGCGACACCGTAGGCTCGGTCGCGACGAACATGTCGCTGGACGCTGAGGAGCGCAACCATCGTGAATCCAGGGGATGTCAACCTCCAGCAGTTGCTGGAGCAGGCTCAGCTGATGCAGCAGCAGCTCGTCACCGCGCAGCAGGAGCTCAGCGACGCCGAAGTGGAGGGCAGCGCCGGGGGCGGCCTGGTCGTCGCCACCGTGAACGGCAGCGGCGAGCTTCTCGAGCTCGAGATCAGCCCGCTGGCCATCGACGCGAGCGACCCGGAGGAGACCGCGCAGACGATCGCGGACCTCGTGCTGGCCGCCGTGCGGGACGCCGTACGCGCCGCGGGGGAGCTGCAGCAGGAGAAGCTGGGCCCGCTCGCGCAGGGACTGGGGGGCGGCCTCGGCGGCCAGCTGCCGGGGTTCTAGAGCATGTACGAAGGGGTCGTCCAGAACCTGATCGACGAGCTCGGGCTGCTGCCCGGCGTCGGTCCCAAGAGCGCGCAGCGGATCGCGTTCCACCTCCTCGCGGCCGATCCGGCCGACGTCAAGCGGCTCGCGCACGCCCTGCTCGAAGTGAAGGAGAAGGTGCGCTTCTGCCGGGTGTGCGGAAACGTGGCCGAGGAGCAGGAGTGCCGGATCTGCCGGGACCAGCGGCGCGATCCGCACGTGATCTGCGTGGTCGAGGAGTCGAAGGACGTGGTGGCGATCGAGCGGACCCGCGAGTTCCGCGGTCGCTACCACGTGCTCGGCGGGGCGATCAGCCCGATCGACGGCATCGGCCCGGACGACCTGAAGATTCGCGAGCTGATGACCCGGCTGGCCGACGGCCAGGTGACCGAGCTGATCCTCGCGACCGACCCGAACCTCGAGGGCGAGGCGACGGCCACCTATCTGGCCAGGCTCGTCAAGCCCCTGGGATTGAAAGTGACCCGACTGGCCAGCGGTCTGCCTGTGGGCGGTGATCTCGAGTACGCCGACGAGGTCACTTTGGGCCGCGCTTTCGAAGGACGGAGGCTGCTGGATGTCTGACGAGTGGAACGACCTGGCCGCACGCGTCGCCGGACACGCGCAGAACTTCATCGACGGCCTCACCCGCCTGGCCGGCGGTGAGGGCGGCGACGCGACGCTGCCGCTGCTCCTGGTGGAGGTGGCCCAGGTCAGTCTCGCGGGCACCCAGCTCGGGGCCGCCCAGGACGTGATCCTGCAGGGCAACGTCGAACCCGCGCTGAGCGAGGATCCCGACATCGACCCCCTCCGTACGGCTCTCGCCGCCCGGCTCGGCCCGGTGGACGACTACGCCGAGGTGTTCGACCCCTACAAGGACACCGTGGTCACGCCGTACCGGCTGTCGGACGACCTCACGGCGGTGGCGGCCGACCTCATCCACGGGCTGCGGCACTACCAGGCGGGCCGTCCGCTCGAGGCGCTGTGGTGGTGGCAGTACTCCTACTTCAACACCTGGGGCAACCACGCCGGCGCGGCGCTGCGGGCCCTGCAGGCGCTGGTCGCGCACACGCGGCTCGACGTGGTCGAAGAGGGCACCGCGGTCTGACCGTCCACATGCTGGTCGCTGCCGGTCTCGGTTTGGGACGTCCAAGTACACTGTGAGCTCCACGTCCTGATTCGTTGGAGATTCCAGTGGCGCTCGTTGTGCAAAAGTACGGTGGTTCCTCCGTAGCCGACGCGTCCTGCATCAAGCGGGTCGCCCAGCGGATCGTCGCGACGAAAAAAGCGGGCAACGACGTCGTCGTCGTGGTGTCCGCGATGGGCGACACCACCGACGAGCTGCTCGACCTGGCCCAGCAGGTGTCGCCGCTGCCGCCCGGCCGCGAGCTCGACATGCTGCTCACCTCGGGTGAGCGGATCTCCATGGCGCTGCTCGCGATGGCGATCGCCAACCTGGGTAGCGAGGCGCGCAGCTTCACCGGCTCGCAGGCCGGGGTCATCACCGACTCGACGCACGGCAAGGCGCGCATCATCGACGTGACGCCGAGCCGCATCCGGGAGGCCGTCGACGCCGGTCAGATCGCGATCGTGGCCGGGTTCCAGGGCGTCTCCCAGGACAGCAAGGACATCACGACGCTCGGCCGGGGTGGTTCCGACACCACGGCCGTCGCTCTCGCGGCGGCGCTCGGCGCGGACGTCTGCGAGATCTACACCGACGTGGACGGCATCTACACCGCCGATCCCCGCATCGTCCGCTCGGCGCGGCAGATTCCGCGGATCTCCTACGACGAGGCCATGGAGATGGCGGCGTGCGGGGCGAAGATCCTGCACCTGCGCTGCGTGGAGTACGCCCGCAGGTTCACCCTGCCGATTCACGTCAGAAGCTCGTTCAGCACGAGGGAAGGCACCTGGGTCGTCTCCGACCCCTACAGCGAAGGAACCGAAGTGGAGCAGCCCATCATCTCCGGGGTCGCGCACGACCGGAGCGAGGCCAAGATCACTGTGGTCGGGGTGCCCGACAAGGTCGGAGAGGCCGCCGCCATCTTCCGCACGCTGGCCGACGCGGAGATCAACATCGACATGATCGTGCAGAACGTGTCGGCCGCGGCGACCGGGCGCACGGACATCTCCTTCACGCTGCCGGCCAACGACAGCCAGACGGCCCTGACGGCACTGAAGAAGATCCAGAACCAGGTCGCGTTCGAGTCGCTGCTGTACGACGACCAGATCGGCAAGGTCTCCCTGATCGGCGCGGGCATGCGCTCGCACCCGGGTGTCACCGCCAAGTTCTTCGGCGCGCTGGCCGACGCCGGGGTGAACATCGAGATGATCTCGACCTCGGAGATCCGCATCTCCGTCGTCGTGGGACAGAACGAGGTGGACACCGCGGTCGCCGCCGCCCACCGCGCGTTCGACCTCGACGCCGACCAGGTCGAGGCCGTTGTCTACGGAGGTACCGGACGATGAGCCGCAAGCCCACCCTCGCCATCGTCGGCGCGACCGGTGCCGTCGGCACCGTCATGCTCGACATCCTGACCAACCGCCGCGACCTGTCCGACGCGTACGGCGAGATCCGGCTGATCGCCTCGCCGCGCTCGGCGGGCAAGGTGCTGAGCGTGCGCGGCGAGGACGTCGTCGTCCGGGCGCTGTCGCCGGAGGCGTTCGACGGCGTCGACATCGCGATGTTCGACGTGCCGGACGAGGTCTCCGCCGAGTGGGCGCCGATCGCCGCCTCGCGCGGCGCGGTGGCCGTGGACAACTCCGGCGCCTTCCGGATGGACCCGGACGTGCCGCTCGTGGTGCCCGAGTGCAACCCCGAGCAGGCCCGCAACCGGCCCAAGGGGATCATCTCGAACCCCAACTGCACCACGCTGTCGATGATGGCCGCCATGGGCGCCCTGCACCGCGAGTACGGCCTGCGCGAGCTGGTCGTGGCCTCCTACCAGGCGGTGTCCGGCGCCGGTGTGGCCGGGCCCGAGCGGCTCTACACCGAGATCGAGGCCGTCGCCGGCGACCGGACGATGGGCACCGTGGCGGGCGACGTGCGCAAGGCCGTGCCCGACCTGGCGGACTCGCCGTTCCCCGCCCCGCTGGTGCTCAACGTGGTGCCGCTGGCGGGCTCGCTCAAGGACGGCGGCTGGACCTCCGAGGAGCTCAAGGTCCGCAACGAGTCGCGCAAGATCCTCGGCATCCCGGACCTGAAGGTCTCGGCGACCTGCGTCCGCGTCCCGGTGGTGACCACCCACTCGCTGGCCGTCCACGCGACGTTCGAGCGGGAGGTCACGGTCGAGGGCGCCCGGGCGCTCCTGGACGCCGCGCCGACCGTGGTGGTGCTCGACGACCCCGCGAACGGCGTGTTCCCGACCCCGGCGGACGTCGTGGGCACCGACCCGACCTACGTGGGCCGGATTCGCCAGGCGCTCGACTTCCCGAACACGCTCGACCTGTTCCTGTGCGGAGACAACCTCCGCAAGGGCGCCGCGCTCAACACCGCCGAGATCGCCGCGCTGGTCGCCACCGAGTTCGCGTAGGCCGCTCAGCGGAACAGCACATCCCAGTGGGTGGGTTCGTCCGCCCACACGTCGGACGGCGCGGCGCGGTACAGCGCCGCGCCGTCCGCGCGCGTGCGCCAGTAGCGGCACAGCCGGGTGACGTACGCGTCGAGGCACGGGTTGTGGGCGAGGTCCACCTTGTAGCCGTTGCCGTGGCTGTAGCGGCCGCCGGCGTGGCCGGTCTCGGTGCCGCCGGTGACCGTCACCGGGCACCCGCTGGCCCGCCGCAGGTCGACGACGCGCATCAGCGTGCCGTATCTGATCGCCCGGAGTGACGTGCAGTACGGCCGGCGGTGGTCGGCGCAGTCGCCGCTCGACACGCGGCGCACCCCGGCGTCCAGCAGCAGGCCCACCGCCTCCTCGTGCGGGAGCCGCGTGTCCGCCTCCAAAGCGTCCCGGGCTCTCACGGTGGCGACGAACGTGCCGGCCAGCAGCGGCGGGAGGGTCACCTCCTGCCGCGCGACCTCGGCGGTCGCGGCGGGCGCCGGGGACGGCGGCGGGACGGGGTCCCTGTCGTTCTGCATGGGCAGGGAGATCAGGACGGCGGTGCCGATGCCGGCCAGCCCCCGCCATGACGGGCGGACGTCCAAGAGCCTCGTTTCCTCGGTCGACGACGGGGGCTGTGGTCTCTAATGCCACACCCGGCGACCTGTCCGCCCGTCGCCACGAGGCGATTTGCCGCCACGCGTGGATCATCTTGTCGGTTCATGACCGGACGCGGGCCCGACCCGTACAGTGACGAGCGTGGCCGAGAAGACACGGGAGCTGATCGTCGAGACGGCCCTCCGGTTGTTCAGGGAGCGGGGGTACGAGGCGACCACGATGCGCGCCATCGCCGCGGAGGCGGGCGTGTCGGTGGGCAACGCCTACTACTACTTCAGGTCCAAGGAGCAGCTGATCCAGGCGTACTACGACCGGGCGCAGGCGACGCACGAGGCGGCGTGCCGCGAGGTGTTCGCCGCCGAGCAGTCGTTCGCCGGGAGGCTCGGGGGCGTGCTGCGGGAGTGGGTGCGGATCTCCGAGCCGTACCACGAGTTCGCGGTGAAGTTCTTCAAGCACGCGGCGGAGCCCAGCAACCCCCTGAGCCCGTTCAGCGCCGAGTCCGCTCCCGCGCGCGAGTCGGCCGTCGCGCTCTATCGGGAGGTGGTCGAGGGGTCGGCCGGGCGCATGGACGACGAACTGCGCGAGGAGCTTCCCGAGCTGCTGTGGCTGCTGTGGATGGGAGTCGTGCTGTTCTGGGTCCACGACAACTCGCCGGGGTGCGCGCGCACCTACCGGCTGATCGACCGGGTCGTCCCGCTCGTCGACCGTCTGGTCGGGCTGTCGCATCTGCCCGGCATCAAGGGCGTGGCCAGAGAGGTCATCGAGGTGGTCCACGAACTCCGGGCGTGACCGCGACTCCATACCGTCCGGTTGGTATGGTCGGGTTGAGACCTTGGAAGGGGTGGCCGTGGATCGCTGGGGCATGACGATTCCGTTCTTCGGGCAGACGCCGGTCGAGTCGAAGGAGCTCGTCGCCGAGCTGCCCGCACTGGGCTACACCGACGCGTGGTCGGCCGAGGTGGGCGGCACGGACGGGTTCGTCCCGCTGGCCCTGGCGGCCGAATGGGCGCCGTCCCTGCGGCTGGGCACCGCGATCGTCCCCGTCTACACCCGCGGCCCGGCCCTGCTGGCCATGTCGGCGGCCACACTGGCCGACCTCGCCCCGGGCAGGTTCGTGCTGGGCATCGGCGCGTCGTCCCCGGTCATCGTGGGCAACTGGAACGCCGGCGAGTTCGACAAGCCGTACGCGCGGGTCCGCGACACCCTGCGCTTCCTGCGCGCCGCGCTGGCGGGGGAGAAGGTCACCGAGAGCTACGAGACCTTCGCCGTGAAGGGCTTCCGGCTGGAGAAGGCCCCCGCGACGCCGCCGAAGATCGTGCTGGCCGCGCTGCGCCCCGGCATGCTCCGCCTGGCCGCCCGCGAGGCCGACGGCGCGATCACCAACTGGCTGTCGCCTCAGGACGTACGGAAGGTCCGGGCCGAGCTGGGGCCGGAGACCGAGCTGACCGCGCGGCTGTTCGTCGTGGTGACGGAGGACGCCGCCAAGGCGCGGGAGATCGGCCGCCGGCTGCTGGCCTCCTACCTCACCGTCCCGGTGTACGCGGCCTTCCACGAGTGGCTCGGCCGAGGTGAGGCGCTGCGGCCCATGCAGGAGGCCTGGGCGGCAGGAGACCGCAAGGCCGCGCTGCAGGCGATCCCCGACGAGGTCGTGGACGACCTGATCGTGCACGGCGACGCGGCGACCTGCCGTGCCCGCGTCCGGGAGTACGTCGCCGCCGGGCTCGACACGCCCGTGCTCGCCCCCCTGCCTTTCGGAGACCTGGCCCAGGCCGTACGGGACCTCGCGCCGGGCGCCTGAAGGAACCGGGCCTGAAGGAACCGGGCCTGAAGGAACCGGGGGAGCGTCGCCGGACGTTAACGGGGAGGCAAAGCGGGCAGAGGAGTCCACCTGGAGGTGTCCTCATGGTGAAGGCAGGACGTGCGGCGGCCACCTGGCGCGCCTACCGCGAGGTCTCCAAGCCCGGCTCGCCGGGACTCGGGGCCCGCATCCGGGCCGTGCCCCGGATGCTCCGCGCCGCGATCAAGGGCGACTACCCCGGCATGACCAAGGGCAAGCTCGCCATGCTCGGCATGGCCGTGGCGTACATCGTGTCGCCGATCGACGTCGTCCCCGACTTCCTCCTGGGCATCGGCGTCGTCGACGACTTCGGCGTGTTCCTGTGGCTGGCGACCGCGCTGCTCGGCGAGAGCGGCCAGTTCGTCGATTGGGAGCACGACCGCCGCCGTTAGAGCTGCTCCTGCCGCAGCCAGGCCCGCGAGGGCAGGGGATGGCCGAACAGGCGGGCGGCATTGCCGTACGAGACCCTGGCGATGTCGGCGGGGGGCAGGCTGCCGAGGTTGCGGGCCACCGCCCGCTGGGTGTCCGGCCAGGTGGACTCCGCGCGCGGGTAGCCGGTCTCCAGCATCACCCGCTCCATGCCGACGGCGAGCCGCACCGAGCTCAGTGCGCTGTCGTCGAGCGTGCCGAAGAAGAAGTTGCGCCGCAGCACCTCGCTGGGCTTCAGGCCGCCCTCCCAGCTCGGCTCACCCGCGACCGGGTGATCGAGCGCGTAGTCGGCCCGCTCGGCCAGCATCGGCAGCCACCCGACGCCGCCCTCCACGATGAGGACGCGCAGCTTGGGGAAGCGCAACGCCACCCCCGACCACAGCCAGTCGGCGCAGGCGAACATCGCGCTGGCCGGGATCAGCGTGGTGATCGCCTCGACCGGGGTGTCGGGCGACGGCACCGGCGCCCAGGAGGACGCGCCGGTGTGCAGGCACACGACCGTCCCCGTCTCCTCGCAGGCGGCGAAGAACGGGTCCCAGTGGCGGCTGTGGATCGACGGCAGCCGCAGCCGGGTGGGGAACTCGGGGAACACGACGGCCTTGAACCCGCGTGCGGCGTTGGCCCTGATCTCCTTCGCCGCGATCTCGGGATCGGGCAGCCAGGGAAGCTGGAGCGCGATCATGCGCTCGGGGTAGGTGCCCGCCCACACGTCGACGTGCCAGTCGTTCCAGGCCTGTACGAGCGCGAGCCCGAGGTCCTGGTCGCGGGTGCGGCCGAACGCCACTCCCGCCTGGCTCGCGAGCATGCCCGGGAAGCACAGGGCCGCCCAGATCCCGGCCCGGTCCATGTCGCCGACCCGGGCCTCGATGTCGTAGCAGCCCGGCCGCATGTCCTCGAAACGGACGGGATCGAGCGTCCACTGCTCCTTGGGCAGGCCCGCGCCCACGTCCAGTCCCGCGCAGGGATAGGTGGCGCCACCGTACCGCCACACCTGATGGCCCGAGTCGGTCTCCACGACCTTGGGCGCGAGGTCCTTGTACTTCTCCGGAAGGCGGTCCTCGAAGAGATCGGCCGGCTCGATCAGGTGATCATCGACCGAGATGATCACGAAGTCCCGCCGCCTCGGCTCTGGGTCGGTATGCAGCGGCGTCGTCACGATAGTAAACGGTAGGGCCAAGGGATAACACGGTACAAGCTGCGAGGTCTCCGGTTGGTATCCGTTCGCTCACCTTGCGGCGCGTACGGTCACGCCCTGTGACTCCTGCTCCGTCCGGAGGTCGCGGGCCTCGCGGCGCACCAGCAGCACCCAGCCGCCCACCGCGATGCCGATGAACAGCCACCACTGCACGGCGTACGCCAGGTTGAGCCCGCCTCCCGCGCCGACGTCCGGCGGGGGCAGGAGCTCCGGCGCCTCGGCCGTCGTGGGAGTCTGCGCGGTCAGCTCGACGAACCCCCCGAAGAGCCCGTACGGCAGGCCTTTGGCGAGGGCGGGCGTGTCGATCAGCAGGATCTGGCCGGAGGGCAGCCCGGACCGGTTCCTGATGCCGGTGTTCTCCCGGGTCTCGGCCGGGCGGAGCCGTCCGGTGACCGTCACCTCCCCGGTGGGCGGCGCGGGCACCCGCGGCGGGGTGTCGGCGGTCACCCCGGCCGGGACCCAGCCTCGGTTCACCAGCACCGCGCCCTGCGGTGTGACGAGCGGGGTGACCACGTAGAACCCGACCCGGGTGTTGAGGGAGCGCCGGCGCACCACGAGCTCATGGGCGGGGTCGTACCGGCCGGTGACGGTGACGAGGCGGTACCTGTCCCTCTCCGGCACGGTCGCGCCGGGCCGGTCCAACCGGTCGAGCGGCACGGGAGCGGCGGCGAGGTTGGCGGTGATTCTGGCGCTGGCGGCCGACCGCTCCTCGAACCGTCCCCACTGCCACTTCCCCAGGAAGAAGAAGGCGGGGATCAGCGCGAGCACGAGCAGGTGCAGCCCGACCCAGCGGCGCGTGAGGAGGAACCGGTACACGCCACCAGCCTAGGCAGCGCCACGACCGGTCCTGTTGTCAGGACGTGTCTCAAGCCGGGGCGCTCAGCCGGGCGCCGGGGCCGGGGTGGGGGGTCACCTCGCGCGGACCGCCGACCTCGTGGCCGTCCTCGCACGCCAGGTGCAGTGCGACGGGCGCGCCGCAGTCGCGGTGGGTCACCACGACCGGTGGTCCCTCGGGGTCGGCCAGATAGCGGTCACCCCAGTGCATGAGCGCGATCATGATCGGGTAGAGGTCGAGGCCCTTCTGGGTGAGCCGGTACTCGTCGCGCTGGCGCTGGCCGGGCTCCTGGTAGGGCACCTTGCGCAGCAGGCCCTCGTCGACGAGCCGCGACAGCCGCGCGCTCAGCACCTGCCGGGGCGCACCGGTGCGCGTCTGCAGGTCGGCGAACCGCCGGATGCCGTTGAACGCCTCCCGGAGGACGAGGAGGGTCCATTTCTCGCCCAGCACGGCGAGGGTTCGCTCGATGGAGCAGTTGTCCACCCGATAACGCCGCATGTCGCGCATCGTAACCACAACCTCCGTCCGACATCTAAGTCTAGTTGACAGACTCAGGTGCTTCGAGGGAGGCTGAGTCCATGTTGGGAACTCAGGTGGCGTCCGCCGTGGACATCCGTGCGGCGCGTCCGGACGACGACGAGGAGCGGGTGCGGCTCTTCCTGGGGAGCCTGTCGCGGGCGACGCTGACGAACCGCTTCTTCGTCGGCCTGGGCCGGCCGAGCGCGAGCCTGGTCCGCGCCATGGTCGCGCGCGACGACAGGCGGGACGCGCTGCTCGCGCTGCACGGCGACAGCGTCATCGGGCACGCCATGAGCCACCTCGCCGACGGCGCCTGCGGGGTGGAGGCGGAGATCGGGGTCGTGGTGGACGACCGGTGGCAGAACCTCGGCGTGGGCTCGCGGCTCGTGCGCACCCTCCTGCGCCGGGCGTCCGTACGCGGCGCGGTCGTCGTCGGCATGGACGTCATGACCGAGAACCGGCGGGTGCTGGCCATGGTGCGGAGGGCGTGGCCCTCTGCCACAATCGACACACAGGGCACATCCGTCGAGATCAAAGCTCGCCTCGCATTTGCAGAACAAGGTTCTGTTGGTTCACCATTGACTATGTGAAGAACGCGAAGAGCGCGCGGGACGGTAGGGCCAGGATCATCGAGGGCGCCCTGCGCAGGTTCAGCCAGAGCGGGGTGTCGGCCACCACCCTGGCCAGCCTCCGGCAGGAGAGCGGCGTCAGCGTCGGCAGCTTCTATCACCACTTCACGAGCAAGGAACACGTCTTCGGCGTGCTCTACGCCGAGATCCTCGACATGTACCAGGACGCCTTCGTCGGCGAGCTCGTCCGCCACGAGGACGCCCGCGCCGGCATCGAGGCGATCGTCGCGATGCACATGGCGTGGTGCGGCGAGCACCCCGAGCGCGCCCGCCTGCTGATCAGCGAGCGTCCGCCCCGGCGCAACGAGCCCGGCGGCCCGGAGGTCGCGGAGTCGCGGCGCGAGTTCTTCCGGCAGGTCGCCGACTGGTGGCGGCCGCACATGAAGGACGGCGTGCTCCGTCCCGTCCCCGCCACGATGTGCTACGTGCTGTGGCTCGGCCCCGCGCAGGAAATGTGCCGCCTGTGGTTCAGCGGCGCCCACCAGCCCACGCAGGAGGAGATCCGCGAGCTGGGCGAGGCCGCCTGGAACAGCCTGAAGATGCCGTAGATTCGATCTGTGGACGCCCCTTCTGACCTGGTCCGGCGGCTTCGCGACAGGTTCGTGGAAACCGGATACACGATCGACGGCGTGCGTGAGCGGCTGGGCGACATGGCCGCCTCCGCCCTGGCCCGCGAGGAGGTCGTGCCCGCACTGCGGGCCACCAGGGACGCCGACCCCCTCGCCGCGCTGATCCGCCTGTGGTGGCTGGGCGTCCCGGTCAGCATGGCCGCCGCCGACCTCCCGCTGCAGGACCTCATCGAGGCCGGGCTGCTGGTGCGCCTGGGCGACTCCGTGCAGGCCACCGTGCACCTCCGGCCCTGGGACACGGGCACGGGCGACCCGGCGTACGTGGTGTCCGACCGCAAGGTGCGGCCCGGCGACCCCTCGCTGCGGCCCGACCACGTGGTGGGAGCGGGCGGCGCCTCGGCCAACCTCGCCCAGCTCGGCTGGACCGCGCCGGTCGGGCGGGCGCTCGACCTCGGCACCGGCTGTGGCGTGCAGGTGCTGCACCTGGCGCCCAGGGCGGAGGACGTCGTCGCGACCGACGTGAACCGCAGGGCGCTGCGGCTGGCCCGCCTCAGCTGGGGCCTGTCCGGCGTGGCCGGCGTCGAGGCGCGCGAGGGCTCGATGTACGACCCCGTGGACGGCGAGCGGTTCGACCTCGTGGTGTCCAACCCTCCGTTCGTCATCGCGCCCGAGGCCAGGTACACCTACCGCGAGGCCGGGCGGCGGGGCGACGAGTTCTGCCGCGACCTCGTACGGCGCACGCCCCGGCACCTCGCCCAGGGCGGCCGGGCGCGCTTCCTCGCCAACTGGCTGCACGTCAAGGGCGAGGACTGGCAGGACAGGGTGGGCGGCTGGCTCGCGGAGACCGGCTGCGACGGCTGGGCCGTGCAGCGCGACGTGCAGGACCCGGCCGAGTACGTGGAGCTGTGGCTGCGGGACTCCGCGGAGCACGGCACGTCGGCCTACCGGGAGCGCTACGACGAGTGGCTCGGCTGGTTCGAGTCGATGGACGTGACCGGCGTCGGCTTCGGCTGGATCGCCCTGCACGACTCCGGGTCGCTGAGCCCGCTCGTGCGGGTGGAGGAGATGACGCAGCCGGTCGAGCCTCCGTCCGGCGCGCTGGTCGAGGAGGTCCTGCGCGCGGCGCGCACCGCCCACGAGCTGTCCGACGAGGACCTGCTCGACGCGCGCCTGAAGCCGGCCGAGGGAGTGGTGGAGGAGCGCGTCGGCCCGCCCGGCGCCGACGACCCCTCCCGGATCGTCCTGCGGCAGACCCGGGGCGCGCGCCGTACGGTCACCGTGGGGACGGTGGAGGCGGCCCTGGCCGGGGTGTGCGACGGCGACCTGCCCACGCGGCCGCTGCTCGCCGCGATCGCCGAGCTGACCGGCGAGGACCTCGGCGCCGTGCTCGGGCGGGCTCCCGCCGCGCTGCGCTCCCTGATCGCCGAGGGCTTCCTCCGCGTTGCAAGCCCACGTTGATCGGAGTTTGAACGGCCGGGCCGACAGTGGTCCTGAGCGGGCTTCGGGGGGGTTCGGAGCCCGCGCAGAAAGCCCGGCCGGTCGCCGACGTGAGGCGGCGAGTCGTCACGGGGCGCACCGGTAAGGATCCGGGCCCCCTGCGCGTCCCAGTGACGACGGGCGACCGGCCGGGCGGTTCACGCCCCCACGATTGAGAATCGGTGATCGATTTGATCAACCATGTCCGGATGAGCCGGCTCGACGACGACCTGCGACTCGACTCACGTCTCGACCTGTTCGCGCAGGAGCGCGCGGATGTCGTCGGCCTCGGGCGAGCCGAGCCGGGTGAAGATGTCGAGGGCCTTGACCAGGGCCTGCCTGCCCCGGCCGGTCTCCCCGAGACTCGCGAGGGCCTTGCCGAGGGCGGCCAGTGACTGCGCTTCGCCGTACGGGTGGGTGATCTCGCGGCTCACTGTCAGGGCCTGCTCGGCGTGCCGGGCGGCCTCGGCGAACCGCCCGGCGGCGATGAAGGTGGCGGCCAGCCGGTAGCAGACCCGCTGCTCCCAGACCCGCTGGTTGCTCGCCCGGAAGAAGGCCAGGCACTCGGCGTGGTGCACGACGGCCTCGTTGAGCCGCCCGACGTGCGACAGCACGTTGCCGAGGTGGTAGCGGGCCCGCGCCACCCCCGCGCCGCTGCCGATCTCGGTGAAGACCGCGAGCCCGCGCTCGGCCGCGGCGATGGCGTCGCCGGGCCGCCCGAGGCCCAGGTGGTCGCGGGCCGAGTAGCACGACGCCAGCGCCTCGCCCGCCGGGTTGCCCACCTCCCGGTAGACCGCCGTCGCCCGGTCGAACCATTCGAGCGCCTCGGTGTGGCGCCGCCGCCGGCCCGCGACGACCGCCAGCGCGTTGCACGTCTCGCCCAGCACGATGTGGTCGCCGGTCTCCTCGCCGAGCGTCCGCGCGGCGAGGAAGTGGGCCTCGGCCTCGGCCAGCCGGTTCGCGCCGAACAGCACCCGGCCGAGGACGTAGCGGCAGCGCATCTCGCCGCGCCGCTCGCCTGTCCGGCGGGTCGCCGCCAGCAGGGCCGAGGTGCGCTGCTCGAAGTCGCGCTGGCTGGTGCCCGACTCCAGCAGCGGCTCCAGCGCCAGCAGCAGGTCGGCCGCCGCGAGCAGGTCCCCGCCCGGCTCATCCGCCTGGGCTGCCTGGGCCACGGCTCCGAACATGTCCTCCGCCTCGGCCGACAACCAGGCCACGGCCTCGTCGGCGGAGGAGAAGGAATGGCCGAGCACGCCCAGGTCGGTGAGGTTGTCGGCGATCGCGCTGCCCTCGTACGCCAGCCGGTGGGCCGCGCCCGCCGACGCCAGGTAGAAGCCGAGTAGCCGCCGCAGGGCGAGCGCGCGGGCCGCGGGCTCCTCCGCGTCCTCCGCCTGCCGCCGGGCGAACAGCTTGAGCAGGTCGTGGAATCGGTAGCGGCCCGGCGCGGGCGCCTCCAGCAGGCTGGCGTCGACCAGCGACTCGATCAGGTCCTCGGCCTCGGCCGGGGTGAGGCCGAGCACGGCCGCCGCCGCGAAGGCCGAGATGCCCGAGCCCGCCGGCAGTGACAGCAGCCGGAACGCCCGCGCCTGCCGGGCGTCCAGCTGGCCGTATCCGAGGGCGAACGTGGCCGAGACCGCCAGGTTGCCGATCTTCATCTCGTCCAGGCGGCGGCGCTCGTCGGCGAGCCTGGGGACGAGCGAGGCCACCGTCCACGACGGGCGGGAGGCGAGTCTGGCGGCGACGATGCGCACGGCCAGCGGCAGGAAACCGCAGGCTGCGACCACGTCCATGGCGGCGGCCCGTTCCGCCGCCACCCTCTCGGGTCCCGCGACCGCCGCGAGCAGCGACAGCGCCTCCTCGGGCTCCATCACGTCGAGGTCGACGAGCCGGGCCGCGGGCAGGTCGGCCAGCTTGCCCCGGCTGGTGATGATCGCGGCGCAGCCGGGCGAGCCGGGCAGCAGATGCTCGACCTGCTCGGCGTCGCGGGCGTTGTCGAGCAGCACCAGCATCCTGCGCTCGGCGAGCAGCGAACGGAACAGCGCGGAGCGCTCGGCCAGGCCGTCGGGGATCACGTCCATCGGGATGCCGAGGGCGCGCAGGAACGCGACCAGCGCCGTCTCGGGCGCGGTGGGCTCGGCGCCGTATCCGCGCAGGTCGGCGTAGAGCTGGCCGTCCGGGAACAGGTCCCCGGCGAGATGGGCCACATGGACGGCCAGGGTCGTCTTGCCCACCCCGCCGATGCCCGACATCGCCGCGATCGGCACGCCCTCTCCCGCCCCTTCTCCGCGGAGCAGCGCGAGCAGCCGGTGCACCAGGCCGGTGCGTCCGGTGAAGTCGGAGACGGCCGCCGGGAGCTGCGCCGGCCTCGGCATCTCGATCGCGGGGACGGTCCCGGCCGTCGCGGCGTCATCGTGGCCGTCCGGATGCGAGAGCCGTACGGGAGGGGGTGTGTGGGCGAGGGCGGGATCGGCGGCGAGGATGCGCCGGTGCAGGCCGGCCAGCTCGGCTCCGGGCTCGATGCCGAGCTCCTCCACCAGCGCCTGCCGGGTCTCGGTGAAGACCGACAGCGCCTCGGCCTGCCTGCCACAGCGGTAGTAGGCGAGCATGAGCTGGGCGCGTAACCGCTCGCGCAGCGGGTGTTCGGCGGCGAGCGCGACCAGCTCGGAGACGATCTCCGCGTGGCGGCCCAGCTCCAGGTCGAGCTCCATGAGCGTCTCGACCGCGCTCATCCGGCGCTCGGCCAGCCGGTCGCGCTGGTGCTCGGCGTACGGGCCGACCGCGCCGGTCAGCGGCTCGCCCGACCACAGGCGCAGGGCACCGCGCAGCCGCCTTGCGGCCTCCCCGGACCTGCCCGTGCGGCGGTCGGACTCGGCGGCGGCGCACTCACGCTCGAAGACGGCGAGGTCGAAGCGGGCGGGGCCGGAGTGAGCGGAGTCGAGCCGCAGCGCGTACCCCCGGCCCACGGAGGTCAGCAGCCGCGGCGGCGTCCTCGGGGAACGGTCCGGCTCCAGGACGGTGCGCAGGCGGGAGACGTAGGTGCGCAGCGCGCCGAGGGCGCGTGGGGGCGCGTCCTCGCCCCACACGCCGTCGATCATCTCGTCGGGCGTGACCGGGTGGCCCTCCCGCAGCAGGAGCATGGCGAGGATGGAGCGTTGCAATGGCGTGCCGAGGTCGAGTTCGTCGCCGTCGCGCCAGGCCAGGACGGGTCCCAGTACGGCGAAGCGCAGGCCGTCCGCGGCGGCGTGATCAGGCATGTGACCTGTCTCCCAATGGCAAGTTTTCCGACCAAATGATAGATCGTGTAGCGCGACGGCAGTAGGACCGGGCGCGCCGGTTCAGTCTGCGTTCAGGTGCTTGAAAGCGAGCTGCAACCACGGTGTGAGCGCTGAAAGCGAGTTG
The DNA here is from genome assembly GCF_012999525.1 of Microbispora sp. H10836. Taxonomy (NCBI): domain Bacteria; kingdom Bacillati; phylum Actinomycetota; class Actinomycetes; order Streptosporangiales; family Streptosporangiaceae; genus Microbispora; species Microbispora sp. H10836. The sequence continues at coordinate 99,010 of NZ_JABBWU010000011.1, forward strand.
CAGGCGGGCGGGCCTATCACTGAGGTGCAACCCCGACAGCACCCCGCATCGGGGGATCGTCCTCGAACAGGAGAACCGAAATGCGCCGCTCCATCACCCTCGGTCTCGCCGCCGCCACCGCAGTCGCCGCCCTCGGACTGCCGGCCCTCGCGACCGCCGCCAACGCCGCCCCCTCCTCCGCCTCCTCCGCCTCCGCTCCGCACCACGACGACTGGGACTACAACGGCTGGTGGGGCACCTACTGGTCGTCCAACCACCTCGCCAAGGCCAAGGGCTACGTCGACGTGAACTACAACGACGAGGAGTCGAACCGGGTCCACATCACCGGCAAGCTGTACGACAACGACAACCGCACCTACCGGCAGGGCGGCAAGTGCGCGTACATCAAGTTCCGGGTGTCGTACTGGGACGACGACGAGGACGACTGGTCCTCCAGCTACAAGTCGTACAAGTACTGCGGCGCCGGCGGCTACAAGAGCATCAACTTCTGGCGCTACGACGTCGCCCAGGTCCAGGCGAAGGTCTGTCAGATCGGCCAGTACAGCAACCAGCCCGTCAAGTGCGGCTACTGGCGCGACATCTACAACGCCTACGAGGACGAGTACGGCTACGAGGCCTGACCGTCCCCGAACGACGCGGCCCGTCCCTTCCGGGACGGGCCGCTTTCTTCTCTAGGGGACGATTACGCTGCTTCCGACGCCGTTTCCAGGAGGCCCAGCCGCATGCGGAGACGTTCGCGTACGGCGGGCCACTCAGGACTCAGGATCGAGTAGTACGCGGTATCTCGGACCGTGTCGTCGGCGCCTCGGCTGTCCGCTCGTCGCACACCGTCCAGGTGCGCGCCGAGGGCCTCGATGGCGGCCCGGGATCGGGAGTTGCGTACGTCTGCCTTGAGGGTGATCCGGTGAACCTGCCAGGTCTCGAAGGCCAGGGAGAGCAGCAGATACTTGCTCTCCCGGTTGACACCGGTGCCCTGGGCCGACGCGGCGAGCCAGGTGTACCCGATGTCCGCGACGGACGGGACCTCGCCCACCGCGCCCTTCGTCCCCGGCGGCCAGGGCATCGGGCCCTGCCAGTACTCCAGGTTCATCAGACGGGTGGCACCGACCACGCGGTCGGTGTGCAGCCACCGGATGGCGAAGGGCATCGTGCGGCCCTCCGCCTGCTCAGCCATGGCGGCCTCCACGTAGGAGACCATCTCATCCCGGCCAGCGGGAACCCGAGTGAAGGCGTACGTCGAACGGTCTTCACTCGCCGCGGCGACGAGGTCGTCGAGCACCGCGAGGCTGAGCGGTTCCAGGCGCACGGAGCGCCCGGACAGGGTGACAAAAGCGGGCATGAGCACATGATGGGGTCTGCTGAACACGGCCGATACCAAATGACACGAGACATCTTGGCGGGGGTCCGGTTAAGGGGGTTGACCACCCGAGAAACCGCAGGTCAGAGGGGTGAATCGGGAGCCCTGAGGTGAGCGCTCAGGGTAAAGATTTGGCCAAAGATCCACGGGGCCCGGCGGGCGGGTTCAGCGGCGGCCCGAACCAGGTCTTCAGGGCGTTCTCGAGCTCCTCGCCGCCGGCTCCCCGCGGGTCCCGCGCCCACGCGACGAACCCGTCCGGGCGTACGAGAAGTGAGCCGGGAGCGTGCGGGTCGCGCACGGCCGTCGCGATGGCGGTGACCCAGTCGTCGTAGCCGGCGACTCCGATTTCGCTCCGACGGACGAGCAGGCCCCGGCCCTCGTGGAGGTGGTCGGCGATGCGTGAGCCGTCCTCGAGCTCGTAGTCGGGCACGCTGCGCCCCACCAGCGGGTGCCCTTCGGCGCCGGGCATGTCGTAGCGTTGCCAGACACCCGAGATCTTCTTCGTCGCCGCCTACCGCACCGTGTACGTGACCAGCGTCGGCAGGATTCGCGCCTCTGATCCCGCGCAGGATGTGCTCGCCGACCACATCGCCCTGCTCGACCGCGCGATGGAAGCCGTCGAACGCGCCATCGCCGGTTTCTGAGGCCACGCGGGTGAAGTCGGCGCGAGGTGCCGTTCGTATCGAAACCACGGCCGGCCGGTGCACCGAGTTGTCGTCGGTGCTATTGCCCCTTTTTCGGTTGACTGTAATTCCAACTATTCGTTTCTCGTGGTTGCTTGAGATGAAGCGGGAGTGAAGAATTCATACAGGTTTTCGAATTCACTGAGGGGGTGTGATGGATCTGTTCGACCCGGATTCCGTCCCCCCTCATCGTTCGAACAATGCGGACGGCGGCTGGTGGGATCGCCTGACTGCCGATTCTCCTTTGTGGTCGACGGAGGGTTCGCTCGCCCGGGACGGCAGTGTGGAAAACGACGCGGCCGCTGACACCAGGAGCATGGGCAGTGAGGCCGCCGATGGCTGTGCCGCCAGCGCCAGGCCCGATGGTGCCGATAGTGCCGCCGATGATGCGGGGGCCGGTTCTGCCGGGGCGGATGCCGCTGGCGCGGGTGATCGCCGGGGTCGGTCGTCGTGGGTGCTGATCGGTTCTGTTCGTGAGTCGGCGCAGGCGTTGGCGTTGGCGCCGGTTCCGGACGATGTGGATATCTGTCTGGCCGAGGCTGAGGAGTTGGTGTTCGCGCGGGATCGGATCACGTGTGCTCTGGCGGATCGGGTGGGGCGGGTGCATCGGGCGGGGCAGGCTCGGCGGCATGGGCATGCCTCCACCCGCAGCTGGCTGCGCACCGCCGGAGGAATGAGCGTCGCGGGGGCGGGCCGCCTGCTCACCCTGGCGGTGGAGTTGGCGCGCCTGCCCCGGGTGCGGGAGAAGTTCGCAGCCGGTGGGTTGGCGGCGGGGGTGGTGGAGGCCATCTGCATGGCGATCTCTGGCCTGTCGGATGAGCAGGCCGCCTTGGCTGAGCCGATTCTGCTGGAGCTGGCGGGGAGGGCGGGGGCGGCGGAGGTGGCCAGGGCGGGCCGTTATCTGCGGGCGGTGCTGGACCCCGATGGTGAGGACCGCGATGAGCGGGCCGACTACGGGCGGAGGTTCCTGCGGGTGCGCCGGGGCAAGGGCGGCGGTTTGGAGGGGGAGTTCTATCTGCCGCGTGAGCATGCCGCCCGGTTGCAGGCGTTGCTGGATGCGTATGCCAGGCCGAAGGCGGAGGGTGATGACCGGCCATTGAGGGTGCGTCAGGCGGATGCGTTCATGGCGTTGCTGGAGGAGAAGATCGTGGCCGAGCTTCTGGTGCTGGTCAACGCCGAATCCCTCCCCACCGACCCCGCCACCGGCCCCGAGAGCGCCGACCGGCCAGAGAGCGCCGACCACCCCGAGACCCCCGAGACCCCCGAGTCCTCCGAAGGCCCGGAAGGCCCTGAGGACACCGAAGAGCCCGAGAACACTCAGGACGCCGAGGCGGCCGAGGAAGCCGCTTCTGCCGTAGGCGCCGGTGCCGATGTAGCCACAGAGGCTGCCGTCGAAAACGCCGGCCAGAGCGCCGAGCTGGCGACCGGACCCCATGATGTGGAGCCCGGCGATCACGCAACCGGACGCGTTCAGGCGAAAGGCAGGCAGCGGAGCGAGTCGCCGCAGGAGCCACAGCAGAGCACGCCACAGCAGAGCAGCTCGCTGAAGCACAGGGAGTCGCAGCAGAGGGAGTCACAGCGGAGCACGCCACAGCGGCAGGAGTCGCATTCGTGGGAGTCGCGGTGGGGCGAGTGGCAGTCGCCTGATCCTCTTGGGGACACCTGTGTCCATCACGCCCACGCCGGGCCTCGGCCTGCGGGGGAGGATCGGCATGGGCAGGCCACGCGTGAGGACGACGGCCACGAGCACCAGCGGCATGGCGAGGGCGCGTGCGGGTGCGGGTGCGGCAGTAGGGCGCGGTGCTCGTCAGCAGCGCCGGAAACACCGAGGACGCCGGGAGCGTCCGGCGCGCGGGGAGCAGAGCCGGGGTCGCCGCAGGGCGTGCTGGGACCAGAACCGGAGGCGTCATCGGGAGGAGAGCCGGGGTCGCCGCAGGGCGTGCTGGGACCAGAGCCGGAGAGGCCACCGGGAGCAGAGCCGGGGTCGCCACAGGGAGCAGCGGCCGGAGGGCTGCCGGGGGCGCTGCTAGGGACGGCGTTGGGGACGGCGCCGGGGTTGCTGCTGGCGACCGGGCAGGTGCTGCCCGTCTCCGGCGTGCACCGGCTGGCCCGCACCTCCACCCTGGTGCGCCTGGTGATGGACGCCGACGGGCAGGTCCTGGACATGGGCCGCAAGGTCAGATTGGCCACCCCCGCCCAGCGGCGGGCGATCTACGCCCGCTACGCCACCTGCTGGATCGACGGCTGCCCGCTGCCGGCCACCAGGTGCCAGATCGACCACGCCGACAACTGGAGCAGCGGCGGCCTGACCGACCTCAAACTGCTGGGCCCGGCCTGCCAGTTCCACAACCGCGACCGCTACCAGCACCCCGACCGCTACACCCGCCACAAGACCGGCACAGACCGCTGGGCCTTCACCTACCACCCGGCCCGGACCAGGCGGGTGCGGATCTAGTGCTGTGCACACACGTCCACCGGGCTGGAGGGAGCGGAGCGGAAGGGAACGAGGACCGCAGCGAAGGCCCAGCGGAGCGGGCTTCGCGAGGACCGGAGGTTCCTTCCGGCGCAGTGACCGACCGGGCCAAGCATCGTGGCGGTGACCGAACCGACCGACCCGACCGACCCGGCCAGGGCCGTGGCGGTGTCGCGAGATCGGGATGGCGGCGGTCGGTGGCGTGGCCGGGAGCATGACTCGGAGTAAGTTGCTGTGATCGGATCCTGGTGAGGAGGCTTGCGATGTCACGGTTCGTCGGGAAGTTCGCGGTGGTCACCGGTGCGGCGCGGGGGATCGGTGCGGCGATCGCACGTCGGCTGGCGGCGGAGGGCGCGGCTGTGGCCTGCGTGGATCTCACGGCGGACCGGTGTGCTTCGATCGTGGACGAGATCACTGTGACCGGGGGCAGGGCGGTCGCGTTCGGCTGTGACGTCTCCGACAGTGCTCAGGTCGAGGCGCTGGTGCCGGGGGTGATGGCCGAGTTCGGGCGGATCGACGTGCTGGTGAACAACGCCGGGCTGACCCGCGACAACCTGCTGTTCCGAATGTCGGAGGAAGACTGGGACAAGGTCGTCGACGTGAACCTGAAGGGCGTCTTCCTCATGAGCCGGGCCGTGCAGAAGCACATGGTGGAGCAGCGGTCGGGAGCGATCGTCAACCTGTCGAGCCGGTCGGCGCTGGGGAACCGGGGGCAGGCCAACTACTCGGCGGCCAAGGCGGGCATCCAGGGGCTGACCGCGACCATGGCGATCGAGCTCGGCCCGTTCGGCGTCCGGGTGAACGCGGTCGCGCCCGGGTACGTCGCGACGCCGATGACCGAGGCGACGGCCGTGCGGCTCGGCGTGACACCCGAGGAGCACCAGGCCACGATGGCGCAGGCGGTGCCGTTGCGGCGGGTCGCCCAGCCGACCGAGATCGCGTCGGTGGTGGCGTTCTTCGCCTCGGACGACGCGTCGTACGTCACGGGCCAGACGCTGTACGTCAACGGCGGCCCGCGGTAGGGGCGCGGCCGTAGGCATGAGGATCGGGGTCTTCCTCGTCGCGGCCGGCTTTCCGGGCAGGGCGCCCGGGGACGTGCTGCGCGGCACAGTGGAGGCGATCGAGGCCGCCGAAAGGGCCGGGTTCGACGACGCCTGGATCGCCGAGCACCACTTCATGTCGTACGGCGTGTGCCCCTCGGCGGTGACGCTGGCGGCCGTGGCGCTGGGCCGGACTTCGCGGATCACGGTGGGGACGGCGGTCAGCGTGCTGTCGGCTCAGCATCCGGTCGCGCTGGCGGAGCAGGCGGCGATCCTTCACCACGTGTCGGACGGCAGGTTCCGGCTCGGTGTCGGGCGTGGGGGCCCGTGGCTGGAGCTGGAGGTCTTCGGCACCGGCACGGCGAGGTTCGAGCGGGGTTTCCCCGAAGCGCTCGACCTGCTGTGCGCGGCCCTGAACGGCGGCCCGGTGGCGGCGGACGGCGAGTTCTTCCGGTTCAGGGAGGTCTCGATGGTTCCGCAGGCCCGGATGTCGCCGGTCGTCGCCTGCACGTCGGACGGCACGGTCCGGCTCGCCGCCGAACGGCGGCTGCCCATGCTGCTCGGCATGCACATCGGCGACCAGGAGAGGGCGGAGATGGTCGCCGCCTACGACGCGTACACCGCCTACGACGTGTACGCGACCTGCGACGCGGCCCCGGCGGCGCACGTCGGGGCCGCGCTCGGTCATGTGGCGGACACGACCGAGCAGGCCGTACGGGAGCTGCGGGAGTCGCTGCCGCGCTGGCTCGGGCCGGGCCTGGCCGGATACGTCCCCGTGGACGGCCGGCCGCCGCCACGGCGCGACATTCCGGAGTACGTGGACCTGCTGTGTCGCATTCATCCCGTGGGATCCGCGGAGCACTGTGTCGAGAAGATCATCACGACGGCGGCGCGGACCGGGCTGCGGCACCTCATCCTGATGGTGGAGGGCGCCGGGGACCGCGTGCGGACGCTGGAGAACATCGCGCGCCTCGGCGCCGAGGTGCTTCCGGCGGTGCGAGAGTCCTTGAACCCCGACAGTCCTTGAACCCGGGGGCGGCGTGAACCGGAGCCGCCGCCCCCGGCCGGACATCAGGTCAGCAGTCGACCAGTTCCGGGCTCTGGTTCAGGATCTGCGCGCGGGGCGTGACGAACTCGCGGTAGGCCTCGGTGGCCTCCGGCCGGAACACCGCCACGCGGTGGCAGTTCTGGAAGGCCAGTCGTACGCCGAAGTGCCTTTCGAGGGCGCCGCGCATCGCGTCGCTGGCCAGGCAGCGCAGCAACTGACCGCGGGCGGTCTCGTCGGGCGGCGGCACCTGGTTGTCGGCGAAGTCGGCGCCGGACCGGTCCCGCCGGTCGACCAGTGCGGTGATCGTCGCCCAGGCGTACGGCAGCGAGTCGCGGACGCAGGCGACGAAGGCCGCGTCGTCCACCTCACCGGCGCGGGCCTGGTCGAGCAGGTCGTTGGGCACGGACAGCGACATGGGCTGTTCTCCTCTCGGCGTCTGCTCAGAGAGCGGGACGCAGTTGACGGTAGTTCGAACGCGGAGGGTCTCCATGTGGCGCGGAGGCGACACGTTCATGGGGTGGCGACGGCCGGGCCGTACACGAAGCCGGGGTCGATCTGTGCGACCAGGTCCTGTCCGGTGGCCCGGTTCGCCCACGCGTGGGCGTTCCTGATGTGGAACTCGGCCGCCTGCCTGCCGAACTTCGGCCAGTCCTTGGGCTGCGCGTCGAGCCGGTCGAGCAGGGTGGCGAGGGCCTGGTGGCCGGCGGGCTCCAGGTCGTCGAGCGTGAACGGCCGGCCCTGCTCCATGCCGCGGATGGCGGGGGAGTGGCCGAACCAGGTCAGCAGATCGTCGCCGACGTGCTCGCGGAGGAAGCCGACGTCCTCCGGCGAGTGGACCTTGTTGCCCACGACCGCGATCTCGACGTCGAACCCGGCGGCGTGGTCGCGATACTGCCGGTAGACGCTCACGCCCTGCCGGGTCGGCTCGGCGACCAGGATCGTGAGGTCGAACCGGGTGAACAACCCGGAGGCGAAGGAGTCCGCCCCGGCGGTCATGTCCACCACGACGTACTCGCCGGGGCCGTCGACCAGGTGGTTGAGGTAGAGCTCGACCGCGCCGAGCTTGGAGTGGTAGCAGGCGACGCCGAGGTCGTCCTCCTCGAACGGGCCGGTGACCATGAGCGAGACGCCCTCGACGCGGCGGGACGGGAAGAACGGGTCGTCCAGCCGGATCAGCCGGGAGCCGCGCCCCGGCGGGGTCGTCTTGACCATGGACGCCGCGTCGCGGATCAGCGGATTGCCGCCGCGCAGGTAGTCCTTGATCTCGGTCAGCATCCCGCCCAGCGGAGGCGGTGGCTCGGCCGCCCCCAGGACCAGCCCGAGGTGCTGGTTGATGTCGGCGTCGATGGCGACGACCGGGCCCCTCCGCGTCGCGTACCTCGCGAACAGCGACGACAGCGTGGTCTTGCCGCTTCCGCCCTTGCCGACGAACGCCACTCGCATGCGGCCCCCCGAAACGAAATGAAAACCGTTGTCACTTTCACTCGTGCGTCATCATGACACAGCAGGAGGCGGCGTGGGCGGATTTCAGGCCGGTCGGAAAAGCGAGAGCACCCTGACGAGCGTGGGCTCCAGGGCGTCCCAGCCGGCGGCGGGGGTGGTCCAGGTGAGCACGCTCGTCGTCGTGCCCGTGGAGATCACCCGGCGGTACTGGTGATACTCCACTCCCTTGGCCAGATGGTCCCGGGCGGACGCCTTACGCGGGGTCCAGGTGAACTCCCAGTCGGCGGCGGGACCGTGCTCGCCGGTCACGGCCTCGAGCCGGAGCCGGCGATAGGTCTTCGCGGACGGGCGGAGGATCTCCTCCGCCTCGCTGAGCGCCGCCAGAGGGTCGGTGCCGCGCTGTGCGGTCACCTCGACCGTGAAGGCGGTCGCGCCGTCCCGCGAGCGCCACGAGGTCGAGTACGGCCCCTCCTCGCGGGTCCAGCCGCGGGGCACGCCGGCCCGCCATCCGGCATCGGACGTGTGCCACTTCAGCTTCAGCCGCCGGGCGGACGCCGGCGGGGAGACGGACGCCGACGCGGAGGCGGCTGCCGGCGGGGAGGCGGGGGAGGCGGGGGAGGCGACAGCCCGGGTCCCGGCCCGGCTTTCGTCGCCGCCGGGCCGCAGCACCGCCCACCCCCCTACGGCGCACGCGACCAGGACGCCCGCCGCCAGCCCGGTGAGGAGCCGCCTACGGCCGGAGCCCCGGCGTACGGGCCGGGCCGGGGCGGGCGGCCCGGCCTCGGCGAGCAGGCGATCGGCGGTCTCCGCGTCGATCCGCCGCCTGGGCTCCCGGGCCAGCAGCCCGGTCAGCACCGCGCGGAGCTCCTCGGGCGTCTCCTCGAGCGATCCCGGAGGGACCGACGGCGGCCGGCCGGTGACGGCCAGGTGGAGGGTGGCGCCCAGCGACCACAGGTCGGCGGCGACCGTGCGCGGACCGCCGGCGGCCCGTTCCGGGGCGAGGTACGTCCGGGGCCCGCGGTCGCCGGTCTCCGGAGCGCGGGCGAACGCCGGGTCGGTGGCCGGGATCGACACGCCGAAGTCGGCGAGCAGCACCCGCCCGTCGTGCGCGAGTAGCACGTTGGCCGGCCGTACGTCGCCGTGCCGTACGCCGTCCGCGTGGGCGTGCGCGAGCGCGGACAGCACCGCGCGGGCGATGCGCGCGGCGTCGGCGGGGGGCAGGGGTCCCTCGCCGGAGACAACCCCGTCGAGCGAGCGCGAGGGAACCAGTTCCGTCACGACGTACGGCGTGTCGTCCTCTTCTGCGACGTCGTGGACGGCGGCGATGTGGGGGTGGCGCAGCCGTTCGGCCTGGCGGACGTCGCGGGAGATCCGCTGGACGAGCCGCAGCCGGGCGGTCTCGCCCAGGTCGGGAGGCAGCAGGATCTCGCGGATCGCGACGGGCCGGTCGAGCAGTGTGTCGCGGCCCTCCCACACCAGCCCGGCGCGGCCGTGGCCGAGGGCGCGGACCAGCCGGTATCGCCCCACGATGAGCTGCCCAGCAGTACCCATCACGCCTGCCTCTACGCCCCGGCACGTTCCGCTTGAAAGCGGAGTCTTGCACAAACCGGGATCAGAGGGGTGCCGGGATCAGAGGGGCGGAAGTGAACCCGTCGCGATGTGGGCGAGTGTTACCTCGGTGAGCGTCGCCTGCTCGTGGTCGCGCAGCGCCGTCCAGACGTCGCCCAGCGGTTCGGCGACGCCGTGGAAGCCCTCGCTGTCCTGCGGCGCCCCCTCCATGATGAGGACGACGTCGGCGAGCGTGATCTGCTCGGCGGGCCGTGCGAGCCAGTAGCCGCCGTCAGGCCCGCGCTGGCTGTTGATGAGACCGGCCCGCCGCATCTGCAGCAGGATGTTGTCGAGGAACCGCCGCGGAATGCGCTGCGCGGCCGCGATCCGCTCGGCCGGAACCGGCCCCGGCGCCGCCGCGGCCAGTTCGGCGGCGGCGCGCAGGGCGTACTGGGTCCGTACGGAGAGCCGCATGTCTCACACAGCGTCCGTCACAGGGCGAGGGCCAGAGATCGGGCGCCGGGCGCGGGCCGCAGATGCACGGTGTCGCCCGGCCCGAGACCGAGCCGGTCGGCCTGCTCCCGCGTCACCTGGACCCACGCGTCCTGCCCGGCGATCTCCACCTCCACGCGCACCTCGAAGCCGAGCCGTACGACGCGGGAGACCACGGCGGGCGAGCCGCCCTCGACGGGGTCCTGCCTGATCTCGATGTCGTGCGGGCGGACCAGGTTGCCGCCGAGCTCGGTGACCGGGCCCAGGAAGCGCATGACGAACGGGTTGGCCGGGTTGTCGTACACCTCGCCGGGGCTGCCGGCCTGCACGACCTCGCCCCCGGCCAGCACCACGATCGTGTCGGCGACCTCGATGGCCTCCTCCTGGTCGTGGGTGACGAACACGGTGGTGACGTGGACCTCGTCGTGCAGCCGGCGCAGCCACGCCCGCAACTCCTTGCGCACCTGCGCGTCCAGAGCGCCGAACGGCTCGTCCAGCAGCAGCACCTGGGGCTCCACCGCGAGCGCCCGGGCCAGGGCCATGCGCTGGCGCTGGCCACCCGACAGCTGGGACGGGTAGCGGTCGGCCAGTTTCTCCAGGTGGACCAGCTCCAGCAGCTCCATGACGCGCTTGCGGATCTCGTCCTTGGGCCGCTTGCGGATCTCCAGCCCGAAGGCCACGTTGCGGAAGACCGTGAGGTGCTTGAAGGCGGCGTAGTGCTGGAACACGAAGCCGACGTTGCGCCGCTGCGGGGACAACCGGGTGGCGTCGGCACCGGAGATCCGGACCGTGCCGGTGTCGGGCCGCTCCAGGCCGGCGATCACCCGCAGCAGCGTCGACTTGCCCCCGCCGCTCGGGCCGAGCAGCGCGGTGAGCGACCCCGCGGCGACGTCCAGCGACACGTCGTGCAGGACCGGCGTGGCCCCGAACGACTTGTTCACGTCGCGTACCTCAATTGCCATGAGACCGATCCTTCGGGCGCAGGAGCTTGGTGAGCAGCAGGGTGACCACGGCGATCAGGGCGAGGGCCGTGGCGGCGGCGAACGCGGCCGGCTGGTCGAAGTTCTGGAACCGCTCCTCGACGAACAGGGTCAGCGTCTGGGTCTGGTCCACGAGGCGGCCGGAGACCACCGCGACCGCGCCGTACTCGCCGAGCGAACGGGCCAGGCAGAGCACCACCCCGTAGCCGAGGGCCCAGCGGATGCCGGGCAGCGTGATGCGGGTGAACACCTGGAGGCGGCCGGCGCCCAGCGTGTGCGCGGCCTGCTCCTGCTCGTCGCCGAGCTCCTCCAGGACCGGTACGACGGCCCGTACGACGAGCGGCAGCGCCACGAAGACCGTGGCCAGCACCATGCCGGGGGTGGAGAAGATCACCTGGATTCCCCAGCTCTCCAGCAGGCCGCCGACGGGGGCGAAACGGCCGTACACGAGGATGAGCGCGAGGCCGACGACGACCGGCGAGACGGCCATCGGCAGGTCGATGAACGCCCCCAGCAGCCGCTTGCCGGGGAACTCGTGCCGGACGAGCAGCAGCGCGGCGCCGACCCCGAAGACCGTGTTGGCCACGACAGACCAGCCGGCGACCGCGAGCGTCACCTTGAACGCGTGCAGGGCCGACGGGGAGGTCAGCGCCTCGGCGAACGGCCCGAGCCCGTCGCCGAAGGTCCGCCAGACGATCAGCCCTACGGGCAGGACCAGCAGGAACAGGACGTAGACGACCGCGACCAGGCGCAGGACGTGCTTAGCCACGGCGGCTCCCCCAGCGTTGCAGGACGTCGAGCGCGATCAGCGCCACGAGGGCCACCACGAGCAGCACCGTCGAGATCGCGGCCGCGCCCGTGATGTTGTCGCTCTCGATCTGACTGAAGAGGTTCACCGCCGCGACCTGCGTCTTGAACGGCAGGTTGCCCGAGATGAGCACGGTCGAGCCGAACTCGGCGATCGCCCGGGTGAAGGCGAGGGCGGTGCCCGACAGCATCGCGGGGATCAGGTTCGGCAGGATGATCCGGCGGAAGGTCTGGAACGGCTTCGCGCCGAGCGAGGCCGCCGCCTGCTCCATCTCCGTGTCGAGCTCCAGCAGGACCGGCTGCACCGTACGGACGACGAACGGCAGCGTCACGAACATCAGCGCCAGCACGACTCCGGCCCTGCTGTAGGCCAGGTTGACCCCGAGCGGGGACTGCGGGCCGTACAACGCGAGCAGGACGAGACCGGCGACGATGGTCGGCAGCGCGAACGGCAGGTCGATGATCGTGTCGAGCACGGCCCGGCCGGGGAAGCGGTCGCGGACCAGCACCCAGGCGATGACCGTGCCAATGACCAGGTTGACCAGGGCGACGAGCGCCGAGGCGCCGATGGTCAGGGTGAGCGCGGCCCAGGCGTCGGGGGTGGTGACCGAGCGCCAGAAGTACCCGGGCCCCTCGTCCGCCGAGCGCCAGACCACGGCGGCCAGCGGGATCAGCACGATCAGGCTCAGGTACAGGACCGCGATGCCGAGGCCGGCGGCGGTGCCGCCGGCCACGCGTGACCGTGTCATCTCTCCGTCGTCATTTCTCCGTCGCCACGCCGAGCTTGCGTTCGATCTCCGCGACCTTGCCGGTCTTCGAGTCGAAGAACTCAGTCGTGATCTTGTCCCAGCCGCCGAGGTCCTTGATCGTGAACAGCTGCGGCGGGGTGGGCCAGTCGAATCCGGTCACGCCGTCGACGACCGGGCGGTAGCCGTTCTTGGCGAAGATCGTCTGGGCCTCGACCGAGTAGAGGTACTTGAGGAAGGCCGCGGCCTCCGCGGGGTGGGCGCTGTTCTTGGTCACGGCCACCGGGTTCTCGATCAGGAGCGTGGAGTCCGGAATGACGTAGTCCAGCTCCTGGTCGTTCTGCTGGGCGAAGATGGCCTCGTTCTCGTACGTGAGGAGCGCGTCGCCCTTGCCGCCGGTGAAGGTCTGCAGCGCCTTGCGGCCGCTGTCGTCCTGGACCGGCACGTTCTTGAGCAGCGAGTCGAGGTACGCGAGCCCGGCGGCCTGGTCGGCGCCCTTGTTCGACTTGTAGCCGTAACCCGCGAGGAGGTTCCAGCGGGCGGCGCCGGAGGTGAACGGGTTGGGCGTGATGACCTCGATCCCGGGCTTGACGAGGTCGTCCCAGGTCTTGAGGCCCTTGGGGTTGCCCTTGCGGGTGCCGATGACGACGACGGAGTTCGTGAGCATCCCCGCGGTGGGGCCGGAGTTCCAGTCCTCCGCGACGATGCCGGCCTTGACGAGCCGGGTGATGTCGGTCTCCAGGGAGAACTCGACGATGTCCGCCTTGAGGCCGTTCGCCACCGCGCGGCTCTGGTCGCCGGACGCGCCGTACGACTGGGTGAAGGTGATGTTCTTGCCCTCGGGCGTCTTCTGGAACGCCTTGATCGCGTCCTCGAACGCCGCCTGGGGGGTGGAGTAGGCGACCAGTGCCAACTGGACCTTGTCGCCGCCGCCGTCGCCCCCGCCGGCGTTGCCGTCTCCCCCGCAGGCGGTGACCAGGGTGGTCGTCGCCATGACGGCGGCTGCGATGGCCCCGAGCCTGCGCACTCTCATGCCGTGTCCTCTATTCCGAGATTCCTACCAAGTCAGTCGGTTTAGTCGATATTAAAGACCGTTCCAGGAATCCCGTCAAGCCCGATGGGTTTGCGGGGTTGTTGCGTCGATGACAACCCGACTTCCAGCGATTGTTGTGAAATTTCCAGACAGGACGTGTCGATCGGTGCTAGGAACGGACGCTATTGAGACATGGCCCAAAAGCCCACCGAGGAAGGACCTTCATGCGCGACCCGGCCACCGAGGACGCCTACGAGCAGGACGGCTCGCTCAGCCGGCCGTACATCACCGACGAAGGCCGTCATGGCGGTGAGGGAGACCGGTTCTGGTCCGAGGAGCACGACGACCAGGCTCTCGGCACCGCGCCGGAAGACCAGGGCGACGTGTTGTCGGAGGACTGGCGGCCGGACCAGCCCGCGCTGACCCCCGCCGACCACGCCGACAAGGATGACTACGCCGCCGGACGCACGGCTCGGCTCCGGTCCGAGGGCCTGGTGAGCGACGAGGAGGTGAGCGACGGCGACACCGATCCGCGCGGCTTCCTCGGCTCGGGCTGGCGCAACGCCCCCGATCCGGAGGAGGACGAGGCCGAGGGGTCGCGGCGCGGCGGGCTGCTGCTGCGGACCGGCCTGATCGCCGCCGGGGTCCTGGGCGCGATCTGGGCGCTGGCGCTGTGGGTCGGGCAGCCGTCCGGAGCGGACTGCGCTGACGGAGCGACCTGCGCCGCCGGGGCCGGCACGGCCACGACGGCGCCGGCCTCACCGGCCGGAGAGCCTACGGACGTGCCCACCGACGAGGTGAGCGACGTGCCCGACGACGTGCCGAGCCAGGCGCCCAGCGAGCCTCCCAGCGCCCGGCCCGAACGGACCCGGCCCGCGACGTCCGGGACCGAGGCGCCGGCCGCGTCGCCCGCGCCCTCGCGCGCCGATCGGCCTCGTACACAGGACCCCGGCTCCCGGGCGACCGCCTCCCCGCGTCCGTCGCGCGTGTCGGTCGACGCCCAGACCGGCAAGCAGGCCGGTGGGACGGACGCGGGCCCGGCCGAGGAACAGGCGGCCACGGCCCCCACCGCCGACGCGGCCACCGAACAGCCGACCAGCGCGCCCGCCCCCACGAAGGAGGAGCCGCGCCACGGCGGCGGACTGCTGGACTGGCTCTTCTAGGAGGCCGTGCAGCTGTCCTGCGTGGCGTCGAAGCCCTCCACGTCGTCGAGCGTCCTGGGGGGCTTCATCCCGTTCCAGTCGGCCCCGATCCCCAGCACGAGGGTCTGCGTGGTGGCCGTGGGCACCAGGCGGGACCGTGACTTCTTGAGCTCGCGGTACAGCCGGGACGCCCGGCTCTCGCCGTTCTTCGAGTACGCCACGACGGTCTTGGCGTACGGCTGGGGCGCCTGCTCGACCTTGACGATGTGGTAGCCGCGCTGCTCCAGCTCCGCGGCCACCTGGGTGCCGAGCCCCTGCTGCCCGCTGCCGTTGCGGACCAGGATGTGGATCTGCGACTTGGGGATCTTCTGCTCGCCGCTCTTGACGTTCTTGGCGATCTGGTCGGCGGCGACCATCCTGAACAGCCGCTGGGCCTGCGGCTGCACCCACTCGACCCGCCCGGGGTTGGTGATGGAGTAGCGCCAGGGCGTGGTGACGAAGCGGATCTGCCCGGCGGTCAGGCCCTGCGCGCTCGTCGCGAGGTCCTTCATCACGCCGATCGTGAGGTCGGGGTCGGTGGTGATCGACTTGGTCACCGCGTCGAGGAAGCCGAACAGCGTGGCGGGGTTGGTCAGCGTCTCGCCGCTCATGGCCTTCTTGGCCATCGAGGCGAGGAACATCTGCTGGCGCTGGATCCGGCCGATGTCGGAGCCGTCGCCGAGGCTGTAGCGCGCGCGGACGTATCCGAGCGCCTGCTCGCCCTTGAGCACCTGCCTGCCGGCGGGCAGGTCGAGCAGCGCCTTCTTGTCGTGGACGGCCTGCGGCAGGCAGACCTGCACGCCGTCCAGCGCGTTCACCATCGCCTTGAAGCCGGTGAAGTCGACCTTCACGAAGTGGTCGATGTGGATGTTCGTGAGGCCCTCGATCGTCTTCCAGGTGCAGCCGATGCCGCCGGAGTTGAACGACTCGTTGATCATTCCGACGTGCGGCCGCTGGCCCGGCAGGGTGCCCTTCGCGGGGCAGGCGGGGAGCCGGACGAGCGAGTCGCGCGGGAAGCTGATCAGCACCGCGCCGTCCCGGTTGGGTGAGATGTGCGCCAGGATGATCGTGTCGGTGCGCTCGCCGGGGAACCTGCCGTACTTGGCGTTCGCGCCGTTGCGCTGGTCCGAACCGACGATCAGCACGTTGAGCGCCTTGCTGATCTTCTGCGGGCGTGCCTCGCCGAGATCCTGCTTGGTCACCGTCTCGTGCTTGACGTTGCCGGTCAGCTTGACGTACCCGCCGACGGCGAACGTGGCGGCGCCCGTGAGCACGCCCAGCGCTCCCGACAACGTGACCCACAGCCATGCCCGCCACTTGGGGGGCGTCCGGGGCGGCGGCGGCGCCGGGAGGTCCTCCTCCGCCGGGGGCGCGGGACGGACGTCGACGTGACCCACTGTCGTGCTCCTGAGGGGGTCGGACCAGGCGTTTCTCGCCAGGTCGCAAGCCAGTAGCGGCAAACGGGGCCAAGTGTAGCGATCTCCCCTGAACGTCACCTTTCAAACGAGGTAACCGCCCTGCAAGTACCGATCAAGCCCGTCCGCCTATCTCTAGGACGTACGAGAAATCCGAAGGGTTGAGAACAATGTCGCGTACTGTCCTTGTCATCGGCGCCGGCACCGGCCTCGCCATGCTGCTCGCCGGCATCTACGGGATCGGCTCGATCGACACCATGTCGTGGGGCATGCCCGCCTTCGTCGTCGGGATGTTCCTGGTGATCGGCGACGTCGTCATCCTGGCCACCAAGCTGGTCGGCGGCGGTGGCCCCTCCACCGGCGTCTTCGGCCAGATGAAGAGCTTCCTGGGCACCGGCAACCAGGACCTCGTCGGCACCGGCCTGCCGGCGACCGCCCTGGTCGCGAGCATGCGGGACACGGGCACGATGGTGAACGACCAGGTGGTCGTCGCATTCGACCTGCGGGTGCAGCCCGCCTCCGGCGCGCCGTACGTGGTCGCGCACCGGCAGATCCTCCCCCGGCTGCTGATGGGCGCCGTGCTGCCGGGCCGGACGGTCCAGGTGTGGACCGACCCCGCGGACCCGCAGCGCCTGGTGATCGACTGGTCGGCGCTCCCCGCGGCGGCCTGAAGACCCTGAAGACCCTGAAGACTAGGCGGGCGGCGCGGTGCTGCCGCGGGTGGTCAGGCGCGGGGCCCGGTCCTCCAGCGGCCTCGCCTCCACGCCGTCGATCAGCGCGAGCAGCCGCTGCGCCGCGTGCGCGCCGTACGCCGGGATGTCCCGGGTGAGCACGGTCAGCGGCGGGCGGACGACCTGACAGAGCGGGGAGTCGTCCCAGGCGACGACGGACAGTTCGGCCGGCACGTCGAGTCGCATCTCCTGGGCGACCGACAGGCCGGCCACGGCCATGATGTCGTTGTCGAAGACGATCGCCGAGGGCCGTTCGGGTGAGCTGAGCAGCCGCCGGGTGGCCCGCGCGCCCTCCTCGCCGGTGTAGTCGGTGTGCACGATCGGGCAGCCGTCCAGGCCGAGACCGGCGCAGACGTCGCCGAACGCGCGGTCGCGGATCGCCGTGTGCGACAGCCGGGGCAGCCCGGCGACGCGGGCGATCCGCCGGTGCCCGAGCGCGACGAGATACTCCACCGTCTCGCGTACGGCCGCGCTGTCGTCGGCCCAGACCGGCACGAGCGACCCGGCGGCCGAGGGGTGCCCGAGGACGACGACGGGCATGCCCATCTCCTCCACCTGCGGCACGCGGGGGTCGTCGAGGTGGAGGTCGACGAGGATCGCGCCGTCCACCCGGCCCTCTCCCCACCAGCGGCGGTAGACGCCCATCTCGGCCTCGTGGTCGCCGACCACCTGCAGCAGCAGGGCGTACGAGCGGGCGGACAGCTCCGCCTCGATGCCGCTGATCAGCTCCATGAAGAACGGCTCCACGCCGAGGAAACGGGCGGGCCGGCACAGGGCGAGGCCCACGGCGTGCGCGCGGGCGCCGTTGAGCGCCCGGGCCGCGATGTTCGGCCGCCAGCCGATCTCGTTCGCGATCGCCAGGATGCGGGCCCTGGTCGCTTCGGACACCCCGGGCTGGCCGTTCAGGGCGTACGAGACCGCGCCCTTGGAGACCCCCGCCTGGCGTGCGATGTCCGCGATGGTCGGTCTTCTCACGTATCCCCTCGGGCTGAACCGGTCCAGTGGCTGTTAGCTTACTACCGTTACTTTGCCTCCATCTTCTCGCTATTGACACCACCTATATTGGGATTTTACGGTTTCGGCACTTATCCGGTTCAGCGGTAGCGGACCGAGCATGATCGGGGCCTGGCAACCTATGCAGACCCCGCGCGGTGTCGCGTGGGGGAAGGAGATTTCACCATGCGGAACCGAACGCGGTTTCTTATACCGGTGCTGGCAGCCGGCCTGTTGAGCGTGGCCTGCTCGGGAGGCGGGGGGGCGCCCACGCCGACCGGTCCTGCGGAGGCCCCGGCGGCGGGCGGCAGCGGCGGAGACCTCCCCCGCAACGAGACCCTCTACACCAGCGGCACCCAGTGGGGACCACCGACGAACTGGAACCCCCTGCGCGAGTGGGACTCCGCCACGGGCACCAAGGGCCTGGTCTACGAGACGCTGTTCATGTACGACGGGAACACCGACAAGTTCTTGCCCTGGCTGGCCGAGGGCGGTGACTGGACCGGCGACCTGGAGTACACGCTCAAGCTGCGCAAGGACGTCACCTGGTCGGACGGCAAGCCCTTCACCGCCGACGACGTCATCTTCACGTTCGAGCTCGGCAAGTTCGAGACCGTCCCCTATCACCCCCTGTGGTCGTGGCTGAGGTCCGCCGACAAGGTCGACGACCACACCGTGAAGTTCACCTTCACCACCGCCAACTACCAGGAGTGGGCCAACCACCTCTACAGCCGGGCCATCGTCCCCAAGCACCTGTGGGCGAACCGGTCGGAGGACGAGGTGATGAACGGGGCCAACGAGGAGCCTGTCGGCACCGGCCCGTACGCCTACCGGTCGCATGACGAGGACCGCATGGTCTGGGCCAAGCGCGGCGGCTGGTGGGCCACCAAGGCGCTCGGCAAGGACGTCAAGCCGAAGTACGTCGTCGACATCGTCAACTCCACCAACGAGGTCGCGATGGGCATGCTGCTGCAGAAGGACCTCGACCTCGGCGTGAACTTCCTGCCGGGCATCGGGAACCTGGTCAAGGGCGACTTCGGCATCAAGACCTACTACGACCGGCCGCCGTACATGCTGCCGGCGACCACGGCCTGGCTGTGGCTGAACACGACGAAGAAGCCGATGGACGACAAGGAGTTCCGCAAGGCGGTCGCCTACGCGATCGACACGAAGAGGATCATCGAGGGCGTCTACGGCAACCTGGTCAAGGTCTCCGACCCGACCGGCCTGCTGCCGCAGTGGGACAAGTACATCGACAAGGCCGTCACCTCCCGGCTCGGCTTCTCCTACAACCCCGACAAGGCCAAGCAACTGCTGGCCGACGCCGGCTACAAGGACCGCGACGGCGACGGGCTGGTCGAGTCGCCGAGCGGTGCCAAGATCTCGCTGAAGCTCATCGTGCCCGCCGGGTGGACCGACTGGATGGAGGCGGCGCGGGTCATCAGCTCCAGCGCCAAGGCGGCCGGCATCGACGTCGAGGCCGACTTCCCCGACTACAACGTGCTCGTCGACCTCCGCAGCTCCGGCAAGTACGACATGGTCCTCAACAACGACAACGGGCTCGCCAACACCCCCTGGCTGTACTACGACTACCTGTTCCGCCTCCCGGTGCGGAAGCTGCAGACCACGAGGAACTTCGGCCGGTACGAGAACAAGCGGGCGTGGGAGCTCACCCGGCAACTCGACCAGGTCAGGCCCGAGGACCTGGCGGGCATGAAGAAGATCACTTCGGAGCTGCAGAAGATCCAGCTCGACGACATGCCGGTCATCCCGCTCTGGTACAACGGCCTGTGGTCTCAGACCACCGATGCGGTCTGGACGAACTGGCCGACCAGTGGGCAGGGCACGCCGAAGTACCCGCCGACGATGTGGCGCAACTGGATGGAGATGGGCGGCACGCTCATGCTCACCGAACTCCAGCCGGCCTCCGGCCGCTGATCTTCTCGCGAAGGAGCAAGCGTGAGCTCGTACCGTCCCCTGCGCGACGGGTGGACCGTCACCGCAGTGTCGTCGACCGGGCAGCTCCGGCCGGTGGTCGCGGGCCTGCCCGCGATCGTTCCCGGTTGCGTCCACACCGACCTCCTGGCCGCCGGGCTGATCGAGGACCCGTACCTGGACGACAACGAGGACCGGCTGACCTGGATCGGCCGCACGGCATGGGCGTACGAGACCACCTTCACGTGGGATTCAGCGGGGGACGGCACCGAGGACGACCGGGCGGACCTCGTTTGCGAGGGGCTCGACACGGCCGCCACGATCGTGCTCAACGGCATCGAGATCGGCACGACGGCCGACATGCACCGGTCGTACCGCTTCTCCGTACGGCACCTGCTGCGTGCGGGCGAGAACACGCTGAAGATCCTGTTCGACCCGCCGTACGGGTACGCGGAGACGCAGAAGGCGGCCCTCGGCGACCGCCCCGGCGCGTACGCCGAGCCGTACCAGTTCATCAGGAAGATGGCCTGCAACTTCGGCTGGGACTGGGGACCGACGCTGGTCACGGCCGGGATCTGGCGGCCCATCGGCATCGAGACCTGGAGCACCGCCCGCCTGGCCGAGGTGCGTCCGCTCGTCCACGGAGACGGCAGGGTCGAGGTGCACGTGGCGGTCGAGCGCGCCGCCGAGCGGCCGCTCACGCTCACGGCCTCGGCGGGGGGCGTGACCGGGACCGTCACCGTCGGCGCCGGGCAGCGCCGGGCCGTCGTCACGCTGACCGTGCCCGACCCGGAGCTGTGGTGGCCGCGCGGGTACGGCGAGCAGCCGTTGTACGACCTGACCGTCCGGCTCGACGACCACGAATGGACCGGCCGGATCGGCTTTCGCTCCGTCGAACTCGACCGCACGGACGACGCGTTCACGTTCGTCGTCAACGGCACGCCGGTCTTCGTCAAGGGCTTCAACTGGATCCCCGACGACTGCTTCCCCTCCCGCATCACCCGCGAGCGCCTCGCCGAGCGGTTCGCCCAGGCGGCCGCCGCGGGCGCCAACTGCCTGCGGGTGTGGGGCGGCGGGATGTACGAGAGCGAGGACTTCTACGACCTCGCCGACGAGATGGGCCTGCTCGTCTGGCAGGACTTCCCGTTCGCCTGCGCGGCCTACCCGGAGGAGGGCCGCTTCGCGGCGGAGGTCGAGGCCGAGGCCCGCGAGCACGTCGCCCGCCTGACCCGCCACGCCAGTCTCGTCCTGTGGTGCGGCAACAACGAGAACATCGAGGGCCACGCCGACTGGGGCTGGCAGGAGACGCTGGAGGGCCGCAGCTGGGGCGCCGGCTTCTACTACGACGTGCTGCCCCGGGTCGTGGCCGAGCTCGACCCGACCCGGCCCTACTGGCCGGGCAGTCCGTACTCCGGGGCGCCCGACCTGCCGCCGAACGACCCGTCGAAGGGCACCGTCCACATCTGGACCGTCTGGAACACCCACGACTACACGCACTACGGGACCTACACGCCGAGATTCGTGGCCGAGTTCGGCTTCCAGGGCCCGCCGACGTACGCCACGCTGCGCGCCGCGGTCTCCGACGACCCGCTGACGCCGGTCTCCCCGGGCGTGACCCACCACCAGAAGGCGATCGACGGCAACCTCAAGCTGCTGCGCGGCCTCGGCGAGCATCTGCCGCAGCCGGACGGGTTCGACGACTGGCACTACTACACGCAGGTCAACCAGGCCAGGGCGATGGCGTTCGGCATCGAGCGGTTCCGGGCGCTCGCGCCGTACTGCATGGGCACGATCGCGTGGCAGCTCAACGACTGCTGGCCGGTCACCTCCTGGGCCGCGGTGGACGGCGGCGGGCGGCGCAAGCCGCTGTGGTACGCGCTGCGCCGGGTGTACGCCGACCGGTTGCTGACCTTCCAGGGCGACGCGGTGGCGGTGGTGAACGACACCGGCGAGCCGTGGTCGGGCGAGCTCGCCGTCGAACGGCTCAGCCTGGCGGGGGACATCCTGGCCAAGGAGCGCTTCGACGTGGCGGTCCCGGCGCGCGGCACGGCGTCCGTGGAGCTGCCCGAAGGGGTGGCGCGGGCCGGGAATCCGGCGGGTGAGGTGCTGGTCGCGACCCTAGGCGACGCCCGCGCGCTGCGGTTCCCCCGCGAGGACCCGGCCATGGACTACCCTCCGGCGGAGATGGACACGGTGGTCGAGGAGTTCGAGGGCGGGCTGCGGGTGCGCGTGACGGCGCGGACGATCGTGCGCGAGCTGGCGCTCTTCCCCGACCGGCTCGATCCCCGCGCGACCGTGGACGACCAGCTCGTCACGCTGCTGCCGGGGGAGACCGCGGTCTTCCACGTCACCGGCGGCAGTCCCGACCCCGGCGCGCTCGTACGTCACCCGGTGCTCCGATGCGTCAACGAACCCCGTTAGTCTCGGAACTCCCCCTTTGACGCCCGAAGGACGCACGTGGACCTGCTCACCAACCCCATAAAGGACTACCCCTGGGGCTCCCGTACGGCCATCGCCGAGCTGACCGGGCGGCCCGCCTCGGGGCCGGAGGCCGAGATGTGGCTGGGTGCTCACCCGGCCGCGTCCTCCCGGCTGACCAGGAACGGGGCCGAGATCACGCTCGCCGACGCGGTCGCCGCCGACCCCGTGGGGACCCTCGGCGAGGCGGTCGCCGGGCGGTTCGGGCAGCGGCTGCCGTACCTGATGAAGGTGATCGCGGTGGACGCGCCGCTGTCGCTGCAGGTCCACCCCGACGCCGATCAGGCCGCCGCGGGCCACGCCCGGGGCGACGCGAACTACACCGACCCCTGGCACAAGCCGGAGCTGGTCTGCGCGCTCACGCCGTTCACCGGGCTGGCCGGGTTCCGGCCGCCGGAGCAGGCGTCGATGCTGGTCGAGCGGCTGCACGTGAACGCGTTGCAGCCGGTGGTCGCGGCGCTGCGCGACGGCGACGTGCTCGCCGCGCTGCGGGCGCTGCTCGAGTGGCCCGGCTCCCGGCGGGAGCTGGTCGAGTCGGTGGTGTGGGCGGCCTCCGCCTGCCACACGCCCGACTACGCGCTCGTGGTGCGGCTGGCGCGGCGTTACCCGGAGGACCCGGCCGTGCTGGCGCCGTTGCTGATGCGCCGCCACACGCTGGCCCCCGGCGAGGCGCTGTTCCTCGGGGCCGGGGTGCTGCACTGCTACCTCGACGGCCTCGCCGTGGAGATCATGGCCTGCTCCGACAACGTGCTGCGGGCGGGCCTGACCGGCAAGCACATCGACGTGGAGGAACTGCTGCGGATCACCGACGCCGCGGCGCAGCCCCTGGCGGTGGAGCCGGTCGGCGGTGCGTACGTGCCGCCCGTCCCGGAGTTCCTGCTCCGCAGGGTCGAGTCCGGCGCGGTGGAGGTGCTCCCCGGGGGTCTTCCCCGGATCGTGCTGTGCACCGAAGGCGTCGTCAACGTGCGTACGGCCTCCGGCTCGGAGGTGAAGCTGCGTTCCGGCGAGTCGGTGTTCGCCGACGCGTCCGAGGGCCCGGCCGAGATCGGCGGCGACGGCGTCGCCTTCTGCGCGCAGCCCCAGATATGACGTACTTAGCGTGATGTTTGTCCTACTCGGCGTGACGTGAAGACGTCGCGCGGGTAGGAGCCCCTCATCGTCAAGCGCGGCCCGACGAGGGGGATCCATGGGGCGCTTCAGGGTTGCCGGCATCGCCGTGGTGTCGTTGGGGGCGGTGGCGCTCTCCGCCTGCGCGGCCGGCGGGGGCAAGCACGCCACACAGGCGAGCCCGGCCGGCCACCGGCAGAACAGAGCGGCCGCCGATGCGACGCTTCGCAAGTCCGAGACGGCCGCCGCCGCCCAGGCGAAGGCCAACGAGCTGGGGCAGATTCCGGTGATCATGTATCACCGGATCGTCAACAACCCGCCGCCGGGCGACGACCGCAGTCCGAAGGACTTCCGCGACGAGCTGGAGCGGCTGGCGGCGGAGGACTACGTGCCGGTCACCGCGGCCGAGTACGTCACCGGGAAGATCGACATCCCGGCGGGCAAGCACCCGGTGGTGCTGACCTTCGACGACTCCTCGCCCGCCCAGCTCACGCTCGACGGCATGGGCAACCCGTCGCCGGACTGCGCGGTCGGCATCCTGATGGACGTCGCGAAGAAGCATCCGGGCTTCCGGCCGGTGGCGACCATGTATGTGATCAAGGACCTGTTCGGCAAGGCCCGCCAGGAGGAGCAGATCCAGGTCCTGCAGTGGCTCAAGGACCACAACTTCGACATCGGCAACCACACCCGCAACCACCTCAACCTGCTGGGCAAGCCGAAGGACCAGGTGGAGAAGGAGATCGCGGCCGGGCAGACGCTGATCACCTCGTTGGTCAAGACGCCGCCGGTCACGCTCGCCCTGCCGTACGGCAACCAGCCGCACGAGAAGAAGTGGGCGCTGCAGGGGGCGTCCGGTGGCACCCGTTACGACTACAAGGGCGTGTTCCTCGCGGGCTACACGCCGGCGCCGTCGCCGTTCACCAAGGACTTCGACCCGGTGGGCATCCCACGGATCAGGTCGAAGGAGAACAAGGTGGGCGACTGTAAGAAGTTCTGCTCGATGGCGTGGCTCGACTGGCTCAAGGCCAACCCTACGGACCGCTACACCTCGGACGGCAACCCCAACACGGTGGCCTTCCCGAAGTTCAAGGCGGCGTTCGTCGCACCGTCGTTCACGTCCCGTGCGCTGCCGTACTGATGGGGCGGGCCTGACGGGACGGGTGAGCGTGCGGGGGCGGCTACCCTGCCAGCATGGACGACGCCACCGCCGACGCCACCGCCCTGCGCGGTCTCACGCCGCGGCTGATCGGCCCGGAGATCATCGCGGTCTTCGCGGTCTCGCTCGGCGCCAGTGCCCTGCTGTCGCTCATCCGCCTCGTCGGCGCACTGACCGCGCCGAAGGACCTGGGCGACCAGCACGCCGTGCTCGTCGGCTCGCTGGCCCCGGGCCGCCCGTGGCTGGATCTCACGCTGCACCTCGCGGGGATCGCGGTGAACGTGGCGCCGGTGGGGCTCGTCGCCTACCTGCTGGCCCGATCGGGCGAGTCCATGCGCACGATCGGGGCCGACTGGCGCGAGCCCGGCCGCGACACGCTGCGCGGCGCCGTGCTGGCGGCGGCGATCGGCGGCACCGGTCTGGTGTTCTACCTGTTCGCCTTCCGCTCCGGGATCAACCTGAACGTCGTGCCCGACAGCCTGCCGGACACCTGGTGGCGGATCCCGGTCCTCGTCGCCGAGGCCGCCCAGAACGGCGTGCTGGAGGAGGTGCTGGTCGCCGGGTATCTGCTGCACCGGCTGGGGCAGCGCGGCTGGTCGCCGTGGCGCGCGGTCGGGGCGTCGGCCGTCCTGCGCGGGTCCTACCACCTCTACCAGGGCTTCGGCGGCTTCGTCGGCAACATCGCGATGGGCGTGGTCTTCGGCCGGCTCTACCAGCGCTGGGGCCGGACCATGCCGCTGATCGCCGCGCACACGCTGATCGACGTGGTCGCCTTCGTCGGGTACGGACTGCTGCGCGGCCGCGTCTCCTGGCTGCCCTGATCTCCTGTCTAATCGGGCGGAATGCGTTCTCTCCGGCGTGCCTGATTGATTTGGGCCCGATCCCGGTGCATCGTTGACGGGCCGCCGCACGTCTGGATCCCCCCGGGCAAAACCGGCCTGTCCTGGCCGCATTTTTCATTCGGGGAATTCGCATGAGGCGTTTATCGACACGCATTCCATATCCGGCGCGCCGGCGCGCCGCCGTCGACCGCCGGCCAGGGGGGCCCACCCGGCCGCCCGGCCGCAGACGTCCGGTCAGCCCGCCGTACCGATGCCGCGTGGGCGGCGGGGCGGGCATCCACGGCTCCGCCGTACCGGCCGGCGCGATCGTCGTGACCGTCCGCACGATCACGCTCGTACGGCCCGCTCCCGGGCGCACCCGGTTGTGGGCGGCGGTCCCGCCGAGGCGGGAGACGAGCGGCTTATTACCACCGGTGCCGAGGGCACGGTCCGATCCCTTATGTCCCGCACGCCGGGCGCCCGCGGGGGCGCCCGGCGTCTCCTCGTCGCTCAGGCGAGGCAGCGCAGGGCGCCGCGGACGCGGGCGTCGAGAGGATGCCCGGCGGGCAGACGGCCGACGGTCGCCTCGACGAACTCCTCGGGGGACAGGTCGGCGGTCAGGCCGCCGTCCACCTGCACCTGAACCCGGCCGCATGCGCGTTCGACCCGCGCCTTGGGCCCCTGCTTCTCCAGTACGGACACGCCGACGTGGACCCGCCAGTCGAGGCGGTCGCCGGCCTCGTCCTGTGTCACCGGCGCCCCGACGTCGTCGGCGTGCGTGGCGTACTCCGAGTCGTAGTGGAAGGTCTGCAGGCCCGCCGGGTAGGGGCCGGCCGACGTGTGGAGCGTGCCGTCGCGGCCGAGGGCGCGCATGCGCGCGCGGGTCTCCCTGTTCCTGGTCCGCCACTCGTCGAGCACCTGCTCCACCGGCAGGGTGCGCCGCTTGCGCACGCACCACTCGTTGAAGCCGTCGAAGCCGCCGCGCACGCCCTCGTGGTCGAGCAGCTCGAAGAACCCGTCGATGTCGTCGTCCAGGCACGCGTGGTTGTACAACTCCTCGCCGGCCAGGTGCGCGAGCACGTCACGTACCGTCCAGCCGTCACACCGGGAGGGGCGGCTCCACCCGTCGTCGTCGAGGGAGGAGAAGAAGCGCTCCAGCCGTGCCGCCTCGGTGTCGAAGATGTCGAAGGGGTCGAGCCCCGCCAGTTCGTCCCGTGCTGAGGTCATGCCTGAGCCGTACCCGGAGGGGGTCAGCCCTCACTTGGGCGGTGTCGGGACATTTCCCGCAGAAAGCGGACATTCAAACGGGCAGCGGCCCCAACAAAGCGCAGGGGAAGGGAAAAACCGGCCCTTGGCCCGTTTGTCCGATGATCGACGTGGAAACCCCGAGATCGGTAAGCACGGCGCTTGTTCCGTGATTGTGCTGCGGTAGTTCTAGGGGGAAACGAAATGGCAAAAAGCACGAGCGTCGCCGGGATCCTCGCGATCGGCGCCGTCATCGCCGGGGGCGCCGTGATCGCGGGGGCTCCTCTCGTCGCCACACCGGCGGGGGCCGCCACGCTGCCCACCACGATGTCCGCCACGATGTCCGCCACGATGTCCGCACAGCACAGCCTCGTCCGGTTCGGCCATCCGCACGCACGGGGGCAGCGCAACCGCCAGAAGAACGGGCACCGGCACAACCAGCGGCTGCGGGAGCAGCAGCGCCAGCACCAGTTCCTGATGCGTGACCTCACGCTGGTCCTCGTCCCCTACCAGAAGGAGACGACGGACGCGCAGGCGTTGCCGTACAACTGGCAGAACGACAGCACCGTCGCGCAGCAGTACGGCAACCAGGACCGGCTGTACACGCAGGAGAACGCGCCCGAGGCGGTCGAGATCAACCGCGACGGCGAGGAGCACAACAGCAAGACGACGGCCTCCCCGCGGGTGGACGAGCACGAGACCGAAGTGGATCGGTCCGTCGAGGTGAAGGGCGACGAGAAGGGCAAGGAGGAGGGCAAGGCGGGCGGCAAGGCGAAGCCGGACGCTCCGTCGCCCCGGCCACAGGTGGACCCCGTCACGCGGCCCGCCACCTCCACGCCGCAGCCGGCCGCGGCACCGGTCGTCAAGCCCGTGGCGAAGCCGGTTGAGAAGCCCGTGCCGCAGCCGGTCGTCAAGCCCGTGGTGAAGCCGGTTGAGAAGCCCGTGCCGCAGCCGGTCGTCAAGCCCGCGGCGTGCGCTCCCGCCTGCACGCCCACTCTCACCCTGCCCCTGACCCTTTCGCTCACGGCCGCGGTGTCCCTCGACGCGAAGCCGGAGGCCGCCCCCACCGGGGCGACCACCGGGGCGACCACCGGGGCCGCCACCGACGCCGCCTGCCTGCCGCAGACCGCCTCCTGAGCCGTCAGGCGTCCCTGCGGGCCAGCAGGACGGCGGCCACCGCGTACGGCACCGCCACCCAGGCGACCATCGCCGCGAGCGCGGCGGGTGGCGACAGCAGCGCGCCGCCGACCGACTGGGGGTTGCCGGTGCCGGCCAGCTGGCCCGCCAGGGCGCCCGGCAGGATCGAGCCGACACGCTCGTTCCAGGGCGCCGGCAGGTTGAAGCCGATGATGGGCAGCACGTACCAGACCGCCACGAGGGTGGCGACGGCGGCGACGGCGGAGCGCGTGAGCGCGGCCAGGCACAGTCCGAGGAGCGCGAACATCGCGATGGACAGGCTCATCGCCAGGAAGAGCGGCAGTTGCCCGCTCAGCGCCTCCGCCGACTGCCCGCGAACGGGCCGGTCACCGATGATGAGCCGCCCGGCGGCGTACGTCGCGAGCACGGCCGCGAGGCCCGTGCAGAAGGCGACGACCGCGACGACGACCGCCTTGGCGGCGAGCACCCGGCCGCGTGACGGCAGCACGGTGAACGTGGTGCGGATCATCCCGGTGCCGAACTCGCCGGAGAAGGCGAGGACGCCCAGCACGGCCAGGCACAGCGAGGCGAGCGTGTGCGTCACCTCGGGCAGCGACGACACCTCGAGGTGGTCGCGCCGACCGGGCGGCAGGCCGTCCCACAGGTGGGCGGCGTACCAGGCCAGCAGGGCCATGAGACCGACGACGACGGCGACGACGGCGAGAACCACGGAGGTGGATCGGACAGTGCGGAGCTTGAGCCATTCGGCGGCGAGAGCGTCGATCACCGGTTCGCCTCCTCCGCTGTGAGCTCAGCCGTGAGCCGCATGTAGGTCTCCTCCAGGGAGGCGCCGCGCGGGGTGACCTCGTGGAGAGGGATCGCGTGCCGGGCGGCGAGGTCGCCGATCTCCACCGGGTCGAGGCCGCGCACCGACAGGCCCCCGCCGTCCTCGGCCGCGACCGTCCCGCCCGCGGCCGACAGCGCCGTGGCGAGGTCCGCGGCGCGGCTGCTGCGGACGAAGACGTCCCGTACGGCGGTCAGCTCCCGCATCGAGGTGTCCGTGATGAGGCGCCCGCGTCCGATGACGACCAGATGGTCGGCGGTGAGCTCCATCTCGCTCATCAGGTGACTCGACAGGAGCACCGTCCGCCCCTCCGCGGCGAGGCCGCGGAGCAGTTCGCGGATCCAGCGCACGCCGTCCGGGTCGAGGCCGTTGACCGGCTCGTCCAGCAGCAGCACTCCGGGGTCGCCGAGGAGCGCGGCGGCGATCCCGAGGCGCTGCCGCATGCCGAGCGAGAAGCCCCGGATCCGCCTGCGTGCCACTCCGGCCAGCCCCACCTGCTCGATGACGGACACGACCCGGTCCTGGCCGATGCGGTTGGCGCGGGCCATCCAGCTCAGGTGCCCCAGGGGCGTACGGCCGCCCTGGACGGCGCCGGCGTCCAGGAGCGCGCCCACCTCCCGCATCGGGTGACGGAGGCGGTCGTAGCGGCGGCCATCCACCAGCGCCTCGCCACTCGCCGGGCGGTCCAGGCCGAGGATCACCCGCATGGTGGTGGACTTGCCCGCGCCGTTCGGCCCGAGGAACCCGGTGACCCGGCCTGGTTTCACGTGGAACGTCAGCCCGTCCACGGCGACCGTGCGCCCGAAGCGCTTGGTCAGCTCTCTGACTTCGATCATCTCCCGACGGTCTCGCGGAGCCCCCGCTCTTCGCGTCGGAGCGGCGTGCGATCCGCGGGACGTGTCTCAGACCGTGGCATGACAGACCGGGGCAGGAGGCGAGCGTGCGCACGTATGGCTAGCGTGGGCGCGTGGACGATCCGGACGTGCGGCCGTTGTTCCCCCGGCCGCTGCGCCCCCGTGAGCTGGTCGCGCTCGACGTGCTGGCCGGGCTGGGCTACGCGTTCGTGCTGGTCGTCAACCCTCCAGGTGTGCACCACCCGGCGGCCTGGGCCCTGATCGCCGCGATGACGCTGCCGCTCGCGGCGAGGCGGCGGTGGCCGCTGCCGATCTTCTGCGTCGTCGCGGCCGCGTCCGTGGCGGCCATGGCACTCGGCGTCGTGCGGGAACCGCTGGCCGCCGCGGCGTACGCGCTCTATCCGGTCGCGCTCACGACGCGGCGGCGCCGGTGGGAACCGACGGCGGCGATCGGCGTGCTGACCGCCGGGGCGCTGCTGCTCGCGGCGTTCGGCGGCGTGTCGGCCGAGCCCGAGGTCAGGCGGATCGCGGAGACCGTCGTGCTGGCCGCGCTCGCGCTGGGCGGTGCCTGGACGATCGGCCGGGCGGTGCGGGAGCGCCGGGCTTACGCCGCCCGCCTGGCCGGGCAGGCCGCCGAGCGCGCCGTCACCGAGGAGCGGCTGCGCATCGCCAGGGAGATGCACGACGTGGTCTCCCACACGCTCAGCCTCATCGGGGTCAAGGCCGGGGTCGCGGCGCATGTGGCCGACCGGCGGCCGGAGGAGGCGCTGGAGGCGCTGCGGGTCATCGAGAGCACGAGCAGGCAGGCGCTGACCGAGATGCGGCACATGCTCGGCGTCCTGCGCACCGCTCCCGGCGCTGTGTCCGAGGGCCTGTCCCCGGCGCCCGGCCTCGCGGCGCTGCCGGACGTCGCCGAGCGCGCGGCGGCCGCGGGCGTACGGGTCGACCTGGACGTCCGGGTGACGGGCGGCCTGTCCGAGGCGCTGGAGCTCGCGGTCCACCGGATCGTCCAGGAGGCCGTCACCAACGTGGTCAGGCACGCGGCCCCGGCCCGGTGCCGGGTCCGGGTGGACGAGGAGGAGGGACGGCTGCGCGTCGAGGTGACCGACGACGGGCCAGGCCGCCGGGTCCTGCCCCCCGGCCCGCCCGGACACGGTGTGATCGGCATGCGTGAGCGCGTCACGGCGCACGGCGGGGACTTCACGGCCGGTCCGCTGCCCGGCGGTGGTTTCCGCGTGCGCGCCCGCCTGCCGCTGCGGGGGGAGGGGAGGTGAACGAGCCGGGTCCGATCCGGGTGCTGCTCGCCGACGACCAAGAACTGCTGCGCGGCAGCCTGCGCCTGCTGGTCGACAGCACGCCGGGACTGGTGGCGGTCGGAGAGGCCGGCACCGGGACGCGGGCCGTCGAACTGGCCCGCACGGAGCGCCCCGACGTCGTGCTGATGGACGTGCGCATGCCCGGCATGGACGGCATCGAGGCGACCCGGCGCATCTGCGCCGAACGCCTCGGCACCAGGGTGCTGATCCTCACCACGTTCGACCTCGACGAGTACGTCTACGCGGGGCTGCGAGCCGGGGCGAGCGGGTTCCTGCTGAAGAACACCCCGCCCGCCGACCTGCTGGCCGCGATCCGCGTCATCGCCGCGGGGGAGGGACTGCTGGCGCCGAGCGTCACGAGGCGGCTGATCGCCCAGTTCGCCCAGTCGACACAGTTCGCCTGCGGCCCGGCCGCTGCCCCGAACCGGGCGGCCACGGGACCGCTCGACGGGCTGACCGGCCGTGAGCGGGAGGTGCTCACCCTCGTCGCACGCGGCCTGTCCAACCTGGAGATCGCCGCGAACCTGCACGTCAGCACCGCCACCGTGAAGACCCACATCGGCCACCTGCTCGCCAAGCTCGGCGCGCGGGACCGGGCCCAGCTGGTCATCGCCGCCTACGAAGGGGGGCTCGTCTCCACCTCACGGCCGCAGGGGTGACAGGGTGGAGCCGTGGACGTCTTCGATGTGATCGTGGTGGGTGCGGGCTCGACGGGTGAGGTCGCCGCGGGACGGGTGGCCGCCTCCGGCCTGAGCACCGTCATCGTGGAGAGCGAGCTGGCGGGAGGGGAGTGTTCCTACTGGGCCTGCATGCCGAGCAAGGCGCTCCTGCGGCCGGTGGACCTCGCGGGTGAGGTGGGCCGGGTCACGGGGCTGCGGCTCGGCGGCCCGATCGACGCCGCCGCGGTGCTGGCCCGGCGTGACGCCGTGGTCTCGCACTACGACGACGAGGGGCAGGTGCGCTGGCTCGAATCGGCGGGCGTGACGCTCGTACGCGGCACCGGACGGCTCACCGGCCCCCGGCGGGTCGAGGTCACGACGGCCGACGGCGGCACCCGCACGCTCGTCGCGAACCACGCCGTCATGCTGGCCGCCGGAAGCCGCCCGGTGATCCCGCCCGTGGCCGGTCTCGCCGCGGCCGGGCCGTGGACGAACCGTGAGGTCACCGGTGTGCGTGCCGTACCTGACCGGCTCGTCGTGATCGGCGGCGGCGTGGTCGCGTGCGAGATGGCCCAGGCCATGCGCGGGCTCGGCGCCAGGGAGGTCACGATGCTCGTCCGGGGCGGTCAGCTGCTCGGGCGTATGGAGCCCTTCGCCGGGGAGATGGTCGCGCGGTCGCTGGCCGACCAGGGGATCGACGTCCGCATGCACGAGAGCGCGGAGAAGGTCGAACGGCCGGAGCCGGACGGCGAGGTCACGGTGCGGCTCGCGAGCGGCGCAACGGTCACGGCCGACGAGATCCTGGTCGCGGCGGGCCGCCGGGCCGCCACGGACGACCTCGGCCTGGCCTCGGTGGGGCTGCCGGAGTCCGGCCCGATAGAGGTGGACGAGAGCATGCGGGCCGCCGGCGTGGCGGACGGCTGGCTCTACGCGATCGGGGACGTGAACGGCCTCGCGCTCCTCACGCACATGGGCAAGTACCAGGCGCGGGTGGCCGCGGACGTGATCGCCGCCCGTGCCCGCGGCGAGGCGGACGACCGGCCCGGGATGCGCGACCGCGCGGACCGCGCCGGGGTGCCGCAGGTGGTCTTCACCGATCCGCAGGTGTGCGCGGTGGGCCGCACCGAGGCGCAGGCCCGCGCGGAGGGCTTCGACGTGCGGGTGGTGGAGTACGACATGGAGCAGGTGGCCGGCGGCTACCTGCTCGGCGACGGCTATCGCGGCAGGGCCAAGGCGGTGGTCGACGAGCGCCGCCGGGTGCTGCTCGGCGTGACCTTCGTGGCCCCCGCGGCGGCCGAGCTGCTGCACGCCGCGACGATCGCGGTCACCGCGGGGGTGACCCTCGACGACCTGTGGCACGCCGTACCGGCCTACCCGACCGTCAGCGAGGTGTGGCTGCGCCTGCTTGAGGCGTACGGGCTCTAACTGGCGTCGTGGTCCGTCGCGTGGTCACCCGTCGGGGCTGACCAGTCTTGTCCGGTAGGCGATGACGACCAGCTGCGCGCGGTCACGCGCTCCCAGCTTCGTCATCGCGCGGCTGACATGGGTGCGGGCGGTGGCCGGGCTGAGGGACAGCTCGGCGCCGATCTCGTCGTTGCTCAGGCCCCGGCCCACCAGGGCCAGGACCTCCCGCTCGCGCTCGGTGAGCACCGCGAGCCGGTCCTCCGCGGCCTTGGCCGCCGTCTGTAGCGCGGTGAACCGGCCGATGAGGCGTCTGGTGATCCGCGGTGCCAGCAGGGCCTCTCCCGCGGCGATCACCCGGATGGCGTGCAGGAGCTCGGCCGGTCCGGCGTCCTTGAGCAGAAAGCCGCTGGCGCCGGCTTGCAGTGCCTCGAAAACGTGGGCGTCGGTGTCGTAGGTGGTGAGGATGAGAACCCGGACGCGCTCCAGTCCGCGTATCCGGGTGATCTCGGCCGTGGCCCGGATCCCGTCCAGCTTCGGCATGCGGATGTCCATGAGGACGACGTCGGGGCGGGTCGCGCGGGCGCGCTCGACGGCCTCGGCCCCGTTGGTCGCCTCGCCGACCACGGTGATGTCGTCTTCGAGGTCGAGCAGCAGTCTGAACCCCGATCGCACGAGCCCCTCGTCGTCGGCGAGCAGCACCTTGATCGGAGGGGAAGCCGGCGGTGACACGAATGCCGTGTTCATAGACGCGACCCGGTCGGCACGAGAGGCAGGCGGGCCGTGACCTCGAACCCTCCGCCCGGAGTCGGCTTGGCGTCGAGGTCTCCGCCGAGCAGCTGACAGCGCTCGCGCATGCCCAGAATGCCGCGGCCGGCCCCACCCGGCGTGTCCGTGCCGTCGCCGGCCGCTCGACTCGCGGAGTCGCCGCCGGACCCGGTGCGGCGGCCCTCGTCGGCCACGCGGATCTCCAGGATGTCGACGCCCGGATTCAGCGCGACCGTCACCCGGGTCGGACCGACGTGGCGGATCACATTGGTGATCGACTCCTGCAGGATCCGGTAGGCGGCACTGTCCACCGCGCTCGGCAGCGGCGTCGCGGGGGAGGGCGCTTCGAGCGTGACGTCCAGCCCGGCGTCGCGTGCCTTGGCGGTGAGTTCGCCGATCTGTTCCAGGCCGGGGTGTGGCGCGCGGCCGTCGTCGTCGTCACGGAGCACACCGAGGATGGCGCGCATCTCCCGCAGCGCCCGGGAACTGGTCTGCTCGATGGCCTGCAGCGCTGCGCGGGCCTGTTCCGGTCTCTTGTCGAGCACGTGCGCGGTGACCCCGGACTGCACGTTGATGATCGCGATGGCGTGCGCGACGGTGTCGTGGACTTCGCGGGCGATCCTGAGCCGCTCGGCGTCGACCCGCGCACGGGCTTCGTCCTCGCGGGTCCGTTCGGCCAGTTCCGCACGCGCCTCCGCTTCGGCCGCGATGACCCGCCGCGATCGCACGGACTCACCGAGAGCCACGCTCATGACCGACGCGCCGATGCGGAAGTACACCCAGCCGATGGCGGCGTGCGGCTGTATGTCGGCCGCGGCGACCAGCCACCAGACGGCGAGCACGGCGGTGCCCACGCCGGCGATAAGCAACGACCGGCGCCCGTCACCGTAAGCGGCGAGGGTGTACAGGGCGACGAAGAGCCCGAGCCAGCCGGGCCCGTCCGGGAAGTCGAGACCGTAATACACCAGGCTGGCGAGCCCGGCGATGACGAACACCGGCACCGGCCACCGGCGGCGGACGGTCAGGATCAGGCCGTTCAGCGCGAGCAGCGCGAATCCGAGGTTCCCGAGATCGGTGAGGGGACGCTGCACCACCTCGCCGGTGGTGCGGATGATCGTGCCCTGAATCTGCATCACGGTGATGAAGACCGCGAGCGACACCTCCTGCGCCGGCACAGGAAGGCGCAACGACGCGGCACGGTGCTCCATGCCGTGATCGTACTGTTCCCGTACCCGGACGACGCTCCGCCCGGACGCGCGACCTGCTACGCCGACGGACGTAGCGGGACAGGGATCCTCTACGTCCGATTGCGTAGACGCGGCCGTCCGCTGTCAGAGGGCACGGCACCTCACCGGCGCGACGATTTCCGCCATGAACGATCACCCTCCCCAACCTGGAGGAGCGCGCCATGCGTAAATTCTTCGCCGGCCTGGCCATCCTGCAGGTGCTGGCCGTCGTCGCACAGTTCTTCCTGGCCGCCAGTGGTGCGTTCGCCACGGCGTCCAACGACGAGTCCTTCCAGACGCACCGCATGCTGGGGGCCGGAATCGTCCTGCTCGCGGTCCTGGTGACCGTCGTCGCCGCGGTGGCCCGGATGCCCGGGCGGCTCATCGGGATGAGCGGCCTGGTCGCCGGGCTCGCGGTTCTCCAGGCCGTGATCCGGGTGATCGCCGCGGCGTTCGACGACGCGGGCGGCAGCACGACCGCCGGCGAGCTCGTCTTCGGTCTGCACGCCGTCGGCGGTCTCGCCATCATGGCGGTGGCCATGACCATCGTCCGGCAGGCCCGGCGGATGTCCGGGCCCGGCACACCCGTGCGACCGGCTCCGTGAGCACCACACCGCTGATCGTCTCGGACCACGTCGTCGCGCTGCTGAGCAGCGTGGCGTGGTTCGCGGCGGGCGTCACACTGGCGCTGCGGCGCGTCCGGACGGCGCTCGCCGCCCTCGCCGCGGCGGTGCTCGTGACGCTCGTCCGGGTGGTCACCGTGGCGATGCTGGCCGGCCGTGGCTGGTGGTTCGTCCAGGAGAAGGTGCTGCTGGGGCTGCCGCTGCTGGGGGCCGCCGCGACCGGCGCCGTGCTGCTCGCCGGACCACGACTGCTCGCCGCGAGGCGGGGGCGGGGCGACGGCGGCTCCGCGGCCGGCGTGGTCGCGGTGCTCACCGCGGCGTACGCCGCGCTGGCCGGTTTCGCGGTGACCTTCCTGGGCGGGTACCCGCTCACTCCGAGCACGGCGTTGATCACGATCTCGCTCGTGTGCGCCGGTGCGTTGCTGACCGCGCGCGTGGTCGCGCCTCCCGCCCGGAACGCCGCTGCGGCGGGTGCCGCACGGGCGCCGGAGGACGGGCGGGAGGTCTCGCGCCGCCGGTTCGTCGCCTGGACCGGTGGCGCGGTCGTGGCGACCGCGGCCGGCGCCGGCACCGGGCTGTCGCTCCTGTCCACGCCGTCGGTGGCCTTGGGCGGTG
Organism: Microbispora sp. H10836; assembly: GCF_012999525.1. Classification (NCBI taxonomy): domain Bacteria; kingdom Bacillati; phylum Actinomycetota; class Actinomycetes; order Streptosporangiales; family Streptosporangiaceae; genus Microbispora; species Microbispora sp. H10836. The sequence continues at coordinate 135,165 of NZ_JABBWU010000011.1, forward strand.
GTCCCGGACGCTCGTCCCGGGCGACAGCGTCGGTGGCCGGCCTGCGGTTCTCCGGCGCACCGGCGCCGGGTGGCGCCGTGCGGCGGCACGTGCTCACCGCGAAGAAGGCCACGGTACGGCTCGCGTCCGGACGGGAGATCGACGCGTGGACCTACAACGGCGAGGTCCCGGGTCCGGCGATCACGGCGACCCAGGGCGACCTGATCGAAGTGCGGCTGCGCAACGCCGACATCGAGGACAGCGTGACCCTGCACTGGCACGGCTACGACGTGCCGTGCGGTGACGACGGCGCGCCGGGTGTGACCCAGAAGGATGTGGGCCCGGGTGCGGACTTCGTCTACCGGTTCCGCGCCGACCAAGTGGGCACCTACTGGTACCACACGCATCACGCGTCCCACGTCGGGGTGCACAAAGGGCTGTACGGAACCCTCGTCGTGAGACCGCGCGACGGGCGAGGAACCGGCGACCACCTCCCGGCGGAGCGGACGGACCTGACGCTGCCCGTGCACACCTTCGAGGGCACCGTCGTGATCGCGGACAGGGACGGCCGGACCGTGCACGACGTGTCACCCGGTGAACCCGTGCGGCTGCGACTGATCAACACCGACTCGGTCCCGCATCGGATCGTCCTCGCCGGAACCCCGTTCCGGGTGGCGGCCGTCGACGGACGGGACCTCAACAGACCCGGCGAGGTCGAGGACGTCGGCCTGCGCCTGGCCGCCGGCGGACGATACGACCTGGTGTTCGTCATGCCGGACACGCCCGTGGCACTCGTGGTGGACGACGATCGTGACGGCGGACTGCTCCTGCGCCCGCATGCCGACGCCGGTGACGCCCGCGCCGAGGACACCTCCGGCCTGCCGGAGCTCGACCTGCTGCGCTACGGGGCACCGGCCGCCGTGCCCTTCGACGCCCGCGATGCGGACCGGCACTTCACCATGGTCCTCGATCGAGGCGTGGCCATGGTCGACGGCCGGCCGGCGTACGCGCAGACCGTCAACGGCCGGGGCCACCCCTCCATCCCCGACCAGCTCGTCGCCGAAGGCGACATCGTCCGATTCACCGTCGTCAACCGAAGCCTGGAAACACATCCCTGGCACCTGCACGGCCATGCCGTGTTGATCCTGTCCAGGGACGGGACGCCGGCGACGGGCAGCCCGCTGTGGGTGGACACGTTCGACGTCCGCCCGGGCGAGACATGGGAAGTCGCGTTCCGCGCCGCGAACCCCGGCATCTGGATGAACCACTGCCACAACCTGCCCCATGCGCATCAGGGCATGATGCTGCGCCTCCGCTACGACGGCGTCACCACGCCGTTCGGCGGCTCGCACGGCGCGAGCCCGGGCCATGGCTCAACGACGTGAGGAGAAATTGGTGTCGATCGAGACTCCCCGTAATGACGGAGCTCTGGCGAGACTGGCCCGGTTCTGTTATCGGCGGCGCCGCCTGGTCGTCCTGACCTGGATCGTCGGGGTGATCGCCGTGGCGTTCGCCGGTTTCGGCTACGGCGCCGCCCCCGAGAACGACTTCTCGGGCGGAAACTCCGACTCCGCCAAGGCGCAGGCGCTGATCGAGAGGCACTTCCCCGAGCGGCAGGGGGACACGCTGACTCTCGCCATCAGGGCAGAGCGGGGAGTCGACGACCCCGCCGCCCGTCAGAAGATCGACAAGACACTCGCCGATCTGACGGCCGCACCGGTCGTAGGACCGGTGACCTCGCCCTACCAGGACAAGAGCCTGGTGACCGCGGATCGCCGCATCGCCCGCACGACCATCCCGCTGACCCGGAAGGAGGTGGACAAGACCGAGATCAAGCCCTTGGTGGACATGGTCAGGAACGCTTCCGGCGACGGCGTGACGCTGGCGCTGGGCGGGACTCAGGCGGAGAAGGCCGAGACGCCCCCACAGGGCTCGGCGGAGAGCGTGGGCATCCTGGCGGCAGCGGTGATCCTGTTCGTCGCCTTCGGGTCACTGGTGGCGATGGGTCTGCCGATCGTGACCGCACTGCTGGCGATCGCCGCCGGAATCGCCCTGATGAAGCTGGTGGGCTATCTGGTCCCCGCGCCGGATTTCACCGTCATCATCGCCGCGATGGTGGGGCTCGGCGTCGGCATCGACTACGCGCTGTTCATCGTGACCCGCTACAAGGACGGCCTGCAGGACGGCGACGACCCCGAAAGCGCCACGGTCAAGGCCATCACCACCGCTGGTCACGCGGTGCTGTTCGCCGGCACGACCGTCGTGATCGCGCTGATGGGTCTGATCGTCATGGGACAGCGGCTGATGACCGGAGTGGCCGTCGCCACATCGGTGATCGTGCTGGTGACGATGATCGCCGCGGTGACTCTGCTGCCGGCGTTCCTGGGCTTCACCGGCTACAAGATCAACGCGCTGCGCCTGCCCCGCCGCACGTCCCGGGAGCGCCGTACCCTCGCCGAGCGCTGGGCCGGCGTGGTCCAGCGCAGGCCGCTGGCCTCCGCCACTCTGGCCGGCGCGGTCCTGGTGGTGCTGGCCGCTCCCACGCTGTCGATGCGGCTGAGCAACCCCGACGCCAGTGTCCAGCCCCGCGACAGGAGCAGCTACCTCTCGTACGAGATCCTCTCCGAGGGCTTCGGTCCCGGCTACGGCGCACCCCTGATCTTCGCCGCCGAGGTCGGATCCGGCCAGGCCGATCTGCGTCCCCTCGTCGCAGCGGTCGGCGCGACCGAGGGCATCGCCTACGCCATGCCTCCTCAGGTCAGCGAGGACGGGCAGGCCGCGATCTTCATGGCCTTCCCCACGACCGGATACCAGGACGAGGCGACCGCGGACCTGGTGCACCGGCTCCGCGACGACGTGCTGCCCGAGGCACCCGGCGGCGAGGGGGTCTACGTCGGCGGTCCGAACGCCGCGACGATCGACACAGCCGATGACGTCAGCTCGCGCCTGCCCCTGATGATCGCGGTCGTCGTCGCGGTGTCACTGCTGCTGTTGATCGCACTGGTCCGGTCGGTCACGATCGCGCTGCAGGCCGCCGTCATGAACCTGCTGTCGATCGGCGCCGCCTACGGCGTGCTCGTCGCGGTCGTCCAGTGGGGATGGCTGGGCTCGGCCCTCGGTTTCCCCACGACCATGCCGATCACGACGTGGGTGCCCATGATGATCTTCCCGGTCCTGTTCGGCCTGTCCATGGACTACGAGGTCTTCCTGATCTCGCGGGTACGCGAGGAGTACGAGCGCACCGGCGACACCCGGGCGGCCGTCGCCCGCGGGATGGCGCGGACCGCCAAGGTCATCACGGCCGCGGCCGCCATCATGATCGCCGTCTTCACGACATCCCTGCTCGGCTCCGACGTCGCGGTGAAGCAGGGTGGTCTCGGCATGGCCGTGGCCGTGCTGATCGACGCCACCATCATCAGGCTGGTCCTCGTCCCCGCGGTGATGGAACTGTGCGGCAAGGCCAACTGGTGGATGCCCGGGCGCCGGGCACCGAAGCCGGCCCCGGCTCCATCCTCCGAGGTCGCGGAGGAGGTCGGGGTCTGAGTCATCGGATCACCAGGGCGGGGTGGCGCGGGTCCTCGACGCGGACGGCCACGTCCGCGGCCCGCGCCGGGTCCGCCTCGCGTTCGTACCGTTCGTAGGCGGGCAGCGTCCACCGCTCCCCGGGAGGCGTGCGGCGGGCCAGCGCGGCGGCCGACAGGGACAGGTGGACGGTCAGGTCGAAGGGCAGGCCGCGCCCGAGCAGCAGCGCGCCGTCGACCAGCACCACCCCGCCCGGCTTCAGCGTCACGTAGTCCGCGCGGGTGGCCCGGTCGCGCACGCTGTCCCACAGCGAGGGCAGCACCCGGCCCGTACGGCCCGCCTCCAGCGGCCCGAGCACCTCACGGCGGAGGCCGCCCACGTCCAGCCACTCGTCGTGGAACACGTCGGGGTCGGTCCGGCCGAACTCCAGCCGCAGCGAGGCCGGGCGCCAGAACCCGGCCGCGGGCACCCGCAGGACGTCCCGGCCGCGCAGGCGCAGCGGCTCCACCAGGTCGTCGGCCAGCCGTCCGGGCTCGGTGGGGGGTGCGCCGTCGACGGCGACGCGCACCCACGCGTCGCGCGGCCGGGCGGCGATCAGATCGGCGAGTTCCTCCACGAGCAGGGACGGGGAGACGGGACGGGCGCGCACCCCTCAATCATCTCAATCATCGCCAACAGTCCCGGGAGGATGGTGACGAAGGTCCTTTCCGGCCGGGTCCGGTAGCCCTGGGGGCGTGATCGCGTCTCGGCCAGGCTTCAGACGTCCCTTCATGATTGTGGAGCCCCCATGGACGTCCTGGATCTGTCCCGGTGGCAGTTCGGCATCACGACCGTCTACCACTTCCTGTTCGTGCCCCTCACGATCGGCCTGTCGGTCCTCGTGGCCGGATTCCAGACGGCCTGGCACCGTACGGGCAACGCGGCGTACCTGCGGATGACGAAGTTCTGGGGCAGGCTGTTCCTGATCAACTTCGCGATGGGCGTCGTCACCGGCATCGTCCAGGAGTTCCAGTTCGGGATGAACTGGAGCGCCTACTCGCGGTTCGTCGGGGACGTGTTCGGCGCGCCGCTGGCGATGGAAGGGCTGATGGCCTTCTTCCTGGAGTCCACCTTCCTCGGCCTGTGGATATTCGGCTGGGACAAGCTGCCGAAGAGGGTCCACCTCGCCACGATCTGGCTGGCCGCGATCGGCACGAACATCTCGGCGTACTTCATCCTCGCCGCCAACTCGTGGATGCAGCACCCGGTCGGCTACCGGCTCAACCCGGCCACCGGGCGGGCCGAGCTCACCGACATCTGGGCCGTGCTGACCAACTCGACCACCCTCGCGGCGTTCCCCCACGTCATCTTCGGCGCGTTCGTGACGGCCGGGGCGTTCGTCATCGGCGTGAGCGCCTGGCAGCTCGCCCGCAAGCGTGAGACGGACCTGTTCCGGAAGTCGGCCCGCGCCGCGCTCGTGGTCACGCTGGCCGCGTCGGCCGGCGTCGCGCTGAGCGGCCACTGGCAGGCGCAGATCATGACACAGCAGCAGCCCATGAAGATGGCCGCCGCCGAGGCCCTGTGGGAGGACGAGACCTCCGCCGGCTTCTCCATCTTCGCCGTCGGCGACGTGGAGAACGGCCGCAACCACATCAACATCCAGATCCCCTACGGCCTGAGCCTGCTGTCCACCAACACCCTGGACGGCAAGGTGGAGGGCATCAACGACATCCAGGCCAGGTACGAGAAGACGTACGGCCCCGGCGACTACCGCCCCGTCGTCGGCCTCGCGTACTGGTCGTTCCGCCTGATGATCGGGTTCGGCGCGCTGGCCGGGCTGCTGGCGCTGGCCGGGCTGTGGCTGACCCGGCGCGGACGGTTGCCGGCCGGCCCCTGGTTCTACCGGGCCGCCGTGTTCGGCATCGGCCTGCCGTTCCTGGCCAACACGCTCGGGTGGATCTTCACCGAGATGGGCCGCCAGCCGTGGACCGTCTTCGGCATGATGCGGACCGCCGCGGCCGTCTCCCCCGGCTCCGACATCGGCGAGGTGGCCACCACCCTGGTCGGCTTCACGGTGGTCTACGCCGTGCTGGCGGTCATCGAGGTCCGCCTGCTGCTGAAGTTCATCCGCAAGGGGCCCGAGCCGCAGGACGCGGTCCACGAGGACGGGCCCGCTCTCCCCGCCCTCTCCTACTGAAGGACCGCCGTCATGGAACTCACCACCGTCTGGTTCCTGCTCATCGCCGTCCTGTGGACGGGCTACTTCGTGCTGGAGGGGTTCGACTTCGGCGTCGGCGTCCTGCTGCCGGTCCTCGGCCGCGACGAGGCCGAGCGCGGCACGCTCGTGCGCGCCATCGGCCCCGTCTGGGACGGCAACGAGGTCTGGCTGCTGGTCGCGGGCGGCGCGACGTTCGCCGCCTTCCCCGAGTGGTACGCAACCCTGTTCAGCGGTTTCTACCTGCCGCTCTTCCTGATCCTGCTGGCCCTGATCGTGCGCGGGGTCGCCCTGGAGTACCGCTCGAAGAGCGACAGCACCCGGGGCTGGGACCGCGCGTTCTTCTGGGGCTCGCTCGGCCCGGCCTTCCTGTGGGGCGTGGCCTTCGCCAACATCGTGCGCGGCGTCCCGCTGGACGCCGCGCACGAGTACACCGGCGGCCTGCTCACCCTGCTCAACCCGTACGCGCTGCTGGGCGGCCTGGCCACGCTGGCGCTGTTCACCCTGCACGGCGCCGTGTTCACGGCGCTGAAGACGACCGGCGAGCTGCGCGACCGGGCCAGGACGGCCGCCCGGTGGACCGGCCTGGCCGCCCTCGTGCTGGGCGGGGCGTTCCTGCTGGTCACGCAGTTCATGACCGGCACCCCGGGCACCTGGGTGAGCGTGGCGGCCGCCGCCGCCGGGATCGCCGGCGCGCTCGTCGCGACGCTGCGCGGCAGGGACGGCTGGGCCTTCGCCGCCAACGCCGCCGCGATCGTCGCGGTCACCGTCACGCTGTTCGGCGGCCTGTGGCCGGACGTCATGCCCGCGCTCGACCCCGCCAACAGCCTGACCGTCCACAACGCGGCGTCCACGCCGTACACGCTGGGCGTGATGACCTGGGTCGCGGCGATCTTCACCCCCGTGGTCCTCGCCTACCAGGCATGGACCTACTGGGTGTTCCGCCGCCGCCTGACGGTCACCCGCTGACGCACGCGAGAACGCCCGCCTCGGGGAACGAGGCGGGCGTTTCGCGCATGGGCGCTACCTGTTGAGCCGGCGGCCGGAGATCTGCTCGGGGGCCATGACGATGAAGTGGTCGCGGTTTCCGGGCACCCACGGCGTGAGCGGCAGCGCCGAAAGGCGGGCGATCTCCTCCGGTTCCGAGACCGCTCGGGCGGGACCCACCGCGGTCACCGACCACCCCGTACGGCACGACACGTCGAAGTCGTCGGCCTCGAAGGCCACGATGGCGTTGCGTGCCGCGGCGGCGAGCTTGGAACCGGCGGCGGTGCGGATGACGATGTTCCCGTCGAGCAGGCAGAAGTTGACCGGCTGGACGGCGGGGAGGGCACGATCGGTGAAGACGATCCTGCCGATGGGGGCGGAGGCCAGCAGGTCCAGGCATTCTCCTCCGCTGAGGATCTCCAGGCCGGCCGAGTCGAGCTTCATGTCTGCAAGCCTGCGGGATCGACCGGCGGGCGGGTTAGGGACGAAGGTCCCGTCATCGACGTCGATCGGCCTCCCGGCCCGGGCCGGGAGGCCGGAACAACCCCAGGATCATCGGTGCGCGGGACGGGACAGGCGGCGCAGGGCGTTCCTGAGCCTGCCGCCGAACGGCGCGCGCCGCCGGGGCTGGGCGTCGCGGGCCACCCGCAGCTCGGCGAGGGCCGTGACCGCGTCCGGGCGCTTGGCCGGCGTGGGGTCGCGCATCCGCCGCACGAGGTCCATGACCTCGGGGGCGACGCCGCCGGCGTCCGGCTCGGCGTCCACGCCGGGCATGGGCAGCTCGCCGGTCAGGAGCTGGAAGGCGATCACCCCGGCCGAGTACACGTCGGCGGCGGGGGTCATCCGCTCGGGGCGGGCCCGGCACTCGGGGGCGACGTAGTGGACGTCGAGGATGTTCGGCAGCTCGTTGGCCACGGTGTGCTTGCGCGGGCCGGGCTTGGCGTAGTCGAAACCGGTCAGCATCCCGTTGCCGTCGTCGGTGACGAGCACGCAGGCGGGGGTCAGCGCCCGGTGGATGACGTTGTTGGCGTGGACGTGGGCGAGGCCGTCCAGCATGTCCTCCATCACGCCGAGCTTGGCGTCGATGCCCAGCTTCCGCCCGGTCAGATGCAGGTGCAGGGCCTGCCCGTGCACGTCGTCGAGCACGAGCACGAACCGGCTCTCGTCGTCGATGGCGAAGAAGTCCCGCGAGCGTACGACGCAGGGATGCGGCGGGATCTTGGCGAGCGACTGGTAGGCGTTGGCGATCCGGCGCTGCTCGGCCACCCGCCGCCGCTGCTCGGCCAGCGGGTCGGCGCGGTAGACCCGCAGCAGCACGGTCCCGCTGGTCGGGGCGGTCGCGTTGACGGCGCGATACTCCGTGACCCGGCTGTCGCCGCCGAGCTGCTCCTCCACCTCCCAGTTGCCGAAGCGCGGCGGCGCGGTCGAGCGGCGCACGGTGCCGTTCAGCGCCTCGATGATCGCGGTCCGGTACGGCCCGGCGTCCCGGCTGCATCCGTGCCTGACCCGGGACACGTCGCTGAGCATGGGGATGAGCCCGGCGATGGTGGTGACGTGGCGGGCGTCGCGGCCGCCGGGGTCGACGAGGACGGCACCGGGGGCGGTCAGCACCACCACGTTGTCGACGTACAACCGCTCCAGCTCGCGATGCTCCTCGATGAGCAGGCCCTTCAGCGCCCGTGCGGTGCCGCGCAGCTTGGCCACCGGCGATCCGAACGCCTCCCGGTGCTGGGGGAACCAGCGGGTACCCGACACCTCGAACCGCCCCCTGGCTCCCTTCACGTCGATCACCACGAGGGAGTGGCCGGTGAGCACGACCACGTCCACCTCGAAGAGGTCGGCGCCGCGCGGCACCTCGATGTTGTGCAGCAGCAGCCAGTCGTCAGGGGCGTTGTCCCGCAGGTGCGCGATGACCCTTCGCTCGGCGTCATTGACGGGGCGTCCGCCACCGACGATCTGAGCCATCTCCGCTACTCCGCCTCTCTGACCAGATTGAGAACTTAATCCTCCTAGGTAGCGGTATTCCCGCGCCACCACTGATTCCCCCGCATTGTCCCAGGGGAAATCTGGAGCTCCCGCTTGATCGCCACCGCGCCGGGGAGGGGGCCGTACGTCGGCCGGTAACCGGTTTGCACCGGCGAGTGTCCGGAAACGGAGTATTTCATGCGAGTTGTCGTGATTGGTGCGAGCGGGAACGTCGGCACGAGCGTGCTCACCGCCCTCGAGTCCGAGACCAGCGTGACCTCGATCGTCGGGGTGGCCAGGCGGATGCCGGGCTGGCGTCCGGCGAAGACCGAATGGCGTACGGCCGACGTCTTCCGGGACGACCTCGACCCGATCTTCGCCGGCGCCGACGCGGTCGTGCACCTGGCCTGGCTGTTCCAGCCCACCCACGACCCGGTCACCACGTGGAGGTCCAACGTGCTCGGGAGCGCGCGCGTCTTCGACGCCGCCGCCCGGGCCGGGGTCTCGGTCCTCGTCCACTCCTCGTCCGTGGGGGCGTACTCGCCCGGGCCCAAGGACCCGCCCGTCGACGAGTCCTGGCCGACCCACGGCTGGCCGAACGCCGCGTACGGCCGGGAGAAGGCCTACGTCGAGCGCGTGCTCGACATCTTCGAGCGCGACCACCCGGACATCCGCGTGGTGCGGATGCGCCCGGGGTTCATCTTCAAGGAGGAGGCCGCGACCGAGCAGCGACGGCTGTTCGCCGGGCCGTTCCTGCCGCAGCGCCTGATGCGGCCGGAGTTGATCCCGTTCGTGCCGGACATGCCGCGCCTGCGGTTCCAGGCGCTGCACTCGCGGGACGCCGGCGAGGCGTTCCGGCTGGCGCTCACCCGCGACGTGCGGGGGGCGTTCAACCTGGCCGCCGACCCGTTGATCGACGCCTCCGTGCTGGCGGACCTGCTCGGCGCCCGGCGGGTGCCCCTCCCGGCCGCGGTGGTGCGTACGGCGGTGTCGGCGGGCTGGCACCTGCGGCTGATCCCGGCCTCGCCCGGCATGGTGGAGATGGTCCTGCAGATCCCGATCATGGACACCACCCGCGCCCGTGAGGAACTGGGCTGGCAGCCGCGGCACAGCGCGGTGGACGCCCTGCGCGCGGTGATCGAGGGCATGCGGCGCGGTGCGGGCATGGAGACTCCACCGCTCGCGCCCGGCTCGGGCCGGGAGCGGCTCAAGGAGGTCACGACGGGCGTGGGCACGCGTCCGTGAACGCCGGCCAAGAGGGAGGCACGATGGCGCTGCTCGACCCCGACTGCGTACGCCGGCTGCTGGAGTCGGCCGACCCGGACGTGGCGCTGGTCTTCGTCCGGGGCGAGTGCCTCGTGCTGCCGATCGACGAGATCGACGAGAGGCACCGCAAGCTCGTGGTGGTGCGCCGCGCGGACCTGCCCGAGGCCCACAGCGACGAGCCGGTGACCGAGGAGCGGGTGGAGATACTCACCCGCTGCCTCGAGAACGCCGTGCGCGACCTCGGCGCCTGACCGCGCCACCCACTCCCGGGTGTGTGACGACGGCATCACTTTCGGTAACATCGTCTCTGGCATCCCCAATTGGCATGCGGTTCCGGGCGCCTTGCCCAGGTGTCGCGGGCGCCCGGATATGCCGCCCGATGCCGTCCTCTGAGACAAATGACGGCGTGTCGCGCGCTGACCCAAAATTCCGGAAAGGGCCGCGGACAAATCGGACAGACAACTACTCATCGCGGGACAAATCAGGATCAAAGGCTATCGCAAGCTGTGATCTGATCGTCACTCTTCGTACGGAACCTCGAATGCCGCTCGTTCTCGTTGCGTACACGGTGGGTCACCTGTGAACATCGGGGAAATGGTCCGGAATCCCTCCTACCGGGTCGGCGACGCGACGGCGGCGGGGATTCCGCCCATGGCGCGCTACCGACCGGCCGGGAACGGATTCCTGATCGGGCCGATCGAACGTCCGAGACATCGCTTTCGGACAGCGCATATGGGGAGGGGGCCCCGATGACTGCTATCAGGCCCCGCGGGAGCGCGGGACGCCGTATCGAAGGGCGGATTCACGACCCGGAGTTCGGCTCGTGGATCGGAGAGGTGGCCAGAGCGGTCCGGGACGTGGTGGACAGCACACCCCGGACCATCCGCCTCTGCGCCCTGATCGCGGTTGCCGCCGCGTCATGGGCATTCCTCAGGTAGCCGTCCAGCAGCCGTGAGGAGGTGGTCGCGGACCCAGGTTAAGGCGGCCGGAGAGCCCTGAAGGCCGGGTTTACGGGATCGGGACGATGCCCTGGGCCAACCGGGGCTCAACCAAGGCTCGACCAGGGCCGGCCAGGGTGCTTTCCTGGGTCCGCGACGGGCCGCCGCCCGCTCAGGCCCAGTGAGCGCCGCGCAGGGAGGCGGCGCCCCCACCGGCGGGCGGATCTCCGCCGTCCACCCGCATGAACAGCCGGACGGTCGACTGACCGGGGATCTGGTCGATGGTCACCGAGTCGCACAGCTCGCCCATGAGCCACAGGCCGAAGCCGCGGTCGGCGCGGCCGCCGGGCCGCTCTCCCGGCACCGCGCCCGGCGGCAGGGCGCCGACGTGGTCGGCGATGTCGACGGCGACCACGCCGCCGTCGCACGAGATCGCCAGCGTGCCGGCTCCCCCACCGTGCTCCAGCACGTTGATGGCGGCCTCGTTGGCGGCGATGACGAGGTCGTCCAGCCGGGGGCCGGTGAGGCCCGCCTGCACGGCGTACCGCTGGATGTTCTCGCGCAGTGCCGCGAGATCATCCGTAATCGGCCACTGCCGGCGGTGATCCACCACCTGTCCTCCTCGCCGCTGCCTTCCGGCTGGGTCTGCCGCCCGGTATCTCCGAGGCTACCGTCTCGTTACTCGTCCGATGCCTTCACCTGGGGGTCGACCGCGCGACGACCATGTCGACGGCCTCCGCGAGGCCCGGCGCGACGGCGAAGCCGTTGATCAGCCCGGTGGTCGTGAAGATCCTCGTGAGCCGCGGATTCAGGCCCGCCAGCGTCACCGCGCCGTTCCGCTCCTGCAGCAGCTTCCGCACCGCCAGCAGGATGCGAATGCCCGTGGAGTCGCAGAAGCTCAGCAGGCTCAGGTCGAGGACGAGTTCGCGCCGCTCCCCGCCGAGGGCCGCCTCGACGTCCTGGCGCAGCCGCTCGGCGTTCGTGTAGTCCAAGGCGCCGTCGAGCGCGACGACCAGCACGTGGTCGGCGACAGGGGCGGACACGGGGGTCATTACGACGGCGGCGGTCACGAGCACACCTCGGCGGACGCTGCGAACGGGGGACGGCGGGGCGGGGGGAGACGGTGTCAGTCTAGGGCAGCGACGCCGCGGGACCGGGGCGTACGGCTCGCGGAGGGTCCTTCGCCCCGTGTGGAGGGTCAAGAGTGGAGGGTCAAGAAACGCCATTTGTGGTTTTTCGCCTCATGGTCCGGGGGAGTGGGGGATTGACCGACTGGACCCTCCTCCAAAGAAGATCGCTCATGCCGGACGTGACAAGGGAGGTCCAGTTCGACACCGTGCACGGACCCTCCCTCGTCGCGCAGGCAACCGCGAGTTCGGCGACGCTCACGCTCGGGGTGGAGGAGGAGTTCCTGCTCGTCGACCCGCGAACCGGACGGGTCGTCCCGGCGGCGCGGGAGATCCGCGAGCGGGCGGCCGGGCCGGGGGCGGACCGGCTGGTGTTCGAACTGACACAGTTCCAACTGGAGAGCAACAGCGCGGTGCACGTCAGCCTGGAGGACCTGCACGGCGACCTGCTCGAGATGCGGCGCGCCGCCGCCGGGGCCGCCGCGAGCGCGGGGCTCGGGCTCCTCGCGTGCGGCACGGCACTGGACGGCAACGCGGGGGTGCCGCCCCTGTCGCCGTGCCCCCGCTACCACGCCATGCACCGCGAGTTCGGGGCCGTCATGGAGGGCCAGGGGGTGTGCGGCTGCCACGTCCACGTGGGCATCGGGGACCGCGAGGAGGCGTTGCGGGTCAGCAACCACCTGCGGCCCTGGCTCCCGGCCGTGCAGTCGCTCGCGGCCAACTCGCCGATCGCGGACGGCCGCGACACCGGCTACGCGAGCTGGCGGGCGCTGATGATGGGCCGATGGCCGAGCGCGGAGCCGCCGCCGTTCTTCCGGTCGCTCCGGCACTACGAGAGCCTCGTCGACGGCATGCTGGCCGGGGGCGTGATCATGGACCGGAAAATGATCTACTGGCTCGTCCGCCTGTCCGACCACGTGCCGACGCTGGAGATCCGCGCTGCCGACGTGTGCCCGACCGCCGGCGAGGCCGTGATGCTGGCCGGGCTCGTGCGGGGGCTGGCCGAGACGGCGCTGCGTGACGCGCGGGCCGGCGTGCCCGCCCCCGACGTCGAGGACACCCTGCTACGGGCGGCCTACTGGCGGGCCGCCCGTGACGGCGTGGACGGTGAAGCCTTCGACCTGCTCACCGGAGCTCGCGTGCCGGCCTGGCGCCTGGTGGACCGCCTGCTCGAGCACGTGCGGCCGGTGCTGGAGGAGAACGGCGACTGGACGCCGCTGACCCTCCAGCTCGACCGCGTACGGCACAGCGGGTCGGGGGCGGCGCGTCAGCGGGCGGCGTACGCCCGGCACGGCCGCCTGCGTGAGGTGACCGAGCTGCTCATGACGCAGACGGCCGCCTCCTGCTGGGCCTGATCCTCACTCCGCGACGACGCGCAGCGTCTTCAGGCTGGGGTCGCTCACGTCCGGGATGCCCATGCCGCCTTCGAGCCCGCTGGTCAGGTAGCTCAGCACCGGCTTCGTGATGCGCTCGCCCGGGCACAGGGCCGGCGCGCCGGGCGGGTACGGCGTGACCATCTCGGCCACGATCCGGCCCACCGCCTGACCGGTGGGCACGATCTCGACCTGCCCGAAGAACGCGTCCCTGGGCAGCATGGCGACGTCCAGCTCCAGCTCGCCCGGCTCGGGCACGTCGATCCTGGCCGCCGGCGGCAGGTCGGAGGCCGACGACAGGGCGCGCAGCGCGTCGAGCAGCACGCCGACCGTCTCCTCGCTGTCGGCGACGGTGATCTCGGCGCTGACCCGGCGGTGGTCGCTCAGCGAGAAGTTGACGTGGCAGCGCTCGCGCAGCCAGTCGCAGGCGTGGTAGCCGTCGACGCCGAGCTGCGACACGTCAATCACGATCTTGAGTGGATCGACGTCGAAGGCCCCGGTGTTCTCCTTGCTCAGCACCCACAGGCCGGGCATCTTGTCGATCTCCCCGCGGACCGACTCCGCGAGCTCCAGCGCACGGTCGAGCAGGTCCTTGCCGCGCTCCACCATCTGCCTGCGCCAGCCGTCGAGCGCCGCGTAGATCAGCGTCGAGGGGCTGGTCGTGCCGAGCAGGTCCTCACGCGCCTTGAGCACGGCCGGGTCCACCCGGTTGCCCTGGAGGTGGAACACCGAGCTCTGCTCCAGCCCGTTGCCCATCTTGTGAACGCTCGTCACGCACACGTCCGCCCCGGCGTTCATGCCCCACGTGGGCAGGTCCTCGTGGAACGGCAGGTGGGCGCCCCACGCCTCGTCCACGATGAAGGTCCGGTCGTACCTGCGGCACACTTCGCTGATGCTCGCGAGGTCGGCGCAGGTGCCGTAGTCCACCGGGCTGGCGACGATGGCGCCCTTGGCGTCGGGGGCGGCCTTGAACGCCTCCTCCATCGCCCGTGGTGTGGGCGGATACGACATGTGGAGATCGCCGTCCCAGTCCCCGTGGACCCAGACGGGCTCGACGCCGCTCAGGATCAGCGCCGAGATGACCGACTTGTGGGAGTTGCGAGCGACCAGCAGTTTCTCCCCGGGACCGGCCACGGAGAGCATGGCGCTCTTGACGGACAGGGAGCTGCCGCAGGTGGAGAAGAACGCCTTCTCGGCGCCGACGGCCTCCGCCATGAGCTGCTGCGCGTTCTGGAGCACGCCGTTGCTCTGCAGCCGGTCGTCCAGGCCGTTCATGACCATGACGTCGTCCCGGAAGAGATCCTCGCCCAGGATCTCCAGAACCCGTGGGTCCACCCCCCGCCCCTGCTTGTGGCCGGGAGGAGTGAAGCTGAGGTCTCCCCGCCGGCGATAGGCGGTGAGCGCCTCCAGCACGGGTGCGCGGGACTGATCCATGTCCGTGTTCCTCCCCCTGAACGACGGGGCCGTTCCCCTCGTCCGCGCGTACCCGGACCTGACCGGCACAAACGACCGCGGCGGGCGGTCAGAGGCCCCCGCCCTCGGTGCGAGGGCGGGGGCCGGTGGTCAAACGGTCAGACCATGGACACGTCGCGCGAGGCGCTCACCACCATGGCGGCGACCGCCTCGACGGGCGTGCCGTCGATGATGAACGTGTCGCGCAGCCGGGTCGCCTCAAGGACGATCTTCAAGATGCCGTGAACTCCGGTGAGCCGCATCGAACCGGCGGCCTTCTGGATGTCGTCCCGGGCGTCCAGCAGCGCCTCCAGGCCACTGGAGTCGCAGAACCGCAGACCGGACGCATCCACCACGATCTTCACGCGACCCTGGCGGACAAGATTCCCGATCGCCCTCCGGAACGTGTCTCCGCTGGCGATGTCGAGTTCACCGCGCAGCGCGACCACGACGGCCGGCTGGTGATCGCTCACAGTAATCTCGAGCTGCTGCGTTGTCATATACGCGCCTTCATCCATATTTTTCGGGCGTACTGTCGTGAACGACGCTACCCGGCGGAGTGTCAGGTCCCGGTAATGCGCGACGGTCGGCGGTATGCGAGTCCGTCCGGCAATCCCACCTGTACGCCAGAATGTGGCAAATAGGTAAAGATGTAGGGCTACGTGATGATCTCTGGCGAGGTGTCCCGATCGTCCCGGGGTCGCGGGAAACCACTGTCCTTCAGGGGTTTCCGGCCTGTGGATGATCGCCGGAGGCGGGCATCCGGGCGCGATGCCGGTGCGGGCCGCCCGGTCTCTCGGGGGTGGAGACTGGACTCCTTCAAACATACCAGTCGGCCAGTCAAATGACACCTATCCAGAATTTCTCCGATAATGCTCACCTTTCCTGGTCCCTCTTGGCGAACCCATTACCGGCCGTGCCGATCCCGTCGTCCACCCCTTGGACCGCCGGTGCTTGGGGCGTCCGTACGCGGGTAGAGGGCGCGTTCCCGGAAGTACGGCGAACGGGAGGATCGGCATGGCAGACGAGATCGCCGAGGGCAGGAACGCGGCGCGGGCGCTGGCGGCGAGGACGCCCGGCTGGATGGTCTGGTACGGCGACCGCACCGGAAGCTACTGGGCCGTCCCCCGGGTGACGACGGTGCTGGTGCCGCGCATGCTGGAGGCGCCGACGGCGGACGACCTGGAGAAGGAGATCGGGCAGGCCGAGGGCCGCCCCGCCCGGGAACAGGCGCGGGACGAGCCGCGGCCCGGGCGGCCGGAGGGGACGCGGCAGGAGACGGCGGAGGCCGCCCGGCACCGCCGGCCGGCCGCCGAGGCCCCGGAGCCCCGGATTCCGGTGACCCACTGACGGTTCGTCCTACCGCGCGCTCCGCACCACGACGCACTGTCCGGGGCGCAGGGCGCCGGTGACGGGCCTGCCGGTGATCAGGTCGGTGCCGTGGACCGGCACGGGCTGCTCGTCCGCCGTGTGGTTGAGGGCGACGACCTGGTCGCGCCGCCGCACGATCTCGACGCCGGGGACGCCGTCCCCGGCCAGGCCGGCGGCGGCCAGCAGCCGGGCGTACCCGGGGTCGTCGAGCCGCGTCGAGACGTACCAGGCGGTGCCCTCGCCGAAGCGGTGACGGGTGACCGCGGGCCCGCCGCCGGGGTAGCGGGCGACCGCCTCGGCCCCGGCCAGGTGGACGACCTCGCTCCAGGCGGTCGCGCGGCCGAGTTCCGGCAGCTCCACCGGGCCGGCGAGCGGGCGGAACTCCTCCACGCGGATGCCGAGGACCTCGCGCAACGCCCCCGGGTAGCCGCCCGTCCGCACCCGGGTGTGCTCGTCGGCGATCCCGCTGAAGTACGACACGACGAGCGTGCCGCCGCCCTCGACGTACGCCGCGAGGTTGCCGGCGGCCTCGTCGGAGATGAGGTAGAGGCTCGGCACGAGGACGGCCCGGTGCGCCGACAGGTCGTGCGACGGATGGGCGAAGCAGGCGGTCACGCCCTGCCGCCACAGCACCCGGTGGGCCTGCTCGACGGCCGCGAGGTAGTCGATCTCGGTGGACGGCAGGCCGGGCCGCTGGACGGCCCACCACGCCTCCTCGTCCCATAGGATCGCGGCCTCCGCCTCGACGGGGGGCCCGCCGGGTGGCGCGGGGATCCGCTTCAGCGCCTCGCCCAGGGCGCAGACCTCACGGAAGACGCGTGAGTCCGGGCCCGCGTGCGGGACCATGCCGGGGTGCCACTGCTCGGCGCCGCCGCGGGAGGCGCGCCACTGGAAGAACAGCACGCCCTCCGCGCCGCGGGCGACGTGTTGCAGGCTGTGCCTGGCGATCTCCCCGGGCTCCTTGGCCGCCACGCGGGGGCCCGTCACATACCCCGTGGCCTGCTCCATGAGCAGCCAGGGCCGCCCGCGCGCCCACGACCTGGCCAGATCGGCGGCGAACGCGCTCTGCTCGGCCGCCGCCATGCCCTGCCCCGCGGGATAGTGGTCGACGGCGACGAGGTCGACCTCGGTCGACCACTTCCAGTGGTCGACCGAGGCCCACCCGGCCAGCACGTAGTTGGTGGTGACGGGCACGCCGGGGGTCAGGCCGCGCAGCAGGTCGCGCTGCTCGCGGAAGTGGGCGAGCATCTCGTCGGAGACGAACCGGCGGAAGTCGAGCGCCTGCGCGGGGTTCTGGAGATACTGCGTCGCCCTGGGCGGGGTGATCTGCGCCCAGTCCGAGTAGTGCTGGCCCCAGAACGCCGTCGTCCACGCGTCGTTGAGCGCGTCGAGGCCGCCGTACCGCTTCCGCAGCCAGGCCCGGAACGCCGTCGCGGCGTGGTCGCAGTGGCAGGGCGTGCCGTACTCGTTGTGCACGTGCCACATCGCCAGCGCGGGGTGGTCGCGGTAGCGCTCGGCGAGGGCGCGGGTGATCCGCAGCGACGCCTCCCGGTAGGCCGGGGCGCTCACGCAGTAGGTGTCGCGGCTGCCGTGCGTGAGCCGTACGCCGTCCCGGGTGACGGTCAGGGCGTCGGGGTGCGAGAGGGAGAACCACGGCGGGGGAGAGGCGGTCGGAACGGCGAGGTCCACCCGGATCCCGCCGTCGGCGAGCAGGCCGAGCACGCGGTCGAGCCAGTCGAAGGTGTGGCGGCCCTCGGACGGCTCAAGTCGCGCCCAGGAGAAGACGCCCACGGTCACGAGGGTGACCCCGGCCCGGCGCATGAGCGTCACGTCCTCGGCCCAGACCTCTTCGGGCCACTGCTCCGGGTTGTAGTCCCCGCCGTACCAGAGCGGCATGCACTTGCCCTTCTTTAGGCTGGAGGCCAAACTAATTCGGGTGGATCAAGGAGTCAACGGCTTCGTCTCGCGCACCCGTACGGGCGACTGGGAGCACGCGCTGATCAGCGGGAACGGCCGGCAGGGCGCCCTGGTCTACGGGACGGGCCCCGAGATGCGGGTCGCGCTGTCGCACGAGCGGCTGTTCCTGCCCACGCTGCCGCCGATCGACCCGCCGGAGACCGCCAGGATCCTGCCGGAGCTGCGCGCGCTGCTCCACGAGGGGGAGTTCCGGCGGGCGGCCGAGCGGGTGATGGAGGTGGCCGTCGAGCAGGATCCCGGCTACGCGGACCTGCGCTGGGTCGACCCGCTGATCGGCGCGGGGACCCTGACCTACACGCACGGGACGGCGCCGGAGGGCTACGAGCGGAGCTGCGACTTCACGACCGGGCTGGTGACCCAGGAATGGCCCGGGGTCCTCAGGCAGGAGGCCTTCGTCTCCCGCGCCCGCGACGTCGTGGTGATCCGCCTCCTGGGCGACGTCTCGGGGACCCTCGCGCTCGCGCCGGTCGGCGGGGAGCCCCCGGCGCCGGTCGCGTACGCGACACAGGTCGCCCCCGACCGGCTGGAGTTGCGCGCCGAGTTCTCCCGGCAGGGAGGTGTCACGGGATACACCGTGGAGTGCCGGGTCCACACCGAGGACGGCCGGCTGCGGGCGGGTGGCGGCGTGCTGGAGGTGTGCGGCGCGCGGGAGGTCACGATCCTCGCCCGGACCGTCGTCCACCCCGCCCCGCCCCGGCCGAGCCGTGTCCGCTGGACCGGATCGTCCCCGACGCCGCCCGGCTCCTGCGGGACCACGCCGCGATCCACGGCGACCTGTCCGGCCGCGTACGGCTCCGCCTCGGCGGACGCGACGCGCGCCCCGGGAGCGAGGACCTGCTCGCGCGCGGCGGGCCCGAGCTGGTCGAGGCCGTCTTCGCGGCGGCGAGGTACGCGATCGTCTCCAGCGTGGGGGAGCTGCCGCCGACCCTGCAGGGCGTGTGGAGCGGGACGTTCCGGCCGCCGTGGCAGTCCGGCTACACCCTCGACGGCAACCTGCAGGCGGCGGTCGCCGGGCTGCTCGTCACCGGCACGCCCGAGCTCCTGCTCCCGGTCTTCGACCTGCTCGAACGCCTCCTGCCCGACTTCCGGGACAACGCCCGCAGGCTGTACGGCTGCCGGGGGATCCTCGTGCCGGCCCACGTCTCGACCCACGGCAGGCACAACCACTTCCACCCCACGTGGTGCCTGACCTTCTGGACGGCGGGGGCGGCCTGGCTGTCGCGGCTCTACTACGACTACTACGACCACACGGGCGACCTCGGCTTCCTCCGGGAGCGGGCGCTGCCGTTCATGACCGAGGCGGCCGAGTTCTACGAGGACTTCCTGGACGAGCACGGGAACTTCGCGCCCTCGTACTCGCCGGAGAACGCCCCTTCCGGCGGCGACGCCCAGGCGTGCGTCAACGCCACGATGGACATCGCCGCCGTACGCGACCTGCTGCGCAACCTCGTCCGGGCACATGGGGAGTCGTCGCTCGACGCGCGCCGGTGGCAGGCCCTGCGCGACCGCCTGCCGGCGTACCGGATCGCGCCCACGGGCGAGCTGTCGGAGTGGGCGCCGCCACCCGGTCTCACGCTGGAGGACGACCACGCCCACCGGCACGCCTCGCACCTCTACCCGTTCTGGTACGACACCGGCGAGGCCGCCGACCCGGCCCTGCGCGCCGCGGGCGCCGAGGCCGTACGCCGGCGGCTGGAGTGGTGGCGCGGAGCGGAGTCGGACGAGATGGCCTTCGGGCTGGTCCAGCTGGGCCTGGCCGCCGCGAACCTCGGCATGGCGGCGGAGGCGTCGCAGGCCCTCGACCTGCTGGTCACCCGTTACTGGCGGGCCAACATGGTCTCCACCCACAACCGCGACGCGATCTTCAACGTGGACGTGTGCGGCGGGGTCCCCGCGCTGGTCGCCGCGATGCTCGTCCGGTCGAGGGCGACCGCCTCGACCTGCTCCCGGCCTGCCCCTGGCCGTCCGGCGAGGTGCGCGGCCTGCGCGCCCGGCGCGGAGTCGTCGTCGAGCGCCTCACCTGGTCCCCCGAGGGCGTCGAGGCCGTCCTGGCCGGCGCCGCCTCCCGCCGCCTCACCGTCACCACCCCCCGGACCCGCCGCTGACGGCGACGGGTGCCGCGGCCGGTGTGGCCGCGGCACCCGTACGTGGTTCGTCAGGTGGTGCTTCCGGTCACGGTGGCGCCGGACTTGGTGATGTAGTAGGTGATCTTCGTCCCGCTCCAGAAGTGGAAGGTGAGGGTGACGCGGCCGTCGTTGACCTCGGCGAAGAACTCGGGTTTCAGGATGATGGTGTTCGCGGTGTAGTCGGGCTGGAAGGACGCCCAGAACTCCTTGTACGAGGTCCAGTTGGCCGGTCCCGCGGGGCTGCCGTCGGCGTACTTGGCCTCCATCGTGGCGAGCTGGTCGCCGCGGAACTGGGTGGGGATGGAGAACGAGGAGGTCGTGCCGGTGGCGGCGGCCTGGGTCGGCGGGTCGGAGGTGATGACGCTGATCTGCCAGGGCGCGCCCTGGGAGAAGCGGGCCTCGATGGTGGCGTTCACGCCGTAGGCCCGGTTCCCGGCCAGCCGGGTGAGGGCCGCCGCGGTGAGGGTCAGCGTGTTGCCGGACACGGTGTAGTCCGCGCCGTTGGCGAGGTTGGTGCCGCCCTGTCGCAGGCCCTGGAACGAGGTGCCGTTGAGGTTGAGCGTGAGCGTCCTGGCGGTGATCGTGCCGCTGCGCGGGAGATACACCTGGTCGGAGGAGGCCGTGCCGGATCGCATGGTCCAGCTGGCCTTCATCATCTCGTAGATGCCCTGGTCCCGCCATCGCAGCGCGTTGCGCTCCAGGAACGAGCCCGCGTCCCAGAGCATGGTGGTGAGCTTGCGGATGCGGGCGTTGTAGCCGACGGCCTCGATGAACTTCAGGAACTCGCCGCGTTCGATGATGCCGGGCCTGGTGTAGTCGTAGGCGAGCAGCGCCCACTCTCCGACGATCACGGGGATCCCGCGGGACACGAACGTGTTGTACACCCGGTCGAAGCCGCTGACCAGGTCGCTTTCGACGTTGCTGTCATAGCGGGTGCCGCCGGCGATGTTGGCGCTGAACGGCCACCACCCGTAGAAGTGCACCGTCGCGGCGAGGTTGGGGTCGTGCAGTTGGTTGAAGGTGCCCGTCAACGCGTCCAGCCGGGCCTGCTCGGAGCTGGTGTACAGGGTGGGCAGCACGAGCAGCCGGGTGGCGTTGCCGCCGCCGGAGGCGCGCACGAGGCGGACGAACGCGGTGTTGAGCTCGTTCAGCACCTGGTCGCTCTCGCTGTCTCCCGAGGTGCCGGTGAACTGCGGCTCGTTGATGCTCTCGAACACCAGCTTCTGCGAGTAGTCGCGGAACGTGCCGGCGAGTTGCCGCCACAGCGCGTTGTACCGGTTCATCACGGTCGTGCGGTCACCGGGGTATCCGTTGATCCACTGCCAGGAGTCGTGATGCAGGTTGATCATCACGGAGAAGCCCTCGGCCAGGGACCAGTCGACCACCTGGCGGACGCGGCTCAGCCAGGCGGCGTCGAGGGTGTAGTCCGGCGCCGGGCCGTGGTGGTTGCTCCAGGTGATCGGGATCCGGATGCTGTTGTATCCCTGGGAGCGCACGTAGTGCAGCATGGCCTGGGTCGTCGGCGGGTTGCCCCAGGACGTCTCGTCGGGGATCGCGTCGAAGGTGTTGCCCAGGTTCCAGCCGGGCTGCATGGCGGCCACCCTGGCCATCGCGTCGCCCGGCTGCGGCGACGCCGACGGCGAGGGGGACGGCGACGGGCTGGGCGATACCGACGGCGAAGGCGACGGCGAGGGGGACCGCGACGGACTGGCCGTCGGCGAAGGGCTGGGGGATCGCGACGGGCTCGCCGACGGCGACGGCGACGGCGAGCCGGCGTTCCCGGTGCACGTGACGCCGTTGAGGGTGAAGGTGTCCGGCGCGGTGTTGGCGCTCGACCATGACCCGTTGAAGCCGAAGGAGACCGTCGCGTTGGTCGCGATGGCCGCGTTCCAGCTTTCGTTCACGGCGGTGACCTGCGCGCCCGACGAGGTGATCGTACTGCTCCACGCCTGGGTCACCCGCTGTCCGGACGGGAACGTCCAGGCCAGGCGCCAGCCGTTGACCGGGTCGCCGAGGTTGGTCACGTTCACGTCGGCGGTGAACCCGCCCGGCCATTGGGCCGAGACGGTGTACGCCACGCGGCATCCGGCCGCCGCCTGGGCGCCCACGGCCGTCAGAATCCCCGCCACCAGCAGCGCGACCACGGCGCCGGCGACCGCGCCGGCCCGCAGCCGGGCTCTTCGTAACCTGTGCAGCTTCACCGTTGCTCTCCCTTGTGCGCGTCAGCCGTGGACTGCGCCGGCCGATCTCGGCTGCGAAACAAATCGGCTCATTGGCCGGAAAGTTTTCCGGCAATTCGCCGGAAACATAACAGCCCGGTAGATCGAGGGCCACTGTTCCGCTCAGGGGGCCGAGTCGGCGTGCACGCGGATGCCCGATGGCGCCGATAATTTCTTGGATAACCAGCGGAAAACGAGGCTGAAACTTTCACTGTCGCCGGCGGGCGCACACGCGGGCCTCGGCACGGCCCGACGGGTTATCCTTTCGCCCTGAGCGGGCCCGCGACGTTCGACGGGGCGGGAACGGCACGGCAGGACGCGGCGCCGGGCCGGCGAGGAGGGGGGCCGAGTTGTCGTATGCCGGGCCGGACGGGCCCGTTGCCGACCGGGAGCGTCCGAAAGGCGATCCCGCGCGGCCCGTGACCATCTCCTACATCGCCGAGACCGCCGGGGTGTCGATCCCCACGGTGTCCAAGGTCGTCAACGGCCGTTCCGGCGTGTCGCCGGACACCCGCGCCCGCGTCGAGGCGCTCATCCACGAGTACGGGTACCGCAAGACCAACCGCAGGAACCTGCTGGAACTCGTCTTCGGCGAGTTGGAGGACCTGTGGGGGATCGAGATCATCCGCGGGGTCGAGCGGGTGGCTCGCGAGCACCGCGTAGGGGTCGTGCTGACAGAGTTCGGGCCGCGGCCTGACACTGGGGATCACCCGATCGACGACACGCTGGCCCGCCGCCCCGCCTGCGTCGTGACCGTGGCCCAGTTGTCGGAGGAGCAGCGCGACCGGCTGCGCGCCAACGACATCCCCTTCGTGGTCTTCGACCCCACGACCGAGCTGCCGGACGGCGTCCCCTTCGTCGGCGCGACGAACTGGGCGGGCGGCCGGTCCGCCACCCGCCACCTGATCGGGCTGGGCCACCGCCGCATCGCGATGATCTCCGGCCCGGACGGGGTCCTGTGCTGCCGGGCCAGGCTGGACGGCTACCGCTCCGCCCTGGAGGCCGCCGGCCTGGCGGTGGACCCGGGCCTCGTGGTGCGCGCCGACCTCACCAGGCAGG
The DNA here is from genome assembly GCF_012999525.1 of Microbispora sp. H10836. Taxonomy (NCBI): domain Bacteria; kingdom Bacillati; phylum Actinomycetota; class Actinomycetes; order Streptosporangiales; family Streptosporangiaceae; genus Microbispora; species Microbispora sp. H10836. The sequence goes on from NZ_JABBWU010000011.1 coordinate 158,720, forward strand.
ACGGCCGGACGGCCGCGCTCGCCCTGCTGGACCGCGCGGACCCTCCCACGGCGGTCTTCGCCTGCAACGACCTGCAGGCGCTCGGCGTCTACGAGGCCGCGCGGGAGCTGGGACTGCGGATTCCGGCGGACCTGAGCGTGGTCGGCTTCGACGACCTGCCCGTGGCCGCCCTGGTCGACCCCCCGCTGACCACCGTCCACCAGCCGCTCGCCGAGATGGCGGCGGCCGCCACCGAACTGGCGCTCGCCCTGGGGCGCGGCGAGCGGACGCCGCAGGTCGGTCTCGAACTGGCCACCACTCTCACCGTCCGGCAGAGCACCGCCCGGCCGGCGGATCACTGACCGGAGCGTGGCGACGCCCCGCCGGTGGGAGGCGCGGCGGGGCGTCGGTCAGGGGAAGGGCTCAGCCCTTGATGGCGCCGATGATGACGCCCTTGGTGAAGTGGCGCTGCACGAACGGATAGATGAGGAGGGCGGGCAGCACGGCGATGGCGACGATGGCCATCTTGATGGCCAGCGTGGGGGGCGCGACCTGGCCGAAGCCGCTGACGCCCACGGTGGCCGTCGGCAGGGGGTTGGAGTCCACGACGTACTGCCGCAGGATCAGCGCGAGCGGCCACTTGCGGGTGTCGTCGATGAACAGCGTCGCGTTGAACCACGCGTTCCAGTAGCCGACCGCGTAGAACAGGCCGATGACGGCCGTGACCGCCTTCGACAGCGGCAGCACGATCCGCCACAGGATGCGGAACTCCCCGGCGCCGTCGATGCGGGCGCTGTCGAGCAGCTCGTGCGGGATGTTCATGAAGAACGCGCGCAGCACGACGATGTTGAACGCCGACACCGCCGACGGCAGGATCAGCGACCAGTACGTGTCCTTCAGCCCGAGCGAGGCGACCATCAGGTAGGTCGGGATCAGCCCGGGGAAGAACACGAACATCAGCAGGACGCAGAACAGTATCGGCCGGTGGAACAGCGTCCCCGGCCGGGACAGCGCGTACGCCCCGAGGACGCTGACGCCGAGGCTGACCGCCGTGCCCACGACGGTGACGCCGGTGCTGACCAGCACCGCGCGGCTGACCACGCTGTCGGAGAAGATCTGGCGGTACGCGTCGAGCGTGATGCCGTCCGGCACCAGCACCAGGCCGCCCACCCGGTTCACCGTCTCGGCCGACGACAGGCTGGTCAGCACGATCGTGTAGAGCGGCAGCAGCACGGCGAGCACGATGAGCGCCAGCGCGCCGCCCTTGCCGATCCGGCCCGCGACCGAGCCCGGCTCCTCCCAGGGCGCGAGCCCGGACACCTTCTTCCTGCTCATGATCGCGAATACACCCCCCGCTCGCCCAGGGCGTGCGCCACCCGGTTGGCCGCCAGGATGAGCACCAGCCCGACCAGACCCTTGAACAGGCCGGCCGCCGCGCCGTACCCCAGGTCTCCCGTGCGCAGGCCCGACCAGTAGACGAAGGTGTCGAAGACCTCGGACACCTTGCTGCCCACCGCGCTGCGCTGCAGCATGAACTGCTCGAAACCGACGTTGAGCGCGTCGCCGAGTCGCAGGATCAGCAGCAGCACGATGACCGGCCGCAGCCCCGGCAGCGTGATGTGCCACATCCGGCGCCACCGGCGGGCCCCGTCGACCGCGGCGGCCTCGTACAGGTTGGGGTCGATCGTGCTGAGCGCGGCGAGGAACACGATCGTGCCCCAGCCGGCGTCCTTCCAGACCGTCTCCGCCGTGACCAGCAGGATGAACGTGTCGGAGTTCGTCATCCAGTCGATCCCGGAGTGCCCGTGGTCGCGCAGGATCTGCGCGAGCAGCCCGGCGCCGCCGAACATCTGCTGGAAGATCGCGACCACCAGCACCCACGAGAAGAAATGGGGCAGGTAGACGATGCCCTGGATGAGAGCCCGCAGCCGCCCGGAGACCACGCTGTTGAGCAGCAGCGCGAGCGCGATCGGCACCGGGAAGTAGAAGACGAGCTGGAACGCGGTGATGCCCAGCGTGTTCACCACCGCACGGATGAACTGCGGGTCGCCGAACAGCTGGGCGAAGTTGGTGAAACCGATGATCGGGCTGCCCAGGATGCCGCCGGTGAACGGGTTGTAGTCCTGGAAGGCGATGACGTTCCCCAGCGCCGGGACCCACCAGAAGCCGGTGACCAGCACCAGCATCGGCGTGGCCATGACCAGCAGCGGCCAGTCCCGGCGCAGCCGGTCCCTGAAGGCGCCCCGTCGTGCGACGGCCGGTCCGGCCTGGGTCGCCCCGGGCCGGACCTCCGTCACACTCCTCGTGTCCGCGTCGGCGCTCACAGCCGCCCGTTCTCCCTGGCGACCTTCATGTAGAACTCGCGGGCCTCGTTGCCGCCCTGCTCCTGCCAGTCCTTGACGATCTGGGCCCACTCCGAGACCGGCCGCTTGCCGCGGAAGATCTCGTTCATCTTGTCCTCGGTCGGCTTGACCAGGCCGGCCATCTTGGAGGGCACCTCGACCCGGATGCCGACGAACGGGTCGTTCTCCAGGTACTTCGAGGCCGTGATCTGCCAGCCGTGGTACGCCTCGACGTAGCCGGGGTACTGGTTCTCGGTGATCGCGCCGGGCCGCCCGGACAGGAACATGTACGTCGGGGCGAACTCCTTGCGGCCGAGCGCGGTCTGCTGGACCTGCCCGTCCTTCAGCGTGAAGTGCTTGCCCTCGACGCCGTTGTTGACCAGGTCGAACTCCTGGGTGCCGTACGGCGCGGAGCACCAGTTGGCGATGCCGATCAGCTCGCGGGTGCGGGCGTCGCCGAGGCCCTTCTTGATGAAGCAGAACATGCCGGCGGGCTCGTTGCGCCACACGATGACCTTGCCGCCCGGGTGGGCCGGGTAGGGGTCCACCGCCCGCACGTCGAACTTCGGGTTGCTGGGCAGGAACCGCCCGAACAGCTCGTGGATCGCGCCGATCCCGTCCTTGTACATGACGAGCTGCCCGGCGCCGAAGGGTTCCTTGTGGTCGGCGAACTGGTTGGCCACCACGTCCGGGTGGACGTATCCGGCCTCGAACAGCTTGGTATTGAGCTCGATGGACTCCAGCCACTCCGGCGTCTCGTACTTGTAGATCAGCGTGCCGTCGGGCTGCTTGCGCCACTCGCGCGGGGCGCCGAACGCCCGCTGGATCTCCTGGTCCATGCCGCCGAACGCCCAGCGCTTCTTCTTCGGGTCGGTCAGCTCCTTGCCCAGCGTGAGCAGGTCGTCGGCGCTCTTGGGGTGGGGCAGGCCGAACTCGCCGAGGATGTCATGGCGGACGACCGTGGCGAACGGGTAGGGCGCGTTCTGCCACGGGATGCCCTGCAGGACGCCGCCGAACACGCCGTACTCCCAGGCGGCGGTGTCGTAGTTGGCCAGCAGCGGGAACTCCTTGGCCTTGTCGCCGGCCAGGTAGGGCGACAGGTCGGCGAAGAGCTTGTTGGCCGCCTCGGTGAAATGGGCGATCGTGATCAGGTTCCAGCCCGGAATCTGGATCATGTCGGGCACGTCGCCGCTGGCGAGGAGGGTGTTCAGCTTGTCGACGTACGTGTTGCCGTCAGAGATGTTGAACCGGACGACTCCGCCGAGCCGCTCGTTGACGGCGTCGAAGTAGGAGTTCTCGCCGAGGCCCGGGGGGACGGTGCCCCACAGCGGGGTCATCACCTTCACCTCCGTGCCGCTGGTGATCGGCTTGGCGGTGACGGCCTGGACCATCGTGCCCGGCCTGGACAGGAAGCCGGGTTCGACGAATTCGGCGGCGGGCAGGTCGGGCGACAGGCCCGGCACCTGGAACGGCACACGGGTGGGCACGAGGCCCTTGAGCTTGTCGGCGGCGACGGCGGTGCCCTTGGGCAGCTCCTTCTTGGCCGCGCAGCCGGTGAGGCCGGCGGCGGCGAGCGCGCCCGCGCCGACGATCCCGAGGAATCCGCGGCGGCTGGTCAGGGGGCCGCCGGGGGGTTGGCTCATCGATGGGATCCTTCCGGGAAGAGTTTTTCATCGGAGTCTCATGGACGTCAGTTAGTTCGTCAATTGGCCAAACAAATTATCCCGTCCGCCTGCGTGGCGACAAGGTTTCATGAAACGTTCAAGGGCTCGACCGCCAAGGGCGACTCGGCCATGCCGCAGACCATAGGGCCGGCCGCCTTCGCCACCCGGGGACTTGAAAGCGAGGCGTCTCCCGGACGTGAGGAGTGGGCGTGAGCGGCGCGATGGCGGCGGAGTCCGGGCTGCGGGCCGAGGACCTCACGTTCGCCCGGGATGCCCTTTCCGGTTGAATGGCCGGCCGATCCAAGCCGGACCGAAAAAGGATCGGTCCAAAATTGACACGGGGCCGCAAACAGGATTGACAGTGACCGTAACGCCGGGAATAGCGCGATATTCAATTACCTGTGAGTACTGCCTCTCCGCCTCGGGCCATCGCTGACCAGCGCTTATGGCGTAAATGTCGGTGCCTGGGACTCAATCTCTGATATTCCGGACGCAATTCCGGATGTAGATGACATAATGCGTGGGAGCGCTCCCGCGCCATCGGCTGCTATCTCCGCAGCGCCATCCGGCACGCCTGCCCAAGGGGCACGTTGGAAGGAAGGTGCCGCGTCTTCATGACGGCATTCGGCAAAAGTCCTCCGTCCGGGCCGCAGATCGACGGAAATGTTTCGGCGGACGTGGTCCGCGCCGGCTCCCGCCCCTGGGCGCCCCACCTGTGGTGGATGGCCCTGGCGGTCGGGGCGGCCGGCTTCGCCTTCGTGTGGCTGGCCACGCCGCACGCCAGGGAGATCGGCTCGCCCTGGGAACTGGTGGCCAAGCTGGTCGCCTTCGCCTGCCTGTGCGTGGCGATCGCGGTCTTCCCCTGGGTGTCGCCCCGGCTGAACTGGCTGCTCTACGTCCCGTTCGTCTTCTTCACCGGATACCTGATCCCGCGCGTCAGCTGGTTCTACTACGGAGACGGCGCGCGGGCCCAGGGCGACAGCTTCTACACGCACCTCTACCTGCTGCTCTATCCGGGCATCGTGCTCACGGTCGCCGCCGCCTACCGCATCGGCGGGGGCACCCCGGGCCGATGCCTGAAAATCATGGTGAGCGGGGTTCTCATCGTGTTCTCGGGCTTCCTCGACCTCATGTGGTTCGTCGTCAATCCGGTCGATATCCCCGAGGCCATCGACGCGCCGCACATCAACCTGTTCACCGGGGGGCCGATCTCGTTCGGCGCGACGATCGTGTTCGCGCTCGTGCACGTCCCGATCATCGTCGGGTTCAACCTGCTTCCCCTGGACCGCTGGATCGGCCGCCTGCTGGGGGCAGGTGACCCGTGAGCACTGCCGTGAACATCTCCGTGGCCGCGCCCGCGTACAACGAGGCGGAAACCATCGCGGCGGTGGTGGGCGAGTGGCAGGACTACCTGGACGGCAACCCGGCCGTGGGCGACTGGGAGATCGTCGTCTGCGACGACGGGAGCGGTGACGGGACCGGCGAGATCCTGGCCGCGCTGCGGGCGCGGTGCCCGCGGCTCGTCGTGGTCACGTTCGAGCGCAACCGCGGTGCGGGCGCGGCCATCGCCGCCGCGATCGCCCACACCCGGCTCGACTGGGTCGTGCTGCTGGACTCCGACGGCCAGTTCCCGATCGCCAACCTCGACCGCGTCCTGCCGCGCGTCCGGGCCGGGGAGGCGCTCGCGTTCTCCGGAGCCCGGATCAGGAAGGCCGACGGCCTGGCGTACCGCTGGGGATCGGCGGCCAGCGGCGCGGTCAGCAACCTGCTCCACGGGACGCGCTACCGCGACTTCAACTCGATCTTCAAGGTGGTCTACGGCCCGCTCTTCCGCGCGCTGCCGCTGGAGTCGGGCGGGATGAACTGCTCGACCGAGATCACCGCGCGGGTCGCCGAGCTCGGGCACGCGTGGGTGGAGGTGCCCATCGAGCACCGGGAGCGCGGCGGCGGCAGCCGCGGCTGGCGATACTGGCGCGGCGCCCGCGACCGGGCCCTGTTCGTCGCCTATCTCGGCCTGCGCCACTGGCTGCTGCGCCGGGGCGTCCTGCGCCGGACCACGCCCGAGGTGCCGGCGGCGCCGGACGTGCCGGAGGCGGTCGCGGCGGTCGCCGAGGAGGCCCGATGAACGTCGCGGTGACGATGTTCAGCGGCGGCCGCGGGGCGGCCAGCATCGCGAGGGGCATGCTGGGCACCCCGGGCGTCGGCCTGTCGCTGGTCGTCAACGGCTACGACAACGGCCTGTCCACCGGCGCGCTGCGCCGCTATCTGCCGGGGATGCTCGGGCCGTCGGACTTCCGCAAGAACCTCCTGCTCCACCTCGATCCCGCCGACCCGGCGCAGGCGGCGCTCGCGGCCGTCGTCGAACACCGCCTGCCGGCCGGGACGACGCCCGCGGGGCTCACCGCCGTCATCGAGGCGATCGCCCTGCGGCGCGGCCCGTTCGCCGCGTTGCCCGAGGCGGCCCGTGAGGCCCTCACGGCGGACCTGCGCGTGTTCGCCCGGCGGCTCGCGGCCCACCCGCACGGGCTCGACCTCGCCGACTGCGCACTCGGCAACCTCGTGTTCGCCGGGGCCTACCTGCGGCTCGGCCGGGACTTCAACGCCGCCGTCGACGCCTGCGTCCGCACGTTCGGCTCGCCCGTACGGCTGCTCAACGTGACCGACGGGGAGAACGCCTTCCTGGCCGCGCTCAGGAGGGACGGCAGTCTGCTGGCCGACGAGGCCGACATCGTCGCGCCGCAGGACCCGGGCACGATCACCGACCTGTTCCTGCTGCGCGAGCCGGTCGGGGCGCGGCGGCGGGCCGAGCTGGAGGCGCTGCCGCCCGAGTGGACCAGGGAGATCCTGGGCCGCGAGCGCGCCGAGGTGACGCCGAACCCGCGGGCGCTCGAGGCGATCCGCGACGCCGACCTCGTCGTCTACGGCCCGGGCACCCCGCACTCCTCGCTCCTGCCGAGCTATCTCACGCCGGGCGTGGCGGACGCCGTCGCGCGGAGCCGGGCGGCGGCCAAGGTGTTCGTCGTCAACACCCGAGAGGACCACGACATCCGGGGGCTGACCGCGCCCGACCTCGTGGACCGTACGCTGGCCTACCTCGGCGACCCCCGCAACCGAAGGCGGCTGGTGACCCACGTGCTCAGCCATCGCACGCCGGGCCCGGACGCCCCCGCGGTGCCGGAGGAGATCCTCGACCGGGGCGAGTGGGCGGGAGCCCGCTGGGTCACCGCCGTGATGGAACACCCGGGGCGTCCCGGTGTGCACCACGCGGAGCGCACGGCCGAGGCCCTGCTCGCCATCAGGGACGAGGCGGCCCTGGCGCGGGCCCGATGACGGCTCTCCTGGCGGACGCGTGCGCCCGGCGCGTCTGGCTGTTCGACCTCGACGGCACGCTCGTGGACTCCTGTCCCGCCCACGAGGCGGCCTTCCGGCAGGCCATCGCCGAGGTCGCGCCCGATCTCCTCGCCTCGTTCCGGTACGCCGACCACGCGGGTGCGAGCACCCGCGAGGTGGCGGTGCGCCTGCTGGGCGACACCGGGGAGGCGGCCCGGCTGGCCGGCCTGAAACAGCGGCTGTACCGCGAGCGGGCCGGCGCGGTGGCCGTGTTCCCCGGCGCGCGGCGACTGCTCGGCCGCCTGGCCGCGGGCGGGCGCGACGCCTATCTCGTCACCAGCGGCAGCCGGGCGTCGGTCGAGCGGGTGCTCGCGGCGTGCGCGCTGGACGCGTACTTCCGGGGCGTGCTCACCAGCGACGACGTCCCGGCGAGCAAGCCCGACCCGGCGTTCTACGCGTACGCGTGCGACCACTGGGGCCTCGACCCCGGCGCGGCGGTGGTCCTGGAGGACTCCTCGCACGGAGTGGCGTCGGCGGTCGGCGCGGGCCTGCCGACCCTGCACGTCCACGTCGCCGAGCCCGCTCCGGGGGCGGTCGCGGTGCGCGACCTGGAACAGCTCGTGTCTCTCCTGGACCCGGAGGTGTGCGGTGCCTGCTGAACGCGTGTGCGCGGTGATCCCGGCGGCCGGGCGGGGGACCCGCCTGGGCCTCGGCATCCCCAAGATCATGGTGGAGATCGCCGACGGCGTCACCGTGTGGCACGTGCTCCACCAGCGGCTGCGGCCGCTCGCCGAGCACATCCACGTCGTGATGTCGCCCGAGGGGGAGGGGCCGTTCCGCGCGCTGGCGGCCGAGCAGATCGCGAGCGGCGTGGTCTCGGTGAGCGTCCAGGAGAAGCCCACCGGCATGGGCGGCGCGATCTTCGGCGCCGCCCCGCACTGGGACGCCTACGGCGCGATCCTCGTGGTCTGGGGCGACCAGGCGGGCCTGTCCCCGGTGACGGCCGGCCGTGTCGTCGAGGCGCACGAGAAGGGGCTCACGATCCCGCTGGTGCCCATGCCCGACCCGTACGTGGAGTACGAACTGGACGACGACGGGACGCTGCTGCGGGTGCGCCAGTCGCGGGAGGGCGACGAGTGCCGCCCCGGCGGGCTCAGCGACGTGGGCGTGTTCTGCCTGAGCACCGAAGGGCTCCACGAGGCCTGGACGCGTTACCTCGACGAGGCGGCCCCGGGCGCCCGCACCGGAGAGGTCAACTTCCTGCCGTTCCTGCCCTGTCTGTCGCGGGAGCGGAACTGGCCGCTGACGGTGGTGCCGGTGACCGACCCCGACGAGGCGCGCGGCGTCAACACGGCTGAGGACCTCGCGTTCGCCCGGCGGGCATACCTGCGGTGGACGTGACGGGGTGGGCGCGCTGACCGAGCGGGCGGCCGGGCTCCTGGCCGCCCACCGCTGGGCCGCGGGGCCCACTCTGGTGAGCACCGTGGCCAGCGGTACGGCCGCCGCCACCACGCTCGTCATCGCCAGGGGCGTCGGCGCAGCGGCGTTCGGCCACTTCACCGTCGTCCTGTCGATCGCGCTGATCGTCACGGTCGGCATGCTGATGAGCCTCAACTCCGTCATGTTCCAGGAGCTGCCGCGGGCCGAGTCCGCCGCGCGGCCGGCCCGGTTGAAGGCGGAACTGGTGACGACGGCGCTGCTGTGCACGCTCGTGCTCGGCGCGGTGGTGTTCGCCGCCGGGATGCTGGCCGCTCCGCTGCTGACCGGCGCGCTCGGCGTGGACACCCGCACGCTGGCCTTCGCGCTGGCGCTGGCGCTGTCGATGACGCTCAACCAGCTCACCGAGAGCTTCCTGCGCGGGCTGAAGAGGTTCCGCCTCGTCGCCGGGCTCAAGCTCGCCGTGGCCGTCGCCTATCTGGGCGGGGCCGCGTTCTTCCTGCTGGTCCTCGGCCTGCGGGACGCCGAGCCGTACCTGGTCGCGCTGATCGGCACCAACCTGGTCTTCGCCCTGGTCTCCTTCGCCGGGTTCGAGGTCGCGCCGCGGACCTGGTCACGGGCGCTGGCCCGCTCGATCTACCGGCACGGCGCGTACGTCACCGTCATCGGCGCGCTGACGGCGGTGGTGTTCGGGGTCGACGTCATCTTCCTCAACCACTGGGCGCCCCGGGCCGACGTCGGCGTCTACTCCGTGTACAACGGCTTCCCCAAACGGCTGCTCGGCGTGGTGTTCACCGACGGCGTCGGCCTGGTGCTGCTGCCCACGCTGGCGACGTCCGACAAGCCGGCCGTGATGCGGCGCATCGCCCGGCTCGCCCCGGCCGTGTTCACGGCGACCGCGGTGTTCGCGTTCGCGGCGAGCACGGTGTTCTTCCTGCTCGTGGGGGGCGAGTATCCGTACTCGCTCGGCCTGATGGCGCTGTCGGCGATCGGGATCGGCGCGCACACGGTCTTCAACCTCCAGCAGGTCGCGCTGACCATGGACGGCGTGCGGGGCGCCCGGGTGCTCATCGGCTGCCTGCTGGCCGGGACCCCGCTCGCGCTCGCCTGCCAGGCGGCGCTGATCGCCTGGCAGGGGCTCGTCGGCGGCCTGGTGGCCTTCGCTCTGAGCAATCTCGTCCTCGTGGCCGTCGTGACGGCCGTCTCCACCCGGCTCTACCGGCCGGCCGGCGCATCGGAGGTACGCGGGTGAGGATCGCCCACGTCATCAACCAGTTCCCGCCCAACATCACGGCGGGGCTCGGCCGGTACGCCGAGCTGATCGCTCCGCAGCTGTCCCGGCGCCACGAGATGGCGGTCCTCACCGTGAACGACGGCCGCCTCCCGGTGTGGGAACGGACCGGCGGCATCACGGTGTACCGCCCGCGCGGGCGGCTGCTCGGCGCGATCGCCCGCCGCCGGCGGCTCAACCGCACCCGAGGCGTGGAGTTCCTCCTGCTCGCGCTGACCGTCGTGGTGAGCAACTGGCGCTACTTCCTGCTCCTGCGGCGGCTGCGCCCCGACCGGCGGCCCGATCTCGTCGCCGTCCACGACTCGACGAACTTCCTGTGCGGCCTGCTGTGCCACTACCTGCTGCGCCTTCCGGTCGTGTTCCACGTCCACACCACCGAGTACGGCGTCGCCCCGCAGCGCAGCATCGCCGACCCGCTCAACCTGTTCGCCGCGCTGGAGCGGTGGCTCGCGCGGATCTCCCGGCGGGTCGTGGTCGCCACGCCGGAAGTGCGCGAGCAACTGCTGGCGGCGGGCTGGGACCGCTCGCCGATCGACGTCGTCCGCCTGGGCGGCACCTACGAGCAGGTGGTCGCCGACCCCGCGTTCGACCGGGACAAGCTGCGCCTCGGCGCGGCGGACCTGCGCGCCCGGCTCGGCATCGCCGAGGGGGACCGGGTGCTGCTGTTCGTCGGGCGGATCGAACGGCAGAAGGGGATCTACCAGCTGCTCGAGGCCATGCCCCGCATCCGCGCCGCGGTGCCGGACCTGCGTCTGGTGATCGTGGGCGAAGGCGACGAGGCCGGCGTCGCACGCATAACCGCTGAGACCGGGCTCGGCGACCGGGTGCTGACCTCCGGCGGTTTCGTGTCGGGGCAGGCGCTGCTGGAGTACTACGCCATGGCCGACGCCTGCGTCTTCCCCTCGCTCTTCGAGCCGTTCGGGCTGGTGGCGACCGAGGCGATGGCCCTGGCCCGGCCGGTGATCCTGGGCGACGGCTTCTCCCGGATCTTCCTCGGCGATCCCGCGGAGCCCGCCGTACGGTTCGTGCGGGCGGCCGACCCCGGCGACATCGCCGGCGGGGTGATCGAGGTCATGACGGACGCGGACCTGCGCCGGGCGCTCGCCGCGCGGGGTGAGCGGCTGGTGCGGGAGACGCTGAGCTGGAGCCGCGCCGCGGAGGAGACGCTCGCCGTCTACGCGAAGGTGCTCTCGGGGACGGCGCGATGATCTCGCTCGTCGTGCCCTGCTACAACGCGGCCAGGACCCTGCGGTTGTGCCTGGAGTCGGTGCTGGCGCAGACGCGCGTGCCCGACGAGATCGTCGTGGTCGACGACGCGAGCACCGACGGGTCGGCGGAGATCGCCGAGGAACTGGGCTGCCGGGTCGTCCGCCTGCCGGAGAACCGGGGCGTGTCGGCCGCCAGGAACGCCGGGATCGACGCCACCACGGGTGATGTGATCTTCTTCCTCGACTCCGACGTCGCGCTGCGGCCCGACGCCGTCGCGAACGCGGCGGAGATGCTGGAGCACGACCCCGAGGTCGGCTGCGTCCACGGGGTCTACGACACCGTGCCGCTCATCGACGACGGGCCGGTCGAGTGGTATCGCATCCTGCACGCCGTGCACTGGCGCCGCCGCCACCTCGGCGAGGTCAACAGCGTCGTGTTCGCCCTCGCCGCCATCCGCCGCGACGTGGTGCTCGCCGTCGGCAGGCTCGACGAGCGGCTGCGCGACTGCGAGGACGTCGAATACAGCAGCAGGCTCGCCGTACGCAGCCGGATCGTGCTGACCGACACGGTCGTCGGCCGCCACGACGACGGCAGCCGCCTGCTGCCGATCCTGACCGAGCAGTGGCGGCGGGCCCTGCCGCTGATCCCGCTCGCGCTGACCACCACCCGGCGCGGCGCGGCCAAGCCGGAGCACGCCAACAGCCCGGGGGGCATCCTCTCCTGCGCCCTGGCCCTGGCGAGCCTGGGGCTGGTGCTGCTGAGCTTGCCGTTCGGGCTGTTCCACCCCCTTCTGCCGGCCGTCCCCGGCGCGTTCGTCGCCGGGTTCGTCCTCGCCGATCCGGAGCTGGTCGGGTTCGTACGGCGGCAGCGGGGGCCGGTCTTCGCGGCGTACTTCATGGCCGTCCACCTGGTCGTCCACGTGGTGCTCGTGACCGGTCTGGTGGCCGGCTCGCTGCGCCTGCTGACCGGCCCCCGGGAGAGCCGCGCCGAGACCGCGTGAGACGTCAGGCGCAGCCCACGCGGCCGGTGCTCAGAGCGATGTCGTCGAGCCACAGGTCGTACGCCGCCGGGGAGGGGTTCGGCTGGTAGAGCTGCCAGCCGATCTTGACGGTGTCGAAGCGGGGGAAGACGAAGTCGACGTCGTTGCCGCCGTGGGCGCGGGTGGAGACGGTGAGGTCGGGCTGGGCCACGCCGTCGAACCAGACCGAGATCTTGTTGTCGGCGGGGTCCATCCGCCACTCGACGCACTGCCACACGCCGGCCCGGGAGGGGGCCGACTCGCGCCAGTTGGTCCAGTCGCCCGTGGGGCCGCCGTCCGCGCCGACCCCCCACAGGTCCTTGCGCAGCGTGGGGACGTACTGGCCGCCGAGCGGCCGGACGATCTCCGGACCCGCGCCGGTGGCCTCGATCAGCGTGTAGTGGGCCCAGTCGGGCGCGGTGGGGAACGCCTTGACGCGCAGCCGGACGCGGCCGTAGAAGCCGTTGCCGGGCGGGGTGAAGTCGTCCACCTTGAGGAACGCGCGCCCGTTGCCCTCGGTGTGGACGTGCAGCACCTTCTGCCCGCGTTCGGCGCGCTCCACGGTGAGCGTGCCGTGCTTGGTGTCGACGCCCCACCCGAGGCTGGCCGCACCGCCGACCGGCAGCGCCTGGAAGTCCTCGCAGAACAGCGTGCCGCCCTTCGCGCAGGTCCCCGGCCCGTGACCCGGCCCGTGACCCGGCTCTGGGGACGCGGAGGCGGCCGGTGCCGCCGTCAGCGGCAGCAGCAGGGCCAGGCAGGCCGCGGGTAACAGTCGTCGCACGACGCGCTCCTTTTCCCGGTGACAGGGCACTCGTAAGGTACGGCAACTGGGAGCGCTCCCATAAGAGGTGTGCCGAAGATCGATGAAAGGGCCGGATCGCGCGGATAATCTACGCGTGAAAGGACCTTCCCGGCGATTATTTCTCCAGTTCAGCGGGCTCGCCGCGCTGGTGGCGGCGTGCGCTCCCCGTGACGGGAAGGCCCACGGCGACGCCTTCGCCGTGCTGCGCCGCCGCTGGGTGGAGATCACGCTCGGCCATCCGGGCACGTTCGATGCGGAGCGGGAGCCGTACCGGACCCGGCTGGCACGGCTGGGAGCGGAGGCGCGCCGGCACCGCGACACCATGGCGCCCACCGCGAGATCCCTCTGGCCGGACCTTCCCTTCCCCTCCCTTGGCGCCACCCCGGCGCGGCTGCGGGCCATGGCCCGCGCGTACGCGCTGCCGGGCACCGGGCTGACCGCGGAGCCGGGCCTCGGCACGGCGGTCGCCACCGGGATCGGGCACTACGTGCGGCACGTGTACGCCGTGGACGCCGAGCAGACCGGCAACTGGTGGGACTGGCAGATCGGGACGCCGAGGGCGCTGCTCGACGCCGCCGTGCTCGCCGCCCCGCACCTCACGGACGCGCAGGGCGCGGCGCTGTGCGAGGCGGTGGACACGTTCGTCCCGGAGAGCCGCCTGGACGACTACGAGGGCAACAGCACCGGGGCGAACCGGGTCGACCTGTGCACGGTGACGCTGCTGCGGGCGATCGCCGGCGCGGACCCCGGCCGTGCCGCGCTCGCGGCCTCCGCGCTCTCCCCGGTCTTCCGGTACGTCACCGAGGGCGACGGTTTCTATCGGGACGGCTCGTTCGTCCAGCACGGGTCGGTCCCCTACCAGGGCGGGTACGGCGCGGTGCTGCTGACCGGCCTCGCGACGTTGTTCGCGGTGCTGCGCGGCACGCCGTGGGAGATCACCGATCCGGCGGCGCGCACCGTCCTCGACGCCGTGGACCGGGCGTTCGCCCCCTTCGTCCACGACGGCGCGTGCATGGACCTCGTACGCGGACGCGGCGTCGACAGGCGGCCGTTCGGCGACCACAGGAGGGGCAGGGAGATCGCCGCCGCGGTCCTGTTGCTGGCCGAGACCGCCCCGGAGGCCGAGCGGGTCCGATGGCGGGCCATGGTCAAGGGCTGGGCCGTGCGCGACACCGCCAAGCCCATGCTCCGGGCGGCCGAGGGGGCGGCCGAGGGGGCGGCACAGGGGGCGGCACAGGGCGGCGACCTCGCGTTCCACGCGCGGCTCGCGGCGGTGCTGCGCGACGCGACGGTCCCGGCCGCCGTCGAGCCCGCCGGGCACCGCCTGTTCCCCATGAGCGCCCGCGCCGTCCACCGCGCCGCCGGCTGGTGCGCGGCGCTCAGCATGGCCTCCTCCCGCGTCGCGCACTACGAGTACGGCAACGGCGAGAACCTGCGCGGCTGGCACACCGGCTCCGGAATGCTCTACTGGTGGGCGCGCGGACACGGCGACCACTACTCCGACGCCTTCTGGCCCACCGTGGACCCGTACCGGCTGCCGGGCACGACGGTCTCCACGCGGCGCCTCCCCGGCGGCGCCGGCGGCGAGTGGGGCGACACCCGCCCGCCGGCCGAGTGGGTGGGCGGCACGACCGACGGCGTGTACGCCGCCGTGGGCCAGCACCTGTACGGCCTGGAGAGCACGCTGGAGGCGTTCAAGTCGTGGTTCTTCCTCGACGACGCCGTGGTCTGCCTCGGCGCGGGCATCACCTGCCGGGACGGCGTGCCGGTCGAGACCGTCGTGGACAACCGCAGGACCGGCGCCCGGTTCACCCCGGGTACGGGATGGGCGCACCTGGAGGGCCACGGCGGTTACGTCGTGCCCGCCGGGCAGTTCCTGCGCACGCTGCGCGAGGATCGCACGGGCGCGGGGGTCACCCGGGCCTACGTCACGCTGTGGCTGGACCACGGCGTCGACCCGGACGCGGCCGGTTACGTCTACCACCTCCTGCCCGGGGCGAGCCGGGCCGGGACCGCCGCCCGCGCCGCCGATCCCGGCTGGGCCCGGGTGCTCGCCAACACCTCCGCGCAGCAGGGGGTCGAGGTCCCGTCGCTGGGCGTCACCGCGGTGAACTTCTGGGCGGGTGGACGGGTCGGGGGACGGGCGGGCGCGCTGACGGCCTCCGATCCGTGCGCGCTCCTCGTGCGCGACCTCGGCGACGGCACGGCCACGGTGACGGTGGCCGATCCCCGGCGCGCCCTCGACGGGCTGACCGTGACGTGGGACCGTCCGGTGGCCGCGGTCACGCGCGAGCACCCGCTCCTGGACCGAGCGGAGACCGGCGCCCGGCTCACGCTCGCGTTCGGCGCACTGGCCGGTCGCGAGGGCGCATCCTGCACGGTGACCGTACGGCTGGCCGCTCCGGCAGCGTGAGCGCGAGTCATCATGAACGCCGTGTCATCATGAACGCCGTGTCCACCCTGCCCGATGACCTGGACGGCGCGCTGGAGGAGTCGCTCGGACGATTCCCGACGGCCGAGCTGACGCGGAGCGTGCAGACGCTCATCCGGCAGTACCGGGAGGGCTTCGACCGGAGCGTGCCCGTGCTGAGCTCGGAGGTCGCGGTCGCCGCGTACGCCGGGTATCGCATGCCCGCGACCTACAGCGCCGTGAGCGCCGCGCTGCGCCAGGTCGCCCAGCTGGCACCCGGTTTCGCGCCGGAGACCCAGGTGGACGTGGGCGGCGGCACGGGCAGCGCGCTGTGGGCCGCGAGCGCGGTCTGGCCGACGCTGCGCACCGTGACCGTCCTGGAGCAGTCCCCCTCCGCCATCGCCTTCGGGCGGCGGCTGGCCGGTCGCTCGCCCGCGGCGGCCGTACGCGACGCGCGCTGGCAGCAGGCGGTCGTCGACCGGAGCGTGCCCGCGCCCGCGGCCGACCTGGTCACGATGTCCTACGTGCTCGGCGAGCTGTCGCCCGCCGTCCAGGAGGACGTGGTCGGGTCGGCGGCCCGCGACGCCGGCATGCTGGTGATCGTCGAGCCCGGCACGCCCGGCGGGTACGCCCGGATCGCGGCGGCCCGGCGGCTGCTGGCCGGGCTGGGCCTGCACGTGGTCGCGCCCTGCCCGCACGACGGCGAGTGCCCGATCGTCCCGGACCGGGACTGGTGTCACTTCGCGGTCCGCCTCAACCGCACCGCGCTGCACCGGCGGGTCAAGGACGGCACGTTGAGCTTCGAGGACGAGAAGTTCTCCTACGTCGCGGCGTCGGCCCGGCCGTGGCCGCGCGCGGAGAGCCGGATCCTGCGCCATCCGCTCAAGCGCAAGGGGCTCGTCACGCTGCGCCTGTGCACGGCCGAGGACGGGCTGGCCGACCGCGCGGTCTCCAAGCGGCAGGGCGAGACCTACCGCGAGGCACGCGACGTCGTCTGGGGCGACGCCTGGCCGCCGCCCGCCTGAACAGGTCCCGTATCGGCGCTTCGTAACGCTGCCGCTCGCAAAACCTATGTCAGGAAAAGGCGGCGGTGCTCGGGGGGAACGTGCACCACCAGAGGGCTCGATCGCCCCACCGCCGCCGGAGATGTCGCCAGGAGTCTCATCTGGAGGGCCTCTCAGGGGGCCGGCTCCGGTGCTCGGTCAGCGCAGCCCCTCTCGTGCGGGAGCCATCGTGATCTCGAAGACTTCGTCACTCCCTTCCTCCGTCGTCACGGGACTCGTCTTCGACGAACCCGGCAACTCGGTCTGGTTCGCCACCGGCGACGGGCACCTCGGCACCTGGCGCCTTCTCGGGGAGGTCCACACCGACCTCGGCGCCGGATGGCCCGACGCCGTCGCCGTTCTTCCCGGCGTCGACGGCGTCTCCGTCCGGATCGTGACGGCCGGGGGCGAGGTCCACGTCGCCGCGCGGGACCGGGCCGATCGCGCCGACGCCGAGTTGGCGGCGACGCATTCGACCGGTCTGCGCGCCGCCGCCGGGCTCGAAGACGGGACGCTCCTGCTTCTCGACGACGACGGAGCGGTCGTCCGCCTCGGCCTCGGAGCGTTCGAGATCCTCGTCGCCGCACCGGCCGCCGCCGCACCGGCCGCCGCCGCGGCGGTCGCGATGTGCGCCGACGGGGCCGCGAACGAGCTCCTGCTCGTGACGCCCGCCGGCGGCGGCGTGAACCTGGAGCGCCGCTCGCTCGCGGACGGCGCGCTTCTCGCCACCGTCGCCCTGCCGCACCCGGTCGTCTCGATCGTGGCGTCCGGCGGCGGGGCGCTGACGGTCGACGACGCGGGGGTGGTCCGCCACCTTTCGTGGGCCAGCGGGGAGGACCCCGCGGAGGTCGCGCTTCCCGGGCCGGTCACGGGGCCCGTCGCGCGGTGGCACTCGCTCGTGTTCGCGGCATCCGGCGCCGGCATCACCGTTGTGGACTGGGGATCGGACGTCGAGACCCTCGCGCTGGAGGTCTCGCTGCAACCCCTCGCGGCAGGGGGATGGGCGCCGATGATCGTCGACTACGCCTCCCTCGGGATCTCCGCCGACGACGTGGACTGGTTCTGGAACGACGCGGACGATGAGGAGGAGGAGTGCGTCTCGGTCGCCCGCTCCGGCGCCGAGGACGCCGAGCGGTACGAGCACCGCGTGCTCGCCGGGCCCGTGCCAGGCGAGCGGACGCTCGTCGCGACCGACCGCTCGTCCGGGGAGGTTCTCGCGACGCGGCGTTTACGCGTCCTGAACCGGTGGCCCGACGACGAGGTCGGCCCGCCGCAGGTCATCAGCGGCAGGCGTGAGGTGTACGCGAAGCCGGGCTGGGGCGGCGGACCGGGGTCGCCGCAGAACATCCGCGTTCACCCGGCCCCCGAGGAATACCGCATCGCCGTCGCGGTGCTCCGGTGCAAGGGCTCGACCGCGGCGGTCAACGCCGCCGGCGCGGCGGACCGGCGCCGTGACGAGCTGACCGAAGACGTCGTCTCGACCTCCGGCGACTCCGCCGACCGGTGGTTCCGTGAGGTGTCGTACGCCGACACACCGGCGGGCGCGTCCGGACCGAAGGGCACCCGCATCCGTCTTCTGACCGGCGCCGTGGTCGGGCCGATCGACGTGCCGTACACCTTCACCGAGCTCTTCGAGCCGGGCGATCCCACTGACTCCTGGGGGTCCTGGGCCCCGAAGCCCGGGACGTGGGACGTGCTCGGCGGCACGTTCTCATCCTTCGTCCGCGACACGCCGCTGATCTTGGGAGGGGGAGTGACGCGGCCGGTCATGGAGTTCGCGGACGCCGTGGTCTTCACGGTCCTGCCGGGAACCGACGATCCGGTCACGGTCGGCGCGACCACGGTGGGCGCGCAGTGGACGTGGGCGTACGCCGGCGACGCGCAGGTCTACTGGAAGCCCGCGGACGGGTCGACCACGTTCACCCGCAAGCCGGCGGTGGTCATGCCGGCGGCGATCTCGGCCGGTCATCCGGCGCCGTGGTCCGAGAAGGAGTTCGTCACGACGATCGTCCACGAACTCGGGCACACCCTCGGCATGCCGGACCTGTACCAGGGACCGGGGTATCCGGCCGAGATCGGGGAGCGCTACATGGGCGACTGGGACATGATGCACTCCGACGTCCCGATGCCGCACCTGTCGCTGCCGCACCGCATGCGGCTCGGCTGGATCGACCCGTCCTGGGTCGAGGTGTGCGACTTCTCGAAGAATCCCGCGACCCGCGAGATCACGCTGCAGGCGCTCGAAACGCTGTCGCGGACCGGGCCCGGCGCCGGCAGGAAGGCCGGGATCGAGATCCGCCTGCGCGACGGGTGGAACTACTACTTCGAGCACCGGCGCGAGCAGCCGGGGCAGATCGGCGACCAGCAGCTGCCGAAGAACGCCGTGCTGGGCACCGACGTGTTCCAGGCGACCGCCGACGACATGGCGCGCCCGCTCATCCTGCTCCTGCCGAACGACGTCGACGGCGACGGGCCCGTCCTCGCGGCCGCCGGCAGGGACTACGAGGAGAGCGACGTCACGAACCCCGACAGGATGAACGACTTCCGCCTGACGCGGCTCCTGCCCGGCCTGACCGATCCGGCCGACGACGTGCGGGTGCGCGTCGAATACGTCGGCGCGCACCGTGCCGAGCTGCAGATCACCCCCGCGCGCGGCAACGGCCACTGGAAGAGCCCCGACATCGACATCGACGGCCCGTCGGGGCCGAACATCGTGGTGAAGGGGCAGAAGCACCGGATCCGCATCCGGGTGCGCAACGCCGGGACGAAGGCGGCGGACCAGGTGACACTCCGGGTCGGGTGGCTGCCGTTCACGACGACGCCCGGCGCCTGGCAGGCGCTCGCGTCGCCGACGCCGCTGACCATCGGAGCCAAGTCGAGCGCTGTGTTCGAGGTCGACTGGATGGTGCCGGCGTCCGTCACCGTACCCGCCGCGTCGGGTCCGGCGATCGAAGCCGAGCACTTCTGCGTGCGGGTCGACATCGACCGGTACGTCGACCCGGTGGATCCGGCGGGCAGCGAGATCGTCGTCCACAACAACTGGGCGCAGTCGAACTTCAACACCTCGACGACCGCGCAGTCCTCGCCGTCGTCGCGCGAGACCACCGCGATCATCGCCGCGAACCCGTTCCCGACACGGGCGCTGCACCGGCACGTCGTCGAGCAGACAGGCGACCAGTTCCGTCTCTTCCTGGACGAAGGGTGGCGGATGGTCGACGCCGGCGCGACCGGCACGACGCGGCTCGCGTACGAGTCGTTCGCCGGCGACCCGCGACGCGGCCGGCGCTATGCGGAGCGGTTCGAGCGGTCGCAGGGCGAGGCGATCAGCTCGGACGTCTCGGTGCGGACCTTCGTGCAGCCGGAGGGACGCCACGACTCGGGCCTGCCCGGCTTCGGTGCGGGCCTGTGGCTGCGCGCGGGCTGGCGCACCAGGTTTGAGGACGTGGGCGTCGACGGCGAGCTCGTCCACGGGTTGGTGGTGTACGAGCACGACGGCACGCGCGACCGGGTCCCGTTCGGCGAGGTGCGCGTCGTCGCGCACCCGGAGGACCGCCCCGACGAGGTGATCTGGCTCGACGGCGGAGTGGACGAGGGCCGGTTCGGGGTCGGCGTTCCGGGCGAGCTGTTCGAGCACGCGCGCAGGGAACCCTGGGTCTTCGAAGTGTTCTACTTCAGCACCTACCGGCACGCGCCCACGCGGTCGGGGGTGCTGCCGCTGCGGCTGTGAGGCATGCCGCCCGGCTGTTCAGCCGCCCAAGCCAAGGAACAGTTCAACGGTTTCGTAGGATAGGGCAAATCATCGACCGGCCACGGGGCCCCGGGCCGCGGCCGAGGGACGGGAAGGAGCCAGAGGTCAGCACCGTCGACGAAGCGCCGGGCATGCCGATGCCGCTCGCCTCCGCCACGGAGGCGCGCCGCCTCGCGGCCGTGCGCCGCTACGCGGCCCTGGACACCGCCTCCGGCGCCGCGTTCGACCGGGTGGCCGCCCTGGCGGCGCGGATCTTCCACGCTCCATTCGCCACCGTGACGATCGTCGGCGACGACACGGTCCGCGTCATCGCCGAGCACGGGCCGCCACCGCGCCGGGCGATCCTCGAGAGCCTGTGCGCCGCGGCGGTACGGCACAGTGGGCCGTACGTCGTCGACGACGTGCTACTCGACCCGCGGGCGGCCGGCGACCCGGCGGTGCGCGGCG
This sequence comes from Microbispora sp. H10836, assembly GCF_012999525.1. Classification (NCBI taxonomy): domain Bacteria; kingdom Bacillati; phylum Actinomycetota; class Actinomycetes; order Streptosporangiales; family Streptosporangiaceae; genus Microbispora; species Microbispora sp. H10836. Next base: position 179,440 of record NZ_JABBWU010000011.1, read on the forward strand.
AGCCCGGCATCCGCTTCTACGCCGCAGCGGCGATCACGACGGCCGACGGCGAGGCCCTGGGCAGCGTCAACGTCATGGACGCCCGTCCCCGGCAGGCCGGCGAGGAGGAACTGGCCTGCCTGCGGGACCTGGCCGCGCTGGTCATGGACGAGCTGGAGGTGCGGCTGACCACGCACCGTACGGTCGAGGTGGAAAGGGAACTGCGCGCGGGAGCCGAGCGGCTGGCCCGCACCCTGCAGCGCACCCTGCTTCCGCCGGCGCTGCCCCGGGTGCCCGGACTGTGCGCGGCCGCCGCCTACCACCCGGTCTCCGCCGACGAGGTCGGCGGCGACTTCTACGACCTCTTCGCGCTCGACGGCGACCGGTGGGCGTTCTTCCTCGGTGACGTCTGCCCGACGGCGACGGGTTCGGCGTCACGCTCGCCACCGGAGGGCATCCCCCGGCGCTGGCGGTGCGGGCGGACGGCACCGTCGAGCCCATCCACCCGGCCGGGGGACAGCTGATCGGCATCCTGCGCAATCCTCAGTTCGCCCAGGTGAGCGCGCGGCTGAGCGCCGGTGACGCGCTGCTGCTGTACACCGACGGCCTCACCGAGGCGCGGACGCCGACCGGCTCGATGCTCGACGAGGACGGCCTGACCGCGCACCTCGCCGCCGCGGGACCCACGAGTGCCGATTCCCTCCTGACCACCGTGCACGACCTGATCACGGCCTTGGGCACGGGGGTGTCAGACGACACCGCGGTCCTCGCCCTGTCCGTTCCGCCCGCCACTCGAACGCCGTTCTCCGGGAGTCTCGGTGCCGCATGACAACGGTCTGACCGTCACCCTTCAGCCGCACGCCTCCGGTCCGCACCTGCTGGTCGTGGCCGGGGACCTGGACCACCACACCACTCCACGCCTGCGGGCGGCCCTGGAGGAGATCGAGTTCGGCCCGGGCGCCGACCTGGTGATCGACCTGTCCGGGCTGACCTTCTGCGACTCCACCGGCATCGCCACACTGGTCGCCGCCCACCAGCGCGCCCACGACGCGGGCGCCGCCCTGCTCCTGGCCGGTCTGGATTCGGACATCACCCGCGTCTTCCAGATCATGGGCCTGGACCGGCTGCTCGCCTTCTACGACAGCCCGGAAGAGGCCGTACGCGCCCTGAGCAGGTAAGCCCTACAGCGGTGCGGCGACGGCGACCGCGATGTTCTGCCTGATGTCGCAGTTCCTGACCCGGCGGCAGAAACCGTCCGCCACGCTGGTGGCACCGCCCGCGGTGCTGGCCGCGGTGTGCTGGTGACCCCGGTTCCTCGTGGGGCTGTCCAGCTGGACGATGTTCCGGTTGCGGGTGCCGTTCCCGATGGCGGCCGGGCCGTCCCCGGCCTCCCGCGCGGGCCGCGCGCTCGCGGGGGCGGACAGGACGACCTGCGCGGCGGCCGCCGTGGACAGGACGGTGGCGATGACGGCGGCGGACAACGGGGCAAGCCGGGACGCGCCACGTGAGATGAGCATCCGCCCCCGCCTTTCGCCCATGCGCCGCCCGTCGGCGCGCGTGGTCACACCGTAGCCGCCGCGGTGGCCCGCGGGCGGTCACCGGCGTGCGTGTCCGGTGACGTTCTCGCTCGTCCGCGTGCGCGTCACCGCCCCGTGATCACGGTGCCGCTCGTCCTGGGGGAGCTCTGGTTGCGGCCCCGGAGGTTCTGCGAGCCCCTGCAGCCGGGCCGGTGCACGCAGTTGCCGGCCTGGGTGTTCACCGACGCGTCCACCCCGGTGATGACCTGCTGGGTGCCCGCTATGTTCCGCTGGCTGCCGACGAGCAGGGAGTTCAGGTTGTTCAGGCCGTTGTTGATCACGTATCTCGAGTTGGCGCCGTTCCCGTCGCCGCCGCCGTGGCCCCGGCCGGACGCCGCGTCCGCGGTCGTGGGGGCGAGCGCGAGGCCGGCGCCCGTGAAGGCCAGCGCGGTCAGCGCCAGCAGTCGCGCCGCCGGGCCGGTGAGCGCGTGCCGCCCCCTTTGGCGAGCACTGTGACGAGCCATGGTTGTGCGCCTTCCCCCGGTGTCCGTCATGGAGATCCGTCCGTACGGATCTGCCGGGCATGTACCCCGGACGGTCACGCCCGTCACGGTCGCTGAACGAGGATTAACCCCCCTGTGGGGATATGGCGGCCCTTCTCGCGGCACGCCGGATTCGCGCGTCCTGAGGGTTCAGCAGCTCGGTCTGCCGGTCCGACGCCCGTATCCGCTGCGTCATGTCGCAGAAGCGGGACCTTCGCCCGCAGATCGTGCTCTGCGCGTTCGCGACACCGCTGACGCCGACCGTCCTCTGCTGGCCGCCGGTCCCGTTCCTCGCACTGCCCACCGTCAGCTGACTGACGTTGCGCATTCCGTTGCCCACACGGACGGTGGTGCTGTTGCCGTTGCGGTCGCCGGCCGTACGGGTGACCGCCGCGAGACCGGCGGCTGGAGGCCGCGCCGCGACGAGGCCCGCCACCGCGATCGTGACCGCTGCCAGAGCGAGACCGGCGCGCATCAGCGGTCCGCCGCCCGGCGGTCCCCGGGGCCGTCGCTTCGGGCGCGGATGTTTTGCGACAGCGCGCAGAACCGGGCGCGCTGCCTGCACAGGCCGCCCTGCACGCTGCTCACCCCGCCGACTCCCGTCGAGAGCTGGTGGAGGACGCCGCGCAGCCGGGTGCTGCCGATCGCCACCATGGTCCGGTTGGCCGAGCCGTTGCCCACGCGTACGGCCGAGCGGTTGCCGTTGCCGTCTCCGGCCACCGCCGCATACGCGTTCACCGGCGCGAGGGCCAGTACGGCGGCGAGCGTGACCGCGACCGGCGCGGGGCGTCGCGGCAGGCGGCCGGGGGATCGCGTGAGGGCGTGGGTGATCGGCATCGACGTGCCTCTACCCCGCTCGTGGGCCCGCGTCCCGGCCCCGGCGGAAACCGGGCCGGATCATGGCCCGCCCCTTGACCGGCCGCCCCTCGCGCGAAGGGGCGGCCGGTCGCCGGTCATCGGCTGGTCACCTCGTACGTCCGCAGGTAGTCGAACGTGGCCGTGGCGCCCGCCGTGTTCATCGAGATCAGGCCGATCCGCACCGGCCCGGTGCGCGGGAGCGACCAGCTGCCGCCCCAGATCCAGTGGGTGCCGTCGGTGCTCGACGCCATCCGGACGTCGTGCTCGCCGTTCTCCTCGTCGTAGTGGTAGAGCAGCCGCAGCCAGGTGGTCTGCGCGGCCGGGCCGCCGAACATCGGCCCGTTGGCGACCGCGGTGGGCGGGGTGGTGCCCGGGCGCGGGCCCTCCTTGCCGAACTCGGTCTGGTGCAGCACCGCGCCGTTGCCCTGGCTGAGGGGCAGGACCGTGTGCGTCAGCTTGAGCCACCGGTCGTCGTTCTCGTACAGCAGCAGGCCGGCCTGCTGGTTGCCGCGCGTGCCGTCGAAGGTGAGCTTCGTCTCGACGGCGAAGTCGCCCGCGGGCGCGTCCCGCAGCAGGATCGACGCGGTGTTGGTGCCCTGGAACAGCTCGGCGTTCTGGGTCGGCCAGACCAGGGAGCCGTTCGACAGGGTGGCCGAGGGGTTGCGGACCCGCGTCCAGCCGGTGGGCGTGCCCGTGCCGTCGAACTCGTCGGAGTACGCCGGCAGCCGCTCGCCCAGGACGGGGTCGGGCACCCGCTCGGTCACCGGCTGGTACAGCGGAGCGGCCCCCACGTTGTCGGCGTCGGCGACCACGCCGCCGGAGTCCTCGGCGCCGCGCGCGGCCACGCCGATGGAGCCCGAGGTGGGTGCGCCGTCCGGCAGGGTCATGGCGACCGTCGCCGCCGGGTCCCCGAGCCGGTCGGCCGACACCGACACGACCAGCGCGTTCCCGCGCCGCTCGGCGGCCACGTTCTGCCAGGAGCCGTAGTCGAACGAGGCCGGCAGCGGGCTGCTCGCCGTCGTCGTCTTCCCGCGCACCTTGGCCGTCACGACCAGCGCGCCCTGCTCGCGGTCGAGCCACGCGGTCACGTCGTCGGCGCCGTTCGCGCGGGTGACGACGAGCCCGGCGGCCTCGCCGCCCGTGCCCAGCCGCAGGTCGGCCTCCACCCGCACGTCGCCCTGGACGGTGTCGTCGCTGAGCTCGCGGTTGGAGCCCTTGGTGGTCAGGTAGCCGAGCGAGTCGGGGTCGGTGGCGGCCTTCCACGGCCCCTTCCACCCGTCCGTGCCGGAGTTGAACGTGCTGCCCACGCTCCACGTGGTGACCGGCGCCGGCTGCTCGCCCGTGGACGGCCCGGCCCCGGCCCGTACGACCGGCCAGCCGTCGATCCAGTCGAGCCGGTCGATCATCAGCGGGCGGCGGGCCAGATTGCCGATCGTCGTGCCCCAGGTCGTCGTGACCGGTCCGAACTCGGGGGCCGACGACGGGATCGCGTGGTAGACGAGCCAGTCCTGGCCGCTGAGGTCGGTCTGGATGGCGTTGTGGCCCGGGCCGACCCAGCCGTTGCCGCTGGCCGCGAGGACGATGCCGTCCTTGCTGGTCAGGTCCATGAGGTCGACGCCGGTCGGGGTTGTGAACGGCCCGAGCGGGTTGTCGGAACGGCCGACCTTGACCGTGTAGCCGCTGAACGCGCCGTCGCAACACCCGGCGTCGGAGTAGAAGAGGTAGTACCAGTCGTCGCGCCGGACGACGAAGCCGCCCTCCATGCGGCGCCCGCGGCCGATCTGCTTGACCTCGCCGGTGACCTCGGTCGCGTCCGCGTTCATCTTCGCGACGCAGATCGTGTCGTAGCTGCCCCAGTAGAGGTAGTTGTCGCCGTTCACGTCGGTGTAGACGGCCTGGTCGATGTTGTTGGTCGGGCAGCCGCTGCCGCCCGCCGGGACGATCCGGCCGCGGTCGGTCCACGGCCCGGTCGGGTGCGGGCTGGTCGCGAGCCCGACACCGCTCGTGGAGAGCGAGTACGTCAGGTGGTAGGTCCCGTTGACGTACCGGATGTCGGGCGCCCAGGGCCGGGTGCCGTTCGGCCACCACGATGGGTGGTTCTCCCCGGTGTAGACGTCCCCCGCGTACGTCCAGTGGACCATGTCGGGGGACTTGAGCATCGGCAGGATGTGCTCGTTCTTCCCGTCGATCGGGTTCGTGGTGCCGTAGGCGTACCAGAGGCCGTCCTTGCCCCGGATCATCGCGGGGTCGGGGAAGGTCTGCACGGCGTCGCCGCTGACCGGGTTGGAGTAGGTGGCGGGGGTGGAGGAGGTGGGCCCGGTCGCCGGCACTGCTGCTGCCTGTGCGGGCGGCGACGCGACCACGGTGGACGCGAGGAGTAAGGCTCCGATCACCAGTTGTCTCACGGCGAGCACCGTAGACAGGCCAAATTCTTCCGTCGAGACGCCGTCGAAATCCCGTGTCCCACCTGTCACAGAAAGGCACCGGCGGATGCGGCAGGATGCCTGCGAGCTTGCCGGGGGGTGTCCACGCTGGTCAGAGGTTTCGTCAGGGTCCCGGACGAATTTACCGATTCTTTTTGTCGGATGGTTGACGTAAAAAACAGACGAACCTTAGGTTGCCAGCGTGTCAACGACCCCCAACGGCGTGCACGCCCTCGTGCGCCGCTCTCATGAGGAGCGGGTGCTGCGCGTGCTCCGCCAGAACGGCGCGCAGAGCCGCAACGAGATCGCGGCCCGGGTCGGCCTGTCACGCACCACGGTCTCCGAGATCACCAGCGATCTGCTCGGCCGGGGTGCCATCCGCGTCGTCGACACCGACGCCGTGGAGCGCGTGGGCAGCGGCCGGCCGGCCGAGCGGCTCGCGCTCGACCCGGCCTCCGGGCAGTACATGGGCGTCGACTTCGGCCATCGCCGGGTGAACGTCCTGGTGGCCGACGCCGCGCACGAGATCATCGCGTCCGGGACCGCGCGCTACGAGGAGTCGGCGCAGTGGCCCGAGCGTCTCGACGCCGGGCTCGCCCTGATCGACCGGCTGAGCGCGGAGACCGGCGTCCACTACGGCGCGCTGCAGGCGATCGGGATCGGCGTCCCGGGGTGGGGCGACCGCTCGCGGGCCGACGGCGTCGCGGAGGTGTTCGCCCAGCGCTTCCACGCCGCGGTGACCGTCGACAACAACGTGCGCTTCGCCGGGCTGGCCGAGGCGCTGCACGCCCAGTCGGACTCCGTGCGCGATCTCATCTACCTGCGCCTGTCCGACGGGGTCGGCGGCGGGCTTGTGGTGGGGGGCCAGCTGGTGCGCGGCTCGCGGGGCTTCGCGGGCGAGCTCGGCCACGTGACCGCCGTGGCCGGCGGCGCGCAGTGCCGCTGCGGCAAGCGGGGCTGCGTCGAGACCGTCGCGTCGGCGCCGGCGATCCTCGCGCGGTGCCGGGAGCTCGGCGTGCCCGTGGACACGCTGGAGGACCTGAAGGCCGCGGTGGAGATCGCCCACCCGGTCGTCGACCAGGTGCTCCGCGAGGCCGGCACGACGGTCGGCCGGGTGCTCGGCACGGCGGTCATGACCCTCAACCCGGACGAGATCGTGCTCGGCGGCGAGATCATCCAGATCGCTCCGGCCCTGCTGCGGCAGGTCGCGGACACGGTCACCTACGAGCTGTCGTGGTGGACCGACGCGGCGCCCGTGATCCGCCCCGCCCTGCTGTCGGACGACGGCGGCGCGCGCGGGGCCATCGCGGCCCTGTTCCACGAGTCCCCCCTGCTCGCCGGATACGAAGCGAACGTCACGACGGACGGAGGCCTTTAGTGGCCGTGACCACCGCGGGCGCCACGAGGGACGGCAACGCCCCCGCCCGGCCGCGCAAGAACAGGACCTTCCTGGTCCTCAACATCATCTCGATCGTGGCCGGAATCGCGATCTGGTGGGGGCTGTCCCTGGCGGGACTCCAGTTCCCCACGCCGGGCGAGGTCGTCGCGGCCGCCTGGAAGATGATCAAGGACGGCACGCTCGCCACCGACGTGGGCGCCTCACTCGGGCGCGTGCTGGCCGGGTTCGCCCTCGGCTCGGTCGCGGCGGTGATCGTCGGCTTCGTCATGGGGTGGTACACCGTGGCCCGCGGCCTGTTCGAGCCGTGGATCCAGTTCTTCCGCACGATCCCGCCGCTGGCGATGCTGCCCCTGGTGCTCGTCCTGATGGGCATCGGTGAAAGCCCCAAGATCTTCGTCATCTTCCTGGCAGCGTTCCTGTCCTGCGTCATCTCCACCTACCAGGGCGTGGTGAACGTGGACAAGACGCTGATCAACGCCGCGCGGGTGCTCGGCGCGGGCGACGGGACCATCTTCGGCCGCGTCGTGGTGCCGGCCTCCACGCCGTTCATCCTCGTGGGCATGCGGGTCGGGCTCGGCTCGGCCTGGGGCACCCTGGTGGCCGCGGAGCTCCTGGCCGCGCAGGCCGGGCTCGGTCACCGGATGCAGAGCGCGCAGCTCTACTACGACCTTCCGACGATCTTCGTCGGCATCATCGCGATCGGGGTCCTCGGCCTGATCATGGACCGGCTGCTCATGATCGCCGGCAACAAGCTGACGGCATGGCAGGAGAACCGATGAGCACTCCCAAGATCTCCGTACGTGGTGTCGAGAAGGTCTTCCCCGTCGGGAGGGAGCCGTTCGTCGCGCTCGGCGGCGTCTCGCTGGACATCGCCGACAACGAGTTCGTGACCGTCGTCGGCCCCTCCGGCTGCGGCAAGAGCACGCTGCTCAACATCCTCGCCGGGCTGGAGCAGCCCACCGGCGGCACCGCGCTGGTGGACGGCAGGCCGGTCACCGGCCCCGGCCCCGAGCGCGGCGTCATCTTCCAGCAGTACGCGTTGTTCCCGTGGCTGACCGTCCGGGAGAACGTCGAGTTCGGCATGCGCACCGCGAAGGTCCCCAAGCAGGACCGGCGGGAGCGCGCCGAGCACTTCATCCGCCTGGTCGGGCTGGAGCAGTTCGCCGACGCGCTGCCCAAGACGCTGTCGGGCGGCATGAAGCAGCGCTGCGCGATCGCCCGGGCGTACGCGGTGAACCCGTCGATCCTGCTCATGGACGAGCCCTTCGGCGCGCTGGACGCGCTGACCCGGGTGCGGCTGCAGGAGCAGCTCCTGGAGACGTGGAGCAAGGAGCGGCGGACGGTCATGTTCATCACCCACGACGTCGACGAGGCGGTGTTCCTCGCCAACCGGGTGGTCGTCATGGCCGCCCGGCCGGGCCGGATCGCCGAGGTCATCGAGGTCGACCTCCCCTATCCGCGGGACGAGGACATGCGGCTGAGCCCCGAGTTCGGGGCGCTGCGCAACCGCGTCTGGCATGCGGTGTACCACCAGCGGCAGATCAAGGAGCCCGCGCAATGAAGAAGACATTCCTGGCCGCCGCGGCGGTCGTCGTGGCGCTGTCGGCGGCCGCCTGCGGGTCGGACGACTCCGGCGACTCGAGCGCCTCGGGCGGCGGCACGACGCACGTGGACTTCGGCTACATCGCCGACTTCAACGGCGCGAGCCTGCTCGCCGTCGCCGACAAGCAGGGCCTGTGGAAGAAGCACGGCCTCGACGCCAAGGTCAGCGTGTTCACCAACGGCCCGCTGCAGATCCAGGCGCTGGGCACCGGCGACCTCGACTTCGGCTACATCGGCCCCGGCGCCATGTGGCTGCCCGCCTCCGGCAAGGCCAAGGTCGTCGCGCTGAACACGCTCGGCAACGCCGACCGCGTCATCGCCCAGGCCGGCATCACCTCGCTGGAGGGCCTGAAGGGCAAGACGATCGGCGTGCCCGAGGGCACCTCCGGCGACATGATCCTCACGCTCGCGCTGAAGAAGGCCGGGCTGACCAAGGACGACGTGAAGATCGTCCCGATGGACGCGTCCACGATCGTGTCGGCGTTCACCTCCAAGCAGATCGACGCGGCCGGCTTCTGGTACCCGGCCATCTCGACGATCAAGAAGACCGTCCCCGACCTGGTCGAGCTGGCCAAGAACGAGGACTTCGCCGACACCGTGTCGTTCCCGACCGCGTTCGTCGGCGGCAACGACGTCGTCGCGGGCGAGAAGGACAAGACCGAGAAGGTCATCGGGGTGCTGCGCGACGCCATCCAGTACCGCAGCGAGCACCTCGACGAGACCGTGGCCGCGACCGCCGAGATGCTGAAGCTCCCGGCCGACCAGGTCAAGGCCGACGCCGCCAACTCCAAGGTGCTGTCGCTCGCCGACCTGGACGGCTACAGCAAGGACGGCACGATCGAGAAGTGGCTGAGCGGGATGGGCGACTACTTCGTCGGCGCCGGCAAGCTGCCCTCGGCCGTGGACCCGAAGACGTACTACACCGGCGACCTGTTCACGGGCGCGGCCAAGTGAACATTCTGTTCCTGATGACCGACCAGCACCGGGCCGACACCCTGGGCGCGTACGGCAACCGCCTCGCGGCCACCCCGGTGCTGGACGAGCTGGCCCGGACCGGGACCAGGTTCGACCGCTGGTACACCCCCACCGCGATCTGCACGCCGGCCCGGGCGAGCCTGCTCACCGGGCAGGCGCCGTTCCGGCACAAGCTGCTCGCCAACCACGAGAGGAACGTCGGCTACATCGAGGACCTGCCCGACGGCCAGTGGGCCTTCTCGGAGGCCCTGCGCGACGCCGGGTACAACTGCGGGCTCATCGGCAAATGGCACGTCGGCCACCACCGGCGGGCGGCCGACTTCGGGTTCGAAGGGCCGGACCTGCCGGGGTGGCACAATCCCGTGGACCACCCCGACTACCTGGACTATCTCAAGGCGAACGACCTGCCGCCCTACGAGATCCACGACCGCATCCGCGGGACGCTGCCGAACGGCGGGCCGGGCAACCTGCTCGCCGCGCGGCTGCGCCAGCCGGTCGAGGCGACGTTCGAGCACTACCTCGCCACCCGGGCGATCGAGATGCTGGAGCGGTACGCCGCCGACCCGAAGCCGTTCTTCCTGCAGCTCAACTTCTTCGGCCCGCACCTGCCGTACATCGTGCCGGACGAGTACTTCGACATGTTCGACCCCGAACTGGTCGAGCTGCCCAAATCGATCGCCGAGACCTTCGCCGGCAAGCCGCCGGTGCAGGCCAACTACAGCGCGCACTGGACGTTCGACACCATGCCGCTGGAGGTGACGCGCAAGCTCATCGCGGTCTACTGGGGCTACGTCGCGCTCATCGACATGGAGATCGGGCGGGTCATGGACGCCATGCGGCGCCTCGGCCTGAACGACGACACGGCGGTGTTCTTCACCTGCGACCACGGCGAGTTCACCGGCGCCCACCGGCTGCACGACAAGGGCCCGGCGATGTACGAGGACATCTACCGCACGCCCGGCCTGCTGCGGATCCCCGGCCAGGAGCCCGGCGTCGTCCGTACCGAGTTCGTCAGCCTGCTGGACTGCACGGCGACGATCCTGGAGCTGGCCGGGATCGACACCGCCCCGGCGGTCGACTCGCGCAGCCTCGTGCCGCTCGCCTCCACCCACGAGGTGCCGTGGGAGCAGGACATCGTCTGCGAGTTCCACGGGCACCACTTCCCGTACCCGCAGCGGATGATCCGGACCGACCGCTACAAGCTGGTCGTCAACCCCGACTCGACCAACGAGCTGTACGACCTGTTCACCGACCCGGACGAACTGCTCAACGTCTACAACCATCCCGAGATGGCGGAGGTGCGCGGGCGGCTCATGCGGCGGCTCTACGAGGTGCTGCGCGACCGGGGCGACAACTTCTACCACTGGATGACCTCGATGTACGACGTCGGCGAGGTGTCGTACGACCCCACTCTGAGCGGGCTGGACGAGGCGACCTACCGATGAGCGGGCGCCCGAACATCGTCATGATCCTCACCGACGACCACGCGTCGCACGCGGTCAGCGCGTACGGCTCGGTCGTCAACCGGACGCCGCGGATCGACGAGATCGCGGACCTCGGCGTCCGGTTCGACAACTGCTTCGCGACGAACGCGCTGTGCTCGCCGAGCCGGGCCAGCATCCTGACCGGCACATATTCGCACGTCAACGGCGTGTCGACGCTGGTCACGCCGATCGACGCGGCGCAGCCGACGTTCGTGAGCCAGTTGAAGGCCGCGGGGTATCGGACGGCGATCGTCGGCAAGTGGCACATGGGGGACGGCCCGGGGCACAACCCCCAGGGGTTCGACTACTGGGACGTGCTGATCGAGCAGGGGGAGTACTTCGACCCCTCGTTCCTGTCGGAGGAGGGCCTGCGGACCGTCCCCGGCTACGCCACGGACCTCATCACGGACATGGCGCTGAGCTGGGCGGATTCACTCGACGGCGACGATCCGTACTGCCTGCTGATCTACCACAAGGCGCCGCACCGCCCGTGGGAGCCCGACGACAAGCACGCCGGGATGTACACCGACCCCATCCCGGTGCCCGCGACGTTCGGCGACGACTACGCGACGCGCTCGTCGTCGGCCCGGCGGGCGGCCATGCGGATCGCCGAGCATCTGAACGCCGAGGACCTCAAGCAGGACCCGCCCGAGGGGCTGTCGTACGAGGAACTGGCGCTGTGGAAGTACCAGCGCTACATGGAGGACTACCTGGCCGTCGTCGCGTCGGTCGACGACAACGTCGGCCGGGTGGTCGACTGGCTGCGCGAGCGCGGCGACTTCGACGACACGCTGCTGATGTACTGCTCCGACCAGGGCTTCTTCCTCGGCGACCACGGGTGGTTCGACAAGCGGTTCATGTACGAGGAGTCGCTGCGGATGCCGCTCGTGCTGAGCTATCCGCGGCGCATCCCGGCCGGCCAGGCGCACACCGGGATCGTCACCAACGTCGACTTCGCGCAGACCGTGCTGGACGCGGCCGGGGTGCCGCACCACCCCCGGATGCAGGGCCGCAGCTTCCTCGCCGACCTGACCGGCGAGCCGGGCCCGCCGCCGGCGGAGGGCATGTACTACCGCTACTGGGAGCACGACGACGTCTTCCACAAGGCGCCGGCCCACTACGGCTACCGGACCGATCGCTACAAGATCATCTACTTCTACAACGACGGCATGGGCATCCCCGGCACGGGCGCGTTCACCTATCCGGGCGAATGGGAGCTGTACGACCTGGAGGCCGACCCGGAGGAGCTGCGCAACGTCTACGACGACCCGGCCTACCGCGAGATCCGCGAGGAGATGAAGGTCCGCATGTGGCACGCCCAGGCGGCCCTCGGCGACGAGCCGCACCCGAGCCAGCCGGTGCCGGAGGGAATCTGACCATGTCGGGAAGCTGCTGCACGCCCGCCACGCCCGGGCAGCCGCTGGAGCCGGTCCGCTTCACGGCGCACGGGCTCCACGGGATCGAGCAGGTGCGCCTGCCCGGCGGTGAGTTCCGCATGGGGGACGCGACCGGCGACGGCAACCCCGGCGACGGCGAGGGGCCCGTGCACGCGGTCACCGTGGCGCCGTTCTCGATCGACGCCACGACCGTGACGGTCGCGGACTTCGCGGCCTTCGCCGAGGCGACCGGCTACCGCACCGAGGCGGAGGAGTACGGCTTCTCCGCCGTCTTCCACCTGGCGATGCGCGCTCACCCGGACGACGTGATGGGCCCGGCGCCCGGCACGCCCTGGTGGGCCGGCGTGCGCGGCGCCGACTGGCGGCACCCCGCCGGGCGGCTGTCGCAGGCCGAGCCCGACCACCCGGTGGTCCACGTGAGCTGGAACGACGCGATGGCGTACTGCTCCTGGGCGGGCAGGCGGCTGCCGACCGAGGCCGAGTGGGAGTTCGCCTCCCGGGGCGGCCTCGACGGCGCCCGCTACCCCTGGGGAGACGACCTGCACGGTGACCTTCCCGGGGCCGATTGGCGGGTCAACATCTGGCAGGGCGTGTTCCCCACGGACAACACCCTGGACGACGGGTATCTCACGACCGCCCCGGTCCGGACGTACGAGCCCAACGCGTACGGGCTGTGGCAGACGGTCGGCAACGTCTGGGAGTGGTGCGCGGACTGGTACGCCCCCGACTACTACGTCTACTCGCCCTCGGCAGACCCGCGCGGCCCGTCGCGCGGCGGTGCGCGGGTGCTGCGCGGCGGCTCGTTCCTGTGCCACGACTCCTACTGCAACCGCTACCGCAACTCGGCGCGCTCGTCGAACACCCCCGACTCCTCCATGGCCAACGCCGGCTTCCGCACCGTCGCTCTCTGAAGAAACCGTCGCTCTCTGAAGAAACGGCCTGCGTCACATGGGGAGGCTGCCGGCGGTGCGCAGCGCGCCCCCGGTGTCGAGGCCGAGGCGGGCCGCCCAGGTCAGCGCCTCGGCGAGGGATGCGTCGTCGTCCGTCAGGCGGGCGGCCGCGAGAGTGGGCGGCGCCTTGCCCTCGTCGAGCAGGGCGGTCCACTGCCGCGCGGTGAGGGCCAGGTAGCGCAGGTCGGGCAGGTCGGCCACGACGGCCAGGTCGCGGACGACGGCCCGGGAGAGGTCGAGGCCGCGCAGGTTCGGGACGGTGCGCAACGGGCCGATCTCGATCGGGGTGGTGGTCCCCAGCTCCAGGGAGGTCAGGTGGCGGTGGCCTTCGAGCGGGGTCAGGTCGCCGCCGTCCAGGGTGACGCGCAGAGACTTGACAGGCAGCCGGCGAACCGGTGCCAGATCCGTGGTGACGGAGCGGTTGAGGTGCAGCAGCCGCAGGTTCGCGGCGCCGGTGAGCGGGGCCAGATCGACCGGGCTCGCCGCGTCGTTGACATGGATGGCCTGGAGGCCGGCCGGAACCTCGCCGGGGATCTCGCCGACGATCCTCTCGGAGTGCCGCCTCGGCTCGGGCTCCAGCAGTTCGATGTCGTCGTCGTGCTTCTCGTAGGCGCCCTGTTCCAGCAGTTCCAGTTGGCGGCCGAGCAGCGAGGTCACGGAGTCGGCGACGTACGACGGACACTCGTCGTAGTCGCGGCCGACGCGGATGACCTGGTCCGGGCGGCCGTTCCCGGCCGGGGCCAGGTCCACCCCAGGTCCCAGCCGAACCAGACCGGTTCGCGCAGGGCGGCGTGGACGGCGACCAGGTCCTCCAGCGCCAGCCAGGCGTCGCCTCCGAGCAGGTGGCGGTGCTCGTGGTCGACGGCGTCGCCGTTCGCGATCAGATACAGCGCACGCAGGTCGGCGGGCAGCGGCCGGCCGATGCGGCGCTCCGCCCGGTCGAGTGCGGCGGCCGACGCGGGCGGCGGCAGGGGTTCGGACCGTCCCAAGATCGCGGCCCGCCGCTCCATGTACGCGCGGAACCGTGTCACCGCCAGGTCCGGATCGCCCGCCGGGGCGGCCGGGCTCTCCTCCTGTTCTCAACCGGACGGAGGCAGCCGGTAGCTCGGGTCCAGGACGGCCTGAAAGCCGCCACCCAGTCCACGCAGGTTGGTGATCGCGTCCGCGAACGCGACCAGTTCGTACTCCCCGGACGGCCGGCACACGATCTCAACCGTCGTGGGATCCCAGTCCCGGACCTTCCGCACCGCCTCGCCGAGGCCGCTCAGCTCCGCGAAGAGGCGGGGCAGCGTCCCGTGCACTGCCGCCGATCATCGCACCAGGCGACGACAGAACGCGCAGCTCGACCTGGAGTGCTGCGCGAAGACCGGTGGGATGGTCGTACGAGGACCCTCCGCCGGACGCGACGGAAGCGGGGGTCGTGAAGCTTTCAGTGGTGTCCCGCTGGGCGAGCAGGTCGGGGACGGCGCTCTCCCGGCGCCCCTGGCCGCCCCTGATCGCCGATGCGATCGTGCGGGTGCCGCTCGCCCTGTGGGCGTCTATCCCGGGAGGATCGCATGCGTACGGTACGGGCTCTACTCGTCTCCGCGGCCCTGACCGCCGGCCTGGTCTCCGTCGGCACGGCGCCCGCGCACGCCGAGAGCATCCGGTACGCCTACTACTACCAGGCGGACTGCTACAACGGTGGCAACCTCGGCATCCAGTGGGGCTGGTGGACCTCGTTCCGCTGCGAATGGGGAACCGGCGGGGGCAACTTCTGGTTCCTCTACGCCTGACACCGCGAAAAAGGACGCCCCGTACTCGCGTACGGGGCGTCCACGTGTCCGGAAGGGCGTCAGGGCAGGGTGGCGAGGAACGGCTTGACGGTCCTGGAGAAGTTCCAGTTGTTCGAGGCGTCCCAGTTGATCGACCAGGTCATCGCGCCGCGGATGTCCGGGTAGGTCCGCGACGGGACGAACGAGCCGCAGTTGGTGCGCCGAGCCAGGCAGTTCAGCGCGTTGGTGACCGTGGCCGGCGAGACGACGCCGCCGCCCGCCGCGCCGGGGCCCGCGGGCAGGCCGAGGCCGACCTGGTCGGGGCGCAGGCCGTTCTCCAGCTGGATGCACGCCAGCGCGGTCATGAAGTCCACCGACCCCTGGCTGTAGACCCTCTGGTCGCATCCGAGCATCGCGCCGGAGTTGTAGTACTGCATGTTGACGACGGTGAGGATGTCCTTGACGCTCAGCGCGAGCTTGAAATACTCCATGCCGGTCGACTGCATGTCGATGGTCTGCGGAGCCATCATGATGATCAGCCCGGAGCCCGCCTTCGCCCGCAGTTCGCGCAGCGCCTGGGCCATGTAGGTGGCGTTGAGGCCGTTCTCCAGGTCGATGTCGACGCCGTCGAACCCGTAGGTCTGCATGATCGAGTAGACCGAGTTCGCGAACGCCGTGGCCGCCGCCGAACCGGCCACCTGCACGTGGCCCGCCTCCCCGCCGACGCTGAGGATGACCTTCTGGCCGCGCTGCCGCAGCGCCTGCACGTCGGTCTTGAACTGGGCCTCGGTGTAGCCGCCGACGGCGGTGGACAGGCCGGGGTCGAGGGCGAACCTCACCTGGCCCGGCGTGGTGGTCGCCTCGCCGAACGCGATCGCGACCACGTCGTAGTCCCGCGGCACCTGCGACAGCTTGAGCTCGACCGCCGGGTTGACGAAGTTGTGCCAGTAGCCGGTGAGGATGTGCCTGGGCAGCGCCCCGCCCGAGGAGCACCCGGTGGTGGTGCCGGTGACGGCGGCGCTCGCCGCGGACTCGCCCGCAGAGTTGTACGCCCTGACGGTGTAGGTGTGCGTGGTGCAGACGCCGAGCGAGCCGATCGTCGCGGTGGTGCCGGTGACCTGGGCCCGCTGGGTCGTGCCCTCGTAGACGCGGTAGCCCGTCACGGTCCCGCCGGAGGCGGTCCACGACAGTGAGATCGACGTGTCGGTGCTGCCGGTCACGCTGGGGGCGCCGGGCTGCCCGGGGGTGCCGGTGCCCGCGCCGGTAGTGGCCGAGACGGCGGAGCTCGCCGCCGACACGTTGCCCGCCGCGTCCCGTGCCCTGACCGTGTACGTGTACGTGGTGCCCGAGGCCAGGCCGCCGTCGGTGTACGTCGTCCCCGCCACGGTCGTGACGAGCTGCGAGCCACGGTAGACCTGGTAGCCGGTCACGCCGACGTCGTCGGTCGAGGCGTTCCATGCGAGCGACACGCTGCCGGAGGTGGTGCCGGTCACCCGCAGGCCGGCCGGGACGCTCGGAGCCGTGGTGTCGCCGCCCCCGCCCGCGAGCGGCTTCCACAGCGCGGGGACGATGGGCGGCTCCCACCCCGTCAGCGAGGTGTGCGCCTGGATGCACTCGTAGTCGGTGCCGTTGTAGGTCACCCGTGTGCCCACGGCGTACCAGGTGTTCGGCGCCCAGGCCGCGTACGCGAGGACGGCGCCGGACCGCGCCGACGCGGGGACGGGGCCGGTCCCGACCCCTGCCAGACAGAGACCCAGCGCGAGCAACAACGCGCTGAGCAGCCGTTTCTTCATCAATGCCGTCCTTCCGGGGTGCCGATCGGCGTCCGCGAGGAGGCGTCGGGTGACACGACGGCCGGTCGCGTGGCCTTCCCTTCGCTTAGGAAAGTTTCCTAATAGTTTTGGCGTGAGCGTAGCCCCGGAAAGACGCCCGTTCAAGACCCTGTGAGGGACGAGGGCACAAGCCGCTGACAGTCGACGAGTTCCCCTGCCTCGTCCGCTTCGCCGACAGACGGCCCGACGTCGAACTCGCCGACCTGGGCCGCCTGTACGGCGGAGAGTGAGACCGCTGCCCGGCCTACTTGCCGAAACCGGCGGTCAGACCGCTGAGCAGCTGACGGCGGCCGACCGTGTAGAGGATCAGCATCGGCAGGATGGTCAGCACGACGGAGGCGAGCACGGCGGGCACGTTGACGCCGTACGGTCCCCCCTGGAACGCCGCCAGCGCCAGCGGCAGCGTGCGCTTGTCGGGGCTCTGGGTGAGGATCAGCGGCAGCAGGAACCCGTTCCAGACCTGCAACGCGTTGTAGATCGACACCGTCACCACGGCGGGCCGCGTGAGGGGGAAGGCCAGGCCCCACAGCGTCTTCCACTCGGTCGCGCCGTCGAGCCGCATCGACTCGAACAGCTCCTTCGGCACGTCCCTGATGAAGTTGGACAGCACCAGCACCGACAGCGGGATCGCGAAGGCGATCGACGGCAGGATCAGCGCCGTCAGCGAGTCGTAGAGCTGCATCTTGATGATCAGCAGGTAGACGGGGATCACCGTCGCCTGCAGGGGGATGGCCAGGCCCATGAGGAACAGCGAGTTGACCCCGCGCAGGAAGCGGTTGGCGCCACTGCTCCGGACGATCGCGTACGCCGCCATGAACGAGAACAGCACCGACGGGATCACCGTGCCGATGGCGACGACGATGCTGTTCAGGAAGTACAGCGGGAAGTCCATCTCGATCACGAGCCGGTAGTTGTCCAGCGTCGGATCGGCGGGTGGCGCGAACGGGTTGGTCAAGTAGTAGTTGGACTGCGTCTTCAGACTGGTGACCACGATCCAGTAGATCGGGATGATCACCACGGCCAGCCACAGCCAGCTCACCAGCCCACCCAGCCAGTTCGGGCGCTGCCGGCTCTTCGCCGGATGGCGTCCGTGCGCCCCGGACGTGGCGGGGCGCTTGGCCGCCCTCGAGGTGTGGGTCGTGGTCACGGTCAGACCCCTTCCAACTGACTGGCGTAGGGGTCGCGGCCGCCGATACGGCGTAGCAGCAGCGCCAGAGCGAGGCCCACGAGGACGAGGATGACACCGATCACACAGGCCGCTCCCATGAGGTTGGCCTGGAAGCCGCGCTTGTACATGTCCAGGGCGAGCGCGCGGGTTGCGTCGCCGGGACCGCCCTCGGTCAGCACGAAGATCAGGTCGAAGAAGGTCAGGGAGCCGACGAGCATCAGCGTCGAGGACGTGATGATCGTGTACTTGAGCTGCGGCAGCGTGATGCTGAAGAACATGCGGACGCGCCCCGCCCCGTCCAGCTCCGCGGCCTCGTAGAGCGAACGCGGAATCTGCCGAACGCCGCCCTGGTAGAGGAGCGAGTGGAACGGGATGTACTGCCACGACACCACGAAGATCACGACGCCGAAGGCGAGGCCGGGCTCGCCGAGCCAGTCCTGGGTGAGGAAGTCGAGGCCCAGCCCGGCGCCGAGCCCGAAGTTCGGGTCGAGCAGCGCCTTGAAGGTGATCGCGATGGCCGCGGAGCTGAGCAGCAGCGGGATGAAGTACAGCACCGCGAGCAGCTCGCGGTAGCGCTGGCGGCCCGCCAGGAACACCCCGATCAGGATGCTGGCCGGGGTCTGGAAGGCCCAGGAGAGCAGCATGATCAGGAACGTCACCCACAGCGCGTGGGGCAGGCCGGGGTCGGTGAGTACGGATTTCCAGCTCTCGAGCCCGGTCAGCTGGATCTCGCCCAGCGTGTCCCAGGACGTGAAGCTGAGCAGCAGGACCCCGATGAGCGGAATCAGCGCGAAAACGGCGAAGGCCACCAGGGCCGGCAGGGCCAGCCATGGCAGGACGCCGCCGCCGCGCGTGGCGGCGGCGGACGACGTCCTTCGAGCGGAGATAGCCGACATGTTTACTTACCGATGACCGCGTTCATGTTCGAGGCGAACTGCTGCGGCGTGATCGACAGCTGGAACAGCTTGGCGATGTTGTCGAGCAGCACCTCGGCCGCGGTCGGGCTGAGCGCCTGGTCCCACGACTGGGCGAAAACCTTCGCGTTGCTGGCGACGCCGTAGACGAAGTTCAGGAACTCGGCGTCCTTGGAGCCGGCGAACAGCTTGTCGGAGCCCTTGACGATCGGCACGCCGCCGGTCTCGACCCACTGCTTCTGCTCTTCGTCGTCGAGCACGCCGCTGGCGAAGAACTTCTTGGCGATCTCCTTCTCCTCGGGCGTCGCCTTGGAGGAGATCGACAGGTACTGGCCGGGGTTGCCGACGGTGTTGCTCGGGTCGCCCTTGCCGCCGTCGACACCCGGGAAGTTCATCCAGCCGAGGCCGCCGCTGGAGACGATGTCGCCGCCCTGCTCCTGCTGGATGCCGTACGACCAGCTGCCGTGCAGCATCATCGCGGCCTTGCCGGTGTACAGCAGCGCCTGGTCGGCGTTGGAGTCGGCGGTGACGGAGGAGAAGCCCTTGATGAAGCCGTTGGCCTTGATGAGCTCCTGCATCTTGGTCAGGGCCTCGATGGAGGCGGGGTTGTTCCAGGCGTCCTTCTCGCCGTCGAAGACGGCCTGGAACACCTCGGGACCGCCGATGCGGTCGAAGAGGAACTCCAGCCACATCATGTTCGTCCAGCGCGACTGGCCGGCCAGCGAGAAGGGCGCGATCCCCGCGGCGTTGAACTTCTTCACCAGCTCTAGGATGTCGCCGTACGACTGCGGCGGCTGGACGCCGACCTTCTCGAAGACCCTCTTGTTGTAGAACAGCACGATCGGCTGCACGGTCTCGCAGGGCATCGCGTAGATCTTGCCGTCGATCGTCGCGGCGCCGAAGGCGCCGGGGAACAGCCGGTCCTTCACGGCGGCGTTCTCGCCGAACCACGAGGTGAGGTCCTCGACCTGGCCGGCCTGCACGTAGCTGCGCAGACCGCCGCCGCCCCAGCCCCAGATGATGGTGGGCGCCTGGTTCGCGCCGATCGCGGTCTTGATCTTCGTCTTGTACGCGTCGTTCTGGATCGTGGTGATCGCGATCTGGCCGTTGGGGTTGGCCTTGTTGAACCGCTCGACGGCCGCGGTGCGGGGGGCCTCACCGGGCGGGCCCTGGAGGAACCAGTAGCTGGCCTTGCCCCCGCCGCCGCCGTTGCCGCCGGCGGCGCCGCCCGAGGCACCTCCGCCGGACGGAGCCGGGCCGGACGTGCCGCAGGCCGCTAACGCGGCACCGAGGGGAAGGCCCATCGAAAGGCTGAGGAAGTTGCGGCGGGATGGTGTCCTGGACTCCACGCTGATCTCCGTACGTCGAATGCCGAGGCTGGCCGCGGCTCATTGAAAACGACTCGGACGCGGCGGGGGGCGATGTGGATCGGCACCCCGGTGCCACTGTCCACTCCTTCTTGAATTCAGCTCGTTTCGAAACATTTCGACACAAGCCGCGTGGCACGCCAATCTAGATTTGCGGTACCTCAGTGTCAAGAGCGCTCTCACGACCCCTCCAGCTCAGCGTGAGGCGTGTGTAAAGTACCGGCGAACAGGCGTCTACCGGGTGATCTTGATCAGACTGAAACAACGAGACCGAAATCGCCGCAGACGCCGAAATGTTTCGAAACTTCTTGAGGAGAGCAGATGACGGCCCCAGATCGGACGCACACGGCGGACGGGACGCTCCGGGCGTGGCAGGACCCGGCACTTCCCGTGGCCGACCGGGTCGAGGCCCTCCTCGCGGAAATGACCCTTGAGGAGAAAATCGGCCAGCTCGGCAGCCGGTGGATCGGGAACGACATGCAGCCCGAGCAGGAGGTGGAGCCTGACGGCGCGCACAACGTCGCCCCGATGCAGGACGTTTTCGCCGCCGCCGGAACGGTGCCGATCGAGGAGGCGGCACGTCACGGTCTCGGGCATCTGACGCGGGTTTTCGGCAGCACTCCGGTGACCGCGGCGCAGGGCGCGGCGGAGGTCGTGCGGCTGCAGCAGGAGGTGGTGAAGCACTCCCGCCTCGGCATCCCGGCGCTGGTTCACGAGGAGTGCCTGACCGGTTTCACCACTTATGGAGCGACCGTCTACCCGGCCGCCATCGCCTGGGGTGCGACGTTCGACCCCGAACTGGTGGAGCGGATGGCCTCCGCCATCGGGCGGGACATGCGCGCCGTGGGCGTCCACCAGGGACTGTCGCCGGTGCTGGACGTGGTGCGCGACTACCGCTGGGGCCGGGTCGAGGAGACGATCGGCGAGGATCCGTACCTCGTCGCGACGCTCGGCGCCGCCTACGTGCGCGGCCTGGAGCGCGCCGGGGTCATCGCCACGCTCAAGCACTTCGCCGGCTACTCCGCCTCCCGCGCGGCCCGCAACCACGGCCCGGTGCCCATGGGCAGGCGCGAGCTGATGGACATGATCCTGCCGACGTTCGAGACCGCCATCGCCGAGGGCGGCGCCCGTTCGGTCATGAACTCCTACTCCGACGTGGACGGCGTCCCCGCCGCCGCCGACCCGTGGCTGCTGACCGAGGTGCTGCGCGACGAGTGGGGGTTCACCGGGACGGTCGTGTCGGACTACTGGGCGATCGCGTTCCTCGCGAAGATGCACCAGGTCGCCGCGGACCACGAGGAGGCCGGGGTGCTCGCGCTGACCGCGGGCCTCGACGTCGAACTGCCCGACACGCTCGGCTTCGGCCAGCACCTGGCCGAGCGGGTGCGGCGGGGTGAGCTGCCGGAGTCGCTGATCGACCGGGCCGCGCGCCGCCTGCTCACGCAGAAGGTGGAGCTCGGGCTGCTCGACCCGGACTGGACGCCGGAGAAGTCGGTGGCCGGCGCGGACGCCGTGGACCTCGACTCGCCGGACAACCGGGCGCTGGCCCGGGAGCTGGCCGAGCGGTCGATCGTGCTGCTCGACGCCGGAACCGCGCTGCCGCTGCTGGACGAGGGGCGGACCGGACCGCGGCGGCTGGCGGTGGTCGGGCCCTGCGCCGACGACCCCCGCACGTTCATGGGCTGCTACGCCTTCCCCAACCACGTGCTGCCCCGCTACCCCGGGCTCGGGCTGGGCCTGGAGGCCCCCAGCCTGCTCGACGCGCTGCGGGCCGAGCTGCCGGACGCCGAGATCGTCCACGAGCGGGGCTGCGACTGGCGGGACGAGGACCGCTCCGGCTTCGACGCCGCGATCCGGGCGGCTCGCGAGTCCGACCTGTGCGTGGCCGTCGTCGGCGACCTGGCCGGGCTGTTCGGCAACGGCACCTCCGGCGAGGGCTGCGACGTCGAGGACCTGCGGCTGCCCGGGGCGCAGGAGGACCTGCTGATCGAGCTGGCCGCCACCGGGACGCCGGTCGTGGTGGTCGTCGTGTCGGGCCGGCCGTACGCGCTGGGGCGGGTGCGCGACCGGGCCGCCGCGCTCGTCCAGGCGTTCATGCCGGGCGAGGAGGGCGGGGCGGCCATCGCCGGCGTCCTGTCCGGCCGGGTGCAGCCCGGTGGGAAGCTGCCGGTGCAGATCCCGCGGACCCCGGGCGGACAGCCGGGCACCTACCTGCAGCCGCCGCTCGGCTCCGACAGCCACGGCATCAGCAACCTCGACCCGACGCCGCTGTTCCCGTTCGGCCACGGCACGTCCTACACGACGTTCGAGGTCGACGACCTGGAGATCAGCGGCGACGAGGTGCCCACCGACGGGGAGTTCACCGTGTCGGTGCGCGTGCGCAACACCGGCGGCCGGGCGGGCGAGGAGGTCGTCCAGCTCTACCTGCACGACGTGCTCGCCCAGGTGACCCGGCCGGTGCGGCAGCTCGCCGGGTTCGCCCGGGTGCGCCTGGAGCCCGGCGAGAGCGCGCGGGCGACCTTCGCGGTGCACGCGGACAGGACCGCCTTCACCGGCCGCGACCTGCGCCGCATCGTCGAGCCCGGAGACGTCGAGGTGTTCGTCGGAACCTCCGCGTCGGACCTGCCGTGCCGGGGCCGCGTACGGCTGACCGGCCCGCTGCGCCAAGTCGGCCGCGGCCGGCGGCTGGTCACCCCCGCGGAGGTACGCCCGGCGGCGGGTCCCGAGCAGGGAGGAACAGATGCCGCCCAGTCGTAGGCGGGCCACTCTCGCCACGGTCGCGGCCTCCGCGGGGGTGTCGGTCGCGACCGTGTCGAAGGTGCTGAACGGCCGCAGCGACGTCGCGCCGGAGACCCGTTCCCTGGTGCTGTCGCTGCTGGAGCAGCACGACTACGTCGCGCCGCCGCAACGCCGGGGCGAGCCCGCGCCCGACACGATCGAGGTGGAGTTCGACGCGGACCTCAACGCGTACTCCACCGAGATCGTCCAGGGTGCGGTGCAGGCCGGGGCCGATCTCGACGTGGCGGTCGTGGTGAGCATCCGGCGCAACGCCGACCGCACCGCGGGGTGGGCGCGCGAACTGGTCGCGGCCGGACGGCGGGCGCTGGTCGCCGTCACCGGCGAACTGACCTCCGGGCAGCTCGCCGCGCTGGCCCGGGCGCGGCTGCCCCTGGTCGTGATCGACCCGCTGAACCTGCCGCGGACCCGGGTGATCAGCGTCGGCTCGACGAACTTCGCCGGTGGCCTGGCCGCGACGCAGCACCTGCTCGCGCTGGGGCACCGGCGTGTCGCCTACCTGGGCGGCCCGACCACCGCGACCTGCAACCAGGCGCGGTTGCACGGCTACCGGGCCGCCATGGAGGCCGTGGACGCGCCCGTCCTGCCCGGGTACGTACGGACGGGGCACTTCCACTACCACGACGGCCTGGCGGGCGGGGCCGCGCTGCTGGACCTGCCCGAGGCGCCCACGGCGGTCTTCGCGGGCTGTGACGACATCGCGCTCGGCGTGCTGGAGGCGGCCAGGGAGCGGGGGCTGCGTGTGCCGGAGGACCTGAGCATCGTCGGTTTCGACGACACCCAGATCGCCCGGATGGCCTCACCGCCCCTGACCACCGTGCGGCAGCCGCTGCGGGAGATGGGGGCCGTCGCGGTGCGTACGGCGCTGCGCCTGGCGGCCGGGGAACGGATCGAGTCCCACCACGTCGAGCTCGCCACGGAGCTCGTGGTGCGCGGCTCGACCGCCCCCGCCGCTCCCATGGGCCGGTAGGCCCGACGAGGCGATCACCCGGCCCGGTTCTCACCGCGGCCGCGTTCCGTCCGCGTGGCCGCGCACATAGGCTTGTTTCGCGCCCGCCACCTGCGGGAACGGGGGGCCTGCCCAACTCGGGGAGGCGATATGGCCGAACAGTCGCTACCACTCGCCACGCACCGGCGAATGCGCACGCACGACGTCGACGAGGCCCGTACGCGGGTCGGTGCCGAACTCGGCGTCCACGGGCTGCGCCCGGTGGACCCGGGCATCCGGCTCGACGCCTGCCTCAACGGACTGACCTTCGACGGGGTCGCGCTCTACTCGCTCGGCTACGGCACGGAGGTGCTGATCACGCCGCAGCCGCTGGACGAACACCTGCTCGTCGAGATCCCTCTGGTCGGCGCCGCCGAGGTGTGCCACGGCCGCGAACGGATCGTGTCGACGCCCGAGTTCGCCTCCGTACTGTCGCTGACGCGGCCCGTGTCCATGCGCTGGGCCTCCGGGCACGCTCAGCTGGTCGCCCGATTCGACCGGGCCACGATCGAGGCCCACCTCGGCAAGCTCATGGGGCGGACGCCGCGCAGGCCGCTCACCTTCTCCCTCGGCATGGACCTGACCCGGCCTCCCGCACGGTCCTGGCTCTCGGTCGTCGACCTGCTGAGGCGGGAGGCGGAGACCGGCGGCGCCATGCTGGAGCAGCCCGTCGCGGTCAGGCAGCTGGAGGGGCTGCTGATGACGCAGTTGCTGCTGGCCCAGCCCAGCAACTACAGCGAGGCGCTGACGGAAGGTCAGTCCCGTGTCGCGCCGACGGCCGTGCGGCGGGCCGTGGACCTGATCGAGGCGCACGCCGCGGAGCCGCTCACCGTGGAGGAGATCGCCGAGGCCGTGGGCGTCGGCGCGCGGGCGCTTCAGGAGGGCTTCCGGCGCCATCTGGAGACGACGCCCATGAGTTACCTGCGGGAGGTGCGCCTCGAGCGGGTCCATGCCGAACTCACGGTGCGGGACCCGGGCACCACCATGGTCACCGACGTCGCCTATCGCTGGGGGTTCGCCCACCTGGGACGGTTCGCTCTCGCCTATCGCCGGCGTTTCGGGGAGTCTCCCTCGGAGACCCTGCGTCGCTGAAGGCGGACGTACGGCTCAGCGGGCCGGCAGGTCCGCCCACCACGTGGTGGCGCCGGAGGAACGGGTCAGGGAGCCGTGCCGGATGGCGAGGGCGTCGACGACGACGCCGCCGCGCCCGCTCTCGTCCGGAGACGGCTCGGTCCCCGGCCACACCGGCGCCGACCCGGCGTCGGTGACCTCGACCCGGATGACCGGGCGGTCGCCGTCGGCGTAGACGAAGAGCCGGAGCTCGGCCGGCGGCATGGCGTGGAGGACGGCGTTGGTGACCATCTCGGAGATCACCAGAATGGCCTCCTGCGCGGCGGGCTCAGGCGTTCCCCAGGCCGCCAGCACGCCGAGCGCACGTCGCCGCACGCCGCTGACCGCCTGAGGAGAGTGCGGCACCGGACACGTGTACACGGAAGTGACCGCCTCGGCCGCGGAGGCGTCCATACGGTCCATGGTCTGCGCGTTCATCGTGTAGTGCTCCTTGGTCACCATCGGGCGGAACTCACGTGGAGAAGCGCTCCTACGCTCCGCACGCGGCACGCCATACGGTCGGAAAGAGCGTCACTTATCGCAGGCTATGCGGGCCGGCCGAGGGCCCGCTATCCCCAAGGCGAGGGCGGGTATCCGTATAACGCACCATTACCCGGACGCCGCGCGGACGGCCGCGGCCCTAGGGGCGTCGACCCGCTGGCGGCGGAGCTGCTCGGCGAACTCCCTGGCCATCGCGAGCTGCTCGCGCAGCCTGTCGGCGCGTTCGGCCACCGCCTTCTCGAACAGCCGCAACCGGGCGAGCAGACCGGCGTCGTCGTCGCCACGGGTGAGCCGGTCGGTGATCTCCAGCAGGTCGCGCATCTCCTCCAGCGTGAAACCCAGCGGCTTCATCCGCTTGATCAGCGCCAGGCGCTGCACGTCCTCCTCGCTGTAGAGGCGGAAGCCCCCCTGCGTGCGGGCGGGCACGATCAGGCGGACCTCCTCGTAGTGGCGGATGGTGCGCAGGGACAGCCCGAGCCGTTCGGCGACCTCGCCGATCCGCACCAGACCTTCAGGCATCGCTCCGCTCACCCTTCCTGCCCCCGCGGTCGCCGCGCGTGCGCGGTGCCGCCGTCTCCCCTCGCGTG
The DNA here is from genome assembly GCF_012999525.1 of Microbispora sp. H10836. Classification (NCBI taxonomy): domain Bacteria; kingdom Bacillati; phylum Actinomycetota; class Actinomycetes; order Streptosporangiales; family Streptosporangiaceae; genus Microbispora; species Microbispora sp. H10836. The sequence continues at coordinate 205,583 of NZ_JABBWU010000011.1, forward strand.
AGGGATCTGTTCCGCGGCACGGCCCGCTGAACGCCTCGGTGACCATACCTCTCGCCGGGAGTTCGCGTGCCGCATCCCACCGCGACGGCGCGCCCAGCGAGGGGGAAGGGGCCGGGCGGGCCGTGCGGTGGCGTTGACGCCTGCGATGGGCGGCACGCGGCGAAGCGGAGTCCCACCGCAAGCGGGGCAGACTCTACTCTCACGGAAGGTTAGAGAGCAATGACGGCCGTGGCCGGGGATGAGCGTCCCGGTCAGTAGGCGCTGGGCCGCGGTCTCTCGATGTTCCAGGTCACCGTGCCGTCCGCCTGGACGCACCGTCGGCGGACCCGGGTGACCAGTTGGGTCGGCACTTGGAGCGCCGCCACCCAGGACCCGTTCCTGCTCCTCTCGAAACAGACGTTGTCGCCGTTGACGACGACGCGGTCGGCCGTGAGGGTGCGCTGAAACCCGCTGTACATCCTGACGCGGTAGACGGACATCGTCCTCCCTCTTCGCGTGCGGTCTCCGGTGCCGGCGGACCGCCGCGGAGGAAGCTCCCGTGCGGGCCGCCCTGGATCCCCGGCCTCCCGGTGGCCACGACGCGGGGCGTGGGGTGCCGCGGCACGGCGGCGCGTCGGCCGGGAGAACCACGTGACCAGCATCACCCTACTCTGACGTCAGAGTAGGCGAATCCCGAGGGCCAGGCCCCGGGGAAGGCGGCCGCGCTAGCGCTTCCGGCGTTCCGCGTCGGCGGCCGCCCGGCCGTTCAAGGCGTCGGTCATCCGCTCCAGGTGGCCCAGCAGGAGCTCGGCCTGCTCCGCGTCGAGGTGGGCGGTCATCCGCCGTTCGATCTCGAGCACGTCGCCGCGCGCGGCGCCGAGCCGGGCTCTGCCTTCCGCCGTGAGTGTGGTGGGCAGGGCTCTGCCCTGCGGCGCGGACGCCGGCCGTTCGACCAGTCCGGCGTCCTCCAGGTTGCGGAGCAGCACGTTCATCGACTGCCGGGTGACGAAGGCACCCCTGGCCAGCTCGGCGTTGGACAGTCCGGGCCGCTGGTCGAGCAGTTCCAGGCAGGCGTACTGCGGAGTGGTCAGGTCGTGGCGGCGCAGCGCGGCGTCCATGGCCGAGCGCAGCGCCGCCTGAACCCTCTTCAGCTGGTAGCCCACCAGGCGGCCGAGGTCCGTGCCATCGCTCTCTTGCTCCATGTCAGCATTCTGACATACAGTCCTATGTCAAATCCCTGACATCGGAGGAATCATGACCGTCACCGGAGTGGACTTCGTGGCGTTGCAGGTGCGCGACCTGGGGGCCGCGGCCGCGTTCTACGAGAAGCGCCTCGGGCTGCGGCGCGACCCCGCCGGCCCGCCGCACGCCGTGGTGTTCGCCACCACGCCCATCCCGTTCGCGGTGCGCGAGCCGCTGCCCGGCGTCGACCTGGAGGCGGCCCCGCGTCCCGGCCTCGGGGTGGCGCTGTGGTTCAAGGCCGACGACGCCCAGCGGCTCCACGACGAGCTCGCCGCGGCCGGGGTGCCGATCGTGTCCGCGCCGGTCGACGGGCCGTTCGGCCGGACGTTCTCCTTCAGCGACCCTGACGGGTACGTGGTCACCGTCCACGACAGGTGAACGGGGCCACGCGGGACGTGACGGGCGTTCAGCCCGCCGCCGCCCCGCGTGGACCCCGTAGCGCACTCTCCCGCTCTCGCGTACCCCGGGAATCCGATCCCATGCACGGCCGGACATGCCGGTGCCCACCCCCAGGGGGCTGGGGGTGGGCGCCGGAGTCGGTGGGGGTTACTTGAGGATCGGGAGGCGGCGGACCAGCGGGGTGGCGGCCCAGACCCTGCCGAGCCCGAGGGTGGTGCCGGCGCCCGCCAGAGCCAGGCCGATCAGGACGATGGCGTAGACGATGTGCTCGTCCATGAAGGGGTTGGTGGTCAGGGGGAGTTCGGCGGCCCACATCAGGAGCAGGAGCAGGGTGCCGGTGGTGGCGGCGATGCGCATGCCGATGCCGAGGATGAGTGCGGTGCCGATGCCGGCCAGGCCGGTCATGAACAGCCAGTCGACCCAGGGTTGTCCGGCGAGGGTGTTGAACAGGCCGCCGAAGGTGTTGTCGGCGGTGCCCTTGAGGAAGCCGGTGGTGGGGCTGCCACCGTTGATCCAGGCCTTGGCGGCGGGAGTGGCGAAGCCGAAGCCGAACATCTTGTCCAGGAAGGCCCACAGGAACACCCAGCCGATGGCGACGCGGGCGGCGGCCCAGGCGTACCGGGCGGGGCCGGCGGTCGTCCGGGGCGCGGTGCCGGCGGCGGGGGTCGTCTCGGTGTGCGCGCGGGGGGCGGGGACGGTGACCGCGGCGGCGGGAGCGGCGTCGTAGAGGCGGTGCTTCCTCTGGTTGCGCCCTTCGATGGTGGCCATGACCGGCCCCTTTCAACGTGTTCGCGTCTTTGCTCTCTCTTTGACACCTCAAGCAAACCGCGATCACCGGCCCTGCCACAGGAGCCGTACGGCACGCCGCGTCCGCCCCGAAGTCCCCGTGATCGTGGGACTTTCGGCCCGACTGCGGCCTGCGGCGAGCGTTCCGTCTCCGATGGATGGTCCTGGTCCGCCGGTGGACCACCCATCGGCGACTCCGCCGGCCGGCTGCCGAACGCCTCAGGGGCCGACTCTCACTGGACGCTGGACAGGAACGCGCGGGTGCGCTCGTGCTCCGGGGCGGCGAGAAGGTCGCGGGGACGGCCCTCCTCGACGACCACGCCGTCGGCGAAGAAGGTCAGCCGGTCGCCGACCTCCCGGGCGAAGGCGATCTCGTGGGTCACCACGACCATCGTCATCCCCTCGGCGGCCAGGCCCTTCATGACCTCGAGCACCTCGTCCACCAGCTCGGGGTCGAGGGCGGAGGTCGGCTCGTCGAACAGCATCAGGGTGGGCTTCATCGCCAGCGCCCTCGCGATGGCCACCCGCTGCTGCTGGCCGCCGGAGAGCTGGTGGGGCCGCTTGTGCGCGTGGTCGGCCAGGCCCACGCGGTCCAGGTGCTCCATCGCCAGCGTCCGTGCCCGGTCCTGGGACATGCCCAGCACGTGGACGGGCCCGCACGCGACGTTCTCCAGCGCGCTCTGGTGGGCGAACAGGTTGAACCGCTGGAACACCATGCCGATGTTCCTGCGGAAGGCGGCGAACTCCTTCGGAGTCCAGGGGTGGTATCTGCCGTCGCGCAGCGTGTGGCCGACCTCCTCCCCGAGCACGCGCAGGCTGCCGCCCAGCACGGGCTCCAGACCGTTGACGCACCGCAGGAACGTGGACTTGCCCGAGCCCGACGGGCCGATGATGCAGCTCACCTCGCCGGGGGCCACCGTGAGGTTCACCCCATTGAGCACCTGCACGCCGTTGTAGCCCATCCGGACATCGGACGCGACCACGACCGGGGCCGCGCCGCGGTCCTTGCCGGCGCTCACGCGGCCACCTTCGGCAGGACCTTGGCCGCGACCCCGCCGCCGCGCACCAGGCGTACGGCGTCGGAGCCGAACCGGCGCTCCAGCCGCCCCTGCAGGAACGTCGCCACAGCGGTCATGAGCATGTACCAGATGCTCGCCACGATCAGCAGCTCCATGATCCGGTTGTTCGCCTTGTAGATCTGGCTGGCGTTGGTCATCAGGTCGTGCCCGGCGACGACGTACACCAGCGAGGTGGTCTTCAGCATGGAGATGAACTCGTTGCCGGTCGGCGGGATGATGATGCGCAGTGCCTGCGGCAGCACGATGACCCGCATCCGCTTGGCCGGCGTCATGCCCAGCGAGTACGCCGCCTCGGTCTGGCCCCGGTCCACCGCCTGGATCCCGGCGCGCACGGTCTCGGCGAAGTACGCCGCCAGGTTCAGCCCGAGCCCCAGCATGGCCGAGGTGAACCCGGTCATCACCTGGTTGGTGTCCCACTTGAGACCGATCGCCGTGAAGGGGATCTTGAGCACCAGTTCGGGGAAGAGGAACGCGAGGTTGTACCAGAAGATGAGCTGCACCAGCACCGGCGTGCCGCGGAAGAACCAGATGTAGAACGTGGCCAGCCCGCTCAGCACCGGATTCTGCGCCAGGCGCATGACCGCGACCAGGACGCCGAGCACCAGTCCGAGGGCCGTCGCCAGCACGGAGATCTCGATGGTGACCCAGACCCCGGACAGGATGCGCTCGTTGAACAGATACTCGGCGACCTTGTCCCAGTCCAGGCGCGGGTTGACCACCACCAGGTAGGCCAGCCAGCCGGCGACCACGAGCGCGACCGCCGCGGCGACCCAGCGGCCCCAGTGCCAGGCTCGGGCGACGGGGACCGGCGTGCCGGCCCCGTCGACGATGGGTTCGGTGCGCACCTCACTTACCGCCGTTGACCACGGCCGACTCGACGGCCAGTGCGTCCAGGTTCCAGGCCTTGAGAATGTTGCCGTACTCCCCGCTCTTGATGAGGGAGTCCAGTGCGCCCTTGACGGAGTCGATGAGCTCCTTGTTGTCCGGCCTCATCCCGATGCCCCAGGGGCTCGCGGTGCCGTCGAGGGTGATCGCCTCCATCTCGAGCTTGGGGTCGGCCGCCTTGTACGCGGCGACCACGTAGTCGGTGACGCTCGCCTGCGCACGGCCGTTGCTCACCTGGAGCATGGCCTCCGTGTCGCCGGGGAACTTCAGGATGTCCACGGCGGGCTTGCCGTCCTTCTTGCAGGCCTCGTCGTAGCTCTCGGCCAGGTCCATCGAGGAGCCGTTGTCGACGACGGAGACGGTCTTGCCGCACAGGTCCGCGGGCCCGGTGATGCCCGCCGAGTTGCCCTTCTTGACCAGCAGCGCGGCGCCGGCCTGCACGTAGTCGACGAACGTGACCTGCTCCTGCCGTTCCGGCGTGTCGCTCATCGAGGAGATGACGAAGTCGTAGCGGCCGGTGAGCACGCCGGGGATCTGCGAGTTGAACTCCTCGTCGGTGATGGTCACCTTGACGCCGAGCTTCCTCGCGATGGCGCGCGCCAGGGCGGGGTCGAAGCCGATCGCGGTCTTGCCGTCGCTCGCGAACAGCTCCATGGGCGGGTAGCCGATCGAGGAGACGACCTTGAGGCCGTTCGACTTCAGGCTCGCCGGCGCCTTGGCCGCGAGCTCCTGGTCGGGGGTGATGGCGTTGATGACGTCGGCCGCCTTCTCCTCGGCGGGGGCCTGGTCGAGCACGACGGCCGGCGGAGCCGAGGCCGCCGCGCCGGAGTCGTCGGCGTTCAGGGACTGGGCGCCGCAGGCGGCGGTCGCGGCGAGCAGGCCGCCGACGGCGAGCGTGGTGAGGATCCGGGTGTTCACAGGGGGTGCTCCTTCAGATTCGCCGCCAGCGGACCTCGCCGCCGACGACCGTGGTCAGAACCTTGGTGCGCAGCACCGCCTCGGGTGACTCCAGGTAGGGGTCGGTGTCCACTGCGATGAAGTCGGCGAGTCTGCCGGGCGTGAGGACGCCCTTGCGCTCCTCCTCGCCCGCGGCGTAGGCCGCGCCCAGGGTGTGGGCGGTGACGGCCTCGGCCATGCTCAGCCGCTGCTCCGGCTGCCACCCGCCGACGGGGGTGCCGTCGGTCCGGGTGCGGGTCACCGCGGCGTACAGCGCGGCGAAGGGGTTGGGGTGCTCGACGGGGGCGTCGGAGCCGAATGCCAGCGCCACGCCGACGTTGAGCATCCCCCGCCAGGCGTAGGAGGCCAGCTCGTGGCCGGCCAGCAGGTGGTCCACCAGGTCGATGTCGCTGGTGCAGTGCACGGGCTGCATCGAGGCGACGATGCCCAGCCGCGCCATCCGCGCCAGGTCGCCGGGCCGCAGGTGCTGGGCGTGCTCGATGCGGTGCCGCAGCCCCGGCGTCTGGCCGACCGCCTCGTACGCGTTGATGACCAGGTGGTTGGCCCGGTCGCCGATCGCGTGCGTCGCGACGGCGATGCCGGCTCCCGCCGCCCGGGAGAACAGCGCGACCAGTTCCTCGTACGGCGTGACGGCGATGCCATTGTTGCCGTGCTCGCCGGCGAAGGACTCGCTCATGTGGCAGGTGTGCGAACCCAGGGCGCCGTCGCTGAAGATCTTCACGGGGCCGGTGCGGACCCAGTCGTCGCCCTGCCCGGTGCGGCGGCCCTCGGCGATCGCCGCCTCCAGGTGGACCATCGGGATCGCCTTGTGGACGCGCAGCTTGAGCTCGCCCGCGTCGCGCAGCTGCAGGTAGGCGGCCCGGCAGTCCTCGCCGTCGATGTCGTGGACGCTGGTCAGGCCGAGCGCGAGCAGCTCATCCTGGGCCGCACGGAGCAGGTCGCGCAGGTCGGGGGAGACCATGAGGTCGCGCAGCGGGTACGAGGCCGCCTCGCGCAGGATGCCGGTGGGCTCTCCGTTCGCGTCCCTGACGATCTCGCCGCCCACGGGGTCCGGCGTGCCGGCGTCGATGCCGGCCAGCCGCAGCGCCGCCGAGTTGGCCCACACGGTGTGACCGTCCACGCTGGGCAGCGCGACCGGCAGGTCCGGGCACACGGAGTCGAGCGCGTACCGGTCCGGCTGGGCGGGCGGGTTCCAGGTGTTGCTGTTCCACCGTCCGCCGAACAGCCAGGCGCCCGGCCGCAGCCGCGCCGCGTGCGCGGCCACCGCGGCGAGGGCCTCGTCCAGGGACCGCACGTCGCGCAGGTCCACCGCGCCGAGGCTCTGGGCGTACTGCGCCGTGTGGATGTGCGCGTCGTAGAGGCCGGGGAGCACGGCTGCGCCGTCCAGGTCGATCAGCTCCGCGCCCGGGCCCGCGGCCTCGCGCACCTCCGCCTCCGTGCCGACGGCGAGCAGCGTCTCGCCGTCCACGGCCATGGCCTGGGCGGGTGGGGCGCCGCCGGCTCCCGTGTGGATGGCGGCGTTGCGGTACACGCGGATGCTCATGTGACCTTCAGAAGGATTCGGGAACGGTGGCCCATCACTGTAGAAGTGGCGAAAAGAAGTAGGAAGCGCTATAAACACGACATTTGGCAACCCTGAGAGCAAGGAACGCTAATGCTCAAGCCGGAACATCTCCGCACTCTGCGCGAGGTGGTACAGTTCGGCTCCTTCGCCGCCGCGGCGAACCGGCTGGGGTACACCTCGTCGGCCGTCTCCCAGCAGATGGCCGCGCTGGAACGGCAGATCGGCGTGCGCCTGTTCGAGCGGTCCGCGCACAGCGTGCTGCCCACCAACGCCGCCGAGGTGCTGGCCAGGCACGCGGCGGCCGTGCTCGACGACATGGAACGGATGATCGCCACCGTCCAGGCCGTGCACCGCAACAGCGAGCGGCGGATCCACCTGGGCATCTTCCCCAGCTTCGCCGATGTGCTGACCGGCGTGCTCGGGCGGATGGAGGACCGGGACCGGGCCGGCGTCAAGGTCGCCGTCGCCGAGTCCTCCCAGCTCATCCCGCGTCTCGGCGCCGGAGGCGAGATGGATGCGGCGATCGTCTACCAGGTGGGGAACTCCGGCCTCTCGTGGCCGTCGGCACTGGGCCGCCGCTGGATCGCCGAGGATCGCTACAAGATCGTCCTGCCCGCCGGGTGGTGCGACCTGGCGCCGTACCGGGCCGAGCAACTCGTCGATCTGCCGTGGATCACGCACCACCCGGGCAGCAGTGACGCCTCCTTCTTCGAGGGCGTGTTCGCGCGCTGGGGCCTGCACCCCAGGATCGCCGGCCACGCGGACGACTTCAAGATCACACTGAGGATGGTCGAGGCGGGAATGGGCGCCGCGTTCGTCCCTGACCTCGCGCTGCGCGGGCACGGCCCGGGCGTCGTGGTGGCCGACGTGCCGTGGCTGAACACCAGCCGCAGCATCTTCGCCCTCGCCCGCCCGGAGCGGGAGAGCGCCCGCCTGCTGTCCCTGCTGGACGCCCTGGCGGTCTGACCGTACGCGATGGGGGGTCGCCCCCGGTGAGGCGCGCGCCGGCTCGGCGAAGGCCTTCCGAGGTTCGACGTGAAACGGGAGATATGTCACCATTTGCCGGATCTCGGTGCGGCTGGTGACGACCCCGCCGCGCCGCCCCGCCGGACGGCTCCCCGCCGCCGGAGCAGGCGTTTGAGGAGGCCCCCGACCATGGAACGCGAGCCGGAGATCATCGGGTCCGCCGAGGCGGTCGCGGAACGCGACGCGGCGATCGCCCGGTCCGCCGAGGCGATCCGCCTGCACAGCGGGCACGCGATCCTCATCGAGGCCGGCGCCGAGCCGGTCATCGAACGGCTCGCCGGCCAGGAGCGTCCCGCGCCCGGCGTCCCGCCGGAGCTGTGGGCCTGGACCTTCGTCGTCAAGGACATGATCGACGTCGCCGGGCTCCCCACGACCCGCGGTTCCGCCCTGTACGGAAGCGAGGAGGCGCTGACCACCGCCCCCTGTGTCGAGGCGCTGGAACGCGCGGGGGCGCTGCTGGTCGGCAAGGCGAACCAGCACGAGTTCGCCTGGGGCGTCACCAGCGAGAACCCGCACTGGGGCGACGTGCGCAACCCGCGTCACCCGCACCTGTCCCCCGGCGGATCGAGCGGCGGCACGGCGGCGGCCCTCGCCGCCGGCATCGCCAGGTTCGGCCTCGGCACCGACACCGGCGGCTCCGTACGGATCCCGGCCGCCTGCTGCGGCGTGGTCGGCCTGCGGCCAAGAGCCGGCGCCGTCCCGTCCGGGGGAGTCGCGCCGCTCGCCCCCATGTTCGACGTCGTCGGGCCCATGACCACCTCGGTCGCCGACTGCGCCCACGTGTGGCGGGTGCTCTCCGGCGAGGCGGTCGAGCCGCCGGACTCGCTGGCGGGGCTGGTCGTCGGCGTCGCCGAGGGGTGCGCGCAGGCCGGGGAGTTCGCGGACCTCGGCGCCGAGGTCCGCGAGATCGCCCTGCCGTACGAGATCCTCCCGCCGTACTGGACGATCGTGGGCGCGCAGGCTCGCCGTACGCACGAGGCCACCTATCCGAGGGCGGCCGGGAGCTACAGCGAGGGGGTGCGGCGGAAGCTGGACGGCGCCGGCGGGATCGGCCACCGGGAGTACCGCCGGGCGGTCGAGGATCTCGACGCGGTCAGGGCCCGGTTCTCCGCGGAGATGTCCGGGATCGATCTCCTGATCACGCCGACGCTCGGTGGCCCCGCGCCCCGGCTCGGGTGCGACGAGGCCGCCGTACGCGGCGAGGTCGGCCGCGTCACCGCCGTCGTGTCCGCGCTCGGCCTGCCCGCGCTGGCGGTCGGCGACCTGCAGGTCGTGGGACGCCGCGAGGCGGACGTCCTGCGCGCCGGGCTCTGCCGGGAGGCGCGGGGCGGCGGCGTCCCCGAGCCACGCTGACCCTTCAGGCGTGCCGCGGCAGGGCCCACGGGTCCACCGGCACGACGGCCGTGCAGCGGCCGAGCCGGTCGAGGACCCGGCCGTACAGCTTGGCCTGCCGCAGCACGATCTGCCGGTCGGCCACGGTCACGTGCGGAAATCGCTCCTCCAGGCGGACCACCAGCGGGTGCAGGTCCGCGACCTCGTGCAGGCCCACGGTGAGGAGCATGTTGCGGGTGCCCGCGAGCGCCGCGCAGGTGCGGGTCTCCGGCCAGCCGAGCAGCGCCCGGCCCGTCTCCTCCAGCAGGCCGTCCGGCATCCGCAGCCACAGGACGGCCGAGGAGTGCCAGCCCGCGTGCGAGCGCGCGAGGTCGCAGCGGAAGTCGATGTCGCCCGTCGCGACCAACCGGGAGAGCCTGCGCTGCACCGTGCGCTCGGACACGCCGACGGTCCGGGCCAGTTCGGAGTAACCGGCCCGGCCGTCCGGCAGCAGGGCCTTGAACAGCAGGCGGTCGAGTGCGTCCATCCGCCTCGTCGACTCCGGCGGGCCGGGCCGCCGCGCCAGCGCGGCCGCCGCACGAGGGGACAGCACGCGCAGCCGCCAGCGGCACGAGGCCTCGAAGACGCGCGTCGCGACGTGGGTGCGCACCTTCGCCACTCCCGGCATCCGCGGCAGGTCCGTGAGCAGGTAGTCCGCGAGCGCCGGCATCGACGCGGCCACGGCGATCACGAACAGGTCGTGGCCCGCGGCGACGTGCTGCACGGTGATGAGATGCCCGGCCGTGGCGAGCCGGCCCGCGACCTCGACCGCGGCTCCGGCCTCGCAGTCGATCTCCAGGAACACCATGCTCGTCTCGTGCATCTGGCGCCGGCCGAGGGCGACGGTGGTCCAGGCCTCGCCCGAGGCGTTCAGCCGCTGCCAGCGCCGCGCGGCCGTCGCCGGATCGGCGCCGATCGCCGCCCCGATGTCCACCCAGCTCGCACGCGGGTTGATCTGGAGCGCGTCGATCAGTTCGAGGTCGGCCTCCGACAACAACCCAGGCTGCTCTCTGTCGGAATCCTGCACGCATACCCCTTCAATGACGCTTTGCTGCATTTTTGTGCTCGGATCACCTTATAGACCGATCCTTGTGCGCGCGGCCGTCGCGGTGCGCCCCGGCCGGCCGTACGGCGCCGAAGCCTGCGGCACGGACGGGCCTCCGGCACGGACGGGCCTTCGGGGCGGACGGGCCTTCGGGGCGGCGCGAGGGACGACACGGGGAGCCCACGGGGCGGCGGAAGCTTCCGCGGCCGTGCGGCGGCACCCGTCGTATTCGGGGAGAGGACGAATCTCGATGACTCGGTTCTGGGGCACCCGGCGGGTCCGCGAGCTGGCCGGAGGCGGCCGGTGAGCGAGCCCCGTCTGGTCGGCGTCCTGGGCGGCATGGGACCGGCGGCCACGGTCGACTTCTACGGCAAGCTCGTGGAGGAGACGCCGGCGACCTGCGACCAGGGTCACGTGCCCGTCGTCATCTGGGGCGACCCCCGCGTACCCGACCGATCCCTGAGTCTGATCGGCGACGGCGAGGACCCGACCCCGTACCTGCGACGCGGCATCGAGGGCCTGAAACGGGCCGGGTGCCAGGTGCTCGCCGTGCCGTGCAACACCGCCCACGCGTTCGTCCCCCGCCTCGCGGACGAGGCCGGGCTGGAGCTGGCCAGCATCATCGAGGTCACCGCCGACGCCCTCGCCGCCGACGGCGTACGCGCGGCGGGCGTGCTCGCCACGACGGGCACCTTGCGCGCGGGGCTGTACGCGGAGGCGCTGCGGCGGCGCGGCGTCGCGGTGATCGAGCCGGGCGAGCCCGACCAGCCGCGGGTCATGGCGGCCATCGGCGCGGTCAAGAGCGGCGCCGCCGGCCCGGCCCACCGGCTGGGTCTCGAGGAGGTCTCGCGCTCCCTCGTGGACCGCGGCGCCGAGCGGATCGTCGCGGCGTGCACCGAGATCGTCCTGGCCTTGGACGCCTCGCGCGTCCCCGTCCCCGTCGTCGACCCCGCCCGTCTGCTCGCTCGCCGGGTCGCCGAGCTGGCGCTCCGCTGACCCCGCCCGCTCCGGCCGTCGTGGGGCCTGCGGCCGCTCCCTTCCCGGAGCGAAGGAGTCATAGTCGTAGGATGACGAAGTAGACGATATTCCTGCTGGTCACGAGGCATGCCATGCGGGTGAGCGGTTCGCGTCGTACGCGATGGGCCGAGGGAAAAGGCGGACTGACCCGGCGGACGATCGTGGTGAGCATGCTGATCTTGGGCCTCATCAGCGGCGCCTTCGCGTTCCTCCTGCCGGCGATTTCGGGTCTTCGTGAGGCGGTGCATCTCACAAACCACTCCAGGCATGTGCTGACGACCGCGAACCACCTCCATAGGCTCGTCATCGACCTTGAGACCGGTCAGCGGGGGTTCGTCATCGCCGGCGACGAGAGCTTCCTGCAACCATGGAGACAAGCCCGTGCCTCCATCCCCGAGCAGGCGGCCACCCTGGAGCGGCTCGCAAGCGCCCAGAGCGCCGCGCAGGGAGACCGGGCGCGCCAGATCAAGCAGTCCGTCGAGGCCTACATCCGTGACTATTCGGTGCCGACCGTGGAGGCCGCGCGGCGAGATCCGGCATCCGCCCGAACCGTGGCGGTGACGGCAGAAGGAAAGCGCCGTGTCGACGCGATCAGGGGCCAATTCGAGCGCTTCGTGAATTTTGAGAATCAACTTCTCGCGTCGCGGCAAGAGCGTGCCGCCGATGCCGCTGTCCGGGCCACCGCGGCGACGTCGGTCGGTGTAGCGGGATCGATCCTGCTCATCCTTCTCTTCGACACCTACCTGATCCGGTCGATCGTCCGGCCGGTCCGCAAAGCGGCCGCCGTCGCTTCCCGGCTCGCCGACGGAGACCTCACGGCGCGCATGCCCGAAACCGGTGCGGGCGAGATCGGCAAGCTCGAAGTCGCGTTCAACAGCATGGGGCGCTCGCTGGAGGAGAGCCGCGAGCTGACCGAGAAGGCGCACAGGCGCCTCAAACTGCTGTACGACGCCAGCACGGCGGTGGGCACCACCCTCGATGTGAGGCGGACCGCGGAAGAACTGGTGAAGGTAGTGGTCCCTGAGTTCGCCGACTTCGTCACGGTCGACCTGGCGGTGGCCGTCCTGCGGGGCGATGACCACCGGCCGGACGAGGGCGAGATGCTGTGCCGGGTGGCCATCGGATGCATTCGGAACACCGGGTCGTTCCACCCGCCCGGCGTGCTGATCACGTGGGCCCCGCCCACGCCTCAGGCCCGCAGTTTCGACGGTGGCCTCGCCCTGCTCGAGCCCGATCTGCGGGCTTCCGCCGCGTGGCGGTCACGGGATCCGGAAGCGGCCGCTCGGATCCTGGACCACGGCATCCATTCCCTGATCACGACCCCGCTAGGTGCCCGGGGGGTGCGGATGGGCGTCGTCAGCTTCTGGCGCTCGCGTCTGCCCGGGAGATTCGACGAGGAGGACCTGTCCCACGCGGTGGAGCTGACCGCCAAGGCGGGCGTCGTCATCGACAACGCCCGCCGTTACGCCCACGAACGCAATACCGCGCTGACTCTGCAGCGCAATCTGCTGCCCCAGCGGCTGCCCGTGCAGCCGGCGGTGGAGATCGCCTTCCGTTATCAGCCGGCGGGCGCGCAGACCGGGGTGGGCGGCGACTGGTTCGACGTGATCCCGCTGTCCGGCTGCCGGGTCGCCCTCGTCGTCGGGGACGTCGTCGGCCACGGCATCCACGCCGCCGCCACCATGGGCCGGCTGCGCACCGCCGTACGCACCCTGGCCGACGTCGACCTGCCGCCTGACGAGCTCCTCACCCACCTGGACGACCTGGTCATCCACCTCACCAGCGACGAACAGCCCGGCATGGCGGAAGGCGACACGGCCGCGTTCGCCGAGCTGGGCGCCACGTGCCTGTACGCCGTCTACGACCCCGTCTCACGCAGATGCACCTTGGCCACCGCCGGTCACCCGCTGCCTGTTCTGCTCACTCCCGACGGCACCACGGAACTGGTGCGCGGCCCGGTCGGCCCTCCTCTCGGCGTCGGCGGCCTGCCCTTCGAAACCACCGAGCTGCGCTTGACCGAGGGCACCGTCATCGCCCTGTTCACCGACGGCCTGGTCGAAACCCGCGACCGTGACATCGACCAGGGCCTCGCCGAGCTGCGCCGTGCCCTGGCGCTGCCGACGGCGTCACTGGAAGACATCTGCGACACCGTGACCGGCGCCCTGCTCGACGGCCGCGCGGCTGACGACGCGGCCCTTCTCCTCGCACGCACCGAAGCCCTCTCCCCGGACCAGGTCGCCATGTGGGAGGTCCCCGCTGACCCGGCCCTGGTCGCGCGCACCAGGAAGCTCGCCATCGACCAGCTCCTCGTATGGGGACTGGACGAAATGGAGTTCGTCACCGGCCTCGTGGTGAGCGAGCTGGTCACCAACGCCATGCGCCACGGGACCGGCCCGATCCAGCTGCGACTGATCCGCGACCGCACACTGATCTGCGAGGTCTCGGACGGCAGCAACACCGCACCGCATCTGCGCCGGGCCCGCGTCTTCGACGAGGGAGGGCGCGGACTGCTGCTGGTCGCACAGCTCACGCAGGGCTGGGGTACGAGGCAGACGACCAGTGGCAAGACCATCTGGTGCGAACAGGCCCTGCCTCCCCCCGTGCCGAGCTCAGACGGGGCACCCGGCGACGAAGTCTCCAGGGCGGCATGAGGCAGGCGTGACGCGGGCGGTCCCCGTCTGCGGATCAGTCGCGTACGGGCCTGCGGCGGGCGGCGTACGCGCGGGCCTTGGCCCGGTTGCCGCAGACGCTCATGGTGCACCAGCGCCGGGTGCGGCTGCGGGTGCCGTCCCAGAACACCCACTCACACGAGTGATCCGGGCACATCTTGAGGCGCCGCCACTCCCCGTTGGCCACGACCAGGGCCCAGGCGGCGCCGATCGAGGCAAGCGGACCCTCGCCCATCAGCGGGTCGCCGGGCTCCGATGCCGCCCCCAGCCGTACTCGGAGGGGCAGCGCATCCAGCACGGTCTGCGCCTGACCGATGGCCCGGGCCGCTTCCGGGGTGTCGGGAGCGCCGATGTTGTTGGTCAGCAGGCGTGCGCGCAGACCGGCGCGCAACGCGATCGCCTGCGCGTGCGTCCGTTCGTCCACGTCGCCGGCCAGACCCCGATCGCGTGCCCAGGTCGTCAGCCCCTCCATCGTGGCGATCGCGTCCGTGCCGTCTTCGACGTCGATCGTGTTGGCGAAGTCACGGATCAGCGCCGCGTGGGCCGATGGGTCTGTCATCGCTCTGCTCGTTCCTTCGGGGCCTGCGCCGTATTCCATCTACCAGGATAGATGGCCGAAATATCACCACCTACCACCATAGACGGGTAGAAATCGACCGCGCGGGTGGGCGTGGGCGGCCGGCTCCGAGGTCGCGGATCCGCCTGGTCACCTCGACTGGTTCCATCTACCGAGATAGCTGGTTAATATCCAACCATCTAAACTGATAGATGGTTGGAGGTGGCGTGGCTGTGACGGTGACACGGGGTGCACCGCGAAACCGGGCGAGCCGCCGGAACGAGACCGTGCTGGTGGGCTTCACCGCGGTCACCAATCTGGCCGACGGCGTGGTGAAGATCGCGCTTCCCATGCTCGCCGTGGCGGCCGGTGGCTCCGTGGGGCAGGTGGCGGGGGTGGGGCTCACGCTCACGCTGCCATGGCTGCTGGCGTCGCTCCCGGTGGGCCTGCTCGCCGACCGGACCGATCGCCGCCGGCTGGTGGTCGTCGCGAACCTGCTCCGGCTGGCGGCCGTCGCCGCGCTGTTCGTCGCGGTGCTCGCCATGGGCACGGCCGGGCCGCCGTTGCTGCCGGTTCTGTACGCCGTGGGGCTTGTGGTCGGCCTCGCCGAGGTGGTGGCCAACACCGCCGTCGGCGCCGTCGTTCCCGCGGCCGTCCCGGCGGAGCGCCGGCCAAAAGTCAACGCCTGGATCGCGGGGGTGGAGACGCTCGCCAACGAATTCTGCGGGCCGGCGGTGGGGGGCCTGCTCGTCGGCGTCGGGGCCGGCGTCGCGCTCGGCTCCACCGTCGCCGGGTTCGCCGCCGGTGCGATGCTGATGACCCTGCTGGCCGGCCGGTTCCGGCCCTCAGCCGGGACGGGGCCGCGTGAGGAGCACGTGAGCCGGGCGAGCCTCGTCGACGACGTCCGCGAGGGACTGGCCTTCCTGTGGCGCCATCGGCTGCTGCGCACCCTTTCGCTGACGATCGCCGTCCTGGCGGGATGCTGGAGCGCCTGGCTCGCCCTACTGCCGTCCTACGCGGCGTCCGTACTGGAGCTGGACTCGGCCGGGTACGGCCTGCTGGTCAGTGCCATCGGCGTGGGCGGCCTCGTCGGCGCCGTGCTCACGTCGGCGGTCAACCGACTGCTCGGGGTGCGCTGGGCGCTGTTCGCCGACCTCGTCGGCACGTTCCTGATGATGGCCGTGCCGGCGCTGCTCCCGGCCGCGTGGACGGTCGGCGCCGCCGCCTTCGTCGGCGGCATGGGCGGAACCCTGTGGACGGTGAACGCGCGGACCATATCCCAGGCGCTTGTTCCCGACCGGCTCCTCGGCAGGTACGGCGCCGCCGCGCGCCTGCTCGGCTGGGGCACCCTTCCACTCGGCGCCGCCCTGGCCGGGCTCCTCGCCGAGGCATTCGGTCTTCACCTGGCGTTCGCCGTGTTCGCCCTGGCGGTCGCCGCGCTCACCGTGCCCTTCCTGCGCACCGTCACCCCTGCCGAGCTGGCGGCCTGACCCTGCGGCGAGCCGATTCGGCCTTCCTGGTGCTATGGGGGTGCATGGTCGCGTTGCGTGGCGTCCGGTCAGGCAGCGATCGCCGGGAACACCACGAGCGATCCGTCGCTGCTTCGTTCGATCTCGATCGCGACATCAGCCTGGTGGGTTCCCACGTTGAGGCCGTCGCCCAAGGCGCGAAGTCGATATACGGCCTTGAGTAGGTCGTCGACCTCGCGCTGCGTGAACATGATGCTCAGGAAACCGCCGTCACGCTTCAATTCGAGAGTCGACAGTCGAAGAAGGACGGAGTTGATGGCTGATTCCAACTCGTCGACGCGACGCTCGTCGTCGTGCAGCGATGCGACAAAGCTCTTGAACGGATTGTCCGTGCCCGCCAGTTGAGCGTGTTCAACCGCCTGAAGCACGAGCACCCGGCGTTTGAGGGCGATGGCGAGTCGTGCAAGCTCCAGGTGCGCGCGGAATGCTCCGCCTTCCTCGTTGACACCGGGGATTGCTTTCGCCAATACGTCAAGCTCGACAGGACCGTCGGGCAGCTTGGCCAGCGCATCCTGCCATTTCTTGAGCCGACGCCTGGCTCGTTCGATCGCCGTGCTGATCGCGTACGACGAGGTGTCCAGCCCTAGCGACAGGCCGATTCTGCCCTGGTCGAGGAGGATCGACGTCGCCTTGTCGATCGCGTCACGACAACCGTCCAACTCGCTGCGTTCGTCCTCGAGGTTGTCTTCGTGTAACTGCTCCAGGAGGTCGGTGATCCGCTCGATCGCTTTCTGACGCTGCTGATCGGCGTAGGCGCTGACGCCGACCGAGACGGCCATCAGCACAAGTGGCGCGGCCACGGTCAACGCTCCGGCGGTGGCCGCGGCCACACCGGCTGTGCCGGCCGAGCCGGTCGCAGCACCAGCAGCAGCACCTGCGAAAGCGGGATTGCCGGCGCTGACGGGCACAAACCTGGCGCCGGCTGTAATGCGGCCACTGGAGTTGACCAGCGCGCTGTGAACACCTCCGGCGGATGCCTTCATGGGCTGGACGAGACCCTTACCGACCTGTGCGGCGACCTTCGCTGGCACCACCATGCGGTAGAGCACGTCACCGGTGGCGGCGACGTTCAGTGTCGGAGGCGCCGACTTCGCTGTCTGAGCCACGAGGTGCGACAACTGCTGAGCGAGCGGGCTGGCCGCATGGAGCGGAATTCCGCCGTTCCGGTCGCGCCTGGTTGGTATCGGATGCGCTTCCAGCGTGGCGATGGGGGAATCCGCAAGTGCCGCCAGGACTGTTCTCAGTTCTGCGAGCCGGGCCGGTGTCATGCCCTCATCGCCCAGCACGTCCGGCACGCTCAAGGCCTCAGTGGCGAGTGTCCATACTGGCAGGGATACCTCATCACCAGTTGTCACGCCTCGTCCCCTCTCCGAACTGAAACACACCATAGCCTTTCAGTCGTAGGCGTGGATGGCTCAGCAATTGACCGAGCGCCATGAAACTGTCCGCTCTCCCGGCATTTCTAGCTGAATGTCCTGGTCATTCTCTGATGCGGCGTGTCGAGCCGCGACGTTGCGATCGCTCAGGCCTGCGCCCGTAGCCCCCGCTGGGGCCGCCTGGTCACGAAGGCCGGCCTCGCCGACGCGCTCAAGCTGCCGGCCTTCCACGCCGGCGCCGCCCGACCAGCATTCTCGGCAGGTGCTTCGCTGGCTGAACGACACCCGCTGACCCGCCCGTCCCCGGGGACAGGCGGCAGGGGTCATCTCACGATCTGGAGCAGGGCCTGGTTCCGCGCCTTCGCCGGCTCGGCGAGCCGCTGCAGTTCCCGGCCGGCCGAGTCGAGCACGACCAGGGTGTTGTGAGTGCGGCCGCGGACGCGGACTACCAGACGGCCGTCGGGGAGGTAGAACGCGCCCATCTTCGTCCCCTTGACCGGGATGGGAACCCGCTTGCCCGTGACGGTGTCGACGATCGTCGGGGTGGACCCGATCGGCCAGACGTAGTCGCCTTCCGGGTCATTCCTCGAAAACGTGTGTACAACGACCTTCCTGGCGTCCGGCGACAGGCTGTGCACGTGGTTCGCGTACTTGATGCCCTTGACCCGGACCGACCGCCCGGTCTTGACATCGAAAACGAAGACGCCGTCGCCGGCCGCCCCCGCGAGGTGGCGCCCGTCCGCGGACCAGGCGAGGTGGCAGGCGCCAAGCGGAGCGCCCGCCTTGCGTACGCCCGTGCCGTCCGCGTTCATGACCATGAGAGGTGTCCCGCTCTTGGCGTTGACGTGCTTGCCGAAGAAGGCGACCCGGGCGGAGTCCGGGGACCAGACCGGGGTGAAGCAGGGGAAGTTGGCGGCGATTCCCTTGGCCACGACCTTCGACGTGCTCCCGTCCCCGATGTGGAGCTTGCCCTTCGGCAGGCGGTCCAGCGTGACCCAGGCGAGCTTCGTGCCGTCGGGCGAGGCGGCGACCTGGAAGGTGAGATCCGGTGCGCTGCCGAGCTTGATGAACCCCTTGCCCGGTTCGTAGCGGCTGATCGGATAGCCCTTGCCGTAGCTCAGGTAGACGGCGACACCTGCGAGCGGCTTCGGTGCCGCGCTATCGGGAGGCCTTCATGTCATCTCCCGGGACCGCCGGGGAGCAGGAGCCGCGGGCGGTAGCCGGACGGGGCTGCTGACGAAGGTCGTCGCCCGGAGCGGTGCACTGCCGTTTGTGACGACAGGTGACGATCGCCGGCGTGCCGGTGAATTCGTGAGGGTGGCGGTAATCGCCGATCAAGGGGACTGCAAGGGGTCCGTCTCAGACTGCGTCTGTCCCACTCCAGACGAAAGGACCCCTGCCATGGACATCCCTCGCGCCTCGGCCCGCGTCACGCTCGCCGTCGCCATCTCGGTCGTGACCGTCCCGGTGGCCGGCTTCACGATCGGGGCTGGCACCGTGCAGGCGGCCCCAGTGCAGTGGCGGGTCGTCAAGGGTGCGGCCCTCGGGCCCGACGGCAGTGCCCTGATGGACGTGACGGCGACCGGCCCGCGGGACGCGTGGGCCGTCGGGTACGGCTGCGGGCGGGAGAAGGCCGTGAGCTGCCCCGCCATCGCACGGTGGAACGGCACCCAGTGGAAGAGCGCGACCATGCCCGCCTACCGGCTGCCGACGGGGTACGACTCGGATCTCCACCATTTCAACGCCGTCAGCGCGGCTTCCGCCCACGACGTCTGGGTGGTCGGCAACGGACTGGGCGTACGGGTCGGGCACTGGAACGGCAGGAGCTGGAGCATGTACCGGCCGTTCGGGAAGGCCGGGAGTACGAGCCTGTCCGACGTCGGGATCGGCCGGGGGCGGGTGTGGTTCACCGGAAGTCTCAGCGAGACCGGTGACCGTGCGGTCGTCCTGAGCTGGAGCAGCAGCGCCGGGTTCACCAGGGAGTACATCCACAAGGGCTCGCTCGCCGCGCTGTCGGCCCGTCCCGGGACGGGTGAGATCTGGGCGGTGGGCTCGCAGAAGACCGGACCGCTGGTCGTGCGGGGGACCGAGCGGGGCGGCCGGGTCCGCTGGGAGGAGAGCCGGACCCCGGCGATTCCCGAGGGGAAGCTCAACCAGGTGCGGGCGATCGGCGCCGACGACGTCTGGGCGGTCGGTCAGATCGGCAACCCCTACGACTGGAGTGACTTCAAGCCGCTCGCGCTGCACTTCGACGGCAAGTCGTGGAGCCAGGTGCCCCTCCCGGTGTCGAAGGGCCGCATCACCGGCCTCACCGCCGACGCCTCCGGAAACATCTGGGTGAGCGGCGTCGACCCCTCCCACCCGAAGCAGGTCCTCTTCATGCGGTATGTGCAGGGCGCCTGGACCACGTCGTACGGCCCCAAGCTGGGGCTTCCGGTGCGGAATGCGACGATCGGCGCGATCCCCGGTTCGAGCGGCATGTGGGCGGTCGGCCGAATGATGGGCGACAGCGAGGACTCGGAAAAGGACTTCATCCTCCGGTACGGCTGAGCCGCCCCGCGGCTCCCGATCAAGGCCGGTAAATCTCATGCGGTCGATCCCCGAGAGACTGTCGAGAACCGGGCGGCGTGCTTCGTCGAGGGCGTCATGAACTCTCGGCACCTGGGGGACTCCGGGGGCCATGCGGCTACACCCGCAACCGCCGTGAGCTGCTGCGGAGCACTCTCCGATCTCTGCTGTGCACACCGGAAAGCATCCGGATACATAGGCGGCGGTATCACGCGAAGTATCAGGTGCGGCCCCGGATTCCGCTCCTCGTTGCCCCGAGCGGACGCGATCAACCGCCTCAAAAGAAATGGGACTATTGGTACGGCGAGCCGTCCGCGCGGACGCCTCCGCCGCGCTTCCGAGAACTGAGAGTAGATCCCCCAGTATGCCCCTGTCTGTAAGGGTCGTCCGGAACCTGATCTGGTTCCAGGCGACACTCGCCCTGATCAGCGTCGTTCTGCTCATCCTGGGGCTGGTTCTCGACCCGAACGACTTCCTTGAGGACCTGCTCTACGCCCTCGTCTACCTCCCGCCACTCGCTGCCGGCTGGTTGGCGAATCAGTGGCACACCCGACGCCCGCGGGTCCGTCTCGCCACCATCGCCGTCCAGCTCGCCATCCCCTTGCTCGACTTCATCCACTTTCTGATTGAGGACACCCTTGACTGGGTCCTCACCGCACCCTGGTCAGCGCTCATCGTGACTCTGCTCCTGCTTCCTCCGGCGAGAACCTGGTTCGCCCCTACGCTCCAGACTCCATGGAGCCCGTCGCAGCCAGCACCGCCCGCCGCCACCTGACAGTCCTCGACCGCTAGCAGCTTCACCCCCGAAAGCGCCGCCCTACGCCCCTGGGCCATGCGGAACCTCGAAGATCACCGGCGCCCCTCGCTCGGACGCAGGAGCAGGCCAGGCAACGAGTGGGTGAGCGGTCTGCGGAAGGCGGAAAGCACCCTCGCCTCGTACAAGAAGAACATCCGGCTGCACCTCAAGCCGTACATCGGCAGCATCCCTCTGGCTTCCCTCACCTCCGCGAAGATCACGGCGCTGTATGTGATGTCGGAGAAAGAAGGCGGGTGTGCCTTGTCAGCGGGGTTCTTGGCGAGAAGGGCAGGCTCGGCATCGACGGCGGCCTGAAGCGCCGACCGCAGGATGGCGGGGATGTAACGGACCGGACGCGCGGACGTCCACCACTCTTGTTCTCCCTGGTCGGGAAGCCTGAGTGGTGGGAGAGCCAAGCACTCACGCTGTTCGCCGCATCCGGCGTACGACGATCGCGGGTGTCGCGCTACTGGCGCTGATCGCGGCGGTCGTGTCGTTCAGGCACATGCATTTCGAGCGTCGACACTGGTCCAGTATTGGAGCGCCGCCGTCACTGTCGGCCCAGCTGGCGGATCGTGGCCGCGCTCGCATGTAGCGTGGCTGACCGGACGGCTTGCGCACGTATTTGGGGGGTCCTTGCGACTCCAGCGCCCGCCGCACCGTGTTGCGACCCACGCCCAGCTTGCGGGCGATCGCCCGCATCGGCATCTGCTCGGCTCTATGCAGCCGGCGTATCTCCGCCCAGTCCTCCACGCTCAGCACCTTCCCGATCTAGGCCCATGAGGCAGACGGTGATCGCCGAGCGGATCGGCTGGCAGCGGGGGCTGACCGTGCTGAAGAAACGCATCCGGGAACTGCGGCCGCTGTATGCGCCGCCGGACCCGGCGTCGCGGACCAGCTATCTCCCCGGCGAGCTGGCGCAATGTGATCTGTGGTTCCCGCCGGTGGATGTGCCGCTGGGATGCGGGCAACACGGGCGACCGCCTGCGAGGTTCCCGAGCCCGAACTGATCGAGCCGGACGGGTTCCTCGGCGTCGACCTCGGGATCGCGAACATCGCCACCACCAGCGACGGCGCCGTCCACGTGGGCAGGCACCTGAACCAGGTACGGCACCGCAACCGCCGCCTGCGCGCCCGCCTGCAAAGCAAGGGCACCAAGTCCGCCAAGCGGCTCCTGCGCAAGCTGTCCGGCTGGGAAGCAGGCTTCGCGGCCGACGTCAACCACCGCATCTCCATAAGCATCGTGACCGAGGCTGAACGCACCTTTCGCCCGTTCGGTCCCTTCCAGACCCTCGACGTCATCGGCCTGAAGACCGCCTACCACGTCGCCGCCGGCACGCCGGACCCGAACGTCCAGGCGTTCGCCGCCGCGCTCAAGGAGCAGTACATCGACAAGGGCAAGCTCGGCACCACGACCGGGGGGGCTTCTACACCTACTGAGCCCGGCCGACATCCGGCCGTCTCCGGGCCTGCCATGGACGACGGTGCGTCAAGGGACCGCGTACGGGAAACGCGAGGCACCGCATCCACGGCGAAGGCGGGGAGACCGAGAGGTCGTCACCTCACGAGAAGCGCATCTCCGCCAGGCCCTTCTCCAGCGTCACGTCAGGCGAGTAGCCCAGCTCCTTCCTCGCGGTGGTGATGTCGTAGGAACGGTCACGCCCGGTGAAGCTCACGAGCCAGTTCGTCAGCGGCGGCGCCGACTTCCGGCGAAGCAGGCGTGCCGTGCGGTCCATCATCGCCGCCAAGGGCGCCGCCATCGCCAGGGGGACGCTGCGGCTCTTGGACAGATCCACGCCGCGGGTCGCCAGCAGGGGAGTGAGGAAGTCCCGGATGGGCATCGGCGTGCCGTCCGTCACGTAGTAGACCCCCTTGTGGCGGCCCCGCGTGAGCGCGAGGATCGCGGCACCGGCCAGGTTCTCGACGTGCACGAAGTCGACGACGTGCTTGCCGTTGTCGATCCAGGCGAACCGTCCGGCCTCGGCGACCTCGACCATCTCGTTGATCGTCGTCATGCCGCGGCCCCAGATGAACGGCGGGCGCAGCACCACCAGCTCGGTTTTCCCGCTGCGGGCGTTCAGGAGTGCGCGCTCGGTGGCCAGCTTGACGCGGCTGTAGGCGATGTTCGGCCGGCCTTCCGGTGTCGACTCGTCGACGACGGGGCGGCGTTGGCTGCCCGTGGAGACGGACGCGGCGCTGATGAGCACGAAGCGTCGCACCCCGGCCGCGACGCTCGCGGCGTGCAGGGCGACCGTCGGCACGTGATTGGCCTGTTCGAAGAGCGAGTCGGGCCCCCAGAATTCCATCTGGGCCGCGACGTGCACGACCGCGTCGACCTCGCGCAGCTTGGCGAGCCACGTCGGCGCGGGGGAGCCGGCCCGGCTGAGCTCGGCGAGATCGCCGGGGACGGGATCGGCTCCGGCGGCGCGTACCCGCTGGATGCTCGAGCCCGATCTGGCCAGTGCCATGACCTCATGTCCTTCGGCGACGAGGCGATGGACGAGGGTTCCGCCGACGAATCCGCTGCCGCCGGTGATGAAGATCTTCATTCTTCGACTCCTGGTGATTGAGAACGCACTCTTCGTGCAAGCCCGGTTTCCGCTGTCGCTCGGCACGCAACCGGCCGCTCCGCGTACATACATTGACGTCGAATGGTTTGATATCAATGCATTGGCGTCAATGTAACCTCGTACGATGGGTGCGTCAAGTGGGAGGTGGGCGATGCCACACGCGAACCAGGGCCTGACCGCGGCACAGGTCGCCGACGAGTTCAGCCGTACGGCGAAGGTTCTCGTACGTCACTTCAACGAGCGTCTGGGCGAGCACGGGGTGTCGACGCCGCGGTCCCGATTGGTGGTGGAGGTGGCGCGTTCGCAGCCTGTCCGGCTGACCGAACTCGCTCTCGCGGTCGGCATCGCCCAGGGGACCGCCTCCACCCTGGTCGACGCGCTCGTCCGCGACGGCCTGCTCGAACGCCAGGCCAGTGCGGACGACCGCCGGTCCGTACTCCTCCGAGTAACGGAGCAAGGGGCCGCCCTGGCCCAGGACTGGACGACCAGCTATGAACTGGCGGCCGAAGAGCTGTTCAGACCCCTCACTCCCGAGCAATTGTCGACGCTGGTCGACATCCTGCGGATTCTCGGCGCCGATGAGGCGCCGGCCGCCGGCGACTGAAGAAGGCCGGCACATGGATTGCCGGAGCGTCGCCCGCCACTGATGACCTGCGATCGGGAACTCGCAGGTTGTCCACGGCCTCCCTTGAAGCGGACGCGGGTCGCGAAGGACTATTCGCCGCTGGGTCGGCCTGATCGGGAAACGGGGCGGCAGGATCCGGGACGGGACGTCGACGTCGAGTTGCCGGACTTGCCGGCCGAGCTGTCGCCGGAGGTGGGAAGGGCGCTGCTTCGGCTCGTGCTGGAGATGAGCCGCCCGCCGTGCGACGACCGTATGCCGCTCCGGTCGTCCGGAGGATCTTCCGCTGCACCTTCCCCCGCGAGTACGCGATCGGCAACAAGCTGGAACACCTCCGCAACGTCTACCCGCGCGAGGACAGAGCCATCAGCGAGGCCCCGGTCGATCTCAAGACGCCGGTCTACCAGCGCCTCGGTCTGCGGCTGACCTATCACCCCGGAAAAGCGAAAGTGAGGGCCGAGATGCTTCTCAGCCCTCACATGATGAGAGGTTTGTGTCCGAGGGGGGACTTGAACCCCCATGCCCATCACTGGGCACTAGCACCTCAAGCTAGCGCGTCTGCCTATTCCGCCACCCGGACGTGGTGCCTTACGCAGGATCGTCATCCCGCGTCGGCGGATACAGGTTAGCACTCTCTCCGCCCTGCTTCATACCGGGAATCCGCCCCGCGCGGCTCGCGGCGGCCCGGGGGTGCCCGGGGGTGCCCGGGGGTGAACGCCACGCCCGTACGGCGGCAGGATGGAGGCGCGAGCCGTACGACGTGAAAGGGCGGGCCGGACCTCGGACGGATCCGCCGGCAGGAGGAGGCGCAATGACCCCACGCTACGGGGAGGACGAGGTCGTCGAGCTGTGCCGCGACCTGATCCGCATCGACTCGGTCAACGCGGGGGACAACGCGGGGCCCGGGGAACGTGAGGCCGCGGAGTACGTGGCCGGAAAGCTGTCGGAGGTCGGCCTGGAGCCGCGGATCCTCGAGTCCGACCCCGGGCGGGCGAACGTGGTCGCCCGTGTCGAGGGCGCCGACCCGAGCAGGGACGCCCTGGTCCTCCACGGCCATCTGGACGTCGTGCCGTTCGACGCCGCCGACTGGACCCATCACCCGCTGAGCGGCGAGATCGCCGACGGGTGTGTCTGGGGCCGCGGTGCGGTCGACATGAAGGACATGGACGCGATGATCCTCGCCGTCGTGCGGCGGCGGCTGAGCGAGGGGCGCAGGCCGCCCAGGGACGTCGTGCTCGTCTTCACCGCGGACGAGGAGGCCGGCGGGCACTACGGCGCCCAGTGGCTGGCCGAGCGGCACCCGGAGGTCTTCGAGGGCTGCACCGAGGCCGTCGGCGAGGTCGGCGGCTTCAGTGTGACCACCGAGAAGGGCCGGCTGTACCTGATCGAGGCGGCGGAGAAGGGCATCGCCTGGATGCGCCTGACCGCCAAGGGCAGGGCCGGGCACGGCTCGATGCTCAACGACGACAACGCCGTGACCGAGCTCGCCGAGGCGGTCGGCAGGATCGGCCGCCACAAGTGGCCGGTGAGGCTCACGCCCACCGTGCAGGCGTTCTTCGAGGAGGTCTTCGGCACGGAGGTCAAGGCGGAGGACGCGGAGGCGGCGGTGGCCACCCTCGGGCCGCTTGCCCGGATGATCGGCGCGACTCTCCGCAACACGACCAACCCGACCATGCTCCAGTCGGGGTACAAGGCGAACGTCATCCCCCAGATCGCGAGCGCGCACGTGGACGGCAGGTTCCTGCCGGGCTACGAGGACGAGTTCTTCCAGACCGTGGACGAGCTGCTCGGGCCGAACGTGACCCGGGAGTTCGTCTATCACGACGTGGCGGTCGAGACCCCCTTCAAGGGCCCGCTGGTCAAGGCGATGGCGGACGCGCTGCACGAGGAGGACCCGGGCTCGCGGGCCGTTCCGTACACGCTGAGCGGCGGCACCGACCTCAAGGCGTTCAGCCGTCTCGGCATCAGCGGGTACGGCTTCGCGCCGCTGCGGCTTCCCGAAGACTTGGACTTCTCCGGGATGTTCCATGGCGTCGACGAGCGGGTTCCGGTCGATTCGCTCCGCTTTGGCGTCCGGGTCCTTGACCGTTTCCTCGAATACTGCTGAGAAAGCTCTTGCGATCACGTGCCGTGCCGCTACAGTAACTCTCCGTTGGGGGTTGGATCCGCTCCGGGTTGACCCGGCGGACTGTTCGACTCAGCGGTATGGGGAGGTCGCGTGACGCGCACGTCGCAGGAGCAGTGGGGGGCCGACAGGCCCGCCGCCGCTCCCGGCGTGCGCGTCACGTCTCCCGGCTCCGTCGAGCGGGGCCGGATGGCGCGGTTCGCGGCCGGTTCCCGTCTGGGCCGCCTGTTGGTCATCGGCGGGCTGATCGCCGCCGGATGGCTGCTCGGCGTGATCTTCGGCGTCTTCGGCACGGCGACGTCCGTGGCCGGGGCCGCACCCTCACATGATGTCGCCGGGTCGGTTCTTCCCGACCGTCTCACAGGTCCGGACCTCGGCCTGACGTCCTCACCGGGCGCGGCCGGGTCTCACGGGAAGAGCACCGACGGTTTCCCCACGGCGACAGACGACGTCTCGGTGAACGCCGAGGCGATGGCGGGGCGCACGGTCGACGGGCTCACGAGCCAGTCGAAGCCTCTGCTCCCGCCGCCCTCCACCGCGGACCACGCGCCCGCAGACCAGGGTCTGGTCCCGCAGTCGAGCGGTGGAAACATCCTGTTCGGGGATGTCGCGCGGGATGTGTTCGAACCGCGCTTCACCAAGCTGCCCGCCCCACTGGCGGCGGTTGTTCCCCCGGTGGTCCGCACAGCGGCGGACGACCCGTCTTTCTCTCCTGACTGATCCCGCCTTCGTGCCGGTCCCCGTCGTACGGCGACCGGTGCCACCGCCTGCCCTCGCTCGTGGTGCCCGGGCGGCAGGCTCCCGCGGGTGACGCGGAATCTTCCATCCTCGTGACCGTCCACGGCTCCGCTGTGCTCATACAGCCTGGACATGCGTCGCGAGCTGTCAGGTAACCCCCTAGAAGAACCACTAGGAGCATTCATCATGCGAACGTGGGCGAAGGGCTCGGCTTCCGCGGCGTTTCTGGCCGCCGGCGTCATGGCCCTTGGCAGCGGTACGGCTTTCGCCGACACCGACGGCAGCCATTCCGTGCTCGGCGGCAACCAGGTCGACATCCCGGTGACCCTGCCGATCGACATCAGCGGCAACGCGGTGGCGGTCGTCGGCGAGTCCCGGGCCTCCTCCCTGGGCGGCGCGGCCGTGCAGGGCGCGGGCGTGGGCGCCGGGCAGAACAAGACCTCCGGAGCGGGCAGCATCCTCGGCGGCAACCAGGTGGTCGCGCCGATCAACGCCCCGGTCAACGCCTGCGGCAACGCGGTGTCGGTCATCGGGCGGTCCGACGCGAGCTGCCGCGGCGGCGCGGCGGTCAAGGGCTCGGGACAGCGCTCGAGCGCGGGCGGCAACCGCACCAGCGGTGTGCACAGTATCGGGGGCGGCAACCAGGTGGTCGCGCCGGTCACCGCGCCGATCAACCTGTGCGGCAACTCGATCGCCGTGTTCGGCGACGCCACCGCCGGGTGCCGTGGCGGCGCCTTCGTCGGCGGCGGCCGTGACGGCGTCCGCGCCGGCGGCAACCGCACCAGCGGCCGCGGCTCGATCCTGGGCGGCAACCAGGTGGTCGTCCCGATCACCGCGCCGATCAACGTCTGCGGCAACTCCGTCGCGGTCATCGGCGAGGCGTTCTCGGGCTGCCACGGCGGCTCGTCCGTGGGCGGCTCCGGTGGTCACGGTGGTCACGGTGGTCACGGTGGTCACGGCGGCCATGGGGGTCACGGCGGCCACGGCGGGTACGGCGGTCACCACGGAGGCGGTCACACGCACCGCCCCGGCTCGACGGGACACGACAACGACGGCCGCTTCTCGGTGGGCAGCGGCACGCAGGTGGTCGCGCCGATCGTCACGCCGGCCGACGTCTGCGGCAACGGCTCGGGCAACTGCCAGGGCGGTTCCAAGCCCGGTCACGGCGGCAAGGGCGGCTACGGCGGCCACGGTCACGGCGGCCACGGCGGTCACGGCGGCTGGTCCGGCGGCGGAGCGGGCGGCAACCGCACCAGCGGCGTGCACAGCGTCGGCGGCGGCAACCAGGTGGTCGCGCCGATCACCGTGCCGGTCAACGTCTGCGGCAACGCCGTCGCGATCGTCGGCGACGCCTTCGCGGGCTGCCGCGGCGGCGCGACGGTGGTCGGCGGCTGGAACAAGCACGGCGGCCGGGGTGCCGGCGGCAACGTCACGTCCGGTCGTGGCTCGATCCTCGGGGGCAACCAGATCGTCGCCCCGATCACGGCCCCCGTCAACGTCTGCGGCAACGCGGTGTCGGTCATCGGCCGGTCCCAGGCGGGCTGCCGGGGCGGCGCCTCGGTTCTCGGCGGCGGGGTCGGCGCGGGCGGCAACATCACCTCGGGCAGGCACGGGATCCTCGCGGGCAACCAGATCGTCGCCCCGATCACCGCGCCGATCAACGTCTGCGGCAACTCGGTCGCCGTGCTCGGCGACGCCGCCGCGGGGTGCCTGGGCGGTGCCCAGGTGGGCGGCGGCTGGAAGCACCACGGCTACTGGGCCCACCCGCAGCACAAGGCCGCCCGCGGCGCGGTCATGCCCGCCATGCCGGGTGCGTCGGTGCTGTCCGGCAAGCACACGGTGCAGCCGATGAGCGCCGCCGCCGCTCCCTCCGCTCCGGTCATCGGCGACCTGCCGAACATGCTCGGCCTGCCGGAGACGCCGAGCCTGCCCGGCGCCCCCGCCGAGAACGGGAACAAGGCCGGCAGCACCCCGGCGGCCGTCTCCAAGGCCGGCGGCGTGCTCGGCGACGCGACCCGTACGCTGCCCGCCCAGCAGACGCTGGAGGACGCGACCGCCTCGCTGCCCGTCGCCGACACGGCGCGCAGCCTCCCGACCGGCGACCTGAGCAAGAGCACCGACGTGCTGCCGCTGGGCAAGCTGAGCGGCCTCAAGCTGATGAGCGCCGAGCAGCCCGTCGGCCTGACCGGGATGAACCCGGCCTCGTTCCTCGCCCTGGCCCTCGGCGCCATGTTCGCCGCTTCGGCGAGCCTGTTCGCCGTCACCCGCCGCTTCCGGTTCGGCCGCAAGTAGCCGTACGGCCGCGCGTGTCAGCGCGGGAACATCTCCGGCGGCGACGGCCGCACGGATGTGATCCGGCGGCGCGCGGCTGACGGAGGCGAGGGATATCACTCGCCCGCGCCAGGCGCGGCGGCGGCGAACCGGCCGTCGCGGTGTCGCCCGGCGCGGGCGACCAGGACGCTTCACCACCGCCAGTGGATGGAGGCACCAACGCTTTGCCCGTTCCGGGGGCGCGGCCCGGGGCGGGCAAAGCTCATTTGCCGAGTAGTCTTCGAAAGACGGGTCGGCGCACGAGCAATTCGCGCGCCGGCGGACCGGGAACGGGCAAAGCCCTTTTGACCGTGCGCGTCCGCGTCCCGGCGGCTCACATGGTCCTGGCGGCCCGTATGATCTTCCGACGCAGCCGGACGCGCCTGCTGCCGTCGGGATAAAGGCGTAGCCGCTCCAGTTCCCAGTCCCCGTGCTCGGCATGCTCGGTGAGCATCTGCCTCGCCACCTCACGAGGGGTGTCCCGAGGGAGATACAGGTCCAGGTAGGAGTAGTCGAGCACAGCCATTGGTCTCCGGGGCGTGCTAGGGAACTCGTTGGGCTCTATTCTGCGTCTCCGTGGATAACAGCGCCAGGCGGGTTACATTCCCGGACATAACCGGGTAGCCCGAGGGGGAGGAACGTGCGGCGGCAGGTACCTTCAAAGCGGCGCCTCCTCGGCGCCCCAAGGGGGTAATCGCCTCCGGCCCGGACGACGAGGGTGTCATGAGCCGGGACCACGAAGCCCGGCAGCACGGGGAATGACAGCGGACAGCGAGGTAGGAAGCAGCGTGCCAGCCAACAACGGCAACGCCGGCGGAACCCGCCTGGTGATCGTGGAATCGCCCGCGAAGGCGAAGACGATCGCCGGGTACCTCGGGCGCGGCTACATCGTCGAATCGAGCATCGGCCACATCCGGGATCTGCCGGAAAAGGCGGATGACATCCCGGAGAAGTACAAGAGCGAGGGCTGGGCCCGCCTCGGGGTGAACGTCGACCACGAGTTCGAGCCGCTCTATGTCGTGAACCCGGACAAGAAGTCGCAGGTGTCCAAGCTCAAGCAGCTCCTCAAGGAAGCCGACGAGCTCTACCTCGCCACCGACGAGGACCGGGAGGGCGAGGCCATCGCCTGGCACCTGCGCGAGGTGCTCAAGCCCAAGATCCCCGTGCACCGCATGGTGTTCCACGAGATCACTCCGCACGCGATCAGGGACGCCGTCTCCAACCCCCGCGACCTCAACCTCCGCCTGGTCGACGCCCAGGAGACCCGGCGCATCCTCGACCGTCTGTACGGCTACGAGGTCAGCCCGGTCCTGTGGAAGAAGGTCAAGCCGCGGCTTTCCGCCGGCCGTGTCCAGTCGGTCGCGACCCGGCTGGTCGTGGAGCGCGAGCGGGAGCGGCTGGCGTTCACCGCCGCCAACTACTGGGACCTGCAGGCGCTGTTCGACACCGGCCGCGCCGGCGACGACCCCCGGACGTTCTCCGCCACCCTCACCGGTGTGGACGGCAGGCGCGTGGCCCAGGGCCGCGACTTCGCCTCCACCGGCAGGCTCAAGGGCTCCGACGTCCTCCACCTCGACGAGGCCGCCGCGAGGGCCCTCGCCGCCCGCCTCGATGGCGTTTCCTACGCGGTGCGCTCGGTCGAGCGCAAGCCGTACACGCGCAAGCCGTACGCGCCGTTCCGGACGACCACCCTGCAGCAGGAGGCGAGCCGCAAGCTGGGCTTCTCCGCCAAGTACACGATGCAGGTGGCCCAGCGGCTGTACGAGAACGGCTACATCACCTACATGCGTACCGACAGCATCACGCTGTCGGAGACCGCCGTCGCCGCCGCCCGCAGCCAGGCGATCAAGCTGTACGGCTCGGCGTACGTGCCGGACAAGCCGCGCGTCTACACCAGCAAGGTGAAGAACGCCCAGGAGGCGCACGAGGCGATCCGGCCGTCCGGCGAGGAGTTCCGCACGCCGGGCGAGACCGGCCTGTCCGGGGACATGTTCCGGCTGTACGAGCTGATCTGGCAGCGTACGGTCGCCTCCCAGATGAAGGACGCCGTCGGCGAGTCGGTGTCGGTCAAGGTGGGCGGCGCGTCCAGCGCCGGCGAGAACGTCGAGTTCAGCGCCACCGGACGGACGATCACCTTCCACGGCTTCCTCAAGGCGTACGTCGAGGGCGCGGACGACCCCTCGACCGACCGGGACGACTCGGAGAAGCGCCTGCCCACGCTGGCCGAGGGCGACCGGCTCACGGCGGCCGAGCTGACCGCGCTGGGGCACTCGACCAAGCCGCCCGCGCGCTACACCGAGGCGTCGCTGGTCAAGGAGCTGGAGGACCGCGAGATCGGGCGGCCTTCGACGTACGCGTCGATCATCGGAACGATCCTCGACCGGGGCTACGTGTTCAAGAAGGGCACCGCCCTGGTGCCGTCGTTCCTCGCGTTCGCCGTGGTCAACCTGCTCGAACAGCACTTCGGCAACCTGGTCGACTACGACTTCACCGCCGATATGGAGAAGGTCCTCGACGACATCGCCAACGACCGCGCCGAGCGGGTGCCCGAGCTGCGCAGGTTCTACTTCGGCGGCGAGGACGGCGACGAGGGCCTGAAGGAGATGGTCACCGACCTCGGGGAGATCGACGCCAAGGAGATCAGCTCGTTCCCGATCAAGGGGACGGACATCGTGATCAGGGTCGGCCGCTACGGGCCGTACCTCGACCGCGACGGCGCCCGGGTGAACATCCCCGAGGACATGGCGCCCGACGAGCTGACCGCCGAGAAGGCCGAGGAGCTGTTCTCGCGCCCGAGCGGCGACCGCGAGCTGGGCGTCGACCCGGCGACCGGCCGGACGATCGTGGCCAAGGACGGCCGTTTCGGCCCGTACGTCACCGAGGTCCTGCCCGAGGAGCCCGCGCCCGCGGAGGGCAAGAAGCGGACGAAGAAGGCGGACGTTCCCAAGCCGCGGACCAGCTCGCTGTTCAAGACGATGTCGCTGGACACGATCACGCTGGACCAGGCGCTCAAGCTGCTCCAGCTGCCCAGGGTCGTCGGCGAGATCGACGGCGAGGAGGTCACCGCGCAGAACGGCCGGTTCGGGCCCTACATCAAGAAGGGGACCGACTCGCGCTCGCTCGCCTCGGAGGAGGACCTGCTCACGGTCACGATCGAGCAGGCCAGGGAGCTGTTCGCGCAGCCGAAGGCGCGCGGACGCGGCCGTGCCGCCGCGGCTCCGCCGCTGCGCGAGCTGGGCGAGGACCCGAACTCCAAGAAGCCGGTCGTGGTGAAGGAGGGCCGCTTCGGCCCGTACGTCACCGACGGCGAGACCAACGCGTCCCTGCGCAAGGGCGACACGGTCGAGGACATCACGCTGGAGCGGGCGGCGGAGCTGCTGGCCGAGCGGCGGGAGCGGGCCCCCGCCGCCAAGCGCACGACCCGCACCAGGACGGCCGCCGCGAAGAAGCCCGCCACGAAGTCGTGATCCACGGCCCCGGGTGGCGGCCGACGGCCGCCACCCGGGCGCTGTCCGTGCTTGCGCAGGTCAGGCTGTAGTGCAGGTCGTGCCGTTGAGCGTGAAAGCGCTCGGCGGGGCGGAGACGCCGGTGTGGGAGGCGTTGAAGCCGATGCGCGCGGACGCGCCGGGTGCGAGGGTGGCGTTCCAGGGCAGGTTGGTGGCGGTGACCGTGTTCCCCGGCGCCTGACTCCAGTCGGCCGACCAGCCCTGGACGATGCGCTCGCCCGCGGACGGGAAGGCGAACCGCAGCGTCCAGCCCGAAATCGGCGTGGTGCCCGTGTTCTTGATCACCAGGTCGGCCGTGAGGCCCGTGCTCCACGCCGACTGGCTGTAGTCGACCTCGCAGGTGGCAGCGGGAGTCACCGAGGGGCTCACCGAGGGGCTCGGCGACGGGCTGTACGTGGGGAACCCCTGCTGGGCCACAGTGGTGATCGGGTCGGACGGCAGGCTGAGGTTGCCGGCCGCGTCCCTGGCGACCACCACGTAGGTGTACTTGTGGCCCGTCACCAGGTTGCCCTCCGTGAAGTAGGGGGAGGACGTGGCGCCGGCCCGCACCCATCCGGTCGCGGTCAGCCGGAAGACGACGTAACCGGTGACGCCGACGTTGTCGGTCGACGCCGACCAGCAGAACCCCGTGCCGGGGAAGTCGTACACGCAGCCGTCGTGCAGCCCGGCGGGTTTGCTGGGCGAGGTGGTGTCTCCGGTGACCGGGCTCGGGCTGACCACCACGCCGGTCACCGCCTGCGCATTGATCAGCGCCGTCGGCGGGCTGGTGTGGCCGTCGGCGTCCTTGGCCACGATGTAGAAGGTGTAGGTCCGGCCGTACGCCAGGCCGCCCATCATGACGGTGGTGCCGGTGGTCGACGTCGTCTTGACGAAGCCGTCGGCCGTGAGCCGGTAGACCTCGTAGCCGGTGACGCCGACGTCGTCGGTGGACGCGCTCCAGCACAGGCCGACGTATCCCTCCGTGGTGCCGGCCGGCACCGGCGGCGGGCACAGCCGCACGTTCGGCGGCGTGGTCGGCACAGCCGGATCGCTGTTCGGCGACGGGCTCACGCTGGTCCGCGGGGTGGGGGAGGGCGTGGCGTCCACCGCTGCGGCGGGCGTGCCGTGGAGCGCGATCGCCGCGACGGCCACCCCTCCTGCGGCCATCCATGCCAAATGCCGGGGGCTTCTCATGTGTCACCTCGTGTCGTCCGCCCCCGGAGATCTGCCGGAGGCATCGTCTCCAGGACGCTTCCAGCCGCGATCGTCCGCCCGTTCTCCGCGGTGGGCAAAGATCAACGGTGGTGGTACGGCATGAGGCCGACTCGACGGTGAAAATTTCAGCGGGCGCCGATTCTCGCCGTCGCACGCGGAAACGCGGCTGCCGGTATGAGCTCGTAGCATCGTCGTCAGCCGGCCCTTGATCGCCAGCCGGTCGAGGGGAGTTCTCGTGGGGTTCGTGGGCATGATCCTTACGGCCGTGGTCGTCGTGCACCTCTATCTGTGGCGGCGGCTGGTCAGGGCGTCGACGACGCCGGGATCGCGTTCGCGCCGGGTGCTGACGTGGGTGCTCGTGGCCCTGGCGGCCCTGATGGTGGTGACCTTCGGGGGGAGCCGGCTCGGCATCGGCATGGAGGTCGAGCACGTCGTGGCCTGGCCCGGCTACCTGTGGCTGGCCACGATGTTCTACCTGTTCGTGTTCGGGCTGGTCATGGAGGTGCCCCGGGCGGTCGTGACGTTCCTCGTGTCCAGGCGGCGCCGTACGACGGCCGTGGCCGCGGGCGGGCGGGCCGAGGGGGAGGCGGCGCCGGTGGACGAGGTGGTCCTCGCGGGTGCGGCGGCCGGGGGAGGCTCCCCCGCGCACGGCACGGCCACGACCGGCGGGCATGCGGCGGAAGGGGCCGGCGCGGGCGTGCCGGAGATCGACCGGCGGCTGTTCATCTCCCGTACGGCCTCCGCGGTCGTGGCCGCGGGTGCGGTCGCGACCGTGGGCTACGGCGTGAGCCGCGCCCTCGGCGACCCGGTGATCGAGCGGGTGCCGGTCCGCCTGCCCCGGCTCGACCCCCGGATGAGCGGCCTGCGCATCGCGGTCGTCAGCGACATCCACCTCGGCCCGCTGACCGGCCGGGGCCACACCGAGCGGATCGTCCGGATGATCAACGGTCTGGAGGCCGACGCCGTGGCGATCGTGGGCGACCTGGTGGACGGCACGGTCGCCGAGCTGGGCCGTCTCGCCACGCCCCTGAGGTCCCTCGAATCCCGTTATGGCGCGTATTTCGTGACCGGCAACCACGAGTACTACACCGCGGCGGGCCCCCAGGAATGGATCGAGGAGCTGCGTTCGCTGGGCGTCCGGCCACTGCGCAACGAGCGGGTCGAGATCCGTCACGCGGGAGCCGTGCTCGACCTGGCGGGGGTCAACGACCTGTACGGCGTGCCGTCGGGCGACGGCCCGGACTTCGACAGGGCCCTCGGGGGCCGCGACGCGAACCGGCCCGTCGTGCTCCTGGCCCACCAGCCCGTCCAGGTGACGCAGGCCGCGGCCCACGGCGTCGACCTCCAGCTGTCCGGGCACACCCACGGCGGTCAGATGGCGCCGTTCAACCTGCTGGTGACGCTGCAGCAGCCCATGGTGGCGGGGCTGGCGAGCGTGCCGCGCACGGGCGGCGGCGACACCCAGGTCTACGTCACGCGTGGCGCGGGCTTCTGGGGGCCGCCGGTACGGGTCGGCGCGCCGCCCGAGATCACCCTCGTCGAGCTGCGGGCCTGACCGCACCCCCGGAACGGGGGAATCGGGCAGAACATTGGCGCCATCTCGACAGCGAGGACGAGGCGGACGTAATACCCTCAGGCGACGAGCAGGCCCCAGTGGCCCGCTCGTCCGTCTCCCAAGCCCAGCGAGCACCTGGATACGCTGACATCATGAGCATCCCTGGCCGTGCCGCCGCCGCGCGACGCAAGCAGCCGCACGTGCTGGCGAACGCGCCGTTCCGCCGGCTCTGGACGGCGATGGCGACGTGCAGCCTCGGCGACTGGCTCAACATCATCGCGCTGACCGCCCTGGCCGGTAACCTCACCGCCGGATCCGGCTTCCAGGCGCAGAGCCTCGCCATCGGCGGCGTCTTCGTCGCCAAGATGCTGCCCGCGATCCTGCTCGGCCCGCTCGCGGGAGCGGTGGCCGACCGGTTCGACCGCAGGCTGACGATGGTCGTCGCCGACCTCGCGAGGTTCGCGGTGGTGCTGTCGATCCCGCTGGTCGGCGTCTACCAGTGGGTGATCGTCGCGACGTTCCTGGTCGAGTGCGTGAACCTCTTCTGGGTGCCCGCCAAGGACGCCACCGTGCCGAACCTCGTGCCCAAGGAGCGACTCGAGGAGGCCAACCAGCTCAACCTTCTCGTCACGTACGGCACGGCCCCCGTGGCCGCGGCGCTGTTCGCGATCGTGTCGGCCGTGGTGACGACGATCTCGGCGGCCGTCCCGTCGTTCACCGTCGCGGCCACCAGCCTGGCGCTGTACGCCAACGCGCTGGCCTACCTGGCCTCCGCCGCGATGGTCTTCACGCTGCGGGCCATCCCGAAGAACCACGTCAGGCACGTGTCCGCGCCGTCCGTGCTCCGGCAGATCACCGAGGGCTGGCGGTTCGTCGGCGGCAACCGGATCGTGCGCGGCCTGATCATCGGCATGCTCGGCGCCTTCGCCGCCGGCGGCGCGGTCGTCGGAGTGGCCAAGGCGTACGTGCAGGCCATGGGCGGCGGCGACGCGGGGTACGGCGCGGTGTTCTGCGCCGTCTTCCTCGGCATGGCGTTCGGCATGTTCTTCGGCCTGCGGCTGCTGAAGGGGCTGTCCAGGCGGCGGCTGTTCGGGCTGTCGATCGTGCTCGCGGGGCTGACGCTGGCCGCCGTCTCGCTCATCCAGAACCTCGTGGTCGTCGTCGTGCTGACCGTGGTGCTGGGCGCCTGCGCCGGCATCGCCTGGATCATCGGTTACACGGTGATCGGCCTGGAGGTGGAGGACGGGCTGCGCGGCCGTACGTTCTCCTTCCTGCAGTCGCTGGCCCGGGTGGTGCTGCTGCTGGTCGTGGCGCTGGCCTCCACCCTCGCGGCGTTGTTCGGCGCGCACGTCGTCCGGATCGCCGGGATCAGCTACCGCTTCGACGGCACCAACCTCGTGTTGCTCCTGGGGGCGCTGCTCGCGATCGCCGTCGGGGTGGTCGCGCTGCGGCACATGGACGACCGGCGGGGGGTTCCCATCGCGGTCGACCTGCTGACCGCCCTGCGCGGGCGGCGATTCGAGCCGGAGGAGACCGACCCCGAGCGCGGTCTGTTCATCGCCTTCGAAGGCGGCGAGGGCTCGGGCAAAACCACCCAGTCGCGGCTGCTCGCGATCTGGCTGCGCGACCAGGGCTTCGACGTCGTGCAGACCCGCGAGCCGGGCTCGACCAAGGTCGGCATGCGGTTGCGGGCGATCCTGCTCGACGCCGCCCACCAGGGCCTGTCCCCGCGGGCCGAGGCGATGCTGTACGCCGCCGACCGGGCCGAGCACGTGGAGAAGGTCATCAGGCCCGCCCTGCGGCACGGCTCGACGGTGATCTCCGACAGGTACGTGGACTCGTCGCTGGCCTACCAGGGCGCCGGGCGGTCGCTCGACCAGGAGGACGTCGCGAGGATCAACAGGTGGGCGACGGGTGGCCTCGTCCCCGACCTGACCGTGCTCATCGACGTGCCGCCCGCGGTCGGGCTGCGGCGGATGGCCTCGCCCGCCGACCGCATCGAGGCCGAGCCGCTGGAGTTCCACGAGCGGGTGCGGCGGGAGTTCCGGGCGCTGGCGGCGGCCGACCCCGACCGCTACCTCATGGTGGACGGCACGCTCGACCAGCGGGAGGTGACGCGCCTGATCCAGGACCGGGTGCGGGAGATCCTGCCCGACCCGGTGCCGCAGGAGGCCGAGGAGGCCACCGGCACGATGCCCGCCATCCGCGACTTCGGGTAGCGGCACATGACCGTTTTCGGGGATCTGATCGGGCAGGACCGGGCGATCGACGTGATGCGGCGGGCCGCGTCGGCCGCCGCGGAGGTCGTCGCCGGAGGCCGCGGCGCGGGCATGACCCACGCCTGGCTGTTCACCGGGCCGCCGGGATCGGGGCGGTCCACGGCCGCCAAGGCGTTCGCGGCGTCGCTGCTCTGCACTCAGCAGGGCTGCGGCCACTGCGACGCCTGCCATCAGGTCGAGGTCGGCTCGCACCCGGACGTCACGTTCGTCCGGCCCGAGGGCCTGTCGTACAGCGTGCGGCAGACGCGCGATCTCGTGCTCAAGGCGGCGGGGGCGCCCACGCTCGGCCGGTGGCGGATCGTGTTGTTCGAGGACGCCGACCGGGTGACGGAGGCGGCGGCCAACGCCCTGCTCAAGGCCATCGAGGAGCCGCCGCCGCGGACCGTGTGGCTGCTGTGCGCGCCCTCCCCGGACGACATGATCATCACGATCCGCTCGCGCTGCCGGGTCGTGACGCTGGGCACGCCCTCCACCGAGGCCGTCGCGAACGTGCTGGTGACCCGCGACGGGGTGCCCCACGACGTGGCGCTCGACGCCGCGCGGGCGGCCCAGGGGGACATCGGCCGGGCGCGGCGGCTCGCGCTGGACGAGGAGACGCGGCGCCGGCGCGACGAGGTGCTGTCGATCCCCCGGTCGCTGACGGGTGTGGCGGAGTGCATCACCGCCGCCGAGCGGCTGGTGAAGACCTCCACCGAGGACGCCGACGCGGCCACGACCGCGCTGAACGAGGCCGAGACGGCCGAGCTGCGCAAGGTCTACGGCGAGGGCTCCTCAGGCAAGGGGCTCAACAAGGGCCTCGTCCGGGGCGGCGCGGGCGCGATCAAGGAGCTCGAGACCATGCAGAAGTCGCGGGCGACCCGTATCAAGCGCGACTCCCTCGACCTCGCGCTGCTCGAACTCGTGGCGTTCTACCGCGACGTGCTGGCCGTGCAGTTCGGTGCGCCGGTCGAGCTGGCCAACGAGGACCGCAGGCACGAGGTGGAGGCCGTCGCGCGGGCGTCCACCCCCGAGCAGACGGTCCGCCGTACGGACGCGATCATGCAGTGCCGGGAGCGGCTGGCGGCCAACGTGAACCCGCAGATCGCGGTCGAGGCCATGACCCTCGCCCTCCGCTCTCCCGCGTAGGACGCAAGCAACCCCGGCGGGCGTACGGCGTCTCTGGTACATGAAGGCCGAAACGCTCGATCTCGACCAGCAACCCGGGGGGCCCGTGAGCGTCCCGCCCCTGTCGGCGGGCGCCGACGACACGATCAGCGGTCTCTACGCCGAGCACGCCCTCGGCCTCACCCGGCTGGCCCTGATCATGGTGGGCGACCGGGAGAGCGCCGAAGACGTGGTGCAGGAGGCGTTCCTCGGTCTGCACCGGCGCTTCGACGGCCTGCGTGACCGGGACAAGGCGCTCGTCTACGTGCGCGCCGCGGTGCTCAACAACGCCCGCACCGTGCTGCGCAGGCGGCGGCTGCCGTCCTGGTTCGCCGGCACGTACGACCCGCCCGTCTGGTCGGCCGAGTCGGCCGCGATCCTCGGCGCCGAGCGGCGGGAGGTCATGGAGGCCCTCCACCGCCTGCCCCGGCGCCAGCGGGAGGCCCTGGTCCTGCGTTACTACGCCGAGCTGTCCGAAGAGGAGACGGCGCGGGTCATGAAGATCAGCCGGGGCACGGTCAAGTCCACCACCTCCCGGGCGCTCGACGCGCTCGGCCGCCTCCTGGGAGAGACCCGATGAACGACGTCATCCGCCGGTTGCAGGACGCCGCCCACGCGGTGGGAGAGACGGTCGACGCCGTCCCGCCGTTCGGCCCGGAGGCCACCCCGGCCCGCCGCCGTACGCGCGTGGGCACTGGACGGGGCAGGACGTGGCTGATGCCGGTCGCGGCGGCGGCCGCCGTGACGCTCGCGGTGGCGGGCGGCGCGGCCGTCGCGCGCCACGGAGGCGGGGCCGTGGACACGGCCGCCGGCCCGGCCGCGGGCCCCGCCGTCGCCCCCTCCTTCCTCGCCCAGATCCGCGGGCCCGGCGACATCACCATCAGAAGCGTCGCCGACGGGCACATCACGGACGTCGTGCCGCGGCCCGCCGAGGACGGGCCGTTCGCCGCGGTCCAGGCGGCGCGCGACAACCGGATCTTCTACGCGGCCACCGGAGGGGACGGCTGCCGCTCGCGGCTGTACCAGTTCACCCTGGACGGGGAAGGACGGGTCGCCTCGCGTGCCGAGCTGCCGTTCGCGCCGCCGGAGCGCGCCAGGGTCACCGCGCTCGCGGTGAGCGGAAACGGGGCCACGCTCGCGTACGGCCTGTCCTCCTGTGAGCCGGGGCGGGGCGCGTCCCTCGTCGTGACGGACACCGCGACCGGCGGTAGCCGTACGTGGACGTCCACGCGTCCGGAGGTCGTCCGGGATCTGTCCCTGACCGACGACGGGCGCCGCGTGCTCCTCAGCAGGGCCACGGGAGTGATCACGGGAGTCTCGAAGGCGCCGTCGCCCGGCGCCACCCCGGCCCGGCCCGCGGAGCCCGCGTCGGCCCCGGCCGCTGTGCGGGCACCGGACGGCGCGCCGAGGGAGTATCCGCGGACGGGTCCGTCGGGCACGCCGGGAACGCCGTCCGAGACGACCCCCGCCGCCCCCGCGGCGGCGCCTGCGCCGGCCGAAGCCGGTGCGCCCGCAGAGCCGGAGACGGGAGCGCCGGCGACGGCCGCTCCGGTCAGTCCCGGGACTGACGGCTCGTCCACGCCCCCGCGGTCGCTGCCGGCCGAGTGGGGATGCACCGTGCGGCCGGCGAGTTCGGGGCGCCAGAGCCCCGATCCATCGGGGGGGACGGTCACATGGTCCTGCTCGGGTCCGCGCGACCCGCTGCTGCTCGACACCGGGCTCGCCGGCACGCTCGACGACGCCCGCGTGATCAGACTGGTGCCCACGGCCGGGACGTTCCCGGCGCTGGTCGCCGGGGTCGCGATCACACCCGACGGCTCTCGGGTGATCGCGGCGCAGGGAACCTACGGACTGACCACGACCAAGGAGGCCGCGAGGAACGGCGGCTTCGACGGTGTCGTGGCCTACGACCTCCAGGGGCGTCAGGTCGAGGTCCTCTACCGCGGCGAAGGCGGAAAGGCGCCGGTCAGGTGGATCGACGTGGACGGCACCGGCGACAACGTCCTGGTCTCCCGGGCCGGTGAGCTGGGCCGGATCACACGGTCCGGATATCGGATTCTGTTCGCGGACGACGCCGGGGGCCCGCCGACGGCGGTCTGGTAGGCGGTCTGCCGGCGGGCCGGGTCCGCCTGGCCCTCCGGAGGTTGTCCACAGGCCATGATTGCCGGTGCCGTACGACACGTATGGTGGGTTCGGACGCGTTAGCCGTACAGGATCGAGGAGGGCCGGCGCTTGGGCATGATGATGGCGGTGAGCTTCACCCGCTACGGACGGCTCTACTACCTCGATCCCGGCGGCCACTCTCCCAAGGTGGGCGACAAGGTCCTCGTGCCGACCGACTCGGGCCCGGAGGTCGCCGAGTGCGTGTGGGCGCCGCAGTACGTGAGCGAGGACGTCGAGGGCCTGCCCGTCTGCCAGGGCATCGCGGCCGAGGAGCACCTGACCAGGGACGAGGCCAACCGCCGCCGCAGGGCGGAGGCCAGGAGCGTGTCCAAGCGCCTGATCAAGCGCCACGAGCTGCCGATGAAGGTCGTCGGAGTCGACTACCTGGACGCCGACAACGTCTACACCGTGTACTTCTCCGCGCCTCACCGGGTCGACTTCCGCGCGCTCGTCCGTGACCTGGCCCGCAACCTGCGGGCCCGGGTCGAGCTGCGGCAGATCGGCCCGCGCGACGAGGCCAGGCTCCAGGGCGGCATCGGCCCCTGCGGCCGCGACCTGTGCTGCGCGACGTTCCTCAAGGACTTCGAGCCGGTCTCCGTGCGGATGGCCAAGGACCAGGACCTCCCGGTCAACCCGCTCAGGATCGCGGGCGCCTGCGGCCGGCTCATGTGCTGCCTGAAGTACGAGCACCCGCTCTATCAGGAGTTCCGGGCGTCGGCGCCGCGCGCGGGCCTCACGGTGGACACCCCACAGGGCCCGGGCACGGTGGTGGGCCACAACGTGCCGTCCGACTCCGTCATCGTCCGCCTCAACGAGGGCGGCCGCCGCTGCGCGTGTTCCAAGGCCAGCGTCTGCGCGCCCCGCAAGGCCCACGACTCCATGTACGGCGAAGCGCAGCCGGCGGCCGAGGGCGCCTCCGAGAGCTGACGAGCACCGTCGTCTTCGTGGCCGGGGCGG
Organism: Microbispora sp. H10836; assembly: GCF_012999525.1. Classification (NCBI taxonomy): domain Bacteria; kingdom Bacillati; phylum Actinomycetota; class Actinomycetes; order Streptosporangiales; family Streptosporangiaceae; genus Microbispora; species Microbispora sp. H10836. The sequence continues at coordinate 247,589 of NZ_JABBWU010000011.1, forward strand.
CCCGGCCGACGGCGGCGAACCCGTCTGACGGCGGTTCCTCTGACGGGGGTTCCCCCATGGTGTCTGACGGCGGCGAACCCACAGCCCGGCGCGCGCCCGGCGCTCGCCGGGGTCCGCGGGTTCGCCACTCGTCCTTCAGCGGTCTCCCGCTGTCGTGCTCACGGACTCGTGCAGGTGAGGGACGGCGTCGACGGCGTGCCTCCGGCGGTGAAACCGAAGGTCGTCGAGGCGGAGGCCCCCAGCGAGCCGTTGTACGAGACGTTTCTCACCGACACGGCCGAGCCGCTGGTGCTCAGCGTGCCGTTCCAGACCTGGCTGATGGTCTGGCCGTTGCTCAGGTTCCACTTGACGGTCCAGCCGTTGATCGGCGAACCGCCGGCCGTCACCGTGACCTCGCCCTGGAAGCCGCCGCCCCACGAGTTGGTGGTGCGGTAGGTCGCGCTGCAGGCGCCGCCGGCCGGCGACGGTGAGGCCGGCGGCGTGGGCGACGGCGAAGCCGGGGGAGTGGGAGAGGGTGAAGCCGGGGGAGTGGGAGAGGGCGAGGACGTCGGCCCGCTGCCGCTGAACTGCCACCAGTTCACGTTCATCAGGTAGCCGCTCCCGCCGGTGAACCTGAGATACAGGTCGTGGGTGCCGGTCGCGTTGGTGACCGGGCAGGAGACGGTCGTCCAGGTCTGCCAGCCGCCGGTGCCCGGGACGTCGCACGTCCCCATGAGCGTGCCGCTGACGCCGTCCCGCCGTAGCTCGATCTTTCCGCCACTGGCTCCCGAGGCGACCCGCGCGCTGAAGGAGCTGGCGCCGGTGCCGAAGGCGACGCCCTTGACCTTGATGTAGTCGCCGTTGTCGATGAACCCGACGTTCATGCCACCCTCGTTGGACGGCTCGGTCTCGACGCCGGACTCCCAGGCGATGGTCTCGGCCTCCTGCCGGACGTACGGGTCCAGCGTGCCGATCTGGGGCGCCCCGGTCGTGGTCATGTTGATCGTCGGGATCGTGCCGTCGGCGTTGTAGCTGAACTTCTCCACGGCCACCGAGCGGGTGAAACCGCCGCCGCCCGGCAGCGCGCCGTTGTGGTAGAAGAAGTACGATCCGCCGTTGAAGTCGACGATCCCCGGGTGGTTGGTGAAGCTGCCGCCCTGCGTGGGCATGACCGTGCCCCGGTAGGTCCACGGCCCGGTGGCGCTGGGGGCCGTGGAGTAGGCGATGAACTCCGAGCAGCACTTCGCCGCGAACACGTTGTAGTACAGGCTGCCCCGCTTGTAGACCCAGGGGCCCTCCTCGTACAGAGTCGGGCGGCTGGCGTCACCGGTGCGGGTGCCGAACCCGGCGGTCGTGAGGTTGACCTTGGTCGGGCTGCCGGAGTAGGAGATCATGTCGGCGTTCAGCTTGACGTACCACAGGTTCGGGTTGCCCCAGTAGAGGTAGGCCTGCCCGTTGTCGTCGATGAAGACGGTGGGGTCGATTTCGCCGTTCTCCACCAGCGGGCGCCCGAGGGCGTCCTTGAAGGGGCCGGTGGGGCTGTCGGAGACGGCCACACCGATGGCCATCCTGCCGCTCGCCCGGCTGGTGGTGGGGACGTACCAGTAGAACTTGCCGTTCCTGTAGATGGTCTGGCCCGCCCACGCGTCGGATTTCGCCCAGCTGAAGCTGGCGACGCTCAGCGGCGAGCCGTGGTCGGTCCAGTTCACCATGTCGGCCGACGACCAGACCCGCCATTCGTTCATCGTGAACCACGTCGAGCCGTCCTCGTCGTGGCCGGTGTAGAGGTAGACCCGGCCGTTGTGGACGAGCGGCGCCGGGTCGGCGGTGTAGATGGTCTGGATTATCGGGTTGTCCGCCCTGGCCGCGGTGGCCGGGAGCAACGCCAGCATGCACAGCAGGCCCACAATCCAGGTCGCGGTGCGCCTGGACAGTGAAAACGCGTATCTCACATGCGCCTCCGGATGTGATGGTCGCTCACCGTGCACGCCGGGCCGTCGACACCCTCATGTGAGCGTTAACGTCTCATCGAAATGTGAGCGTTAACAATTCATGGTGGGCGACCGTGGTCATGCGGCGGAGCCAACCTCAGGCGCGGGGGACGGTCAAGGTCGCGAACCTGTGCGGGCCTGTGTGGGGCGCGCGAGCGCCGATCCGCGCAGTGGCGCTGAGCTGGCTCCGGATCCCCGTCGGGCGAGTCGCCGATCCCCGCTGGAATGTGAAACTTTCACCCTCTGACGGAGTTAACGTACGGGGACGGCGTCGATCCTGCCGAAGGGGCCGGCGTCGAAGGTCACGCTCGTGACGCCCGGCGGCGGTGCCGGCACGTAGAAGAAGCCGCGGTTGCCCGTGCCCGGCTTGACGTTGAACGTCGCCCAGCCCGGGTCCACGTAGTCGTCGGGGCCTCGCGGATCGTCCGGTCCCATCCGCACGGCGCGGTAGACGGTGCGCGACGCCGGATCGACGACGGAGAAGGCGGTGTACCAGCCGCCGATGTAGGCGACGTCCCCTCCGTATCCCGTCCCGGCGCCGAGGTCCCCCGGGCCGAGGTTGACGATGTCGAACACCGCGACGAGATAGGCGCCGTCGCGGTAGAAGGGCTTCACGTCGATGCGGAGCCGCTGACCGGACGGTCGCCCGGTGGAGGTCCGGCTGGCGACCGTCTCGCCGTCCTCGGCGTGGAACGGAGCCGGCCGTCCCCCGGCGGCGCCGGTCTCGCCGGCTCCCGCGGACGCGGGGCCGCCGGTCCGCTGCCTGATCCGGTAGGAGATTTCGACGCGCCGGTTCCTGGCGCGCGCCTCCTCGTCGTTCACCCCGCCCTCCCGGGCGACGGGCTCGGTCTCGCCCCTGCCCGTCGTGCGGTATCGGTACGCCCCGCCGAGGCGGGCCGCCAGCTCCCCGCGTACGGCCTGCGCACGCCGCAGGGACAGCGCCATGTTGTACGCGTGTGTGCCCTTGCCGTCGGTGTGGCCCTCGACGAGGACGGGAGGCGTGCCCGGGTCGGCCTTCTCCCGGATCTCCGCCGCGACGTCGTCGAGCACGGCCTCGGCCCGCGCCGTGAGCCTGTCCGAGTCGAAGGCGAACAACACGTCGGTGCGCAGGCCCACCGTCTCGTCGCTGCCGCTCGCGGCGGTCGTCCTCTCCGCGCCCTCGACGATGCCGTACAGGTCCTGGACGCTGCCGGTGACCTGCCCGGACGGCTCCCGCACCGGCCAGGACACCGTGGCGCCCGGCGCCGGCGTACCGCCGGGAGCGGCAGCCGGCGCCTGGGGACCGCCGGAACCGGTCCCGTCCACGACGGGCACACCGGTGAACTCGCCCGCCGTTCCCGCCGTGATCGCGGTGACCGTACGGACGTCCGCCGGGATCGGCGGATAGTAGACCACGGTCTCGTAGCGCACGCCGGGCTGGTAGTACCCGGGCTTGCTGCCCAGCGTCCCCACTCGGTCGGTCAGGGGGTGGTAGACCTTGCGGCCGACCGGGTCGACGAGAGGGATGCGGTAGCTGCCGAGGTCGCCGGCCGCCGTCCCGAACGAGTTCCCGGCGTGGCGCGCCTCGCCCTCGAGCGAGGTGACCGTGAGACGGAGGACGGACCTGTCGCCGAGCCGCTCCACGGCGCGTATCTCCACCCGCGCGTGCAGGGGCCGGGTGAGGCCGAACCATCCATCCTTGGCCAGGCCGGTGTCCGCGACGGTGACGGACGACGAGGGCCGCGCCGGTGGTGTGCCCGCCGGGGAGGACGCCGGAGGGGCCGTCGCAGGACCGCCCAGCAGGCCGCATCCGGACACCGCCAGGGCCGTGACCATGGTCGCTGGAAGGGTCGGCCCGCGTGAGCGGCGCCGGTAAGGATCTTCCATGCGCCCGCATTGTAGGGACACGGACAGGCGGGCCCGCCCGAAAAAGGAGTTGAGGACGGATCTGTACTCACCTGTACGGTTGACCGCGTCGAGCGAGGAGGACGGCCTTCATGGGTGATCGGGTCAGGGTCGGGTTCGTCGGGCTAGGGATCACCTCCCGCAGCCACTTCGCGGTGCTCGAGCAGCGGCCCGAGGTCGCCCTGGAGTTCACCGTCGACCCCAAGGTCACCGAGCCGCCCGCGTTCCGCGAGACCACGCCGGCGCACTACCCCGACCTCGACGAGGCGCTGGACGCCCACCAGCCGGACCTGCTCGTGATCGCCACCCCGACGCGGACCCATCTGGACCTGACGGTGCGGGCGCTGACGCTGTCGTCGGCGACGGTGCTGGTGGAGAAGCCGCTCGTGCACGACCTCGCCGCGCTCGCCCGGCTCCGCGAACTGGACGGGAAGACCGACGTACGCGGCCGGGTGTTCACCGCGCACCACTTCGCGTTCGCGCCAGAGGTCCGCTGGGCCGCCGAGCAGATCGCCGGGCATCCCGAGTGGGGCCCGATCACCCGGGTCACCTCGGCCTTCTACGACCCGTACGTCCTGCGGGGCGAGCAGGCCTTCGCGTCCTACGTGTCGAGCTGGACGGACTCGGGGGTGAACCAGCTCAGCATGCTCGCCCGCTTCGCCGAACCGGCCGCGCTGACCTCACTCCGCGAGATGGACGGCGGCGCGAGCGCCTGGGCCACGTGCGAGTTCCGCTCCCGCGGCAGGACCGGCCTGGCCTCGCTGCGATCGAGCTGGCTCACGGGCGAGAGCAGCAAGGGGACGACGCTCACCCTCGGCGAGACCGACGTCGAGGTGGTCATCGACCACACGGCGAACACCGGCTTCGCCGCACAGGCGGGCACCCTGCTCGCGGCGTACGGCCACGACGGCCGCACGCCCAGGAAGACGGCGCGGCACCGGCCGCTGTACGAGAGCCTGCTGTCCGGCGCCCCCGATCCCGTGCTCGGCTTCGACACGACCGCGAAGATCACCGAGCTGCACCATTCGAGGCCCTGAGGGGGCTCAGCCCGTCTTCGGGCAGACCGTGCCGTTCTTGGGCGAGCGCAGCGCGAGCAGGTAGTCGTCGACCGCGCTGTCCACGCAGGCGGAGCCGCTGCGGTAGGCCGTGTGCCCGTCGCCGTCGTACCCCAGGAGCACGCCAGAGGTCAGCTCCTTGGCGAGCCCCTGCGCCCACTCGTACGGCGTGGCGGGGTCGCGCAGGGTGCCGACGACGAGGATCGGCGGCGCGCCCTCGGCCTTGAGCGGCTTGTCGGCGCCGACCGACTTCGCGGGCCAGTAGGCGCAGGGCAGCGAGCCCCACATCACGAACGGCCCGAAGTGCGGCGCCGCCTTGGCGGCCTCACCCGCGGCCCGCCGGTACGCGTCGAGCGCCTTCGGGTAGGGGTGGTCCACGCAGTTGACGGCCATGTTCGCCTCGGTCTGGTTCGAGTACGAGCCGTTGGGCTGCCGGTCGACCAGCAGGTCGGCCATCTGGAGCAGGTCGGTCCCGTCGCCCTCGTTGATCGCCTTGCCCAGGGCCTCCCGCAGCCGGGGCCAGGCCGCCCGCTCGTACAGCGGGGTGGCGATGCCGATCACCGTCCACGCCTCGTTGACCTTCCGGCCGTCGCCGAGGACGTTCTTCAACGGCTGCCGGTCGGCCTTCACCAGCAGGTCGCTGATCTCCTGCAACGCGCCGTCCACCGTACGGCTCTTGAACGGGCAGGAACGGCTGAGGAGGCAGTCTTCGACGAAGGCCCGCAGCGCCCGCTCGAAGCCCTTGGCCTGCACCTCGTTGGACTTCAGCGACGGCACTGCCGGATCGACCGCGCCGTCGAGCACGAGCGCCCGCACGCGCTTGGGGAACAGGTCGGCGTACATCGCGCCGAGGAAGGTGCCGTACGACTTGCCCAGATAGGTGAGACCCGGGTCGCCGAGGACGCCGCGCAGGACGTCCATGTCCCTGGCCGCGTCGGCCGTGCCGACGTGGGGGAGAAGCCGGGCCGCCTTGGCGCCGCAGCTGTCGGCGAACTCCTTGGACGCCTTGTCGAGCGCCGTGACCTCCGCCGGCGTGTCCGGGCTCGAGTCCATCCCGATGTACGCGTCGAGCTGGGAGGCCGTCATGCATGTGACGGGGGTCGACTCGCCCACGCCGCGGGGGTCGAACCCCACGACGTCGTACTGGGCCCGCACCCTGTCGCTGACCACGGACCGGGCCGCCCGCGCGTACGAGATGCCCGAGCCTCCGGGCCCGCCGGGGTTGATCAGCAGGGAGCCGGCGCGCTTGCCGGTGGCCGGCAGGCGGATCACGCCGAGGTCGATGCGCTCGCCGGTGGGCTTCTCGTAGTCGAGGGGCACCTGGATCTTGGCGCACTGGAAGCCGTCACCGCAGTCGCGCCAGGCGGGCCGCTGGGCGTAGAACGGCCGCAGCTCCGCCGTGGGGGCCTCGACCGGCGGCTGCGCCTGCGCGCCCGTGCTCGGCTGATCGGAGGTGGCCGGTGTGTGGGTGGAGCACGCCGTGAACGGCAGCAGCGCGGCCAGCGCCGCGACCGCCATTCGCCGGCTCGGACCGCCGCCGTACCGCGTACGAGACGGTGTGACCTTCGCTTTCTGCCCGGCCGATCGCATACCCGTCGTTTCCCCTGCCGTCGCCTGCGTGACGAGGACCAGCATGCCGCCTGCGGAGGACGGGCGGTGACGTACCGGCCACGGTGGCGAAGGATGAGGTCAAATGTCTGGCGGCCCGTCGGCGCCGTCAGGCGGGACAGGGCGCTTCTCCCGTGACAGATGCGTCTGGTACGCCCCGTTTCCGCTGGTCGTACGGTAAAGGGAGGGCCGTCGGACGGCTGGGGAAGTTTTACCGGTCTCCATGGAACCTGCCCGGCTCCGGAGCCGCTCCGAGGGGCACGCCGCTCCGGACGGTGACGGGTGCACGAGAACCGCGCTGACCCTGTAGACTGTGCGAAGCCGCTCGCGGCGTGCCGCCTTAGCTCAGTCGGCCAGAGCACTTCACTCGTAATGAAGGGGTCAAGGGTTCGATTCCCTTAGGCGGCTCCACTACAGAGGCCCTCCCGGACCACCGGCGAGGGCCTTTGCGTGTCTATCTACGTGACTACCGTTCCCGATCACTCCTTGAATAAGCTCCCGGGGAGTCCACTCCTTCGGGTCGAGATCGGTTTGTCTGATCACGGCACGGAACGCCCTCCGGACGTTGTGAGCGTCGAGCGGTGTGCCAACCGTCGAGGCGAACACGAGACCGTGTTCCTGCCAGCGCTTCCCGGCAGGCGGGTCGAAGGCAGACGGGAAGATCAGGGCAGGGGCGAGTATGCAGAGCCGCACATGGCTACGTTGCCTCTATCAGGGCTTTGGCTGGGGGCAGCGGCGGTTCACGAATCCCCCGGTGCTGCGCTTTGCTGCTGCTCTTCTCTTCGATGTCTCTCCACAGTCGAACGGACATCCAAGAAGAAGGCCGCGAGTAGCAACACACCGCCGACGGCCAGCAAAATCGTCGTTGGGATCTGAACCAGATTGCGAACATCCTCGCACTCGTTCACATGGTCCTGGCCGGCGGCAAGTGACGGCGAGACGAAGGCCGAACCGCACTCCGAGCCGCCTTCGGTGAGGGGCATCACACCAGCAAGCACACCGGCACCAATAAACAGTAAGGCGATGAACGCGATGAACGCGATCGCTCTGCTGGACATACCTGATCCTTCTAATCACCGATGCAAAGAAGGATCATTCCATCTCGGCCCTCAGAGCGGAAGTACCGACCCAGGTCTGGTCTCCACCGAAGCCGGGGCGACTCAGGTTGGGCGGGGCAGGGTTGTCCCGTCACCCTGCGAGGTTGGGCGTTGTATCTGGCGGGCACAGCCAGGGCACATGAGCGCGAAAAGCAGCGCGAAACGATGAAAAGCGGCGAACGCTGAAAGTCCGCCTCAGCGCATGAGTTGGGCAGTCCCCGCAGGTCAGCCGTCAGGACGGATCAGGTCTCGGCGATCTGACCCGCGCGATGAGGTCGCAGTCGGCAAAGCGTCTCCGCGTGACGAACTGCGTGACAACACCCACGGACGATGGTGGACACCCACGATCGGCGATGGACGGTCTGGAGAGGTCACGCACCCGCGCGAGCAGGACGAGGAACGTTTCCGCATTGCTCGTTATGAAGGGGTCAAGGGTTCGATTCCCTTAGGCGGCTCCACTACAGAGGCCCTCCCGGACCACCCGGGATGGCCTTTCGGTGACACTCCTGCTAACAGGGTCAGGCCGTTGATCCTGGCAGATCGTCCAGTGGGAGAAGAACGGATGCCTCCTGAAGCCAGGTGCGCTCCAGTCTGTTGCTTGTGATCATTTTCAGGGCGGAGTAGGCGGTCTCGGCCCTGGTGTCGAGGTCGCTGCTCTTGGAGAGAAGGTCGGCGGCGAAGGCGGCGAGGGCCTTGAATGCGAGGTAGGGCGGCGCCTCTGAGCCGTACCAGGGGATGGAGATCACCTGTTGACCCCGCCAGATCACCCGCGATCGTAGATCCGCCTTCTCCCTTACCGATTCGCGGAGGCTCTGGACCGCCTGTCTGAAGCAACCGAGAAGAGTGCAGTCACGATCGGACAGCTTGCGCTCGGACGCCAGCCGGACGAGTAAGGACTCTAGCTTGCCTTCTGTCTCCGCAGCGCGGTCGAGGAGTGTGCGGTGGAAGCCATCGTCATCCCGAACGCGCATCGGAGCGTTGTTCCACAGTTTCCAGACGGCGAAGAACTCCCCGTAAATCTCATAGAAAACGCCGAGAGCCAGAAGATCCAGCTCTCGGCGTTTTTTCCGCTCGTCCCAGCGAGCGGTGAGCCGGTTGCCCACCAGCCATCCAAGGGCGAGGGTTAACAGGGCGACAACCAGGTTGGGAACTGCCTTGACGCTCTCCGCCCACAACGTCGCGCCCATCCGTCCTCCTCGCCTCCTGTCTATCTATAGAACAATCGCCGGCGAGGTGTGGAGGAATATGACTCGTTCTTCGGCGACCGCCGCAAGGCCGCGCGCTGTACGGAGCCTGTATCCCCGCTGAACCCCCGCTCTTTACGATCGGGGTCAATCACGTCCGGTGAAAGGAAGTGGTCATGAGAGCGCTGATCAGACGGGCCGCCGACAGGATGGTCGACAAGGTGGTCCCGCACGCCGAAGCCCGCGCCTGCGGGTGGGAGGGCTACTGCAAGTGCGTCGGCGGCGACATCTATCTCTACTACTGCGGCCGCTGCACCTACTACGCGCACGCCGGCTGCTGACGGGCGGCGCGTGACCGGGTGACCGAGCCGGACCCGGTGCGACCATCGGGTCCGGCGGCACACGAGGGGGATGGCGGTTGTCGCTTCTGCTCACCGTTCCGGCGATGACGGCCCTCGCGCTGGCGGCGGTGACTTTGGGGATGCGCCGGGCCTTCGTCGTGGTGACCGTACGGGGCAGGAGCATGCAGCCCACGCTCCGGGACGGTGACCGGGTGCTGGTGCGGCGACGCGGTGTGACGGCGGTCCGCCCCGACGACCTGGTCGTCTTCGCCGACGTGATCGACGCGCCTCCCGTGCCGGTGCCTGCCGGGGCGGCGGACAGCGACGGCCCCCGCACGGTGTGGGTGGTGAAACGGGCGATAGCCGTTCCCGGAGACCCGGTCCCCGAGATGCGCGTGCCCGTGCTGGCCGGGGGGACCACGTCCGTCCCCGCAGACCGGCTGGTGGTGCTCGGGGACAACCCGGTGGTGAGCCGGGACTCCCGCCTTTACGGGTACGTCGCAGGAGAGCGTCTGCTGGGTGTTGTGATCCGGCGAATGTGACCGTCTGATGGGGATTCATGCTGAGGCTGATGATCGGCCAGTTACGCCGCCAGCCGGTGCGCTCGATGACGATGCTGCTCGGCGTGTTACTGGCCACGAGCGGGTTCACCCTGCTCACCGGCTCGGTGGAGACCTCACGCCTGCGCGTGACCGGGACCGTGGACGACAACTACCGGAGCACGTACGACGTGCTGGTGCGGCCCAAGGGGAGCCGGGACGCGCAGGAGCTCACGCACGGGCAGGTGCGCCCGAACTTCCTGTCCGGCCAGTTCGGCGGCATCACGCTCGACCAGTGGCGGCGGATACTCACGCTGCCCGGCGTCGAGGTGGCCGCTCCGGTGGCGATGGTGGGGTACGTCGACGTGACGGCGACCGCCGAGATCGACCTCACGGAGCAGCTCGACCGAGGGGCACGACAGCAGTTGCTCAAGGTGGACAGGACCTGGACCAGCGACCGGGGACTGTCGACGATCGACGACCCGGGTGACAGGTACGTGTACGTGACCCGCAACCCCGTGCTGTGGCCGCGGTTCACGACGAGCAAGGCGAACTTCGTGGAGTTCGCCGGCTACCGCTACGAGGGCCGGAAGGTGCGAGTGGACGACGCGGTATGTGACCGCCCGGGGATGTCGTCCGGCTACCCGGCGGCCGAAGTCCTCCCGGACGGACGGATCCGGCCGATCTGTCCCACCGCGCGCAAGCGAGAGCCCGGACGCACCTACCTCACGGCGGCGGACCGGTCCCGCGTGGACGTCTACCAGATGCTGCCGGACGGCGGTTTCCGCACCCGGCTCGGCGACGCGGGCGGTGGGATCATTCCCAGGCAGGTACGGCTGCCGCGCCTGACGCTCCCCGTCAGCTGGCCCGTGCCGCTGTTGCTGGCGGCCGTCGATCCCGTGCAGGAGGCGGAACTGGTCGGGCTGGATCGCGCCGTGGTCACCGGGCGCTACCTGCGCGCGAACGACGGCCCGACGCCGACCAAGTGGGCGCTGTTCGCCGATGTTCCCATGCTGCTCTCGTCGACCGCGCACATCGACGAGCAGTTGACCGCCGGAGTCTCCCGGCTGGACCGGCCGCCGGACATCGCGAGCCTGCGCGGCGATGAGCTGTGGAAGCGGCTACGGGCGGAGCCGGCCCGGCGCACGTCGACCGTGCGCGTCGACGCGGAGAGCGTCTACCGGCAGGTCAGCGAGCGCCCGATCACCGACCCCGGCGACACGTGGCTCAACGTGGACCGCGTCATCCAGTCCGGCCGCCCGCGCTATGGGGGCGGAGAGGGGGCGCTGAAGCCGGATCCCGTCACCGTCGACCTCGACGAGGTGTGGCGGCAGGAGAACTCCCTCGTGGACACCTCGGCCCCGTTGTTCGCGCACGATCGGGCGCTCCGGCCGTTGACCAAACGCGAACTGGCCGGCCCCGGTGGCGTATCCATATACGCGTTCCCGCAGGTGGTGGGCAGATTCGACGCGGCCGGGCTGACCGAGTACTCCGCGTTGTCCGCGGTGCCGCTGGAGACGTACCAGCCGGCGAGCGCGACCGGCGCGGACCAGGCCGCGCGGGCGGCGCTGGGGAGCCGCCCGCTGCTGCCCAACGGCAACCCCGGCGGTTACCTGGCCACCCCGCCCCAGCTCCTGACGACGCTGACCGCGCTGCCCATGCTCATCCGCGGCGACGACCCGGCGCAGGAGGCGCCGGTCTCCGCGATCCGGGTGCGGGTCGCCGGGGTCGCCGGGCTGGACGATCTGTCCCAGGAGCGGATCCGCGCGGTCGCCGAGAAGATCGCCACCACGACCGGGCTCGAGGTGGACATCACCATCGGCTCCTCCCCGGCCCCGCGCCCGGTCGAGCTGCCCGCCGGCTCGTTCGGCCGCCCCGGGCTGCGGCTGCTGGAGAACTGGACGACCAAGGGCGTGGCGGTCGCGCTGACCAGGGCCGTCGACCAGAAGAGCGCGCTGCTGTTCGGCCTCATCCTCGTGGTGTGCGTGCTGTTCCTGGGCAACGCGGTGGCCGCGTCGGTCCGCGTGCGGCGGCGCGAGCTGGCCGTCCTCGGCTGTCTGGGCTGGCCGGCCGGACGGCTGGCCGCGCTGGTGCTGGGGGAGGTGGTGCTGGTCGGCCTGGTCGCCGGGATCCTGGGCGCCGCCGTGTCCCTGCCGCTGGCCGCCGCCACCGGCATCGAGGTGAGCCCGGGACACGCGCTGCTGGCCGTACCGGTCGCCTGCGGGATCGCCCTGCTCGGCGGGCTGGTGCCCGCGCTGCGCGCCGGGCGGGCGCACCCGATGGCGGCGATACGTCCCCCCGTGGTCACCCGCACCCGGGCACGCCGGGCCCGGACGGTGTACGGCATGGCGGTGGGCAACCTGGTCCGGGTCCCGACCCGCAGCCTGGTCGGCGTGCTGGCGCTCGCGGCCGGAGTGGCGGCGGTGTCCACACTGCTGGTGATCACCTGGCGGTTCCACGGCGAGGCCCAGGGCACGCTGCTGGGCGACGCCGTCTCGCTCCAGGTACGCGGGGTCGATCTGGCCGCCGCCGTCACCACGGTGGCGCTCGGCGTGTTCGCCATCGCGGACGCTCTCTACCTGAGCGTCCGGGAACGCAGCGGCGAGCTGGCCGCGCTGCGCGCGTGCGGGTGGTCCGACGGGGAGCTCGGCCGCCTGATCGTCACCGAGGGCGCGCTGCTCGGTCTGACCGGCGCGGTGCTCGGGGCCGGTCTCGGCCTCGGCGTGCTGGCCGCGTTCCTGGGCGGCCTCACCTGGGCGACCGTGAGCGCCACGCTCCCGGTCGCCGCGGCCGGAACCGCGTTCGCGGTGCTGGCCGCCGCCATCCCCGCGCAGCTCATGCGCCGCCTGCCGCTCGCCGCCGTGCTGGCAGAGGACTGAGGCCGTCGATGAGGCACGTGGAACTCGGCTGCCAGATCCTGCTCGCCGTGGTCTTCGGCTGGTCGGCGGTGAGCAAGCTGGCCTCCCGTGAGGCGTTCCGGCGGTTCCGCCGGTCGATCGAGCCGCTGACCGGAGGCGGCACCTGGCCGGCCGCGGCCCTGTGCGCCGCCGAGGCGCTGGTCCCTGCGCTGGTCGCCGTGGCCCCGCCTGCGGGGTTCGCGCTGGCGGCCGGAGCGGTCGCCGTGCTCACGGCGGGTGTGGTCGTGGTGCTCCGCCGGGGGCTCGCCGTACGGTGCCGGTGCTTCGGCGGCGGCGAGGCGGACCTCGGCACGCGGCACGTGGTGCGCAATCTCGCCCTGCTCGGCGTGGCCGCGCTGGGCCTGGCCGCGGCGGTGCTGCCGGGCGGCGCCGGGATCGGCGGCCCCGGCGTCCTGCTGGCCACCGGGGTCGCGCTGCTCGCGGCGGCCCTGGTCATCCGCTTCGACGACGTCGCCGACCTGTTCGGCCCAGTGAACTGAATGTGCGGAGGTGCGTTGTGGGATACGTGGTCGCGGCCCTCGTGCTCGTGGGACTCGTGGCGGTGCTCAACCTGGTGTTCACGTACGGCGTCGTCCGGCGCCTGGCCCGGCAGGACCGTGAACTCGCGACCCTGCGGGCCGTCCTGCCGTCGAATCCGGAGGAGGTCATGACCGGACCCGGGTCGGCGCCGGAGGACTTCGGGGAGGTCACGACGACCGGTGGTGAACACCTGGACAGGGACTCCCTGACCGGCGGCATGATGCTCGGGTTCTTCACGCCGACCTGTGCTCCGTGCCGCGCGCAGGCGTCGCCCTTCGCGGAACGCGCGCGGTCCCTGGGCCGCGACCGGGCGCTGGTGGTCGTGGTCGGGTCGCGGGACGATGTGGGCGAGCTGGTCGCGCTGTTCGATCCGGTCGCGCGGGTGCTGGTCGAGCCGGATCAGGGCCCGGTCCAGCGGGCCTTCGGCGTACGGGGCTTCCCGGCGATGTGCGTGCTGGACGCGGACGGGCGCGTCGCGGCCGTGGCCACGGGAGTGGACCGGCTCCCGGAACCCGCCGCGAGGGCGGAGTGAGGACGGAGAGGTGAAGGTGGAGGCGCGTACGACCGGCACCCGGCGCGGTGTCGAGGTGACGATCAGGGGACTGACCAAGCGTTTCGGTCAGGGAGACGGCCGGATCGTCGCCGCCGACGACGTGTCGCTGCACGTGCCGGCGGGGCAGCGGGTCGCCGTGGTGGGTGCTTCGGGCTCCGGCAAGTCCACCCTGCTCCACCTGATCGGCGGCATGGAACGGGTGGACGGCGGCACGATCACGGTCGGGGACCGGGAGGTGACCGCGCTCGGCCGCCGTGAGCTGTCGGTCTACCGTCGCAGCGTCGGCTTCGTCTTCCAGCGGTTCCACCTGCTGCCCGCGCTCACCGTCCTGGACAACGTCCTCGCCCCGGTGCTGCCCCGCCGGGTGGACTTCGACCGTACGGAACGGGCCCGGCAGCTGCTCGCCGCCGTGGGCCTGCTGGACCGGGCGCACGCCGTGCCGTCGCAGCTGTCCGGCGGGCAGCAGCAGCGGGTCGCGGTCGCGCGTGCGCTGATCGGCGACCCTCGGCTGATCCTGGCCGACGAGCCCACGGGCAACCTCGACTCGGCGACCGGCCGGGAGGTGATGGAGCTGGTCGACCGCCTGGTCGCCGAGCAGGGGCTGACCCTGCTGGTCGCCACCCACGACGACGGGGTGGCCGCGCACTGCGATCGGATCATCCGCATCCGGGACGGCCGGATCGTCGACGACACCGCGCGCTGACCGTTCGGGCGGCTCAAAGCCGAAGCGCGTCGCCTGTTCTGTTCTGGACGCCCGGGCGGAGCAGGCCGGGGTCGCGCCGGAGGATGGCGGCCTGGAGCCACTCGACGCGGTCGTCCGGATCGAGTCCCAGCGAGCGCCGGAGCACCTCACGGGCGCCGGCGCACGCCTGGAGCGCGCCGGCGACGTCGCCGAGCCGGTACAGCGTGACCATGAGCTGCCGGTGCGGGCGCTCGCGCACCTGGTGCTCGGCGAGGTGCCCGCGCAGGTCGGCGGCGAGGGCGGACCCGCTGCACCGGTCGGTGGCGGTCAGGTCGAGCCGGACGTCGAACCAGTCCTCCAGCACTCCGATGCGGCGTTCGTCCAGCGCGGTCGCGGTGGCGGTGAGGATGGGCCCGCGGCGCAGCCCGGTCAGCGCGGGCCCGCGCCACATGTGGAGCGCGCGCTCGTACGCCGAGGAGGCGGCCGGCAGGTCGCCGTTCATCTGGTCGTTCCTGGCCCGGGCGCACAGGTCGGCGAAGACGTCGACGTCGATCTGTTCCCTGTCGACCTGCAGCCGGAGGCCGTCGGGGTCCGAGACGAGCTGCGGCCCGCCGTCGAAGACGACCCGGCGTAGTTCGGTCGCGTACGTCCGCAGGTTGGACATCGCCGAAGCGGGCTGGGCGCCGTCCCACAGTTCTTCCAGCAGCCGGTGCCACAGCACCAGCTTTCCGGAGTTCAGCAGCAGCATCACGAGCAGCGCCCGGGGCTTATGGGCGGTCAGCGAAATCGGTTGTGCCCCATTGAGAATTTCGAGTGGACCCAATAACCGGAACTCAAACCCCATGAAGACCCCGTAAGCCCCCGGAAACTTTCGGGCAATCGCAGAAAATATAAACTCCGACAGAATGTATTTCAAGTAAAGGACATATCCGGCATAGCTGATGGTCAGTCCCGATGCCCCGGCTCGGAGAACTGGTAGCCCCGCGCTTGGAGGGTGAACAGCCGCGCGTAGACGCCGCCGGCGTCCATGAGCGCCTCGTGCGTCCCCTGCTCCACCACCTGTCCCCGGTCCAGGACGACGAGCAGGTCCGCGTCCCGCACCGCGCTGAGCCGGTGGGAGATCAGCACGCTGGTGCGTCCGGCCCGGTGCTCGCGCAGGCCGGTGTGGATCTCGTGTTCCGCCTCGGCGTCCAGCCCGGAGCTGGGTTCGTCCAGGATGAGCAGGTCGCGTTCGCCGCGCAGGTACGCCCGGGCGAGGGCCAGGCGCTGCCACTGCCCGCCGGACAGGTGGACACCGTGCTCGCCGCCGTCCCCGTCGAGGAAGATGCGCGACAACAGGGTGTCGTAGGCGCGGGGGAGCTTCTCGGCGAAGGAGTCGGCACCCGCCGCACGTGCCGCCGCGACGATCCGGTCTCGATCGCCCAGCACGGCGAGATCGCTCAATCCGATGTTGTCCGCCACGGTCAGGTCGTATTCCATGTAGTCCTGGAAGACCACGCCGACGCGGCGCCTCAGCTCGTCCGGCGCCATGTCGCGCAGGTCGACCCCCTCCCACAGGATCGCGCCGCGCTCCGGGTCGTACATCCGGCACAGCAGTTTCACCACTGTGCTCTTGCCCGCCCCGTTCCTGCCGACGAGGCCGAGGGCCGCGCCGTACGGGATGTCGAAGCTGATCCCGCGCAGCGCCCAGTCCTGTCCGGGGGAGTAACGGAACCACACGTCCCGGAACTCGATGCCCCGCCTCAGCGCGGGGACGGGCCGCGGCCTCGCCGCGACCGGGAGGTCGGGACGGTCGGACGTCACCGCGAGGTGGTGGGAGAACAGCCGGAGGTGCTGATGCGCCTGGGCCACCTCGGTCACCAGGCCCGTGACCGAGCCCTGCACCCCCGCGACGGCGGCGACGAACATCGAGACGTCGCCGATCGTCCGGCCGCCGCCCAGGGTGCCCACCAGCGCCCACAGCAGCCCGGCCCCGGCCGCCAGCGCGCCCGCGAGACCGGTGCAGGTCTGCACGGCCAGCTCGCGCCGGTCGGTACGACGGCGTTCCGCGTCCGCGGCCCGGCGCTGGTCCATCATGAGCCGGCGCAGGTGGCCGGCGATGCCGAACAGCCGGATCTCCTTGGCGGCCCGCACGTTGACGAGGAGCTCACGGAAGAAGATCTCCCGCCGCTCATGCGGGCCTATGTCCCACAGCATGGTCGCCCGCCGCCGGGACAGCCACAGCTCGGCCAGGAGCATGGGGGCGGCGGAGCCGAGCACGAGGACGGCCATCCACGGGCTGATCGCCGCGAGCGAGGCCACGAAACCCACCCCGACCAGGGCGCTCCTGGCGATCCCGAGGAGAGCGGCGACGAGCAGGGCGGGAGTGGCCCCGCCGTGCCGCTGGGCCAGCTGCAGCCGGTCGAGGAAGGCGGGATCCTCGAACCGGGCCAGACCGACGAAGCGTTCCGTGGCCAGGAACAGGCGGTCCTGGGCGATCCGGCTCACCCGCCGCCCGGTCTCCTCGCGCAGGTAGTGCGTGATCGCGGGAACCGCCGCGGCGCCCGCTCCGCACACCGCCAGGGCGGTCCCCAGCGTGACCACCAGGGCGATCGTGGCGTCGCCGTGCGCGATCAGGTCCAGCGTCACCTTGGTCAGCCAGGCGACGGCGAGTGGGACCGCGGCGGCGAGAACGGTGAGCGCGGCGAACAGGACCAGGCGAAACCGGCCGGCCTGCCAGGCGAGACCGAGCGCGTCCCTCATCGCGCGCGGCCTTCCGCCTCGCGGGTCGCGGCGGCGAACGCGGACGCCGGTGGCGCGGTGACGGGGAACGGCATGCCGCCAGCCCTTTTCGATCGGGGACCCGGGGTCGCGGGACCGGGAGGACCACGCCCGTGACGTGGGCATCCTGGCCTGCCGGTCTTCCCGCAGATTAGGGGCGCCGCGTATAGGAGTCGTACATTCCCGGCACAACGCCATCGCGGGTGGCCGCTGTTCGGCCGAGCCGCCCCTACGGCCACGGGCATCGAGCCGCCGACTGCCCCAGCGTCACAACGCTCTCGGGGCCGAACGCCGGTTGCCTCTGGCTGAGCTGCCTTCCTAGGGTGGGTGGCCGTGATCGATGGAACGGTTGAACCTGGTTTCGAGCAGGTACGGGACGTTTTCGCGGATGTGCTCAAGCGGCAGGCCCCAGGAGCGGGGGCGGCGGTCGCCGCGCGGCTGGACGGCCGCTGGGTGGTCGACCTGTGGGGCGGGCCCGGCTGGTCCCGCGACAGCATCGTCATGCCGTACTCCGTGACCAAACCGTTCGCGGCGGTCTGCGTGTTGCTCCTCGTGGACCGGGGCGTGCTGGAGCTGGACGCTCCGATGCGGCGCTACTGGCCCGAGTTCACCGCGCCGGCGACCGTACGGCATGTCCTGTCGCACCAGGCGGGCGTGGTGGCGCTGGACCGACCGGTGCCCACCGAGACCTTCTACGACTGGGACCGGATGTGCGCGCTTCTCGCCGCGCAGGAGCCGTCGTGGGAGCCGGGCACCGCGCACGGCGAGTCGGCGCTGTTCTACGGGCACCTGCTCGGCGAACTGGTCCGGCGCACGGACGGGCGGACGCTCGGCCGCTTCCTCGCCGAGGAGATCTGCGGCCCGCACGAGCTGGACTTCCACATCGGCCTCGGCCCCGCAGAACAGGCACGGGCGATCGAACTGACCGGCTTGACCGCGGCCTACCGGGCCGCCGCGCTGGACGGCAGGCCCGACCTCTACCGGCGGGCCATCGGCAACCCGCCCGGTGCCCAGGACCCGGCTGTGGTCAACTCCGCCGCCTGGCGGGCCGCCGAGATCCCCGCTGTCAACGGCCACGGCACCGCCCGTGCGGCCGCCGGGTTCTACGCCGCGTTGCCGCGGCTGCTGTCGGCCGGCCTGCTCGCCGAGGCCACCACCGCCCAATGCTCGGGGGTGGACGCGGTTCTCGGGACGCAGGCGACCTGGGGGCTGGGCTTCGGCATCGACGGCGACGACTACGGCATGGGCGGCCTGGGCGGCAACTACGCCGGGGCCGCCGGCTACACCTTCGCCTTCCTCACCGGCCATGCCGGCGATTTCGATCGCGCCACCGACCTGGAGAACGCTCTGCGCGCCGTTCTCGGGCTCGGCCCGATTTCCGACTGAACCGGGACCGGCGGCCCTGCGTCGCGATGGCTGGGCAGGGCCGCCGGTAGTCCGCTGAGGAGTGCCCGGTCCTCAGCTCACCGCCTGTCGCAGGAGCGCCCCGATCCTCTCCTCGACGTCGGCGGTCAGCTCGGTCAGGGCGAACGAGGCCGGCCACATGGCGCCGTCGTCGAGGTTCGCCGCGTCGCTGAAGCCGAGTGTCGCGTACCGGGCCTTGAACTTCGCCGCGGGCTGGAAGAAGCAGATCATCTTGCCGTTGTGGGCGTACGCCGGCATTCCGTACCACAGCTTCGGCGTGAGGGCGGGCACGTTGGCTTTGATCACGGCGTGCAACCGCTCCGCGATCACCCGGTCGGGCTCCGGCATCTCGGCGATCTTCGCGAGCACCTCGCTCTCCGTGTCGGCCTTGGCGCCCCGCCGTGCGCTCTTCAGCTCCTTGGCGCGCTCCTTCATCGCGTCGCGCTCCTGCTCGGTGAAAGCGCCCTTGGTGGTGGTCTTCGGCGTGGTCGGCATGACGACTTCCTCTCTCTGCTGCGTACGGTTTCGGGCGGTGCTGGACGGGAGCGGTGTCACCACTTGCCCGCCTGCTGGCGGGTCGGCACGTTGAGCCGGTTGAAGGCGTTGGCGATCGCGATGTTGAGCAGCAGCGCGGCCAGCTCCTTCTGGTCGAAGTGCTTGGCGGCCACGTCCCACACCTGGTCCGGCACCGGGTCCGGCCGGTCGGCGAGCCGGGTCACGGCCTCGGTCAGGGCCAGCGCGGCGCGCTCCTCGTCGCTGAACCACGGCGTCTCCCGCCACGCGGCGACGGCGTGCACCTGGTCGGCGGTCACGCCGTGCCGCTGGGCCTGGTGGACGCCCCCGGCCACACACGGAGCACAGCCGTTGATCTGACTGGCCCGCAGGTGGCTCAGCGCCAGCAGCCTGCCGTCCACTCCGGCGCCCGCGACGGCGCTGCTGACCGCCATCAGGGCCTGCATCGCCTCGGGGATCAAAGCCGCCGGGTTCGGCATGCGCTCGGTCGACATCGTTTCTCCTTCGTCGCGGGTGTTTCCGACAGGAGTCATCTGACCATCGGCGTGCCGGGGCCCGCCTGGTCCGTGGGACACCGTGGGACAGGCAGAACCCGGCTGAGCAGGGCAAACGTATCGCTGATCCGTCTCCGTGGGCCGGGACGGGTACGGTGTTGCACGTGTCCAGCCCCCAGGAGCGACTGGTGGCCCAGCTCGCCCGGATCAAGGAGCTGAGCGGGCTCAGCCTGCGCGCCCTCGCCCGCCAGACGGGTCTGAGCAGCTCGTCTTTGTCCAGGTACCTGACCGGACAGCTCGTGCCGCCGTGGGAGGCCGTCGTGGCGCTGTGCCGGGCTGTGGGACGCGATCCCCGGCCATTGCGCGCGCTGTGGGCCGAGGCGACCGAAGCCGGCGCGGCGCCCGCCCGGCGCCGCAACGACCTGCCGGCCGACCTGTTCGACTTCACCGGCAGGCAAGCGGAGTCCGCGCTGGTCGAAGAGCTGCTGCGCACCACCGGCGCGGCCGCGGTCGACGGCATGGCGGGCGTGGGCAAGACGAGCCTGGCCGTGCACGTGGCCCACCGGCTCGCTCCTTCGTACCCGGACGGCGGGCTCTACCTCGACCTCCAGGGCTTCACCCCGGGTCAGGAGCCACTGGAACCGCACGCCGCGCTGGGCCGGCTGCTGGACGCGCTGGACGTCACGCACCCCCCGGCCGGCACCGCGGAACGCGCGGCGCTCTGGCGGTCGGAGCTGTCCCGCCGGCGGGTTCTCGTCGTGCTCGACAACGCGGTGGACGCGGAGCAGGTGCGCCCGCTGCTCCCCGGAGCGGGGAAGTCCGCGGTCCTGATCACCAGCCGCCACCGGCTGGTCAGCCTGGACGGAGTGCCGCCGGTGTCCCTGGAGCCGCTGGCCAACGGCGACGCGGTGCACCTGTTCGCCCGGGCGGCCGGGCTCGCGCTCACCGAAGAAGAGGCGCTCGGCCAGGTGCTGCGGCAGTGCGGCGGGCTCCCGCTGGCGCTGCGGATGGCGGGCGCGCGGCTTCGCCACCGCCCGGGCTGGACGGTGGGGGTGCTGGCCGAGCGGCTGCGCGCCACCCCCAGCCGCTTCGACTCCGTCTTCGGCATGTCGCTGCATCAGCTCGACGCGGTCGAGCGTCGAATGTTCCGGTTGCTGGGCGTGCTGCCGGGGGCCGACTTCGACGCGGCGGTGGCGGGCGCGCTCACCGACATGCCGCCGGACCGGGCCGGCGCCGCGCTGGAGGAGCTGGTCGACGCCCATCTGGTCCAGGAGCCCTCGCCCGGGCGCTACCGGATGCACGATCTGATCCGGCAGTACGCGGCGGACATCGCCGCCGACGAGGAGCCGCGGGCCGAAGACGCCCTGCGCCGGGTTCTGCGGCACTATCTGGCGCGGGCCGTCGCCCACGAGCGGACGCTGCCCTCGCCGCAGCGCGGGCAACCCGCGCCGGGGGATCCGGCGAAGGCCATGGCCTGGTTCGACCTCGAGTACGTCAACCTGGTGGCCTGCTTCGACGCCGCCGTACGGCTCGGCGAGGACGAGGTGGTGGCCGAGCTGCCGCAGGCCATGCGGGTCTGGTTCTTCCGGCATCGCGGGACCGACGACCAGGCGCGCCTGCTCGAAGCCGCCGCGGCCGCCGCGGCACGTCTCGGCCGCGACCAGGAGCGGGCTTCGCTGCTCGCGGACCTCGGCTACGCCCGCGCCGCCGCCGGACGCCTCACCGCGGCGCTGTCCGCGTACGAACTGGCCGAGCGGTCGGGGCCGCCGGACGACGACATCGCGGCCGGCCTGGCACTGCGCATCGGCTTGGTACGCCGGGATCTCGGCGACCTCGAAGCGGCACAGGCGCACTTCCGGCGGGCACACGAGCTGTTCGAGAAGATCGGGCGCCGCACGGGCCAGTCCCAGGCGCTGGCCTTCGACGGATGGGTGACACTTCACCTCGGGCGGCGCGCGGAAGCCGTCGAACTCGCCCGGGCGTCCGTCGCCCTGGCGGACGGGCCCGCACAGGTCACCGGGCTCGTCACCCTCGGTCTCGCGCTGGCACCCGACGACCCGGCGGAGTCGCTGCGAAGGCTGCACGACGCGTTGGAGCTGTCCGAGCAGCACAATCTCCAGCACAACCAGGCGTGGTGCCACAACTATCTCGGGGTGGCTCTGCGGATCACGGGTTCGCCCGCCAAAGCGCTCGAACACCACCACAGGGCCTTCGAGCTGCTGGAACCGCTGGCCGAGGTGCAGCTGGAGATGGACTGCCTGCACACCTACGCCGAGACGTGCCGCGTGGCGGGCCGCCATGACGAGGCGCTGGCGCTGCTCGACCGGGCCATCGGGCTCGCGCGTGAGCTGGGCCGGCCGTACGACGAGGAGCTCGCCCGTGCGGCGCGGGAGGTCGTGCGCGCAGACCGCTGAGCCGCCGCTGAGCCGCCGCGCTCCCGTCCGTACGCTTTCGTCTGGCTGTGCCCCTCGTTAATCGTTTGTCGGCCGCCTTGCGCGTCGCCGATGATGCGGCCATGGCTACGACACGGCGAACCGGCATGGGTGACGAGCGCGGCATGCCGGTCGAAGCTCTTCGTGGCCGGGTGCTCGACGGCTGTGTGAGTGGCCCTGACGCTCCGCTCCGGGCGATGGAGCGGGCCCTGGCGAAGGCCGGTGACGCCGTGACCATGGTGCTCGTCGAGGGCCCAAGCGACCACATCGCACTGGAAACGGCCGCTGTGGGCCGCGGCCGGGATCTCGAGGCGGAGCGGGTCGTGATCGTGCCGATCGGCGGGGCGCACGCGATCGGCCGATTCCTGGCGGGGTTGGGCCCGCCGGACACCCGGGTGCGTCTCGCGGGTCTGTGCGACCTGCACGAGGAGGAGATATTCCGGCGCGCGATGGTCGCGAACCGGGTCGGCTCGCCCCGCACGCGCGCCGACATGGAGCACCTCGGGTTCTTCGTCTGCGTGAACGACCTGGAGGACGAGCTGATCCGCGCCGTGGGCAGCGCGGAGATCGAGGCGCTCTTCGACTCCCACGGCGATCTCAGGTCGTTCCGCTCGTTGCAGAGCCAGCCCGCCTGGCGCGGCCGGGAGCCGGAAGCGCAGATCCGGCGGTTCCTGGGCAGCGGCGCGCGCCGCAAGTTCCGGTACGCACGGCTGCTCGTCGAGGCGGCGCTCGGCCGGGACCGCCTGCCTCGGCCGCTCGACGCGCTGCTCGCCGCCGTATGAGACATCGGGAAGCGGGATGACAGGTGAGGGGCGTGCCGGATGACGAGGCGACACGGGGTGAGATCGCGGTGAGACGCCGGCGTCTGCATCGGGCCGTCTTCGCCGCCGCCGGGGTTTACAACATCGCCTGGGGCGCGTACGCGGCCCTGGACGCGCAGTGGCTTTTCCGGTTCGCCGACATGCCGCTCCAGAACCATCCGCAGATCTTCACGACCCTCGGCATGGTCCTGGCACTGTACGGCGTGCTGTACCTGGACGTGGCGCTGCGGCCCGAGCGGGGCTTCCTGATCGCGGCCGTGGGGCTCGCGGGCAAGATCTTCGGCCCTCTCGGCTGGCTGTGGCTCGTCTCCACCGGCCAGTGGCCGATCTCCTCCGGAATCCTCGTCGTCACCAACGACCTGATCTGGTGGATCCCCTTCGTCGTCTATCTCGTGGATACCTGGCCGATCTGGTGGCGCGACGTTCGCGCCGGCCCCTACGGTGATCCCCGAATCTCTGATCTTCCGTAGCGCGGCCGCCCTCGCCGAACTCGGCCGCGAAACGGCGGGCCCGGGCGTCATCGGTGCCGTCGGACCGACGAAAGGATCACGGTGCCGCCGCCGAGCCGGTTGTCGTCACTCGCCATCCCGGCCTTGCTGGCCGCGGTAGCTCTGGCCGCCGTGCCGACCTGGGAACTGTGGCGGGAGAAATGGGAGCTGGAGAGATTCCTCGAGGGCGGTGAGGGGTCCTTCGAGATCTACGGGTGCGTTCGCATGTTCGGCGCCGACGAATGGCCGCTCGCCGCGATCCGTGATGACCTGTCGAGGGTGGTGGAGACCGCCGAGAGCTGGGCGGTCCCCGCTCTGGCCGTGTTCCTGGGGCTCCTCGCGTACGTGCGAGGAAAAGACCCCGAGGTCGCCGGCGGTCGGGTGGCGGGACTCCTCGTCCTGACCGCCGTCGCCGAGCCTCTCATTCCGCTGTACAGCGAGCCGGGCGGTTGCGGCGGGACGGTTCCGCTGCTCAGCGCCGACTGGTTCGGGCGGGTGCTCGGCAACTGGGGAGCGAACCAGCTGTGCCTCCTGCCGGCGGCGGCGCTGGTATACGCCGCGTCCCGGACGCGGCGGCGCGCCGCGGAGCCGGGCGTGGCCGCGACCGGGGCGGCCTGGCGTCGTCCGGTGGCGGCATTCATCGACTACGTGATCGTCGTCGTGGCTCTCCGCGTCGTCGTGGAACCGGCCTGGGCCCTGATCGGGTCGGACTACCTCTGGTTTCCCTGGTTCCGCCAAGGGCTCCTGGGACGGCTCGACGAGGTGTTCGAGAGCACCGTGAAGCCCGGGGAGGTGCTCGCGCTGACCTCATGGCTTCTCTATTTCTGGCTGCAGCACACCGTGTGGGGCCGGACGCCCGGCAAGTGGCTGCTGCGCCTGCGCCTCGTGAACGCGCGGACGGGCGGACGGCTGGGAGCGGGCAGGGTCGCCCTCCGTACGCTGGCCTTCCCCTTCCTCGCCGTCGTTCCCGACGTCGGGCTGGTGCTCCTGTTCGCCGGCGGACTGGCGGCGCTCTTCGACGCCGACGGGCAGGTCCTGCACGACCGGCTGCTGGGCGCGGCGGTCGTACGCCACCGGCCTCGCAGGTTCGACACGGAAGGCGACCGGCATGTCACTGATCTCGCGTGACGGATGTCCAGGACGGATTTCTGCTCCTGGGTGAGCCAGAGCGGTCCTGGAACGTACGCGTGTACACGCGGGCGGACGACGAAGCGCATCCGCGAGAGCAGTTCCTGGCCCAGTTCTGGCCGCGAGGGGGCTCGACCTAGATTTAGATCTTCCCTGTGCGGGGTCGGGAGATAACAAGATCCGGCCAACTGTCGGCACGGCCACACGTGTCGTCCCGCGCCACGCCTCTCCGCCGGACGAATCTTCCCTGCGGTGCCAGCGCCGGTCGTACGGCCTGGTCGATCGTCACGACGAGAGGACCTTCATGATGAGGCACATCCCCAGGATGTGTTATCCCGTCGCCGCCCTGGTGGCGGCGGCTGTCCCGCTGACGCTGTCCGGGCCGGTCCCGGCCGGCGCCGCGCCCCTCCCCGCGCAGACGGTGGCCGCGGCGCCGAACCCCGCGTCGTGCCCCGAGCAGGTGGCCTTGGTCAACGGCGGTTTCGAGAAGCCCGTCGTCGCCGGAACCTGGGCTTCGTTCCCCGACGCCTCGCAGAACAACCCGAACGCGGTGCCGGGCTGGCGGACGAGCGCCACCGACCACATGATCGAGATCTGGAGCCCCCGCATGGGCGTTCCGGCGGTCGAGGGCGCGCAGTTCGCCGAGTTGAACGCCAACCAGGTCTCGACCCTCTACCAGGACCGCCCGACCACCCCCGGGCAGAAGCTGTACTGGCGGCTGTCCCACCGCGGGCGTCTCGGCACGGACCAGATGGCTCTGGACATCGGCGCTCCCTCGGGCCCCGCCCAGCAGGGGACGATGTCCGACGGCACCGCGAAGTGGGGCACCTACCACGGCACCTACACCGTGCCCGCCGGGCAGACGACCACCAGGTTCGCCTTCCGTTCCATCTCCGCTGCCGGAGGCAACGCGGCGGTCGGCAACTTCCTCGACGACGTCTTCTTCGGCACCCCGCCGTGCGTCGTCGTCGGCAAGTCCGCGAGCCCGCAGGGACCGGTCGACGTCGGTGCCGAGATCACCTACCGGGTGACCGCCGTCAACAAGGGCGGCGACGTGGCGCAGAACGTCAGGCTCACCGACAGGATCCCGGCCGGGACGACCTACGTGCCCGGCTCGCTCCGCATCGTGGACGGCCCGAACAGCGGCGCCATGACCGACCAGGCCGGCGACGACCAGGCCGAGTTCGACGCCGCCACCGGTGTCGTCTCCTTCAGGCTGGGAGACGGCGCGACCGGCGCGGCGGCGGGCCGGCTGCCCAACGACACCGCCCTGCCGGACGGCACCACCGCTGAGTTCCGGGTCAAGGTCGGCAGGGCGGCCGCCGGGAAGCAACTCGTCAACCAGAGCGCGGTCGACTACGAGAACCGGCTCGGCCCGGACCTCGAGCCGCTGGCCTCCACCAGCGGTGACACCGTCACCAAGGTGAACCCGGCCGTCGACCTGAGCGTGGTCAAGTCCGCCGACAAGACCGAGGTCACCGTGGGGGAGACCGTCACCTACCGCGTCACGGTCGCCAACGCCGGGCCCAACGACGCCACCGGCGTCGCCGTCAAGGACGCGCTGCCGGCCACCCTCGCTCTCCTGTCGGCCACGCCCTCGACCGGCACGTACGCCGGGGGAACGTGGACCGTGGGCACGCTGGCCAGTGGCGCGACGGCCACGCTGGTCGTCCACGCGAAGGCCACCGCGATCGGGGAGACGGTCAACACCGCCACCGTCGGCGGCAAGGAGCTCGACCTCGACCCGGACAACGACAGCGACGCGGTCAAGGTCTGCGTCCAGCGCGAGCCGTTCTGCCCGTACTGCACGCCGGAGAGCAGGCAGGGCGCCGGCAAGAAGTGACCCGCTGAGACCGGTGGCCGTCCTGCCGTGGCCCGCGCCCCATGGCAGGACGGCGGCCGCCGGGGCTACCGTCGTGCCGAAGACGCGCCACGACGGAGAGGACCCCCATGGCAGGCCGCACCCTCCTGGACGAGCTGTACGAGGCCGAACGGCGACTGCAGAACGCGCAGCTCACCGGCGACGTGGAGGAGCTCGACCGGCTGCTCGACGAGCGGCTCGTGTTCACGGGACCGCCGGACGGCCGGCTGCACACGGAGGCCAAGCAGCTCGATCTCCACAACCACCGCTCACGTACACAGGTGATGACGAAGGTGGCGGAGGAGGACCTCACCGTCGTCGTCTCGGGGACGACCGGGGTCACGTGTTTCCTCGGCACCCTCGAAGGCTCCTACGCGGGGGAGCCGTTCGCCGGCCGGCTGCGCTACACCCGCACGTGGGTGCACACCGACGAGTACGGCTGGCGCGTGCTGGCGGCCCACGCCGGCGAGGCCTGAGCCGACCGAGGATCGGAAGCGAACGGCCCCTCGGACCGAGGGGACGCTGAGCGCGTGCGGACGCGCGGAAGGGGCACGGGCGGGAACGCCCGTGCCCCTCGTGGCCCTCACCGGCTGTCAGGACCTCGCTTCCCGGCTCACGGGTCGCAGTCCTTACTGGAGTGCATCATGGGCCGGCTGTAGCTGCTGACCTGCCGCGACTCGGTGACGTACCGCGTCTCGGTTATCGGACGCTGGTAGGTCATCATGCGTGTGTAGCTGATCGGACGGCTCTCGGTGACGAACCGCGTGGACTTCACCGCGTGGCTCTCCGGCACCATCCGGGTGTAGCTGACCGGGCGGCTTTCGGTGACGAACCGCGTCTCGGTGATGGGCCGCTGGTAGGTGACCTGACGGGTCACGGGGCGGCTTTCGGTGACGTACCGGGTTTCCGTGATGGGCCGCTGGTAGGTGACCTGACGGGTCACCGGACGGCTCTCGGTGACGTAGCGCACCACCGGACGCTGGTAGGTCACGTACCGCGTGACCGGCCGCGACTCGGTGACGAACCGCGTCTGGGTGATCGGGCGCTGGTAGGTCACCTGGCGGGTGACCGGCCGGCTTTCCGTGATCATGCGCGTGTAGGTCACGGGGCGCTGGTAGGACACCTGGCGCGTTTCGGTGACCGGACGCATCCGGGTGACCATCCGCGTTTCGGTGATCGGGCGCTGGAAGGTGACCTGCCGGGTGAACGTGACCGGACGGCTCTCGGTCACCATGCGCGTCTGCGTGACCGGCCGCTGGTAGGTGATCGTCCGCGTGTAGCTGATCGGACGGCTGTACGAGGCCTGCTCACCGAGCGCCAGGCTGCTGCTGCGGCTGTGCAGGGACGACTGGCCCAGTGAGGACCGTGAGTGGTAGGCGAGGTTGCTCCCGGACTGGCCGCTCGACTCCTCGCTCGACTCTTCGCTCGATGAACCCTCCTGGGCGCTCTCCCGCCCGTACCCGCTCTCCTCCTCGTACGCGCGCCTGCTCTGCTCGGCCGCCTCCTCCGACTGTTCGCCGAGGCTGGTGCCCGGCTCCTCGGCCCGCGGCGCGCTGAGCGCGGCGGCGAGGCCGGAGGGCTGGGCGGCGGTGGAGGCCGATGCGATGGCCGGCCAGAGCGTGACGGCGGACAGGACTGCCGGACCCAGCAGTAATGAGAATCGAGTGCCGTGCATAGAGATACTCCTCTCCGATCAGCGATCGGGTCGTATCTCAATCGTTGGCACCGCGGCCGGAGCCCGTCCAGGCGAGTTGACCCGTCCCGGGACGTTCGCTGTCGCACTCCATGAGCGCCAATGGGGGTGGCTATCGGCGGCGCGGCCGATGACCATGCTCCGTTTTGCCCCTCTGTTCCGTGCACGATGGGCTTTCAACCGTGCCGACACGTTTACGAATTCGGTATTGCGCGTTGTTCCGGAAAGAGCCGCTCAGCGATGGGCGATGACGGCGTAGCGCTCGTCGTGGACGGGTTTGCCCCACAGCACGGGATCGGTCAGCGGCTCCGCCCGCACGCTCGTGGCGTACGGCCGCAGCACCTCCACGAGGGGCTCGGCGCTCACCCCGCCGAGCCAGGGCAGGGAGCCGGCGCCCGGCACGTACGGCGGGCCGTCCCCGGAGGCCCGCCAGTTGCCCTCGATGAGGATCAGTCGGCCGTGCGGGCGCAGCAGGCCCATCCAGGTGCGGAGGGCCCGTTCCGGCGCGGGCAGGGTCCACAGCAGGTGCCGGGCCAGGACGACGTCGAAGGAGGTCCCGGCGGCGTCCGGCGGATCGCTCGCGTCACCGGTGAGGACGGGGGGCGTGAAGCCCGCGGCGGCGAGCTTGCGCCGGGCCGCCTCGGCCATCCTCGGGGACAGGTCCACGCCCACCGGCCGGTGTCCCTGCTCGGCCAGCAGCAGCGTGAGAGAGCCGGTGCCGCAGCCCAGGTCGAGGACGTCGGCCGGAGGGTGCGGCATCCAGGACCGCAGCCGTCCCGCCCAGGCCGCGCGGACCCGCAGGTCGCGCAGTCCGTGGTCGGCCTCGTGGTCGAAGGTGTCGGCCTCCGCGTCCCAGTAGGAGGCGATCGACTGGGGATCCAGATCGGGCACGGACGCATCTTTTCACCAGCGTCCGACAAAACCGGATGCGAAGAGTAAGGCGGACGGCATCCGCAGAGATCGGAGGGACCGCGGAGCTGAACCGTTCACCCGACCGGACGGCCCCGCATACGCCAGGACCCCGGCAGGAGGATCTCCTGCCGGGGTCCCGCACGTGTGGTGCCGGTGCCGGGTCGCCTCTCGGCGAAAGGCACAACGCGGCTCCAGCCGAACGGTAGTCCGCGAAGGCAAATTAGGTGAGGCCCGGGGACACCTGCACACCGGCCACGCTTCATCCAACCACGTGTCCGCCCCTGTTGTTCCCCGGCCACGCCATCTTTTTCGGGCCGATCTTCGGAGCCGGTGCTCAACCACGGAGGAAGAGGGTCTTCCCGGACGAGCCGGGGAAGACGAGGACCAAGTGCTCCTCGACCGGTCCCTCGGACGCGTACGCCAATGCCTTCTCCTGTCCGCGCACGTAGACGCGGACGCGGTAGCGGCCGGACCCCGCGACGGCGAGGTTCGGCAGGGAGCCGTCTCCCTCCCAGAGGAGCTCGATCCTGCCGTCCACACTGGAGATCCCGGTCTCGGTCACCTTGTCCCAGCCCTTGAGCCGTGAGCGAGGAGCCTGGTTCAGCGCCTTGACCGTCAGGCAGATCGGGGAGTTCTCCACTGCCGTGCCGACCGAGACGGCGGTCGTGGTCAGCCAGTCGATGACGCGGTCGAACGCGCGGTCCAGCCGACGTGGTCCGCCCACGCCGCTCCCGTACGTATCGCCTTCGACGAGGTAGCCGCCGCCCTCGCCCACGGAGAGGGCGGTGGTCGCCTGCCGCACCGCCCGCAGGCGGCGTGCGGGGTCCGAGCAGTGGGCGGTCATCCTCGCCCGGTAGTCGTCCTCCTTCTTCCGCCCCTCGGCCTCCGACAGCACCAGATCGGGCCACTTCGGGGCGACCGCGTCCGGGCACAGGAACACCAGCGCGTTCATGAGCGACCAGCTCCAGTCGTACGCCCCGGCCTGGTCGAGCAGGGTGCGGACGCGTGGCTCGGTGGAGGGCCGTCCGGCGACGCCGCACAGCGCCCGGCCGAAGGCGAGCAGTTCCCTGTCGGGCAGCGTCACGAGCCGCGGCGCGTATCCCGCGACGTCCCGTGCCGTGCAGAGGAAGGCGCGCTCACGGTCGCGAGGCGGGGTGTCGCCGTAGGACTGGTGGAGCACGGTCCACGTGCCGCAGTCGTCCTCCTCCGAGAGCCCGCCCTCCGAGAGCCCACCCTCGTCCTCGGCGGCCCTCTCGTAGGCGGATATGGCCGCGAACAGCCGCTCCGTCTCGGACGAGCCGTCCGTGCCGGGGTCCTGGGCGTAGACGCGCATGGCCACGTCGAGGCCGGTGTAGCGGTCGTCGGCGCCCCGGTCGGCCACGGGCGCCGCCAGCAGGAGGCAGCACACCCCGAAGACCCCGGCCGTACGGCGCAGCCGGGCGTGCGGACGGGACCCGGCGGGCCGGACGGCCCACAGGACCAGGGCGGCGGCTGTCACGTCGCAGGCGCTCACGCCCAGGTTCCACACGGCGAGCGGCTCCCACAGCCGCCAGCAGCCGGAGCCGGCCGTGACCACGTCGTACGCGACGAGCGCCGGGTTCACGAGCGCCAGGAGCAGCACGTAGCAGGCGGCGACGCGGCCCGTCACCCGGCTTGCCCGCCCGCCGCGCGTCACCAGCCAGAACGCGAAGGCGAGAGGAACGGCGAAAAGATGCCACCCGAGCAGGTAGGTCATGATCGGAGCGGAGAACAACGTCGTCTGGAAATCGAACGCCGGGCAGTCCGGCACGCCGTACGTCGTGAATCCGAAGGACACCATGCTCTCGGAAAACGCCGACGGCGCCAGGGGCAGCAGTGTCATGACGATCGCGAGCACCCAGAGCCGGAAACCCCGTGTCCGCCACATGACGTCGCTCCCCGTCCGCCCGACAAACCAGAGGCACCTTATCCACATGAAGATCGAATTGTGGCGATTGAGCGCGATTCGAATTGGGGAAAATCCCTTGCCACATCCCCGGTGCTGCGAAAGCCTCCCCTCTTGTGGAGCGAGTGATTCTGGCCGGGGCGGACGGCGTCCCGGCCATCAGTTATGTCGAGGACAGACGGAACGGGCTGCCGTGCGCCGACCTGATCGAGGTCGTGGGCCCGGGCGCGGCCGACGCGGTGATGACGAAGCTGCCGGGCTGGGCGGTGGCGGGGCCGGTCGACCTGGGCGAGGCGCTCGTCGCGCGCGGCGCCCGCGTGATGCGGCACGCGCACGAGATGACCTGTGAGCTGGGTACGGCGCCGCCCGCCGAGGCCACAGCGCCCGACGGTTTCCGGTTCGTGCCCTGCGACCGGTCGCCCGAGGAGGTGTTCGCGGCGTGGCGGGCGGCCTACCCGCCGGGCCACCCCGACCACCGGGGCGTGGACGACGCCGCCGCGTTGCGCGACATCCTCACCCCGCTGCTGGGCGGGAAGATCACCGGCGAGATCCTGCCCTGGGGCCTGCTCGCCGTGGACGGGGACGACGCGGTGGCCGGCGGCGTCGTGGTCACCCTCTTCCACGGCCGGCCCTGGGTGGTCGAGGTCTTCCGCCACCCCGCGCACACGCCCGCGGGCCTCGGCGCCCGCATGCTCGCCGCCGTACGGGTGAGGGCGGCGGCCGACGGATGCGAGCGGCTGGGCCTGGTCGTGAGCGAGGGCAACCCGGCCAGACGCGTGTACGAACGGCTCGGCTTCACCCTGGTCTCGAGCTCGATGACCGTGGTCATCCCGAGTTGACCGTCACGAACTCCTTGAGCTCACGCTCGTAACGTGCGGGGTCGGCGTTCCAGGAGCCGGTGTGCCCGCCGCCGCTCGTCCGTACGAGCCTGACGATGTCGGGGCGGGCCTCGGCGAACCGGAGCGCCGGGCCGACCGGCACGGTCGCGTCGCCGTCGTCCACGAAGACCAGCGTGGGGATCCTGAACTCGCGGGCGTGCCGCAGGTGGTCGACGTCGTCGAACGACATGCCGGTACGCCGCTCGACGACCCATTCGCCCACCGTCACGAGGAAGCCGGGCACGCCCATCTGCTCGGCCCCGAGGGCGATCGGCGCCCGCCAGTCGATGACCGGGCTGTCGAGGATCATGGCCTTGATCGGCTCGCCGGGCAGGTTGCGTACGGCCATCGGCACGATGCCTCCGCCCATCGACCAGCCGTACAGGACGATGCCGGTCGCGCCCTGCGTCCTGGCGTACGTGATGGCCGCGGCCACGTCCTGCCATTCGGTGGCGCCGAGGTGGAACTTGCCGTCAGGGCTCGCCGGGGCGCCCTCGTCGTTGCGGTAGGTGATGCCCAGCACCGGCATCCCCAGGCTGTGGAAGACCGGCAGCACGCGCAGGGCCTCGGCCGGGCCGCCGTTGCGGCCGTGCACGGCGATCACCCAGGTCGCCGAGGTGCCCTCGGTCCGCCAGCCGGGGAAGTCGCCGAGCGGTGAGGGGATCTTCACGTCCTGGTACGGCACGCCGGCGGCGGCCGGGGTCGCGTGGCCCCACATCCAGCGGTCGAGGTAGGCGCGCACCCCGGGGCGCAGCTCACCGCGGACGACCTCGGTGACCCTCCTGGTCACCGTGCCCGGCCCGGCCACGATCGCCGGTCCCAGGACGGCGTTGCCGTCGGCCCAGGTCAGGCCGTACGTGCCGGGCGCGCCCGTGTCGGTGCCGCCCTTGATGGTGACCTGGTCGCCGCTGACGGCCGTCACCTCCAGGGGATAGCCGGAGGTGTGGTCGGGGTCGATCACGAGCCCGGAGTAGTACCAGCCCGCACCGCCGACGGCGGCCACCGCGAGCACCACGACGACGGCGAGCCTCCACAACAGGCGGCGCCGCCATCGTGTCGTCCTGAGCATGCCCAGAATCTACTGGGCGTTTTCCTCCTGTTTAAGTGCGGTAGTGGTTCAGGTGCGGATGACTCCTTTCGTGCGCATGAGGAACTCGCCCAGATAGGCGTCGTGCGGGACCCCCGGCGGCATCAGGTAGGTCGGGGTGTCGCCCAGGTAGACGTTCCTGATCGACGGGTCCTCCACGAGGCGGTCGATCAGCCCGTCGTCCTTCGTGATCGCGGTCAGCACGAGCGTGTTCCGCAGGGGCTCGATGCCGTCGGCCCGGCTCCACGGCGCGAACCACACGCAGGGGAACGACAACTCGATGCCCGTCTGCGGCGCGTCCGGCCGGTCCACCCGGAAGACGGCCGGGCGCAGCACCCCGCTGCCGTCGCCGAGCTCGTCCACCACGCCGTCGCCGCCGAGCACCGGCGTCGCGCCGTCCACGTGGTCGAGCAGGTACTTCTCGATCGCGCGCGCGTCGGCGACCGGCTGGACGGGCAGCACCGCGCCGTCGTCCTCCGGCGGCAGGCTCGGGATCGCGGCGAGCCGTTCCGCGACGGCCTCGGCCACCGGCGCGGGATCGCCCTCCACGAAGACGGCGGTCGTGTTCACGCAGGCCGTCCCTCCGAAGGCGCTGACCGAGTCCACGATCGTGCCGAGGTGGGGCTCCCAGTCGTCCCCGGTGAGCAGGATCTTGGACCGTCCCGGGCCCTGCGGCAGCACCCTGACGTCGTTGCCGTACTTGTTCACGACCTCCTCACCGCCGTACACCATGGCGAGATCCGCGTCGCGGATGATGTCGTCGGCCACCGCGTAGTCGGTCGGCAGGAGCACCACCTGGTCCTCGCCGAACCCCGACTCCCGCAGCGCCGTGATCAGGCGGTGCGGGGTGAACGGCTCGCGCCGCGAGGGGCGCACCGCGACCCGGTAACCGAGCGCCAGGGCCTCCAGCCACAACGTGTGCACCCCCGGGTGGTTGCCCGCGGCGTGTACGGCGAAGACGTCGCCGCGCCGGGTCCAGACCGCGTGGCCGTCGCAGGTGAGCGGGTCACGCCAGTCGTCCACCGCGCCCTGGGGCCGAGCGTGCCGAGTGGTGCGGTACGCCTCGCCGGCGCGCCGCCCGATGCCCGCGGTCGCCGAACGGACCACGGTGATCGGCATGCCCGAGACGCGGCTGACGATGTGCTGGTACTCCTCCGCCGGAATGCCGTTCACCGTGCCGGTCGCGAACAGTCGTCCCGCGCGGGCGAGGGCCCCCGCCCGATCGTGGGGCGGCAGGGCCCGCGCCTCGCGCAGGGCCGCCATCGTCCGCTGGACGAACAGGCGCGGCACCAGGCTCAGCTCGGCGACCGGCGTACCGGTCAGCTCCGTGATCGTCTGCCGGCTGCGGCTGTGGTACGGCCCGCCCGCGCCCAGGGCGTCGAGCAGGATCAGCTCTTCCATCTAGTACACCCCCTCGATGACCGGTTCGTTGTCGAAGGTGGGGAGCGGGCCGACGTCGGCGACGGAGTCGCCCATCTGTCCCGGCGGCGGCGCCACGCGGGTGGCCAGGTCGCGTTCGAGGTTGTTGGGCAGCAGGAAGCTCTTGCTGACGTGGTGCATCACCACCTGACCGCGGTCGCCGTACCGGACGACCTCGCCGGTCTCCTGGTCCACCACCGAGAACGTGATGTAGGGCGAGAACGTGTCGAAGACGACGATGTCCTCGTCCGGCGACGTGACGCGCTCGGCCAGGCCGCCGAGGATCATCGTGCTGCCGTACGTGCCGTACAGCTTGACGCCGGGAAACACCTCGGTGCGGAGCAGATAGCGGGTGTCGGGGTCCATGTGCGCCCCACCCCAGCTGATCGCGGCGATCTTCGCGTTGACCAGGTCGACGAGCGCGTTCCTGCGGGCCAGCCGGGTCAGCAGCGGCGGCGTGGTCACCAGCACCCGCACGTCCTGGGTCTCCAGGATGTAGGCGCTCTGGTCGATCAGGTGCTCGGCGTAGCGCTCGGCCTCGTCGGCGCGGCCCTCGGCGATGCATCGCTTGACCCACCGGGGGTCCATGTCGACGGTGAACCGGATGCCGCCCCGCCGCGCGGCCTGCCAGCGGACCAGCTCGCCGAAGACGTGCGGCCCGGTCGGCCCGAGCGACAGCCAGTGGCCGCTCTCGGGGTAGCCCCTGGCCTGCAGGTCCTGCTCGGTCCGGTGCATCAGCCGTTCCAGCCAGTCCCGCAGCACCACGACGCGTTTGGGCGGCCCGGTCGTCCCGCCGCTCTCGAACACGCCGACGACGTCGGCGTCCGGGCCGTAGCCGCGGGGAATC
Organism: Microbispora sp. H10836; assembly: GCF_012999525.1. NCBI lineage: Bacteria > Bacillati > Actinomycetota > Actinomycetes > Streptosporangiales > Streptosporangiaceae > Microbispora > Microbispora sp. H10836. The sequence continues at coordinate 282,600 of NZ_JABBWU010000011.1, forward strand.
AGGTCCTCCACCCGGACGTCGCGCAGCTCGTTGGCCACGTTGGGAAACCGGCGCAGGTCGTCGAAGGTGCGCACGTCCTCGCGCGGGTCGAAACCAAGGGTCTTCGCCCGCTCCAGCCAGTACGGCGAGCCGGTCTCGGGGCTGAAATGCCACCGCATGGCGGCCTCGAGGAACTCCGGGCCCTCCGGGACCTGATCGAGCGGGCAGTCGAGGATTTGTTCTGTTGCCATATCCCGCCCCTTTGGCTTGAAAATGCCCTGAAAAGCCAGGCTATTTCCGTGCGATTCGCCACCGGGTCAAGAAAATCCGGTACTGGGCAAAGACTGCGCGAGACGGGCCGCCTCCGCCCCATCGTGCCCACGCCGGCGGCGGCCAATCACGGCCGCACGTCCTACCCCCGGGTGAGGACACGCAGGGCGACGCGGGGACGCAACAGGGCCGGGGTCGGGTCGAGGTAGCCCGCCACGCGCCAGAAGGCGTCGGCCACGGCCACGTCGGTCGCGCCCACGCGGTGCAGTCTCGCCACGTAGCGGTTGATCAGACGGGTGAGGAGCGGGCGGGGCCCGGTGATCTCGGGCAGGGCCAGGTCGCCCGCGGCGGACAGCTGCCAGGCCGGATCGATGACCTTCGCCGCCGCGCGGTAGAAGCGGTGGGCCAGGTCGCCGCGCCCGGCGGCGAGGCAGGCCCGCAGGGCTTCGGCCTGGAGAGAGGCCACGGTCATGCCCTGACCGTAGATGGGGTTGAAGCTGCACAGGCCGTCCCCGAAGACGAGCAGACCCTCCGGGTACGCGGACAGCTTCTCGTACCGTCTGCGGACGCTGGAGGGGAAGGCGTGGGTGACCGGGTCGGAGAGGCGGTCCGACCTCACGATGACGTCGTGGACGTCGCGTGGGGCGATGGTCCCGGCGAAGTCGACCAGCGCGTCGGGGTCGGTGGGCGGATGGTCGCCCGCCATGCCGGCGACGGTGAGCAGCCAGCGATCTCCCTCGCAGGCCATGAAGGCCATCCCGCGCGTGCGGCCGGGGACCGGCCCGACCAGGACGCCCTGCTCGGGCGTGAGAGCGCCGGGGGGTGTGCGGAAGAAACAGCTCACGTATTTGATGCCGACCTTGATGCGTTCCTCCGCCGGGGCGGGATAGCCCAGCCGCGAGACCCATTCGACGGACCGGCCCGACCGGCCGAGGGCGTCGACCACCAGGTCGGCCTCGACGGTCTCCTCCTGACCGCCCGCGCCGGAGCGGCGGACGAAGCGGGCGCCGGTGACCCGGCCGGCGGAGGCGACCAGGCCGGAGACGTCGCAGCCCTGGACGAACTCCACACCGGGCAGGGCGGCGACCCGGCGGCGTACGGCGTGTTCCAGGGTGGCGCGGGTGGGCTGGAGCATGACCGGTCCGGGGCGGCCGCGGGTCAGACGGTGGCCGGAGACGACGAACCTGATCTGCCGGGCCAGCTGGGTGTGCGGCACCCCCGCCAGGCCGAGCTCGCCGGCGAGACCCGGGAAGAACGAGCCGAGGACCTGGGAACCGCGCGGGAGCAGGACGTGGACGTGCCGGCCCTGCGGCACGCCGCGCCGGTTCAGCGGCTCCGCGGGGAGCTCGTCCCGTTCGACCAGCGTCACCCGGGCGTACGTCTCGGTGAGCGCCCGTGCGGCGAGCAGGCCGCCCATGCTCGCCCCGAGCACCACGGCGTGACCGGTTGTACGTCCCATCGCGCACCCCTGCCGCTGGAGAACATGCCAGCGTCATTGTGTGGGCGGCCGCCCGAGGCGTGAATCCGCGAGAGTGCGGTCTTGTCCGTCCTTCGGGTACGGCGATCCGGCGACGGCACGCCACGCGAAAATGGAGTGCCGGGCCTGGAAGGCGGCATGTAGCCTCTCCGCGAAGTCGGGAAGGGGACAGCTGGTGGGGCACGTCGAGGTCGGGCAGCCGACTGTCAAGCTATAACCCACATAGCTCGCCCCTGTCCGGTCGTCCCGTCTGCCGTCGCACCGCTTTCAGGGCAAGCGGGCCGGGGGGCAGGGCGCAAGGTGGAGCGCCCAACCGGACGAACGACCTTGCGCCCTGACCCTCGGTCTGCTCGGCTTGCCCAGGGGCGACGGCTGGCGGGACGACCGGCCTCCCACCTCAGCCCGCTACGGTCTTTCGGCAACGTGAGCGGGCCGCTCCCGGAGCCGGAGCCCCCGCCGGAGGCTATAGGCCCTTGCGTGGGTGAGACAGGTAGTCCCAATCGGGACGCCTTTACCTACGGCTTGTCGTTAGCTACCATCTGCGAGCATGATTATCACAAGCGTCGCTATTGAGAACTACAAGAGCTTCGAAAGTAGCGGGCCAATCGATCTTGACCGAATCAATGTGTTAGTGGGCAAGAATAACGCGGGAAAGTCTGCGTTCATCCGGGCTATTCGCCTCATGCAGGAAAACCACAATGCCCAAGCGGGGGATATACGCCTGTGGGCAAGCGGATGCACCTTGGAGTTTAGGCTTGAACATGTGTCCCGCAGGTACTTCGATTGGTCTCGTCAGTTACCTGATTCACCCGAGGCGACTCTTGTGCTGCAGTTAGACAGGATGGCGGACTCAAGGAATCCGGTTATGCCGACGGCGCCCAGGCTTACCTTCTTGCAGGGAGGCGCGGCGAACGTCGGGCTTGTGCCGGCGCAGGAGCCGAGAAACTTTCTCTATACGTACCTTGCGAAGCGAAAGGTGGTGGAGTTTGATCGAACAGTAGATATTGACAGAACCCGGGGCGTACCAGACGATCTACGCTACCTCGTGTCAAAGGTTGCGAGACTGGCGAATGCTTCCCATGAAAGGTCGGGGGAGTATTCCGCTTTGTGCCGTAAGGTTCTCGGGTTCGAAGTAAGCGCTCACGCTGCTACGGGTGGAATGCAGGCGGGAATTCCCATAGGTAGGTTCGACCATATCCCGATTGAAGCGATGGGCGAAGGGGTGTCAAGCCTACTGGGTTTAATAGCGGATCTGTGTATGGCGGATGGCAACCTATTCCTAATAGAGGAATTGGAAAATGATATCCACCCCGAAGGACTCAAGGCGATCCTCGAAGCTATAGTTGCGAAGTCTCGAAATAATCAATTCATTATCTCAACTCACTCCAACATAGTAGTGAAGTATCTAGGCTCTGCGCCTGGCAGCAAAATTCTGTCCGTTACTTCTAGCTATGACAGTGCTGGGCTGCCGAAATCGCATATCCGGCCTATAGAGCCGACTCCGGAAGCTCGCATGGTCGTTCTTCGCGATCTAGGTTACGAGCTGTATGACTTCGACCTCTGGGAAGGCTGGTTGATCCTGGAGGAGGCGTCAGCGGAAGTCATCATCAAAGACTATCTCATTCCCTGGTTCGCACCTAAACTTTCTCGGCTCAGGACTTTATCGGCTAACGGGACAGGCAGGGTTGAGGCCACTTTCGATGACTTCCGTCGACTGTTTCTCTTCACCCACCTCGAACCACAGTACCGAGGGCGGGCATGGGTGGTTGTGGATGGCGACGCTACAGGGCAAGCAGTGATTGAAAAGCTTCGGGACAAGTATCAGGGTTCTTGGCCGGTTGATCACTTCCGCACGTTCGAGGAGTCCGATTTCGAGCTCTACTATCCCAGTCGCTTTACCGATCAGGCGACGGAAGTTCTTGCCCTGCCGCACAAAGAAAAGCGAGTAGCGAAAAAGGAACTACTCGAAGACGTGAAGGAGTGGTGTGATCGGGATCCAGCGACAGCGAGAGGTGCATTTGAGGAAAGTGCGGGAGAGGTCATTCGCCTTCTTCGTGAAATTGAAGAATCCCTCTTCGGTCGTCACCTCGGCAGTCGGTAGCGCATCAGAAGTCGGATCACTATCGCAATTTCTCTCCCCCCGTAGACTTCCCCACGCATTGTACATGCCGGTCCGATGGGGCCAAGCTTAGGGAGCCTGCCTCTAAGTCCGCGCTCTAGGTCAGCAGAGGGTGCGCTGCCAGCGCGGCTTGTCGATGAGCCGGGACAGCCTGTACAAAGAGCGCTGTTCGAGTAATGGGGTGTGCCTCAATCTCATCGAGTCTCGAAGACGCTGTGAACAGTAAAGAGGAATTGGTGGCACCTCATCCGCGCGGGGAAGGTGACACTCTCTTCGCGAGATTGCTACCAGGTCTCCTCGGCTCTTCCGGCGCCGACATCTCCATGTGGAGTGTCGAGCATGGAAGGGCCTTTTCTATGGCTGAGGCTCGGCAACCGGTTGGGCGGGGACGGCGGAACGCCGAAGGCACCCGAAGGGCGAGCGAAGCGAGTTCCGCCGGCCCCGCCGCCGCGCGTTTTGCAGGCTGGGCGGTGGCGCGGGCCCATCGTCGGTGGGTTCGTTTGGTACGGCGCGGTTGTGACGCGGTGCGCGGCCCGAGTGCGGCCCCGGCCGGGACCGGCCCCCAGGCCGCATGCCCGGACGGGTGCCGCGACGATGGGCCGTTGCGGCGGCGCGGCACGCGCCGCCGCCTTGATTCTTATTAGCGCTATTCGGCAGTGCTGCGGGTCACCTGGCTCTGCGCACGGCATTCACGTACTCCACGCGGCCTCTGATCTGCACGCCGAACGCCTCTGCGGTGGCGGTCGCAAGGGGCTCAGTGTAGGTGATGCCTTCCTCGGTGCGCTTCGTGGCCATAAACCATCCCGCTTGGTAGACGCCATCACCGATAAAACGCTTCACCATCTCCTGATATCGCTGATTGTAGGACATGCCCTTGAACGCGGGGTCTGTCGGGAACAAAGCTCGGACCGATCGGTTCTCTTGCTCGGTTTCGCTTGTCTCCTGCAGCACGAACACGTACCCTAGCCACGGCGGGACCTGCCCAAACGCTTCGTTTTTCGTCTGTGCGGCATGGGTATCCGTTGCCGTGCCTAGCGCTTCCTCGAATCGGTTATTGATATTCTTGCCGACGCTGCCGACTTGAGACTTGAATTCGATCGCCGCAACTAGGATTTCGTCGCAAACCACAACTAAGTCCCACTGTTTGCGTACTCGGTAGTAGCCGGGAAGATATGGCTGTCGCTCGATAATGCAAGTCTCGGGAATTCCGGCTTTAATAAATTCTTGTGCGACTAGTTTGGTGATTGCGCTCATGTGGCCATTGGCTCGGGCGGAACCACCTGCCCGTCCCTGGTCATCAAGTGCGGCTTCCTGTGCTCCTCGCGTGGTCCAGAACGCTTCGACTACCCGTTGAACGTCTTCTCTGTGCACGCCTGGTGTTCCCCTTGGCCCGACCTCATGGGTTTCGATGGCGATCAAGAGTACAGGCGGGCAGTCTTCTCAAACCACAGTCAAGTCTGTGACCGGGGCCGCTTTACCCCTGATCCTGGTTGTTCGACAGGTGCCTGTGCGACTGTTGATCACCACAACCCCCTAAGGTGGCGATATGCAACCTCTCGTCCCAAATGCGGGCATCGTTCCCTCGGTGGCGCTCGCTGAGATCCCCGACGAAGCGGTAGAGCACGGAGAGGTGTTCACCCGCCGATGGATCGTTGAGATGATCCTTGATCTCGTGGACTACCGGCCCGATCGGGACCTGTCGGCGCTTCGCCTTGTCGAGCCCGCCTGCGGAGCCGGGGCCTTCCTCGGCGTCATCGCGCGGCGCGTGAGCGAGTCATGCCGCAAGCGTGAGCGGCCTCTCCTTGACGCGTTGGGCGCTGTCCGGGCCTTCGACCTGCTGCCCAGGAACGTTGCCAAAGCGAGAGACCTGGTCACCGGGGTTCTGTCCGACGAGGGATGGGACAGGGGGGAAGCCGAAACGGTGGCTGATGCGTGGGTTCACCGGGCTGACTACCTGCTGGGGCAGACAAACTCAGAGCAGGTTGATTTCGTAGTGGGCAACCCTCCCTATATCCGACTAGAGGATGTACCCGAGGACCGGACGAGTCTCTACCGCGCGTTGTATCCCACCATGGTGGGAAGGGCGGATATATACATCGGCTTCTTCGAGGCCGGCCTACGCTCGTTGCGTGACGGCGGGCGGCTCGGCTTCATCTGTGCTGATCGTTGGATGCGTAACCAGTACGGCAGAGAGCTCCGCCGGTTGGTCGCCGACGAGTTCGCCGTGGACGTGTGCGTGACCATGCACGATGTGGACGCCTTCGAAGAACAGGTTTCCGCCTATCCGGCGGTGACTGTGATCCGACAAGGCCGCCAGGAGTCCGCGGTAGCGGCGGACACAACGCGAGACTTCGGTGAATCCGCCGCGCACGAACTCACGGCATGGATCCGGGGCGGTGAGGACAGCCCAGCGCGGGCGGCCTCCTACCAAGCCGCACGCCTACCCCATTGGTTCTCAGGGTCGGACCTGTGGCCGACAGGCTCTCCGGCGCGCCTTGCCGTACTGGAAGACCTGACGGAGCGGTTCACAGTCATGGGAGACCGCGCCTCGGGCGTCAGGGTTGGCATCGGCGTTGCGACGGGTGCGGACAAGGTTTTCATCACCCGTGATCCCGATGTGGTCGAGGCTGAGCGGCTGCTTCGGCTGTCGATGGTGCGCGACACCACGAGCGGGAACTTCGAGTGGTCCCGGCACTACCTCGTCAATCCCTGGGGTACGGACGGTGAGCTAGTCGATCTGGACAAATATCCCAAGCTCCGGGTCTACTTCGAAAGGAACGGCGCTGCACTGAGAGGCCGTTACGTTGCTAAGAAGAACCCGGAGAAGTGGTACAAGACCATCGACAAGGTCGAGCCCGGCCTTGCTCAGCGCCCCAAGCTGCTGTTCCCCGACATGAAGCTAAGCAGCCATCCTGTTCTCGACAAGGGCGGCTACTACCCACATCACAACCTGTACTTCATCACCTCCGCGACGTGGGATCTAGAAGTGCTCGGGGGGCTCTTACTCTCCAAGGTGGCGGAAGCCTTCGTAGACGCATACGCGGTGAAGATGCGTGGAAAGACGCTCCGATTCCAAGCTCAGTACCTTCGACGTATCCCTGTGCCACGTCCTGAGACTCTCACCGTCGAGCAGCGGTCCCGGCTGATCGACGCCTTTCGCAAGCGAGATGTCCAGGCAGCGACCTCGGCCGCGCTAGATGTGTACAGCCTGACCGGATGGCCCGACTAGGTGAAGCCAGCCGAAAGCCCCGAATCGATCTTCTGCATGTACGGCGGAAGCTCGGGGCTGTAGTTTCGCTGTGTGGCTACCAACGAAGAGCGGTCGCGGTGGGTCGTGCATGGTGAGCGGCTGATCTACGACAACGAGTGGATCCGCCTGGGCCTGGTCGACGTTGAGATCCCTGACGGGGAGCGCTTCGAGCATCACGCGGTGCATCTGGGCCGTGCGGCCATGACGGTGCTGGTCGACGACGAACATCGCGTGCTGATGATGTGGCGCCACCGCTTCCTCTTCGACCGGTGGGGCTGGGAGCTGCCCGGGGGCCTGGTGGAGGTCGGCGAGGACCCGAAGGACACCGCCGTGCGCGAGGTGGAAGAGGAGACCGGTTACCGGCCCAAGGAAATCGAGCATCTGATCACCTTTCAGCCCATGGTCGGCATGGTTGACTCCGAACACCTCGTGTTCCTCGGACGGGGTGCCGAACTGGTCGGTGAGCCGGTCGGCGAGGTGGAGGCCGATCGGCTGGAGTGGATCCCGATGAAGGAGATTCCAGACATGATCGCCCGTGGGGACGTCTGGAACTCCGGGGTGTTGATCGGGCTGCTGTACGCGCGGGAGCGGCTCAACGGGTCGCGCGGGTAGCGGCCCGGGTCAGTTCAGCGATGCGTCGGGCGTGCCGGCGAGAGCCGATCATCGTGGCGAGTTGCTCGGCCCGGTAGAGGTGCGGTTGAGCGGCGTCCACTTGGCCCATGGCGAGCAGGGCGTGAGCGAGGTCGCAGCGCAATCCGGCCTCGGCCCGGTTATAGGTGCCGTCCATGCCTGCGAGAGCTGAGCGTAGGTCCTCGACGGTTTCGGGATCACCGAAGCGGACGAGGCAGTTGCCGCGCCACCGCGCGAGGTGGTGCCGGTTGAGGGAGACATACGGCAGGCTCGGGTCCGCGTCTCCTTCGGGAAGTAGTGCGGCGGCCTGGTCGAGAGCGGTGCGGCAGGTCGTCTCGTCCCCGAGGACGGCGGCGGCCTCTGCTTCGGCGGCGGCGAGCCATGTGCGTAGGTGGCTGGGGACGCGGCGGTCGTATGAGGCCCGGGTGTACTGGAGGAGTTCGGTGGCCTCTGCCGGCCTTCCGAGGTCGGCCAGAACGTATGCCTGCTGGCCGCAGGCGTAGGCGAGTAGTGCTGGGTCGTCGGTTTCGCGTGCTGCGGCTATGGCGCGCTCGTGGTAGTCCCAGGCGTCGTTGAGTGCGCACGTGTCGATGGCCTGCCATCCGGCGAGAGCTGCCGTCTCGGAGAGCACATGCGCCAATTTGACGCGTATACCGGGTCGTATGGCGTGATGGTGGGCGCGCTCTATTTGGGAGATTTGGGCGCGCATTTTGTCGGCGATGGCGGCGCTGCCGAGTCGGCGGTCCAGTAGGCGCAGGTTGTTGGTGTCGGTGCTGAGGATCATCACCATTGTCGAGTCGATGGCGGCGGCGGCTTCGATGCGGGCGGTGAGTTCGGCGGTTTGCTCCTGGTGCTCGTCGCCGTGGTTGCCGGTGGGTGAGGCGATGTCGAGCGGGGCGAGGCCGAGCAGCATGCGGGCGTGGTCGGGCAGGCCGAGGCCGGCGGCGATGCGCTCATAGACTTCAAGGTCGGTGACCTGGCGCTGCCCGCGCATGTGCAAGCTGATGCGGCCCTGGGCTATGCCGGTGGCGGCGCTGAGGCGGACCTGGCTGGCCCCGGCGTACTTGACCGCCAGACCGAACAGACCTGCGATGTCGCGTTTCTTCAGGATTTCGCGGCTTTCGTCGCGGTCCCACACCCAGTCGGGTAGCTGGATCGGTTCGAAAGCGTTCCCGTGCATTCCGGCCTCCGGTCGTTTCTCCCGGGCTGGTGGTGCATCGCGTCTGCTGAAGACCCTATATCTCCAATGGATATATCCCAGGGGAATAGGACTGGATTCCTTGGCGATCCATTCTTTTCGGCATGACCACACCAGTTAAGTGCACCGCGTGCGACGGGCGCGGCTGGAAGATTGTCACCCGGCGCGGACAGGTGGCGGCCGTGTCGCTGGGGCTGGCGACCTCGTCGCGGGAGGACTGCCTGTACTGCGACGGCGGCCAGGTGCCCGTGGAGATGTTCGAGTGGGAAGTCTTCCTCACGGGCAACGGGACCGACGAACTCGGACCGTGCGGGACCAGTGCTCAGCAGGCCGCCTCGA